>DAHUXN010000035.1 GCA_027307115.1 Acidobacteriota bacterium
TGACGCTTCGCGAAATGCAGCGAATGTGGTTTGCGACCGCTCCGTGCTCGACAACTACTGTTACCTGGTGAACAAGTTTGGGCGACAGCCGCAACTGGAGGGATGGCTGGCCTGGTGGATGCAAACATACGACTTGCTCGCCGGGGTGCCTCCGCTAGCGCAAGAAATTCAGCCCGATGGATTCCGCTCCGAAGATCGCGCGTTTCAGCGGCGAATTCATGAATTGCTCAACGAGCTTCTGGATGATTCCGTTTTTGCCGGCGTGCAGAGGCGAGCCTTCTGGCTCGACGAGCGCGATCGACTTGCGTGGGGCGAGCGCGTCTTTGACGCTGCTATTCCGATAGCGCGCGCGGCGAGTGGTGTGCAAAAGGCCTCCCGTTAAATCCCCTCCGTGAACAATAAAGACAATCGCAGTGACGCCCACACTGGCCTATGGTTCACGCGCGGCATCCTGGGAATCGGGCTCGCCAATTTGTTTTCCGATTGGGGACATGAAGCCGCGACTTCTCTGCTGCCCGCGTTGCTCGCGCTGGTGGGCGCGCCTGCGATTGCGCTTGGCGTAATCGAAGGTGTCGCCGACGGCCTTTCGAGCTTTTTAAAACTTGCGGGCGGGTACATCGCGGACCGACCCACTTGGCGCAAGCCTGTCGCGGCGGGCGGGTACATTGTCGTTGGGCTAACGACATTCGCATACAGCCTTGCGCAGAGGTGGCCGTTCATTCTGCTGCTGCGCGCGGCAGGATGGGCGGGACGCGGCGCGAAAAGCCCCTCGCGCGATGCGCTGCTGGCCGATGCGGCGCCGAGGTCGCAGCTTGGACGCGCGTTCGGGTTCGAGCGCGCGATGGATACCGTCGGCGCCGTCGCCGGACCGCTGACGGCATTGCTGCTGGTATCGCTTGCGAATGTTCGAACGGCACTGGCATGGACGATCGTGCCGGGCGTGCTTGCGTCAATTTGTTTTTTGTGGCTGGTGCCATCGGGAAAATCGGCGACAACGCATCAGCCGTTTGGCTTTTTGCACAGTTTGCGCCAGCTTCCCGGGAGCTTTCGGCGATTCCTTGTGGGCGTATTCGCGCATGGAATCGGCGATTTCGCGCCGACGCTGCTGATCCTGCGCGCGGGCCAGATCCTGACGCCGCAATATGGGGCGGCGCACGCTTCGGCGCTGGCCGTTGCGCTGTACACGCTGCACAACATCGTGTTTGCGGTGATTTCGTACCCGGCAGGCGCGCTGGCGGACCGCGTGGGCAAGCGCGGGCTTCTTGCCGTTGGATACATGGTGGCCACAGTGATGTGTCTTGGGTTCATTTTTGCGCCTGCGACGCTCGTGTGGCTAGCCATTCTTTTCGCGCTGGCGGGAATCCATACCGGCATACAGCAGGGACTGGAAAAATCGCTGGCCGCGGAGCTGCTTGCTTCGGAGATCCGCGGGACCGGATTTGGCGTGCTGGCGACGGTGAATGGCATCGGCGATTTCGCGTCGAGCATCATCGTGGGCGCGTTGTGGACAACCGTGGCGCCCGCAGCGGGATTTCTCTATGGGGCGATTTTCAGCCTTGCCGGCACGACGCTGATTTATTTTTGGCGCTGATGCGCTTGCGCGCGTGACTCTCTGCAGTGCGTTTTCTTTGCGAGCGGCGGTTCCGCGGGGCTCGCTGGCAGCTCGGACAAAAGTAGCTGCTGCGTCCCGCAACGATCATGCGGCGAATCAGTGTCGCGCAGCGCGAACATTTCTCTCCTTCCCGCTGGTAAACGCGATGGCGAAGTTGGAATTCGCCCGGCTCGCCTTCGGCATTCACGTAATCGGAGATTGACGAGCCGCCGAGGCGAATCGCTTCGCGCAGCACGGTTTGGACAGCGCGATAAAGGCGCGAGACTTCCTTGCGTTTTAGGGATGCACCCAAACGTGCGGGATGAGTGCGCGCGCGCCACAAACTCTCGTCCGTATAAATGTTCCCCATGCCGCGAAAAACGCGCTGGTCGAGCAACAGCGCCTTGATTCGCGCGCGGCGGCCAGCAAGACGGCTGCGAAATTCCTCTTCGCTGGTTTCGAGCGCATCAAGACCGAGCTGACCAAGAATATTGTCGCTGCCCGATTCAGGAACCAGAGTCATACGACCGAAGCGCCGAGGGTCGGTGTAGCGAAGTTCGCGATTGTTATCCAACGCGAACCATACGTGCGTGTGCGGCGCGGAAGGCATTGCGCTGGGACGGACGGTGAGCTGCCCAGTCATGCCGAGATGAACGATCAGGTGAAATCGCTCAGGCGCGGAGCCGATGGCGGTTTGCGGCGCGGGACCCTTTTCGAGGAAAAGTACGAGGAATTTTCCGCGGCGGCGAACCTCAACGATGCGACAACCTGGGGCGTGCTGTTCGACTGCAGCGGGATCGTCGATGAAATCTGTCTTGCCGAGGCGGACGCTGAGTATGCTGCGGCCCGGGAGCAACAACTGCAGGCCGCGGACGACAGTTTCGACTTCGGGAAGTTCGGGCAAGTGTCAATTCGGCAAAATGGCGAAAACGCGCACCGGGCCGCCGGAACCGCCTTCGAGCTTGATGGGCGCGGCGATAACGAATGCGCCGGTCGCCGGCAATTTATCCAAGTTCGCGATGTTTTCGATGTGAAACAGGCCCGCAGGTAAAGTTGTGCGGTGCACCTCGAAATTCGCAGACGGGCCGTAGTCGATGCTCAACGTGTCGATGCACAAGCCGCTGACGTGCCGTGCAATCAAAAACTTCGCTGCGGCCACAGAATATCCCGGAAAGTGCATCACGTTTTTCGCATCCATGTTGCGGTAGCGCGTTTGGTCCGGCCAGCGCGAGCCCCAACCTGTTCGCAGCATTACAATCGCGCCCGCGGGAATGCGCCCATGCTGGGCTTCCCACGCTTGCAAATCAGCGACGCTCAAGCGGTAATCGACGTTCTTCGCGGCTTTGTCGCGAATGTCGATCACCTCCGCGGGGCCGAAGAATTTTTGTATCGGGATCTGGTCGAGTGTTTCTTTGCCGGGAGGAAAATGCGCGGGCGCGTCCATGTGCGTGCCGTAGTGTTCGAGCATGGAGAATTTTCGCGTGAAGTAACCCTCCTTGGCGGGCGTGGCATTCACCACGGCTTCGAACGGGTGAGCGTCGCCGGGCCATGCAGGCGAATGGTCATTGAGGGCATAGGTCATGTCGACCACATGCGTGCGCCCGGAAGAAATCCCCATGAGGGCGCTGCATATGGCTTCGTGTTTTTTCGTTTGCGCGCCAAGCGAAACGGCCAGTGCCACAAGAGCGACAAAAATAATTCCTCGCGCGGAAGCAGAAAATATTCTCATTTCGTCCTCCTTTTCCGTGAACTCCAAACGCGAAATTCCAAACCGCTATATTAATTCTAATTTTCGTTCTTGCGAGGCGATTTAACGCTATGGCAAAGGAATGCCGGGCGTGGCGACAATGCCAGCGAGCCGGAGAATCTCGGAATATTCTTCCCCGACGAGCGGAGAAATCGTGAGGCGCGGATTCTTCAGAAATTTCACCTTGCGCAGCAAGCGGTCCTCGCGCAACTCCTCGAGCGAAACCTGGCGGGGCAGCCGTTCGAGCGCGCGGAGGTCAATCACCATTTGTTTGGAGTCCGGATCGTGCGGATCGGGGTAGGGATCGCGCGTCACCTCGGCGATGGCGTAAAGCGCGTATTCGGGTTTGCCGTGATAGCAAAGCGCGCGGTCGCCGCGGCGGACCTGCTTGAGCTGGCGCAGGGCGTCGGGCTTGGCACCGGCGTGCCGCCACATCTCCTTCCCTTTTACGAAAAGGGTGTCCCAATGGTAGATGCGCGGGTCAACGGCCAGCAGCCACTGATGAGGTCTGGTAACAGGGCGAGTCATAGCCGGGCTGTAACTGGCGAACTATACATGGAAGCCCCCGAGAAACAACCAAAAATCTGACCCTGCATGCAGAAATCTCCGGAAATGCGACGGCGGTCAGCCAACGTCGACGAAAATTTCGTCGCCGCGCAGCTCGACAGGATAGCATTGGACACCGTCGGAAGACTGCAGGGCGAGCTTGCCGGTGGTGACGTCGTACTGCCATCCGTGCCAGGGACAGCTTACCACCGTACCATCGAGCTCACCTTCGCCGAGCGGCCCGCCGTGATGCAGACATACACTATTGATTGCAAACAACTTACCGTCAACGTTGGCTACGGCAACGGACTTCCCACCGACCGAGATCTCGCGGATTTGGCCTGGCGGGATTTCGTCGAGTTTGCCTGCGCGCTGGAATGCCATTGGTTCCGTTACCCCTCGCCGCAGATGAGCGAGATCTATCGCCAGGGCCGAGAGTATAGCCATGCGATGAAGTGAAATCAAACCGAACCTGTGGTGAACGACAGATTCCGGCTGGCTGGATGCTTGTGGCAACTCCGCTGGATTCGACTGACCAAAGATTATCCGCTTCCAATATTTGGAGTTTGCCGCTCGGCGCTCGCAAGCCGTAACCGAGAATTGATGCTGCGCTAATCCAAGAGCAACGTTCCGAAGCAAGACTCCACGTTCGCCAGAGCGTCTTTTCATTTTCCGAGCCGCTCAGGACAAAAAAACGAAATCTCGGACATTCAAAAGGAGAGTTGGCATTCATGCGCAAAATTGTGGGTTTATGTGCGGCTGTGTTCTGCAGTGTGTTTCTGGTTTGGGCCGCAGGACAGGGCACCATTAGCGGAAAAACGGTGGATGAGTCCGGTTCCGCGATTGCCAGTGCCAGCGTCTCCATTAGCGATCTGACTTCCGGCGCAGTGGTTCGCGTAACAACAGGGGCAGACGGGAGCTTCGTCGCCAACAATCTGAAACCGGACCGATATTTGGTGACGGTGGAGAAGACGGGTTTCGAGGCGTTCACACAGCAAGTCTCTCTGACGACGCAACAGTCCGTCACAGTCAATGCCAAAATGTCGATCGCAACCCTGGCGCAGTCCGTCGTTGTGCGCGGCACGGTTGTGCCCGGGGCAAGACCCATGCCGACGCGCACCGATGTGCTGCTCTCCAACCAGTCCGTTCGCGTGCTGGACCGCAAGCAACTCGACGCGGCGGGTCCGGTGGCAGGCGGAGCACAGATGATTGCTTTCACGCCCGGCGCTAACGTATTCGGTTATGGAGAAACGGGTGCGACGAAGTACACGATTCAGTTGAACGGAATCCATCAGGGCTGGGCTGGCGAGAATACCGGCTTCACAGCGCCGGGCTCGCTCGGCGTCACCTTCGATGGCGTGCCCATTTCCGACGTAGCTACGGGTCTGTGGCAATCGGGAACCATGCCGCAGAACATTCTCATGCAGAATTTGTCCGTCACTTACGGTCCCGGGTCGGCTGCCGATCGCTGGTATGACAACATCGGCGGGCAAGTGGAATTCACGCCGATTCAACCCACGGTGAGCCGACACGTGAGCGTAGCGGCAACCTATGGGAGCTACAACCAGAAGAATATCGCGTTTGTTGCGAATACGGGCGGGTTCCACGGTTGGTCAACGGTGATCGGCGGCGGCGTGGGCAGCGGCGATAGCTTTCGCCAGGCTTCGGACGGTTTCAAGAATCATAGCAGCGACGGCGCGGCTTTCATTAAGACGATAAGGATGTTCTCGGCCGGCAGTTTCGAGCTGGGCAGCTACTACGCCAAGAGCGGCGGCTACCGCCCACAAGTGATTCCTCTTACGCCTCAGGGAATTCTCGAACCAAATGGCCAGCAGTACAGCCAGTCAACCAGTGGGTTCTATAACACGATGCCCTTCAACGCTTACAACAAATACGATACGAACGAGATGTGGATTCTTTATGGTCGCGAAAATCTTCTCCTCAATTCCACGACTACTCTTTCGAATATGACTTGGTTCATGCACATCCGGCGTTTCCACAGGCGGCTAGCCGATATTTTCGCTTCCCCCGGGCAGATCGATGAATGGAATAATCCCTACAGCGACGCTTTCGGAGACCAAATCTCGCTCTCAAAGGTTCTCCGGCTGAATACTTTCTCCCTGGGAGGCTACTTCATCCACGAACTGTACAACACCAGGAACAACTTCTTCGATCCCACTATGGGCGGAAACGGCGCGACCGCAACCGTGAATATTGGAGCCAGGATTCGTTCCGGCTACTTTGACCAGGACGATGTTGCGTTCTTTGCCGAAGACGATTTTCACCCCATCCCGAAGCTGCACATCACTCCCGGAGTCCGCTGGGTTGGATTTCGAACGGGCTATTCCGATCAGGCCCAGCACGACTTTAATTTTGTACCGGGCGTCGTGCTCAGTACTCACTGCGCGCTCTTTCCGACAACATCTGATCCATACAGCAACCTCTTCGGCCCTCCAAATACAACCGATGCCGGCTCCATTTGTGGCGGTCACTCGACGCGCAGCGACGTCGAGCCTTCCGTCAACGTGGGCTATATGGCCTTGCCCTGGCTGACTGTCTATGGCGGGTACTCGACCGAATTTCATTCACCATCGCTCGGCGGCGGCGGCGGCATGTTCCAGAAGGTTGATCCCAATTTCTACAGTTTGGCGAAGAGCACCTACAGCCAGGTTGGATTCAAAATGCATTTCCAAGATGGCCCAGTGCTCAAGAACATGATCGTCGGCCTCGCCTACTACCACATCGATTACACCAATCAGGAAATCGATTTTGAAACCGCGGGACACGTCCAGGTTGCGGGCGGAGGCAGCTCAACCTATCACGGAGTGAACGCTTATTTCGACGATGACCCCCTCGCGAATCTTCATTTTTTCCTCAACATCAACGGGGAGACTTCGAAATTTACAAATTACATTGTGGGAGGCCCGAGTGTCGCAGCGTGCCAGGCGCAAACGCCCAATCCCTGCACGTTCTACAATAACCTGCCCGTTTCTTATGTGCCTAACGCCACCTTCAACGGCGGCATATATTACGGCATCTCGCATAACGATCACGTGTTGGTCGAGCCGCGTTTCACCGTCATTTACGAAGGATCTCAACACCTCTTCAATAACCTGACGGGTGCACCCGACACCGCTACGATGCCGTCGTACACAACGGCGAATCTTTCCTTCACCGCCTCGCCGGTTAAGTTCGTGAACTTGAGCCTATCCGTGCAAAATCTTTTCAATAAGAAGTATAACAACTACGAGTACATCTCCAGCGGGGGCTATTTCGGAACAACAACCAATGGATACATCCTGGCCTATCCCGGCGCGCCGCTGTCCACATACGGCACCGTAAGTTTTCAGTTCTGACGTAAGGGAACGGGCGAAACTAGGGCTTCGCGCCGTGGACGAGGAGGGCGCCTTCGCGCCGGAAGGCCGCCAGTTCAGCCGCGTCGCGGAACCAGCGGCCCGTGTAGGTTTCGGGCGTGGGCGTGGGATCGGTAATGCGCCGATGCGCGACGTCCTTGAAACCCGCACTGCGGAACAGACCCACCCATTCGTCGCCGGATAGCAGATGCGTGGGGATCGTGAAAGTCTTGCTCCACTGGTGGCAGTACAAATTGTCGCGATAATAATTGATCAAAATCCACGCCGAGCCGCCCGGGCGAAGCACGCGAAAAATCTCACGGATGCCCGCCGCAGCGTCGGGCCAGTAATAAGACGACTCGACAGAAATAACTTTGTCGAAGGAATTCGCGGCGCGAGGAATGGCGTCAACGCCGCCAACGACAAATTCGACATTCTGCAAATGAGTTGCGCTGCGGCGCGCACGGCTGATCATCTCATCGGAGACGTCCATGCCGAGCACGCGGCCCTGTGCGACGCGCGACGCGATTTCGCGCACCAACCACCCGCCGCCGCAGCCTACGTCGAGCACTTCGTCGGTCGGCGCGATTTTCATCATTGCGAGCGTCGGTTCAACGATGGGGCGATGCTCCGTCTCCATGCTCTCGCCCTTGCCAGCTTCGGCCCAGCGGTTGAATTCTTCGCGAAGGTTTTCGTTTTGCACGATTTCCGGCATGGCCATCCTGCTGTCAGATATTATGTGCGGCCTGAAGAGTACTGCGTGTCAAATCACGCGGCCGCAACTCGAGCAAAACCGCGCTGCGGGCATTGTTGGGGTGCCGCATTGCTGGCAGTAGCGTCCAGGGCCCGCGAACATGAACACGGGCGCGCATGACCTCGACGTGCAGGCCCAGAAAAGCGCCGCGACCCAGCCGATAATCGTCCAACCGAGGAAGAAATTCAGCAGGAAGATGCCGAGCGCATCGCGCTTGTTGTGGCCGATGATCGCCGGCAGAAAGTACAAGAGAACCAAAACAAGCAGACCCATAGTCGCACCCTCTATCTGAAGTTACGCTAACGGCAAGCGAAATGTTCCGGTGACGGTTCTAATTTTCCACTTTTGCCAGGAGCTTCACGAATTTCTCCTGGCGACCCTGCTGATCCAGGCCGTCGTTTGCTTCCGCAATTTGGGTCTGATTCATGGAGCAGAATTTGGGGCCGCACATCGAGCAAAACTTCGCGTCCTTGTAAAAATCATCGGGCAAAGTTTCGTCGTGCATGGCGCGCGCCGTCTCCGGATCAAGCGAAAGCTCGAACTGTTTGTTCCAGTCAAACAAAAATCGCGCATAGCTCAACGCATCGTCGCGATCGCGCGCTCCAGGACGATGCCGCGCCACATCCGCTGCGTGCGCAGCGATTTTATACGCAATCACGCCCTGGCGAACGTCATCCGCATTCGGCAAACCGAGATGCTCCTTCGGCGTGACGTAGCACAGCATCGACGCGCCGTGCCAGCCGATCATTGCCGCGCCAATTGCGCTGGTGATGTGATCATAGCCCGGCGCAATATCCGTGACGAGCGGCCCCAGCGTATAGAATGGCGCTTCATGGCACATCTCGTTTTCTTTTTTCACCTGCAGCTCGATTTGGTCCATCGGAATGTGCCCTGGGCCTTCGATCATCACCTGCACATCGTGTTCCCAGGCTTTCGTGGTCAACTCGCCCAGCACTTTCAATTCGGCGAATTGCGCTTCGTCGCTGGCGTCCGCGAGCGAGCCGGGGCGCAGGCCATCGCCAAGCGAAAAGCTGACGTCGTGCTTCTTGAAAATTTTGCAAATCTCGTCGAAATGCTCGTAAAGAAAATTCTGCTTCTTGTGATGGCTCATCCACACGGCGAGTAGAGCCCCGCCGCGGCTGACGATTCCCGTGATGCGATTGCGCACCAGCGGAAGGAATTCGCGCAGCACGCCCGCGTGGATGGTCATGTAATCGACGCCCTGCTCGGCTTGCTCTTCGATGACTTCGAGCATCAGCTGGATCGTCAAATCCTCCGTGCGGCGAACGCGCGAGAGCGCTTCGTAAATTGGCACGGTGCCAATCGGCACGGGCGACGCGTTGATGATGGCTTTGCGAATCGTTGGTATGTCGCCTCCGGTGGAAAGATCCATCACCGTGTCGGACCCGTAGTGCACGGAGCGATGCAGCTTTTCGAGCTCGTCTTCAATCTTCGAGGTCGTGGCTGAGTTGCCGATGTTGGCGTTGATTTTGCATTTGAAGGCGACGCCGATGCCCATTGGCTCCAGATTCTTGTGATGGATATTCGCGGGAATGATGGCGCGGCCGCGAGCTACTTCGCTGCGCACCAATTCAGGCGCGAGTTTCTCGCGCTTCGCGACATATTCCATTTCCTCGGTGATGATTCCAAGCCGCGCATAATGCATCTGCGACACGTTTCGGCTTCCATTTACGCCCGCCGTCTGCAGCCGTCTCTCAATCCATGCATCTCTGATCGCCATGACTTTGTCCCCCGCCCAGCAAAGGAATCCCTGACAAGCTCGCTCAACGCTCGTAGTAGAACGCCATTATCGCATCGCGTCGCACGCCCGGCAACTCATACGCCATGTCGCTTGGGATCGCGCGTTCGGCGAACGGCCGATTTTCGGTGAGCGTGCCACTCTTCGGCGGTGATCTCCCAAGTCTCGCTGAGAAAACGGCCGCCAACATAGTCGCGCTCCTCGGTTGCGACCACGCGCATACCCTGTTTTTCCGAGATGCGCCGCGAGGCCGCGTTGGCGACGGCTTTCGGCACGCGCAGCACGGGAAATTTCAACACGTTGAACCAATAGTCCGTCACCGCGTCGCAGGCTTCGCTCATCAGGCCGCGCCCTTGCCACGGCGGGCTCATCCAAAAGCCGCGATTCTCGGTTTTGCCTTTGATCAAACTGATGAATCCAATCACTTGCTTTGGCTCGGTTCTCAGTCGTAAGGTCCAATGCCACGCTTCGCTGCGCGCGATGGCCGGCAAGGCCATATCGCGGACGTATTGCAATGCGCCATCGGTTGGATACGGCCAGGGAATCGCATTCCGCAAATAGCGCACGATCTCCCATTGCGGAAAGAGAATTTGGATTTGCGGTGCGTCGGCGAGTTCTAAAGGGCGGAGGACGAGGCGCGGCGTTTCGAGCGTTGGAATACTCGGAGCGAGGTGCGGCAGGCGCGCTTGACGACTCGACTGTTTTGCTTTCTTCCCGCGCTTCTTCATTTCGCCGCGGCGTGCAGACCTGCGCCAGATAGCATTTCGAGCAGTTTAGCCGGCTCGTTTACAGGCGGGAAGCAAGAGGTTCCCACGCAGACGAACGCCTGCGTCGCACTCGCGTTCAGATGTGGAATCGTTTCTTTCAACGCCGGCGCGAGCGCATCCGCGGCGGCAATTTCCGGAGTGACGCGCAGCACCGCTTTGCCGAAGCGATACACGGAATTCGCTGCCGCTTCGAGCGCCGACGCTTTCGCATCGCCCATCGCACCCGTGATCACCACCTGTGATGTGTGCCGCGAATACAGCATTGCCGCGAGTCCATAGGTTGCGGCGTAAAGCCCAAATTGCGGCGCGAGCGCAGCGAACGCCTCGATTGTCCGCTGGGCCCATTCGCGATAGAGATCGTTGCCCGTGAAACCGTAGAGCCGCTCGAGCACAATTGCGGCGGCGGAGTTCGTGCTCGGCGTCGGCGAATCTTGAAACGCTTTGCGGCGAACGTCGAGGCCGCCCATCGGAGGCGCATCCGACGCGCGGTCGAAGAAACCGCCGCCTTCCGCGTCGCCGTATTTTTCGATGGCGAGCTGCATTGTGCGTTCTGCAATCGCGAAATAGCGCTTGTCGAACGTCGTCTCGTACGCATCGAGCAGCGCTGCCGCCGCGAAAATCTGATCGTCGAGCAAACCCGCCACAAGCGGCCCGCCAACGCGATGATTGAAGCCCTTGTCCTCGTTCCATCCGTCAGCAAGGATCTGGTCGAGCGTCCTCAGCGCAAATTGCCGGCAATCATCGCGTGCGAGCACGCGAGCTGCCTCGAGGAACGCGGAAACGAACATAGCATTCCAGCTTACGTAGATGGTTTTGTCGACGGCGGGAGCTGTGCGCTTCAGGCGCGCAGCGACCAACTTGCCTTTTGCGGTCGCGAGGACGAACCGCGCGTCGTTCTCGCTGATCCCGTGGCGCTTGGCGATCTCTTCCACTGTGCCGGCTACCCACAGAACATTCTTCGCTGGATTGTGATGCATCTCGCCTACCGGCCCGACGTCGTAGTATTCCTCCATGACGCTGGCTTCTTCGGGCGCGAGCGCCGCGCGCAACTCGACCACCGTCCAGGTGAAATAGTCGCCGTCGTCGTCCAGCGAGATGTCCGCGTCTTGACTTGCGAAAAAACCGCCGCGCCCAGGGTCACTCAGCGTGTCAAACGCCCAGGTAATAATTCCTTCGGCAGTTTCGCGAAAAAGTGGCGCCAGCGCGGCGTCCACGGCACCCGGCGCATTTGCCACTTGAAATCCGTGGAGATAATTCTTCAGCAGCTCCGAATTATCGTAAGACATTTTCTCGAAGTGCGGCACAAGCCAGCGTTCATCGACAGAGTAGCGGTGAAATCCGCCGCCAAGCTGGTCGTAAACGCCACCGAGCGCCATCTTCGTCAGCGTCCGATTCGCGATATACAGCAGATTGGAATCGCGCGATGTCTGTCCAAGATCGAGGAGCAAATCGATGGCGGCCGGATGCGGAAATTTCGGCGCTTGGCCAAACCCGCCATTGCGCGAATCGAAATTGCCAATGATCGACGCGCACATTACCTGCACGATCGAGGGATCGAATGCGCCACGCGCGTTTGTAAAATTCTCCGCCTGGCACACAGCGTCTTCGAGCGCCGCGGCCGAACTGTCGATTTCGCTTCGCTTCGCGCGAAACGCCTCCGTCACAGCTACCAAGATGCGCTTGAACCCCGGCCGGCCCATTGCGTCTTCGGGCGGAAAATAAGTACCGCCGAAAAATGGTTTGCCATCAGGCGTAAGAAACGCAGTGAGCGGCCAGCCGCCCTGGCCCGAAATCGAGCTGATTGCCGCTTGATAGCGGGAATCGACGTCGGGGCGCTCGTCGCGATCCACTTTGACAGCCACAAAAAATTGATTGATGAGAGCGGCAATCTCGGGATTTTCGTAGCTCTCGCGGTCAATCACGTGGCACCAATGGCACCAGACCGCGCCAATATCGAGGAGAATGGGCTTCGCTTCCGCGCGCGCCGTTGCGAACGCCGCTTCGCCCCATTCGTGCCAGTCCACTGGCTGATGCGCCGCCGAGCGCAGATAGGGGCTCGCGGAATCCTTCAAACGATTTGCCGGAGCTTCGCTCACAAGTTCCTTTGATGGAGGACAACGCGTCGCAACGTTACTGAATCGGACTGCGATAATCGGCGTCGCGCGGATCAATGGGCCGGCGCCCTGCGAAGCCTTCGTCCTGCCGATGATAAAAGCGGATGCGGTCCTCGCCCACGCGCCAGCAAAAATAAATGTCTTCGTCATTGAGGCGCGCAGGGAAATCGAGCAGGCCTACATTGAGATCCTTCACCACGCACCCAGTTGCGCTAATGCGTTCGACGGCGGACTCGACAGATTTTTCGTGGCGATTGCGCTCGAGACGCTGCGTCGCCGCTTCGTCGTAATTGAAACGCATGCCGCCCATCATTTGTATGCGCGTGGCGAGTTCGCCCAGCTTTTCGTCGAGCTCACTCATCAGCCGGCGCTCCTCCATCGCTTCGAGCAGCAATGGCTCGAGCTCGATGCGCGTGCGCTCCGCCTCGGTTAGGGTGAAAAGCCTTTGCTCTTCGTCCGGCATGGTCTTAGTTCAACCACCAATATAGACCATCGTCCTCGACGGGGGAACAAAATCAGGCTCGTTGATCCGGTGGCCTGCTTCCTTTTCCATGACGATGCCGCGAATTTCGCCGATAATTTCCTGGTCGCTCGCGCCGCCGCGCAGCAGGCCCTTCAAATCATGATCGTCCTTGCTGAAAAGGCACGTGCGCAACTTTCCGTCGGCGGTCAGCCGGACACGCGAGCAGAATCCGCAAAACGGCTGCGACACAGGAGCGATGAGTCCGATTTCTCCGCGCCCGTCGGTGAAACGATACTTCCTGGCCGTTTCGCTGCGTTCGTGAGCGATGGGAACCATGGGCCAGCGCGCCTCGATGCGGCGCCGAACTTCCTCCGCGGGCACAAAGAGGTCACGCGTCCACGCGCGGTCCGCGTCGAGGGGCATGAACTCGATAAAACGCATAATCAAGTCGCGCTCGCGCGCGAACGCGGCGAACGCCTCCACTTCATCGTCATTCAGGCCGCGCACCAGCACCGCATTGACTTTCACGGGACGCAGCGGCGACGCTTGTGCTGCGTCGATCCCCGCCATCACGCGATCGAATGAGCGTGTGCGCGTTATCTTGTCGAACTTCGCGCGGTCGAGGGAATCGAGGCTGATATTGATGCGATTCAATCCCGCGGCGATAAGGCGTTCACAGCGCTCCGCGAGAAGCTGGCCATTCGTCGTCAGAGAAATATCCGGCACACCCAGCGCGCGCAGGCGGGCAATAAATTCTTCGACGCCGGGGCGCACCAGCGGCTCGCCTCCGGTGACGCGGACTTTCTTGATTCCCAGGCCAACGAGAATTCGTGCCAAGCGCCCGAGCTCGTCCCAGCTGAGCAGGTTGTGCTCGGCCATGTGATTTTCAGGATTGGCGGAGCGGCAATAGACGCACCGGAAATTGCAACGGTCGGTAACCGAAACGCGCAAATCCGTAATCTGCCTGCCGAATTTGTCCGTTAATTGGCCGGCCGTCGCTGCATCAGGTACTGAGTGAAGTTGAGTCACGTTATTTTGATTTCCATCGGCCGCGATTCAATTCCACCCGGCGCGCCCAAAATAAAAATGCCCGATTCCGTGATTGGAATTGGGCAGAAAAAGCAGGGCGTTCAGCGCGCGCGGCTTTTCTCCTTTCCAAATCATGGCTTGGCCATGAAGGGAGGCCCGGGAGTTTCCGCCCGAACCCTAAACGCGGCGAAAGTATCCTGCTTGCACGCGTCTTCCGCGCTGTTCATGCAGCGCGATATCGTCCCCGCTGCCATGGATTTTCTCTTCCGCAGGCCGCGAGGATCGGAGAATTCACGCCTATTCTACCCCGCTTTCGAACTCACTACAAATTGTGAAAATGGTCCCCTTGAAAGGCGCGGTCGCCGACGAAACGCTTCTCCAAAGAGCAGCGTATCGGTTTACGCCGTAGAGGAATTCCGATAATTGAGGCCGGCGAGGCGGTTGTTAAGCGGAAGACCGCGAGTTGAAGAGCCTCTTGCGAAACGGCAGCAAGGGCAGAAAACCCGTGAGCAAGAGCACAAAAGTCTCTGGTTCAGGATTGGGCGTCACACTTGCGAGGGAGTTCGGCTGCCAGCTGCCGCAACTGGACACGTTCTGTGCACACTGAGTATTCAGGTCAAAAACAATCGCAAATCCGCTTGCGAGGCCTTGGCAATTGGTGTTGCCGTTCTGACAAGACCCGAGGCCGAAGAAGAACGCATCGACCACATTCGTGCCGTTCGATCCGGGCCCGGTTATGCCGATGGAGCAATTCTGAAAGAATACGCCGCCATCGCAACCGAACACACTCTCATTTGAAGGGGCGAGGAGGGTCATGGAGAGACTGGTCCACGTGAACCCGGAATTGTTCTTAATGAGGAAACTCCCGCCGCCGGTGCTGTCGACTTGCAAGTCGAACGAGCCGTTGACCACAGTACACAGGGTGCTAGGGCTGCAAGTAGGGTCGCGGAGGATGATGGTCGGATCTATGGGCGCGGAAGTGGCGTAAGCAGCGCCCGCCGACAAGATTAGCGCAAAGCCAATTGCAAAAGCGCAGAGCGTCTTCATTCTTCACCTCTAGGCAGAGAGACAGTAATCGAGATATCGGGTTGTCTGTAGCAAACCGAGGTCCAAAGAAAGCAAAGCGCAGAACTAAATATAAGTAGCTGCATTTTCAATGCAATAACTCTCCTCTGACACCGATTCCTGCTGGCTTCCGGAATTGTCTGCAAAGGTTTTTCACTTTTGCGCAAGAAGCCCTGCATGCGCAATGCGCTGGCCAATTCGAGTACGTCTGCTAGAATCTCGCGTCGAGCGGAGAACGGGGAATTTCGAATTGGAACAGGCAAGGATTGCCAGAACTTATTACGTTTCGGGAACTGTGCAGGGTGTAGGGTATCGATATTTCGCGCAGAGGGTCTCGATGCGGTTAGGATTGACTGGATACGTGAAGAACCTGGGCGATGGACGCGTGGAGGTGTACGCGATAGGGGAACAAGCCCAGCTTGTGGCGCTGAAGAAGGAACTCGAACGCGGGCCGCGAGCCGCTTCGGTGGCTGAAGTAGTGGAAGAAGAAGCGGAAATGGAAGAAAAATATACGCACGGTTTCACGGTCGAGAATTCTTTTTGAATGAAATGCGTGCCGGAAAATAGCAGCACGTGATCCGGCGAAAGGACAAACCAATCGAATGGAAGATCTGAAGAGATTGATCCGGGAAGTTCCCGATTATCCGAAAGCGGGAATTTTGTTTTACGACTTGACGACGCTGCTGCAGGACAAAAAGGGATTCCACGATTTGATCGAGAGGCTGGGCGACAAATTCGAGGGCAAAAAGATTGATGTGGTGGCGGGGATCGAGGCGCGAGGATTTATTTTTGCGCCGGCGCTGGCGTACCGGCTGGGTGCGGGTTTCGTTCCCGTGCGAAAGGCGAACAAGTTACCGTGGAAGACCGCGCAGGTGACGTATCAGCTCGAATACGGCACGGATAAACTGGAAATTCATCAGGACGCCGTGAAGCGCGGTGAGCGCGTGCTGATCTGCGATGATTTGCTTGCGACGGGCGGGACGGCGGCCGCGGCCGTGCAACTGCTGAGCCAACTCGGCGCAGAAATTACGGGAGCGGCATTTGCGGTGGAGTTAAAGTTTTTGAAGGGGCGCGAAAAACTGAACGGGACAGAGGTTTTTTCGCTGATTCAGTATGACAAATGAATTCAAGACTTGAATCATCTACGAAGTATGCATGCGGTGGCGAAGAGCTTCGAACAGGACGACGCCGGCGGCGACGGAAACGTTGAGGGAGCGAACGGGGCCGGTGGTGGGAATGGAAACGAGGAAGTCGCAGCGCTTGCGGACGAGATCGTGCAGCCCCGTACCTTCGCTTCCCATGACGATGCCGATGCGGCCTTTGTAATCCACTTCGGTGTAGCTTTTTTCCGCGCGTTCGTCGAGGCCAATCAGCCAAAAGCCAGCTTCCTTGAGTTGCTCCATGGCACGCGCCAGATTTTTGACGCGCGCGACAGGCAGATGCGCGAGCGCGCCGGCGGAGACGCGCGCTACCGTGTCCGTTAGCCCGGCGGCGCGTCTCTCGGGGATGATCAATCCAGCAGCGCCCGCAGCGAGAGCCGTGCGAACGATTGCGCCGACGTTGTGCGGGTCCTCGATGCCGTCGAGAAGAACGAGCAACTGATCGGCGCGTTGGGCGTCGCGTTGCGAATGGCCGGCGAGAAGATCTTCGATGTCGAGCACTTCGCGTGCGGCGGTGAAGGCTACGACGCCCTGGTGATGTTCAGCGGCTGCGGCGCGATCAAGTTGGACGCGATCCTCGAAGCGCACAGGAACGCCGCGGGAGCGCGCGAGATCGAGAATCTTCTGGATGCGGCCGCCGTGTTGTCCGCGGGCGACAAGTATGCGATCGAGCGGATGCCCGGCAACGAGCGCTTCTTCGACAGCATGAAATCCCGCGAGGTGGTTCATTAAACGTATTTCTCCCAAGCGACTCGTTAGCTTTCGATGGTGGCGATGACGTGAGCAGCGAGGGCTTCGCCGCGGCCGATTTCACCGAGGCCTTCGTGCGTCTTGGCCTTCAGGTTGATTTGCTCAACGGAAATCGCAAGGGCCTTCGCGAGGACTTCGCGCATGGCGGGAAAATGAGGACCCAGCTTGGGCCGCTCCGCGACAACGATGGCGTCAATGTGACGGATTTTCCAATTTTTGCGTTCGAGGTACTGGCGAACTTGTCGAAGAAAAACCAGACTCGAAACGCCGCGCCACTGGGGGTCGGTGTCCGGGAAATGGGTGCCGATATCGCCAAGACCGGCCGCGCCGAGCAAGGCGTCGCAAATGGCGTGACCCAGAACGTCACCGTCGGAATGGCCAACCGAGCCCTTCTCAAAAGGGACTTCGATGCCGCCGATCATTAATTTGCGATTGACAGCGAGGCGATGAAGGTCGTAGCCAATTCCAGAACGCGAGATGCGCGCTCGCTCTGAAGACTTGCCGCGCTCACTGCCAGCGGACTTCGCAGGAGCCTGGGCCATGCCCGCCTTCTTAAATTGTTTGCGGAGTCTCGCGTCGGAGGCAAGGATAGCTGCGAGAAGGTGCGTGGGCGTGACTTGCTCGGCATGGAGTTTTTTCGCAAGCTCGGGCGCAGCAACGAGGACGCGCTTGGCCTTGGCGTCTAGGGGAATCTCGCCGGTCGACTGGCTTGCCGAGTGAAGGTTTTCCGGCGAAAGTCGAGCAAGCTTTAGGGGCAGCTTCGCCCAATTCACATTTCTGAATATCGCTGGGCTTTCCTTGCGAATGCCCGCGAGAACGTGCGGCAAACCGATATTCTTGGATTTTTCCGTGATGGCCGCGAGACGGGCCATGAAGATGCAGCGGCGCGCTTCGTCGTTGAATTTCTCGAAGCTGAATTTCTCGAACATGATTATTTGTGATGACGCTCCTGGTCGAGGTAGAAACGCGCGAGTTCCATGTCGGCGGGGCGAGTGATTTTGATATTGCGTTCGGATCCGTGGACGACATAAACATCGCGGCCCGTCCGCTCGACGAGAGCTGCTTCATCGGACGCGGTGAAACCATCCTGATCGGCGCGCGCGAAGGCTTCTTTCAGCACTGCGACCTGGAAGGCTTGCGGCGTTTGCGCCAGAACAATTCGTTCGCGCGGAATGGTGGCGGAAATCAGCGCGACATCCTCGGGAAGCGTGGCGCGGCGAACTTCCTTGACCGTGTCGATTGCGGGAACGCCGAGAATCGCGGCGCCACGAGTGCTGGCTTCGGCGATGACGCGATCCACTTGCTCGCGCGTGATGAACGGACGCACGGCATCGTGGACAAGAACCAGCTCCGTATCGGCTGAAATTTTCGCCAGGGCGTTGCCGACGGATTGCTGGCGCGTCTCACCACCCGTCACCACGTGGACTGGACGGCCGAAGTCTTCTTTTGACAAGCGCCGTTCGAGGGCCTGAACTTCGTCAGAACGCGTGGCGATTAGAAATTCCGAGATGGCCGTGCACTGCGATAACCGCCGAAGCGTGAACACTACGATTGGCATGCCGTCGAGTTCGAGGAATTGCTTGGGGACCTCGGAACCCATACGGGTGCCGAGTCCGGCGGCGGGAAGGATGGCGGCGATTCGGCTCATTCGGGAGACGTAGTCTATCGCATTCAAAGTAACAGATAAATATGCGCCCGTGGGAATCAGGCCACCGGAGCGCTAGGTGCGGCCGGTCTCCGGCGTAAGCGGACGGGAGGGACGGTCGCGTTCCGCAGGCGCGCCGGGATCAGAGGAGCGCAACTCAGGCGCGGACGAGCGAAAGGCAGCCTGTTCAGCAGCGGAACCGGGCAACGGTTGCATCGTGCGAGCAGAATTCTGCTCACCGCGCTCATCATAACGTCCAAAGATCATTTTGCCGGCAGTGGTCTGATGCACCGACGTGACGGAGATATCGATGGTTTTGTTGATCATTTTGCGCGCGCCATCCACGACAACCATGGTGCCGTCGTCGAGATAGGCCACGCCCTGATTGTATTCCTTGCCTTCGCGAAGGATGAAAACGCGCATGGTCTCACCTGGGAGCACGACGGGCTTGAGAGCGTTGGCGAGTTGGTTGACGTTGAGAATTTCTATGCCTTGAAGAGTGGCGACTTTGTTCAGATTGAAATCGTTGGTGATGATCTTCGCGTCGTAGCGTTTGGCGAGCTCGATAAGCTTGAGATCTACTTCGGCAATGTTCTGAAAATCATCCTCGGCAATCTGGACATCCAGATGGGGCATTTTCTGGATGCGCTGCAAGACCTCGAGACCGCGACGGCCCCGCTGGCGGCGCAGCGGATCAGCAGAATCAGCGACCATTTGGAGTTCACGCAGAACGAATTGCGGAATGATGATTGTTCCGTCGATGAAGTGAGCCTCGGCGATGTCGACGACGCGCCCGTCGATGATGACGCTGGTGTCGAGAACTTTGTAAATTTGGCGGGAGCCGCGTTCGGTGCCAAAAAGGCCGCCGAGGGCCTGGAGATTGAGCATGTCTCCCTTATTCGCGCCAACGATCAAGCCGATATAAGCCATCACCAGAAACACAGCGAGGCTGATGAATGAGCGGGTGCTCTCCGGCATCGACGTGTGGACCAGCACAAGGGTGGTGAGGTAAGCGCCCAAAATGCCCAGGATTGAGCCGATCACGGCACCGATCAACCGACGGAGACTTGCGCGGCGCAGACGAACCTCAAAAAGAATGACGGCGAATGCGAAAACAAACCCCGCAATCGCGCCCAGAAGATGCGACAAGCTAAATGGGCGGAAGTGGTAGCCGGCGGCGACGCACACTACGGTGAAGATCAGCCGAATCGCGAACATGTCCCAGAAACCGCCCACACCACCGGTGTCTGGTCTGGAAAACGATATCGGCTTCTCGGGGGAACTTTCTGGGTCACCGGGAACAGAGGAACGATTGGATGAGTTAAAAGTGCGCGTCATCGTGGCCCCTTTTATGAAAATTTAGATATGAATTCCTGAAAAATACATCCATGCGCCTACAGAATGCTGTCCGGCACTATTAAGGCTCTCCGACTGCAACCGGTATGAATGGAAAACTAAATTTATGGGTAACTTAGATGAGTATACCACCGGGCCCGTGCTGCAGGAAAAGATTCAGCGAGTGTAAAAGCGAGGAACGCGGCGTCCAAGCGCGCAGAGCAAGTCGGAGGTGACGGTGCCGATTTGGCGGGCGATTTGGTCGGCGTGAATGGCGACTTTGCCATCCTCTCCGTAGATGGTTGCAACGTCGCCGACCGCGGCGCCGGGAACATCCGTGACGTCCACCATGGAAAGATCCATGGAAATTGTACCCACAAGAGGTACAAGGCGCCCTCGGACGATTACACAGCCGCGATTGCTGCGTTGGCGCACGATCCCGTCGGCATAGCCCGCCGCGATCACCGCGATGCGCGAAGGACGATCAGCGACAAATTTCGCGCTGTAGCCCACGGGCTCTCCCGCAGCGACTTCACGCAGAGAAATAATGCGCGCACGGAAGCTGAGGCACGGCTTGAGCTGCATATCTTTTTTGACATTGGCCGCGACCTCGGCCGGCTCAAATCCCTGATGATAGCCATAGAGAACAGCGCCGGGACGTACCATGTCCGACCATGTAGACTCGCGCGCGCAGATAGCACCGCTATTCGCCATGTGGATTGTGCTGGGCGAAATTCCGCCTTCGCGCAATTGCGCCAGGGCTTCGCTGAACACTTTTTCCTGCTGCTCGTTTTGCGCGGTGCGAAAATCGTCAGAAGAAGCGAAATGCGTGAATACGCCGGCCAGTTTAAGATGCGCGCACGCGGCGTATTCGCGGATGAACGCTCCGATTTCGTCGGGGGAAATCCCGAGGCGATTCATACCGCTATCGATTTTAAGGTGGAAGGCGAATTTCTTGGCGGATTTGCGCGCGCGCGATTTCGCCGCGGCACGTTCGAGCGCGCGAACCTGATCAACGCGGGCAATCGTGGGCGTCAGGTTGAATTGCAGAATGCGCTTTTCTTCGCCGGGCCAAAAGCCGGTGAGGAGGAGAATCGGCTGGCGAATTCCCGCTTCGCGCAATTCGATTCCTTCAGCCGAACAGGTCACGCCAAAGGCCTGAACTCCCAGATGCGCAAGGTGTTTGCTGACTTCGACCGCGCCGAGGCCATAAGCATTCGCTTTAACGACGGCGAGGATTTTGCGTTTCGCGCCGATTTTGCGGCGGATCAGGCGCAGATTGTGGGTGATCGCGGAGAGAGAAACCTCAGCCCAGACAGGACGCCCTTCGAATTGGATTCGGCGGTTCATTAGTAATGTGGTTATGCGTAAACTAAAAGCGTACCTCGCCGCGCGCGGAGGCGTAACCTGAATTCCCTCGCTTGCCCCGCTTCTAGTAAACACCGACGGTGCTGGAGCAAAAGGCGTGCCGGAACAACCGCAGTTGTAGCACTTCTGAAAAACTCCCGGAAGTCACTTTGGGCAATGCGCTTAGCTCGACGCGGGAAGCGATATCATTTAATTCTGACGGACCGCCACAAGACGAGCGCGGGTCAAGGGCCACGCGGCGTTGCCAGGGAAACACGGTAAAGAGCGCTGTACCGCGAAGTTTGCAAGAGCCAGATCGAGCTATTCAGGCATAGGACCAAAAGAATCCGGAGCGGCTTGTTCGAAGCGCGTATGGCGATTGATGAAGACGAAATCGAGGCTGCCGGTTGGGCCGTTGCGCTGCTTGGCGATGATGAGTTCAGACTTGGCGCGTTCCTCGTCGGGAAGATCGGTCTTGTAAAAACCCGGGCGATGAATGAAGAGGACGACGTCAGCGTCCTGCTCGATGGCGCCGGATTCGCGGAGGTCGGCCAATTGCGGTTTGCGGTCCTCGCGCTCAGGCGCGCGGGTCAACTGGCTCAAGACGAGCACAGGAACTTTCAATTCCTTTGCGAGACCCTTGAGGGAGCGGGAAATGCTCGAAACTTCTTCGTTGCGATTGCCGAAGCGGCCGCGCGCGGCGATGAGCTGAAGATAATCAACGATCACAAGGTCGAGGCCCTTGTCGCGCTTCAGACGCCGGGCTTTCGCGCCCATTTCCATCACGGTGGATGAAGCGGAATCGTCAATCCAGAGTGGCGCATCGCCGAGGCGCGCGAGAGCTTGACCGATTTTCGCCCAGTCTTCATGTCCCAAATGGCCGGTGCGGAACTTGTGCGCATCGACGCGGCCTTGCGAGGCCAGCAAGCGCATCAGCAGAGACTCTTTCGACATTTCGAGGCTGAAAATTGCGACCGCGCGCGGTTCGTTGCTGAGCGCGACATTTTCAGCGATGTTCAGTGCCAGCGAGGTCTTCCCCATCGACGGCCGCGCAGCGAGAATAATCAGTTCACCGGCCTGCAGGCCGGCCGTGTCGTTGTCGAGATTCAGATATCCCGTGGGGACGCCGGTGAGGCGGCGCCCCTCCTCCATCATTTTTTCGAGCCGGGAATAATTATCCCTAATCAGGTCCTTGACGCCGATCAGGCCGGCGCGGACGCGTTCTTCGGCGACTTGGAAAATATCGGACTCAGCTTTGTCGAGGATTGCGTCGGCGTCGTCTTCGGCGTCGAGGGCGCGCTGCATAATCACTTCAGCCGTGCGGATCAGATGGCGAAGAACCGATTTTTCCTTGACGATGCGGACGTAGTGCTCGACGTTGGTCGCGCGCGGCAGGCCGTCCATCAATTGCGAAAGATAGGCGGGACCGCCCGCCGATTCGAGTTCCCCGTGACGATCAAGGCATTCGCTGAGAGTGATCAGATCGATGGCTTGTTGCGCCTCGGCGAGTTCAACGATGCGCTCGAAAATCCGGCGATGCTGATCGAGAAAAAAGTCATCGCCTTTCAATTTCTCGACGGCAATGTTGAAGGAATGATTGTCGAGGAGGATGGCTCCGAGGACGCTGCGTTCCGCGCCAGCGCTGTAAGGGAGAGGACGTTCGAGAGTCGTATCCTGAGCCATATTGATTCGCTTTATTTTCGCCTAGAGCTGCCACTGACGCAACGGTTTTTCGCTCCGCCATGGAAGTTCAGGAATCGGAATGCTTGTTCGAGCTAGCGCGGGACATTCTGTGCGGCTCGGAGAGCGAAGTCAACGTGTCGCGGCTGTGGAATTCACAGGAGGTTGTGCAAAAGAACGAACGTTCCGATGCTTAAAACAAAATGAAAAACGGCGCCGGACGATAATGCCGACGCCGAGAAAAAACAGCGTGACCCTCAGGCTTCGCGCTCGACCGTGAGGTTCACCGTAGCGATGACGTCGCGGTAGAGCTTGATTGCGACAGGGTATTCGCCGACGGTTTTGATCGGGTCGTTGAGCTGGATTTTGCGCTTGTCGATGGTATAGCCCTGCGCAGCGAGCGCATCAGCAATGTCCGCGGAAGTGACCGACCCAAAGAGCTGATCGTTTTCGCCGGCTTTGCGAGAAAGCTTCAAAGCGACGGCGGAAAGTAATTCCGCCTGTTTCTGCGCGCCCTCGCGCTCGGTGGCTTCCTTCTTGGAGAAAGCCGCGCGCATTTTTTCGAGACGCCGCATGTTGGAAGAATTTGCGGCGATGGCGAGCCTCTGCGGCAACAGATAATTGCGCGCGTAGCCCTCCGCGACGGTGACCACTTCGCCTCGATTGCCCAACTTGTCGACATCTTCCTGCAAAATAATTTCCATGGGTTTATCCTCGAGTTTCGTTCCGTGCCGCCTTACAACTCTGACGCGAACGGCAAAAGAGCTATGTTTTGCGCGCGCTTGATGGCAATCGTCAGCCAGCGTTGATGGCGTGCGCAAGTGCCGGTCATTCGCCGCGGGAGAATCTTGCCGCGCTCCTGGACGAACGACTGGAGAATCTCCGGCTTTTTGTAATCAATCAGATCAACTTTATCGACGCAGAAGCGGCAGACCTTCTTTTTGCGGACGTAATTGCGCTTTCCACGGCGCGGTCCCGGCGGCCTGCTGCCTGCGGGGCCACCGCCTCCACCAGGCGGTCGCCCGCCCGAATGCGATGAAGAATGGTGAAACGGTGCATGCTGCTGCGGTGCGTGTGTTTCGTCGGCCATTGAATTTTCTCCCTATCCAGCCGCCGTCGCGGCCTGTTCGGCGCCGGGAGCGGCAGGTGCAGTTTTGCGGGGTCGCCGCGCGTTGCGCTTCTCGCGGCGCTTGGACAATTTCTCCTGCCGCTTGATCTCTTCGTCGAGGCGCACGGTCAGATACTTAACGACGGCATCGGAAACGCGCAAGCGGCGCTCCAATTCCTTAAAAAGCTCTCCGTGGCTCGAGCGAAGCACCATGTACACATAAAAACCTTCGCGCAATTTCTTGACGCGATAGGCGAGCCGGCGCGTGCCCCACTTCTCGACTTTTTCGACTTTCGACTGCTTTTCCTCGACGGCATGCGTGAGCGTGGCGATCAGTTTATCGATCTCCGTCTCCGGCGTGTCTGGCCGGCAAATGAAGATCAGGTCATACAGTCTTTCTTCCATGGCTCCTCTTTTCGTCCTCAAATGAGAAATTCTATCCGGCGGCTTCTTCTGGCGGCGTGGCGCGCCGGTTGAAGTGCGCCATCGCGCGGCCCGTGCCTTCCGCGAGAATCATTTCCACGGCATCCCCGGCTTCGACGATCATCGCATCCGCCACTTTGCGGACGTCCTTGCCCATCGGGGCGAGGACATAAGCTGCCAAATCGTTTACAGGGTGTTCAGGCTTGATACCCAGCCTGACCCGTAAAAACTCATCCGTTGCCAGCGCACCAATCACAGACTTCAACCCGTTGTGGCTCCCTGCGCTGCCGCGTTCACGAATGCGAATCATTCCCCACGGCAAAGCCGCTTCGTCGCTGACGACAATCGTTTCCGCTGGATCCGCCTCGTACCGCGCAATCAAATCAGCCACGGCGTGGCCGCTCAAGTTCATAAACGTCTGGGGCTTTGCAAGCACCACGTCATACCCGGCGATCCGACCGACTCCGATCACCGACTGCCCTTCCGGGCGGGTGATGCGGATCGCAAAACGATCCGCAAGACAATCCATCACCTGGAAACCAAGGTTATGCGGTGTCCAGGCATATTCGCGGCCGGGATTGCCCAGGCCCACGATGATTCGCATCCGCGCGTCCCCATTTGCGGCGCCAGCCAAAATGTTGCCCCGGCGCCAAACCACGGTGCGGCTTTACTATTTCTCTTTTCCCTTCTTTTCGGTTTTCTCGGCCTTTTCGGGTTCGGCGCCCTCTTCGCCTTCCTCGACTTCTTTCTTGCCCTTCTTGATGACTTCGGGCTCGGCCGCAACTGCCTCGGTGGCTGCCACAGCTTCGGCGGGCGCCACTTCTTCTTCCTTCTTCAGAATCACGACGTGCGCCAGAACGCGCTGCGGGTCGGTGACCAGTTTCACTTTGTCCGGGTCAAAGGGAAGGTCGGCAGCGCGGAGTTGCTTGCCGATGGTCAAGCCACTTACGTCGACTTTGAATTCTTCCGGAATATCGCCGGGCAAGCATTCGAGTTCGACTTCGCGCGTGACCATTTCGAAAACGCCGCCCTGCAGTTTGACGCCCTCCGGCTCGCCGAAAACGTGCACTGGGACGCGGACGCGCATGCGCACGTCCATGGCGATGCGCAGCAAATCCACGTGCAGCAAGGCGCCACTGACGGGATCGACTTGCCAGTCCTTCACCATGGCTTTCTCTTCTTTATTGCCGGCGACCTGCACACTGAAAATCGTGTTGTGACCCGTCTCTGAACGGAGAATGCGCGCTACTTGACGAGCGTTGACGGTCATCGGAACCGGTTTATTTTTGCCGCCGTAGAGAACGGCGGGGACCAAACCCGTGCGGCGAATGCGCCGGGCAACACCCTTGCCGCGTTCTTCACGCGGCGTGGCTTCAACGACAAACACTTCCATACATTCCTTCCCTTCGCTGCCCTAGATGAACAGCTCACTGATTGAAGTTTCTTCGTGAATCGAACGAATGCCGCGCGCCAGGAGTTCGGCGACGCTCAGCACTTTAATTTTGGGCACTTTTTTCGCTTCCGGCGACAGCGGCACCGAATCCGTGACGATCACTTCCTTTATCGGCGACTTGCAAATTCGATCGACGGCAGGCCCGGAGAGAATCGCGTGCGTGCAGCCCGCATAAACTTCCGTGGCGCCTTCCTTCAAAAGGGCTTCGGCCGTCTTGACGAGCGTGCCGGCCGTGTCAATGATGTCGTCAATCACCAGCGCGGGACGTCCCTTGACGTCACCGACGATATTCATCACTTCGCTGACATTCACGTCGATGCGGCGCTTGTCGACGATAGCCAAAGGCGCGTCCATTTTTTTTGCGAAGAAACGCGCGCGCTCAACGCCGCCTGCGTCAGGCGAAACAACGGTAATTGCGTGAAGCCCACGCTTCTGAAAATACTCGACGAGAACCGGCGCGGCAAATAAGTGATCGACAGGCACGTTGAAATAGCCCTGAATCTGCGGCGCATGAAGATCGAGAGTTAGTGCCCGGCTCGCGCCAGCCGTCTCGAGCAGGTCAGCTACGAGCTTCGCCGAAATCGGCACGCGCGGACGGTCTTTACGATCCTGGCGGGCATAGGCGTAATACGGAATCACGGCTGTGACGCGCCAAGCCGAAGCGCGCTTGAACGCGTCGACCATCAATAAAAGCTCCATCAAATGAAAATCGACCGGATGGCAGCAGGCTTGGACCACAAAAACATCCGCGCCGCGGACGTTTTCAAGAATTTGGAAACGCGATTCGCCGTCGCTGAATTGACCGCGCTCGGCGCGGCCGCGCGGCACGCCCAGATAATGACAAATGGCCTCGCAGAGTGCGGGGTTAGCGCTGCCACTGAAAATCTTGAACTTGTCGTCAGCCAACACGAACCTCTCGGACGATTCTTAATCGGGCCCTTTGAACGAACTTGTCAGACAATTGTCCGCTGGAGCATAGCCCTGCGGTAGTCTTCCCTAGAGAGGGTTCTCGCTACGAAAACCTGTTCTTTCGGAAACTCTCGAGCGACTCGGCGCGCCTGCGCTGGGTTTCGGAAGACTCCGAACACCGCCGACCCGCTACCCGCCAGCGCGGCTTCCGCGGCTCCTCCCTGAAGCAAAGTCCGTTTGATTTTAGCTAAACGGGGGTGACGGCTAAAAACGGCGGCCTCGAAGTCATTTGAGATGCCACTGTCCTGCCGACTCCAGCACAGAGCGCAGAAACTCCATATTCTATGGTTCGCGACGGGTTTTGTCAATTGACGGGACTTGGTTAATCGCTGGTCGAGCCAGGCATAGGCGTCGCGCGTGCTCACACCAATGTCGCGCGGAGAAACAACGAGGATGGTTCTGCGGTCCGTATCAGGAAGAGGATAAATCTCGTCGCCACGATTGACACCCAGAGCACATCCTCCGAAGAGGAAAAAAGGCACGTCAGCGCCCAAGTCTGCGGCGATTTCCATGAGCCGCGGAAGCGAAAGCTGACGCCGCGTCAAGCGCAGCAAGCCAGTGAGCGCCGCGGCCGCATCGCTGGAGCCGCCGCCAAGGCCGCGAGCAACAGGGATCACCTTCGTGAGCTTCGCGTGGACTCCTTGACGAAGACCAAGCTCGTGGCGCAAGGCGTCGATGGCGCGCCAGACCAGATTCGTGGAATCCGCGGGAAGTGAAGAGTCGTCAATCTCAAGGCTGATTTCTTTTCCAGTGGATAATTCCAGTTCCAAAGTGTCGTGAAGAGAAATCGACTGAAAAATTGTGCGCAGCTCGTGATAGCCGTCGGGAAACCGGCCGACGATATGGAGGCACAAATTGATTTTCGCGAAGGCGGGAAGACGAACGGATCGCTTCATTCGCAGAGAATATTACGGTTTGGGGTCGCCGCCGACGGATTTCTCCGCGACGCGGTGGCGTTTCAGATTTTTCAGCTTGGTCACCAGGTCGGAGACTTTCTCCGCTTCATAATCGGCAGGGAGAGCTTTGTGCCAGTAGACCAAAGCCTTCTCCCAGGTTTGCTCCGCGCGGCCTGTTTGACCCAGCTTTGCGTAGACTTCACCCAGATGGCCGAGGACAGTAGGATCGTTGGCGCTGTGGGAGACGGCCTGTTGCAGGTATTGCTGGGCTTCAGCGAGGTTGCCCTGCTTGTAGTAGGCCCATCCAAGGCTGTCGAGGTAAGCGCCGTTGGTGGGGTCCTCGACCACGGCGCTGCGAATCATCGTGATTGCTTCATCCAGGCGAATGCCACGATCAGCAAGCATGTAGCCGTAGTAGTTCAGCACCATGGCATCGTGGGGATTAATGGCCAGGGCCTTACGGAACATTTGCTCGGCCTGATCGTATTGCTTCTGACCGTCATAAATCGAACCCAGAAGAAACCACACGGTCTCTTTGTCGGAATCGTCCTGAGACATGCTCAGGGCCTTGTTCGCATCGGTTTGGGCATCGGCATAGCGTTTGCCGCGCTCTTCGATCTGCGCAAGATCGAGATAGGTCTCGCGGTCCGTCTGATTCCCATGAATCAGCGAACGAAGGACCTTCGTGGCGTCGTCCGTCTGGCCATTGTCGCCGAGAAGCATCGCGTACGTCACCGCCAGACTCTGATCGGCGGGATCGGCAGTACGGGCCTTTTCGGCTTCGGCGATCGCGCGCTTGATATCACCACTCGTGCGGTAAGTATCAATCAACAGTAGCTCGCCTCGCTTTTGCGAGGCCGGACCGAGTTGCTGCATGTCTTCAAAAGAACGTTCAGCGGAGGAGAAATCTCCACTTTGCCGATAGGCCATGCCCAGCTGCTCGTAAAGGATCGTCAGTGCGTTCGGAGCCGGCTGGCCCTCTTGCTGCTGCGCCTTCACGCCGGCGATGGCGTCGGAGAGAACCTGTATGGCGTCTTTGTAGCGCGCTTGCGCTTCATAAAGCAGCGCTTCGTTGTACAGCACCTCCAGACTCCCGGGCGCATACTTCTTCGCTTGCATCAAATTGTTTTCGGATTTATCGAGCTGATTGAGATGGCGATAGATTTGCGACATGCGCAGATAGTTTTCCGGATTGTCGGGCTCAATTTTCGTCAGGCGCTCGTACTGGCTGAGAGCTTGCTCGTATTTGTGATCGGAGAGCAGGGCCTGCGCCAGACCTTTGCGATGGCTGGCCTCATCCGGTTCGAGGGTGACAGCGCGCTGGAACGCCTCTTCTGCTCCTGGAAAGTTATTCGACTTGGCGTAGGCGGTGCCGAGAAGATCGTACAGTGCGGCGCTGTTTGAACTGCTGGCGGCATTTTTTAGCACAGAAATCGCGTCCTGCGGGCGCCCTTCGTCCAAATAAAGCTGGCTGAGTTGCTCCAGTGCGCCTTCATTGTCCGCTGAATGGCTCAAGATTCCGCGCAGCACTTGTTCGGTTTGTTGGGGTTTATTTTGGAATCCATATAGATGAGCAAGCCAAAGCTGCGATTCCACGTCCGTGGGATCGAGCCGCTGGACAGCCTTCAACTGCTCGACCGCCAGTGAAATCATTTCCTTCTGGCCGCTGTCAGGGTTCATGTCGCCCAGATTGTGGATGTAAATGCGAGCGAGCAGGCGATGCGCGGCGAGATTATCTGGATCTTGCTCAAGGGCGGACTTCGCCTGGCGAATCGCTTCGTCGGTGCGTTGTGAGGCTGCATACACTTCGGCAAGGCGTTCCGTGATGGCCGCGTCGGAATCAAGCGCGTGCGCCTTCTGATAATACTCAATGGCCTGGCTGGCCAGTTCGGACTTGCCGGTTTCGTCAAACTGCTGCTCCGCTAGGTGCCCCAGCATGAAATCCGTATAAGCTTCCGCGCGCTTCGATTGATCCGCTTGTGAATATAGAGGGGCGCCGGCAGACTTGGATGCTTGCGACGCTGGCGCAACTGTTTGTGCGGCCGCGCCTGTTGCGCAGAACGCGATGGCGAGAATTGTGCCGATTCGTTGCGTCTTCATGCGAGCTCCGGGATACACCTTCATTATGGTCTAGGCCGCTGCGAGGGTCAAAGGCTTCCCCCGCGGATTGTTGCCATTTGCGCGATACCTATTTGAATTGGATGCGAGGCAGCAGCTTTACGTCAGTGGCGGAAATGCCGGATGCCTGTGAAAACCATGGCGAGCCCAAGGCGATTGGCGGCGGCGATGACTTCCGGGTCGCGAACGGAACCGCCCGGCTGAATCACGGCCGTCGCGCCTGCCTTCGCAGCTTCCTCCACACCGTCAGGAAATGGAAAGAAAGCATCGGACGCGACAATGCTTCCGGCGAGCGACGTTCGGGCTTTCATGATGGCAATCTTGACGGAATCTACGCGACTCATCTGGCCGGCGCCGACTCCGAGGGTTTGGCCGTCGCGAGCAAAGACAATTGCGTTGGACTTTACATGCTTGCAAACCTTCCACGCGAACCACATGGTGTGGTGCTCGGCATCGCTTGGAGCGCGTTCGGTGACGATCTTCAGCTCCGATTCGTTCAGGGCGCGATTGTCGGGCTCTTGCACCAGCAGAGCGCCGTCAATGCGCTTGAGTTCGAGCTCAACCGGCGATTTTTCGACAGGCATCTCCAGCAGGCGCAGATTTTTCTTCGCGGCAAGCTTCTCCTGCGCCGCCGCATCGTAACCCGGCGCAGCTATGCATTCGGCAAAGAGATTAGCGACCTCTTCGGCGGTCTCCTCGTCCAGAGAACGGTTGAATGCGATCACCCCGCCAAAGGCAGAGACTGGATCGCACGCAAGCGCTCGCCGATACGCTTCCGCGAGATTGGTGTGTTCCGCCGCGCCGCACGGATTGTTGTGTTTGATGATGATAGCCGCGGGAGAGGAAAATTCCCGGGCGAGCGACCACGCGGCGTCAAGGTCCACCAAATTGTTGTAAGAAAGCTCTTTCCCCTGAAGCTGCCGCGCCGCGGCAAATCCGTGAGACGAGCGGCCCGCCGGAACATATAGCGCGGCTTGTTGATGCGGATTTTCGCCGTAGCGCATGAGTTGCTTACGCTCAAAAGCATAATGCAGACGGAATGGCAGGCGCTCCGGCGACGCGGCTAGATGAAGTTCGCGATCCGCCGTCAGGCGTTCGAGTTGCGTGGCAATTTCTCCATCGTAGCGCGCCGTAAGCGCGAAAGCCTTGCGCGCGAGATCGAGGCGCGTTTCGAGGCTGATTTTGCGGGCAGAAACCAGCTCTTCAAGCACGCGAGGATAGTCGGCCGAATCCGTGACGACGGCGACGCTCTCGAAATTCTTGGCCGCGGAGCGAATCATCGTGGGTCCGCCGATGTCGATATTTTCGATCAATTCCTCGGCAGTGACTCCGGCTTTGCTCGCCGTTGCGGAAAAAGGGTAGAGATTCACGACAACGATATCAATCGGAGAAATCGCGTGTTGGGCCGTTTGTTTACGGTCGTCCGCACTGCCGCGCCGGAATAGAATGCCTCCGTGAACCTTGGGATGAAGCGTTTTGACGCGCCCACCAAGCATTTCGGGCCAGCCGGTCAGCTCTGAAACATCGCGCACCGGAACACCCGCTTCGCGGAGAAGACGCGCCGTACCTCCCGTCGAAACAATTTCGATCTTCAGTTGCGAGAGCTGCCGTGCAAATTCGACGACGCCGGTTTTATCAAACACGCTAATCAGGGCCCGCTCAATTGCCACACTTACCTCCGAGATGAAAAAGGCACACCAGTGTATGCGGTTGCGCGGGAATGGAAAAGAGGAAGAGCAGGAAAAATTTGAGAGCTGTCAAGTTTTGGAAATTCACCTAATCCTTACGGCGAAAAGGTGTTCTTGACGACGGCTCCCCCCTTCATGACAAATTTGACGTGCTGCAGTACAGTAATGTCGACGAGTGGATCGCCTTCCACAGCGATCAAGTCTGCATACTTTCCCGGTTCAAGGGTACCGACGCGGTTTTGCCAGCCAAGCAACTCCGCCGCGTTCATGGTAGCAGCGCGAATTGCGTCCAGCGGCGGCATCCCGCGTTTGGTCAGTGCAAGCAATTCGTTGGCATTCTTGCCCTGTCTATCAGGGCTGCTTGCGTCAAACCCCGAGGCAATTTTCACACCCAGGCTCATCGCTTGCTGGATTACTCGCTGGACGCCTTGCAGGAAAGCGTCACGTGCCTTGATCTGTTCGGGGCTTAGTTGTTCATTCTTGCTTTTTTCAACAAGGGCATCGATCACTCCGACAGTTGGAACCAAGAAAGTTCCCTTCGCCTTCATCAGCTCCAGATCTTGTCTGTCCGCCCGATGTCCGTGCTCGATCGAATCGACGCCAGCGGTCACTGCATTCCGGATACCCTCAGGCGTAGTGGCGTGAGCAGCCACCTTGAGTCCCTGTCTATGTGCTTCTTCCACTATGACGCGAATCTCCTCGACGGTGAGCGTGGGGTATTGCCAATCGGCGTAGACTTTGATGAGGTCGGCGCCATGGCCAATTTGTTCGCGAACGGCGCGTCTGGCCTCCTCGACTCCGCTGACCATCTGCGCACCCGTGGGAAAGTCAGTCAGGTCGGGGGACACGCCAAACGGTTCGTATTGTCCCACGGCGGCGATCCCGCGTGTGGCGACCAGCATTCGCGGACCCTCCGCCAGGCCTTGGTTGATGGCATCGCGGAGGGCCACGTCGGCATATCCCGAGCCTTCACTCTCGACATCGCGAACGGCAGTAAATCCGGCGTTCAGGGTGATGCGGGCATCAAACGCGCCTTCAAGCGCCCGAAACGCTTGCGATTTCGTCGCCAAGTTCAGGGTGTAGCCGTCGGGCGTGTCCGGTACGCGGGCCATGAGATGTGTGTGGCAATCAATGAGCCCGGGCAAAACAGTTGCGCGGCCAAGGTCGATGACTTGAGCGTTTTTCGGCACATGCGACTGAATATCCGGCGCGCGGCCAATTTCCTTGATGCGGTCGCCCTCGATCCATATTCCAGCGTTGTCGATGTAGCTGCCTTTGGTAACATCGAGCGGCTTCCCAGCTTTGATGAAAATCGAAGGCGCTGCTATTGGTAATTGGGCGACTGCGGCGAAATGGCAGAGGAGCACAGACAGCACGAGGACTGGCGCACGCACTCTCATTAGGCCTATGTATCACGGGCTCAGACCGCGAACAAGGGTTCTCTCTCACACGCTCAACATAAATTGTCGCGTTGTCAGGTATTTGCGGCGAACCGCACCATTGGGTGACTATCCCGCTATCCCGCGGGGCTCTGTTGCTCTAACTTGCTGAATTGAAACGGATGCACAATGTAAAAATCAGCCGCTGACGCGGGCCTTTAGTTTGACGCGGCCGTCCTCGACGCTGACGGTGTATTCGATTTGGGCACTGCGCTTCTTGCCCTTAAGTTCACGGGTTTTCTCCCGAACAAATTTCCCAAAATCCTCGAAGCTCGGCGTTCCGCCCTTTTCACCCGCGGCCGTGCGCACCGCGACCAATTTTTGGTAGAGCTTCTCGATTTTCTTCGTTTCGTGCTCCGGGTCCGAAAATGACATAGCGAACGGCGCCGCGGGCTCGCCTTGGGCCGGACGCTTCGGTTCTGCGTGCCCTGCCGACGTGGCACGCTGGGTTTCAATCGCCTTGGCCGCAGCGCCAAAATGACGATGCGTCGTGCCTTCTTCCCGTTCTTTAATCTTCTTGCGCCAAATTTCGCAATATTTCGCGAACGTTTGCGCGATGTTGGTGTAACGAAAGCGCTGCGAATAGCTCATCTGAGCGCCGCGATCGCTATAGCGCTTGATCAGAGACTCGACGCGCCACTGCGTATCCGCCGGAGGACGTTTGCGGCCGCCGCCGAAAAACTGTTCGTACTCGATCTTCAGGGTGCGGATGTCTTTTTCGAGTTGGACGAGGTCTTCTTCGGGCGTAGTGGGCATAGGTTTGCGTTAAAATATGGATGAAGGGAGGTGCTCCTAACCATCGTAGAGCCGGCTCCTCTGGGGCGTCAATGCCTTGCGCAAGAACTGGTGTCGGAAGGGTATAAAGGGCGCCGTTGCGTCCCCGCGCGGCGTATGTTGAAATGGCTGGAATGGCCACATCGTCAGAGCGCAGCGTACGGGTTCAAGAGGAGCGCGCCGGGATCCTGCGGCAAATTCCTTCTGTCGACGAACTGCTGAACCGGCCGAAGATTGCTGAATTGTGCCGGCGGGCTGGCCGCGAATTCACGGTGGAAATTACGCGTCGCGCGCTGGCCGACGTGCGCCAACAAGCGGCGGTCGAAACACTATCCGTGGCCGTCGCGGATCTCGAAAAACAAATTGTTGCGCGGATTGGAGCTGAACTCGCGGCGTCACTGCGAGGCGTGATCAACGCGACAGGAGTCGTGCTGCACACGAATCTGGGGCGGGCGCCGATCGGGAAATCGGCTGCCGAGCACCTTACCGCGACAGCCACGCGCTATTCGAACCTGGAATATGACCTCGCTGAAGGAGCGCGCGGGAAGCGCGACGTTCACACCAACAAGCTGCTGGCGGAGCTGGTCGGCGCGGAGGCGGCAATCGTTGTGAACAACAACGCAGCGGCCGTGTTCTTGACTTTGAACACTCTGGCAAAAGGCGCTGAAGTGGTTGTGTCGCGCGGCGAGTTGATTGAAATTGGCGATGGATTTCGCATTCCCGACATAATGACGCAGAGCGGCGTGGAACTGCGCGAGGTGGGTACGACGAATCGGACGCGATTAGCAGATTACGAGCGCGCCGTGAACGAGCGAACGCGCCTGCTTCTGCGCGTGCATCCGTCGAATTTCCGCATCGTTGGCTTTACAAAAAGGCCGACGCTTGAGGAACTTGTAGCGGTTGGCAAACGCTTGGGGATCCCGGTGGTTGAGGACCTCGGTTCAGGCTGTTTGGTGAATCTTTCCAGTGCGGGAATAGACGAACCCATTGCACGCGCGAGTTTCGATGCGGGAGTGGATGTCGTTACATTCAGCGGCGATAAATTGCTCGGAGGCCCGCAGGCGGGAATCATTGCAGGCAAGAAAGACGTTGTGGAACGAATCCGGCGCAATCCGCTGTTTCGCGCCCTGCGCGTGGACAAGTTGACGATTGCCGTCCTAGAAATGACGCTGCGCGCTTATCGGCGAGGCGCGTGGGACGAGATTCCGGCGCTGCGGATGATTCGCACGACGGCGAGTGAAATCGATCAGCGGGCGTGCGCGTTTGTGGCACGATTGAACGATAGATTGCCAAAAGACGCGACACTCGAAATTCGCGAAGGGTCGTCGGTGATTGGCGGAGGCTCAACGCCGGATCAGAAATTGCCAACGAGCTTGGTCGCGATCGCCAGCCGTCGTTATTCCGCTGCCGCTCTCGAAGAGCGGCTCCGCCGGCCAGCAGGCGGCACGCCCGTGATTGCACGAATCGAGGAAGATCGGCTGGTGATCGACTTACGCACGGTTTTCGTCGAAGAAGAAGAGACCCTCGGCGAAGCAGTGATTACGGCGTTGAATTAGCGCGCGCCGTTGTGGAAATTCCTGCCGCGTTGCAACGCTTTACAAATGATTTATGCAGCTTGCCACACACGCCGCGCCGAATCCGTTGTCGATGTTGACCACGCTGATGTTGGACGCGCAACTGTTGAGCATGGCAAGCAGCGCCGTCAGACCTGAAAAACTTGCGCCATAGCCGACACTCGTCGGCACGGCAATCAGCGGTACGCTGACGAGCCCCGCGACTACGCTCGGCAGCGCGCCTTCCATTCCCGCGGCGCAAATAATCACGCGCGCGGCGGCGAGTTTGTCGCGATGCTTGAGCAGCCGGTGCAAGCCGGCCACGCCGACGTCATATAGCGCCTCGGCTCGATTGCCCAACATTTCCGCGGTGATGAGCGCTTCTTCGGCGACCGGAATATCGCTGGTACCCGCGGTGACGACCAGAATCAGCCCCTTGCCGGTGACAGCGCTGCTCCGGTGAATGGTTATCGCGCCGGACAGTTCGTGGAATTTTGCTCCGCGTGCGATGCGCCGCACCGCGCGGTACGTTTTCGCATCGGCGCGCGTGATCAAAATATTGTGCGTGGATTTCGCGCGGAGCATTCCGCGAACAATCTCCGCAACCTGCTTGGGAGATTTGCCGCGCGCGAAAATCACTTCGGGATAGCCCTGACGCAGCGAGCGATGATGGTCGATCTTGGCGAAGCCAAGATCCTCGAACGGAAGATTTTTCAGGCGCACCGCTGCCTGTTCGGACGACATGCGTCCCTTCTTCACCGCGGCCAAAAATTCGCGAATGTCAAATTCATTCATAGCGCGTCCCAAAAGAACGAGCATTCTAGCATTTTGGCGCGATATGAGAGCGCAGCCAACAAACTCTAGATGGATACGGACACGGTCCACTCAAAAAGCAGAAATGATTCCACGGGCACAGTGGTAAGGGCTGATTCTCAAGGGACTCTTCATCTCGTCGGCCTCTTCAAATGCGTCACGCATTCTAGCATTTCAGCGCCTTGACTTTGCCGGAAGCCGCTGCCTAGACTCAAGAATTCGGCTTATCGCGGGATTCATATTCCAATGGCACATACTGAAGGCAAGGTCATTACAGTTGGCGTGACGGGCGCGAGCGGCGCCATCTATGCGCAGACAATTCTGCGCTTACTGGATGCCGATGCGCGCGTTGGGCGCGTCTATTTTGTGGCGAGCGACGTGGGGCTGCGCTTGATTGCGACCGAGCTCGGCATCGTTGCGCAAGAGCCAAAGAAGCTGCCCGGCCTGCTGACTGGCACGGCCGCGAAGAAAATTGAGCTTCTGCCGAATCGCGACGTGGGCGCCGCGATTGCGTCGGGAAGTGCTCGCGTTGACGCCATGGCGGTGATCCCGTGTTCGGCGGGTGCGTTGGGCGCAATCGCTTCCGGCACCAGCGATGATTTGCTGACGCGCGCGGCCGACGTCTGCCTGAAAGAGCGGCGAACGCTGGTGCTTTGCCTGCGCGAAACGCCCCTCAATCGTATTCACCTTGAAAACATGCTGCGGGTACACGATGCGGGAGCCGTGGTAATGCCGGCGATGCCCGCGTTTTATTACGGGCCAAAGCAAATTGGCGATATCGTCGAACAGTTTGTGTACCGCGTGCTGGCGCAACTCGGCCTGCCTCAGGCGGAGCAATATCGCTGGCAAGGCGGCGCGCGCGGAGACAAAAAAGCATGACACTCGAAAGAATGTCCTCCAAAGCATTGAGCTGCGACATGCTGATCGCGATGGATCGATGACGCACAGCCGAATTCGCACCGTGTTCGAAATGATCAAGTTCGAGCATTCGATTTTTGCGCTGCCGTTCGCGCTGGTCGGGGCACTGCTGGCCGAGCGCGCAGGACGCAATGCGTGGCCGGCGCCGCGAATTATTGTCTGGCAACTCTGCTGGATCGTGGTGGCGATGGTCGGTGCACGTTCCGCGGCGATGACTATGAACCGTATCGCCGATATTCGCTACGACAGGGCGAATCCGCGTACACAGAATCGCGCGCTTCCAACTGGACAATTGTCGCTTTCTTTTGCGTGGGTATTTACGCTGGCATCCGCAGCTGTGCTTGTGATTGCCGCATGGCAGCTCAATCGGCTCGCGCTCGAATTATCTCCTGTTGCTCTGGCAATTCTGTTTCTCTATTCCTACACGAAGCGATTCACGATGTGGTCGCATCTTGTGCTTGGATTCTGCTTGGGCATGTCGCCGGCGGCGGCGTGGATCGCGGTGCGCGGCTCGCTCGATTGGCGAATGTTGATCCTATGCGCCGCCGTGACGCTATGGGTCGGTGGATTCGATGTGCTCTACGCTTGCCAGGACGTCGAATTCGACAAACAGGCGGGACTGTATTCGATTCCGAAGACCTTTGGCGTCGCGCGGGCGCTGATGATAGCTCGCGCAATGCACGTCACCATGGTTGCGCTGCTGGCGTGGCTGGCGTGGAGCTTCGGGCTCGCGTGGCCGGCGTGGGCGGGAATCGCGGTGGTCGCGGCGCTTCTTGCTTATGAGCATTCCCTTGTGAAACCCGACGATTTGAGCAAAATGAATGCTGCGTTTTTCGCCGTGAATGGCTATATTAGTTTATTGTTCCTGTTGTTCTGGGGAACGGCTACGATTGTGACCCGGTTTTAGCTGGGCATCCATGAACACCGACCTGCACATCACCGACGCGCGGATTGAACCGGTTGCGGCGAAAGTGCTCGCCGACGAGCGGCTTTCGGCCGACGACGGCCTGGCGCTCTATGAATCGAATGATCTGCTTGCCATTGGATGGCTCGCGAATCATGTTCGCGAGAAGCGTCACGGCAACCTCTGCTACTACAACATCAACCGGCACATCAATCCCACGAATGTGTGCGGCGCGCATTGCAGGCTCTGCGCTTTTGGACGCGACAACAATGCAGCAGGCGCGTACAGCTACTCGCTCGAAGAAATCTGGGAGCGCGCGGGGCAGGGCGTTGCGGAAGGCGCGACCGAATTTCACATCGTAGGCGGGCTGCATCCCGATTTGCCGTTTTCGTTTTACCTCGACATGATTCGCGGCCTCAAGCAGCGCTTCCCGCAAGTGCATCTGAAGGCGTTCACGATGGTCGAAGTGGGATTTTACGCGCGCATCTCAAAACTTTCCGTGCGCGACACTTTGCTGGCCATGAAAGATGCGGGAGTCGACTCGCTACCCGGCGGCGGCGCGGAAATTTTCAATCCGCGCGTGCGTAAAATTATTTGCGACCATAAAACAAGCGGCCGCATGTGGCTCGATATCGCCCGCGCGGCGCACGAAATCGGGCTGCGTTCGAACGCCACGATGCTGTACGGCCACATCGAAACGCCGGAAGAACGCGTCGAGCATTTGCTGCTGCTGCGCGATTTGCAGGATCGCACCAAAGGCTTTCAGACGTTTATCCCACTGGCCTTTCACCCGGATAACACCGCGCTCGCGCACTTGCCCAAGCCGACCGGATTCGACGATGTGAAAACGATAGCCGTCTCGCGATTGCTGCTTGATAATTTCGACCACATCAAAGCCTACTGGATCATGCTGACGCCGAAAATCGCGCAGATTGCGCTGCGATTCGGCGCGGACGACATCGACGGCACAGTCCTCGAGGAAAAGATTTATCACGACGCGGGCGCTACCACACCTCAGCACATGACTCGCGCGGAACTCGAACGCCTGATTCGCGCCGCCGGTCGCGTTCCCTTTGAGCGTGATACTTTCTACAATCCCGTCGACCGTTCCAAAATGCCGCCCGCCCGCACCGCCAACCGCACCGCCGACTTCATCCCACAAACATCTCTTTCGTTGAACGTATAGAACGGAATTCCTCTTGCCGCAAAACCACGAACTTTTCTCGACCTTGAATCAAGTGAAGTATCTATATCTGAACCAGATTTCAGAGCCGCGTGACAACTCCGTGCGCATCGTGGTTGACGAGGCCACAGATGTCCCGATGAATGCAGGTGAGAAGAAGTCTATGGTCGACCTGCACCCTGAAATCGCCAAGATTGCCCGAGGCGCTAGAGCTATCAAGTCGACGAATGAGTGCAGGAGATTCGAGCTGCTTTGGGATCGGTATATCGCATATTTGGTGACGGAGGAAGCTGCTGGGTCGATGGGCCACTATGAAGATGAGATCTCCGAAGGCGGCCTCTTTAGTGTTTTCAGGAAGTCACATTTCCTCGATCACCTTTCACGCGACACAGGCGGTCACACGAAACCCATTCTCCATTTCAAAATCACCTGTCTCAATCACTTGATAGACGTAGCGTCTTATGAGCCGCCGGAGATACGACTACTGGGCAATGTCTCTAAGGATCAAAGGAAGCAGATCAAACCTAACTGATTCGCGCAGCAACATCCTGCTGCAAACCGTTTCTTCGGCGCACTAGTTGCCACCCCATCCATCCATAAAACGGCGCGTACTCCAGCCAAAGCATAAGCGGGCTCCAGCGCCAATCGCCGAGGATGCCATAGCGAATCAGCGTGTGGTACGACAGGAATTGCAGAATCGTCAGCAGCAGCCATGCCGGATTGGGGAAGAAGCACAGGAACGGAATGATCCATGTGAAGTACCACGAGTACGCGTTCGGCGAGAGCATCAGGATGGCGCCGAAAATCAGATAGGCGGCGCGCTTGGGTTCGAGACGCCGTGCGGCTGCCCACAGCGCAAGCGCGACAACGATTCCTACGCCGATTCCCGACGCCCAATCCGCCGAACCGCTGAAGGCCCTGAGCACCGAAAACAAACTGGCGTTGTTATCCTGGAAGTGCGCGCCGAAATAGGCCAGGGTCGGGGGAATCTGTGCCCAGGCAGACCGATAAGGCCAAAAGCACAATCCAGCCAGGGCCGCCGAAGCGAAAGCTGCCGCCCAAGAGACGCCCGAACGAGGCCAACCAGCCCGTCGCAGCCACAGTGGGAAGAGCAGCACGGGAAACACTTTCAGGAGCCCTCCTGCCGCAAGCAGAATCGTTGACACCCCTATCCGCGACCGTATAATTAGGAGTGCCGCTACCAGCGCGGCTAAGGCCAAAGAATCGCTGTGGCCGGTGCCCGCGAATTCGACCACCACCAGCGGATTCCAGGCATAAATCGCCAGACGGAAGTTCCTTTGAGGATTCGACCGCAGGCAAATGGCCAGAAGAAAAACGGTCAGCAGGTCCGCGAGAAAAAATGGTAGCTTGAACGCGACGTTGCCGGGCAAAAATCGGGCCGCGGCGCGGAAGACAAGTTCGGCGAGCGGCGGATAGATATTGGGCATATCGTGAGCGGACAACGGATGTCCTAGGGGCGTCTCGCGAGCGCCAAGCGCCAAAGTGTCGGGCTTGACCAGGTACGGGTTATACCCGGCGAGCTGAATTTGGCCGTCCCAGTGGTAACGATAGGGGTCGCTCGAAAGGCTTGGCACAAGCGGAAGCAGCGTGACGCGGAAGAGCACAGCGCCGAGGAGAATCACCCAGAGCGTTGCGCGACGGTCGGGCACATGTTCGAGGGCGTAGAGAATCACAAAGTAAACGATGCCGGCGCCCAGGCCGGTGGCGATTGTTTCGATGACATGAACTTCCAGATTGCCGAAGTGATACAGAATGACGAATAGGACTTCCAGGAAGATCAATCCCGCCACGGCGACGGCGGTTTGCGAGCGACGCGAAGTTGGCGTTTCCGCGCGCTTCCTGGCTTCCGCGCGAATACTCATGCGAGGGTAAAGACGAAGTGGACTTTCATTCCCTGTTGGCGATGATGATTGCGGTAGCGACGAATCCGGTCACGGATTATCTGCGCAAACTCACCAATCGCACTTTCAGCGGTATCTACCAACCGAACGCGTTTGACCTGCTTATGATGATTCCGTACTTCCTCGTGCTGGGAGTCTTGGCCGCGTATGGAATCTACCGCTACGTCCTCGTTTACAATTTTTATCATTACCGCCATAACGTGCCTGGCCCGCCGCCGCCGGTAAAAGAATGGCCCAAGGTTACCATACAGCTTCCCATCTACAACGAACGCTACGTGATCGAGCGCCTTGTCGACTGTGTTGCACAGTTCGATTATCCGCACGAATTGCTGGACATTCAGGTCCTGGATGATTCGACGGATGAAACGCGGCAAGTAGCGCGCGCGTGCGTCGAGCGCCATCAGCAACTCGGCATCCCGATCACGTATATCCATCGCGAAAATCGCGAAGGCTACAAGGCCGGGGCGCTGCACGAAGGGCTGAAATCGGCGAAGGGCGAATTTGTCGCCATTTTCGACGCGGACTTTTTGCCGCCCGCGGATTTCTTGAAGCGCACCATTCCTTATTTCTCCGATGCGAAACTCGGAATGGTGCAGACACGCTGGAGTTACATCAATCGCAATTATTCGGCGCTCACGGAGGCGGAGGCGATTCTGCTCGATGGACATTTCGTGATCGAGCATGGCGCGCGCTACCGTCGCGGCTCGTTTTTTAACTTCAACGGGACAGGCGGCGTGTGGCGCCGCACGGCCATCGAAGACGCCGGAGGATGGCAGCACGACACTCTGACGGAGGACACCGATCTTTCCTATCGCGCCCAGCTTCGCGGCTGGCATTTCCTTTATTTGCCCGATGTGGATTGCCCGTCGGAACTTCCTGTGGAAATGAACGCCTTCAAATCACAGCAGGCGCGGTGGGCGAAAGGTCTGATGCAGACAGCGATTAAAATTCTGCCGCGCGTTCTGAAGTCCGATGAACCCGGATTCGTGAAAGCCGAGGCATGTTTTCATCTCACGGCCAACATCAGCTATCCGCTAATGGTGTTGCTTTCCGTAATTTTGCTGCCCGCGATGATCGTGCGCTTCTATCAGGGATGGTTTCAGATGTGCCTGATCGATTTGCCGCTGTTTCTCGCTTCCACGTGCTCGATTTCGAGTTTCTACCTGGCGTCGCAGCGCGTCCTCTACCCGAGGACATGGTGGCGCGCGATTTTTTATCTTCCGTTCGTGATGGCGATCGGAATCGGACTTTCGGTGCGCAACGCCGTGGCCGTTATCGAAGCTCTCGTCGGCAAGCAATCGGAATTTGTGCGCACGCCGAAATACCGCATTGAAGGCCAGGAGCGCGGCGTGCCGCTCAAGCGCAGATATCGCAATCGCGTGGGATGGGTGCCCTACGCGGAAGTGTTCCTCGGGTTGTATTTTGCGGCGACCATCGTTTACGCCATCCAAAACGAGAATTACGTCACCATTCCCTTCTTGGTGCTTTTCGTGTGGGGCTACTTGTACACTGGACTGATGTCGCTCGGACAAGGAGCGCTGGAGCGCTTTCGAATCGGACGCGTGCCGGAAGCGGGTGAGATTCGTCCTGCTGCGACGAGTATCCCCGGCTTCTAGTGTGCGTGCAATCCCGTTAGGGCGCACAAATCAGGCACAAGACCCGCGTTGACCGTTTGCTACGCGGCCCGTTATAATTGAGCCTCAACGAGGGACCTGCAACGGGACGACCTGCCGGAAGATTCGCCTGCAGAAGAATCCCATAAACGAATCAGGAGCAAGCGATGGTCAAAGCGACACAACTGCGTCCCGGCATGATTATTCAGCACCAGGGCGACCTCTACACCGTTTTCAGCGTCGAGCACAGGACGCCGGGAAACAAGCGCGGCTCAATGCAGACGAAGATGCGCAGCTTGCGCACCGGCTCGATCGTTGATTACCGGTTCCGCGCGGAGGAATTCATCGAGCGCGCCATTATGGACGAGATGGAATTCGAATTTCTCTATGGCGACACGTCGGGTTACCACTTCATGAATTCGCAAAGTTACGAGCAGCTCTCCCTCGACAAGGGAATTCTCGGCGATGTGGTGGATTATCTGATCCCGAATCTCCAAGTGAAGATCGAGTTTTACGAAGGGAAGCCGATGGGAGTTTTGCTGCCCGACACAGTGGACCTGACTGTGACGGCGACCGAACCAACCGTGCAGAAAGCAACCGCGAGCGCAGTCGGCAAACCCGCGACGCTCGAGACGGGTCTGGTGATCAACGTGCCGCCTTTCGTGAACAATGGCGACAAAGTGAAGGTCGATACTTCCGAAGGCCGCTATATCCAGCGCGTCTAGCCGATCTCAATTGAAATTTCGTTACGTGCGGGGATTCGTTTCGCACCGTTCAGCTCGGCGCTGCTGACGATTTTCTTCCGAAGACTCTGGCAAAAATAGCATCGACGGATTTTAATTGACGGCCCAGGTCGAAGGTTTCCGCCAGGGATTTTGCGTCCAGGATTTTCGTGATGTTGGGATCTGCCGTCACGCGGTCCCGGAAACTCGACTCCGATTCCCATGCGGCCATAGCGTGGGCTTGCACCCACTTGTAAGCATCCTCCCGCCGCGCGCCGTGCTCGACTAAATCCTGCAAAAGTTGGCCGGAAAAAACGAGCCCCTGCGTCGAATCCAGATTTCGCCGCATGCGCTCCGGAAAAACTTTCATATTGCCCACAATTTCTGACATGCGATGCAACATGTAATCCACCAGGATCGTGGAATCGGGCAAAATCACGCGTTCGACCGAGCTGTGCGAAATATCGCGCTCGTGCCATAACGCAATGTTTTCCATCGCCGCCACGGAGTTCGCCCGTACTACGCGCGCCAGTCCGCAAATCTGTTCGCAGCCAACGGGATTGCGCTTGTGCGGCATCGCCGAGCTGCCGCGCTGGCCCCCGCCAAACGGTTCTTCCACCTCGCGCTCTTCGGTGCGCTGCAAATGCCGAATCTCAAGCGCAATACGCTCGAGCGACGCCGCGACAATCGCGAGAGTGGCCAGGTAATGCGCATGGCGGTCGCGTTCGATCACCTGCGACGAAATAGGGGCGACGGCCAACCCAAGCCGCCGACAAATTTTCTGTTCGATTTCGGGTCCCAGGTGCGCGCACGTGCCGACTGCTCCGGCAATTTTGCCAACGGCCATCTCCCTAGCGGCCGCGCGAAAACGCGCCAAATCGCGGCGGTTCTCGTCATACCAATTCGCAATCTTCAGGCCGAACGTGATGGGTTCCGCGTGAACACCGTGCGTGCGGCCAATCTGTGGAACGTCTCTAAACTCCCAGGCGCGCCGCTCGAGGATTTCCCCGAAGCGCTCGATGCCGGGTTCAATCAGCGCGGAAGCCTCCCGTACGAGCAGTGCTTGCGCCGTATCGACCACATCGTTTGACGTCAGGCCGTAATGCAGCCAGCGCGCTGCTTCTGGGTCAGCAACCGTTTCGCCGACGGCCACGGTGAATGCGATCACGTCATGACGGACGCGCGACTCGATCTCCAAAATCCGCGTGACGTCGATTCTCGAACGCTCCCGCAGTCGCGCCGCCGCCTCGCGTGGAACTACACCAGCGTCGGCCAGGGTGTCGGCAGCGGCCAACTCAACTTCGAGCCACTTCTGAAACTTGTTTTCTTCGGTCCAAATCCGGCCCATTTCCGGCCGCGTGTATCTTGCAATCAATGCTTTTTCTCCTGAATCGCTGGAAATGCGGGTCGTCAGGGAACTACGAGCCCGCTATTTGGTGTCGAGAAACTTCCGGGAGATATAATAACCGAAGTAAGTCTCACACTGAGGCAAGAAAACTAGCGTAGCAGAAACGGCACTTTACACGGCAATTTCAGGCCGGGCGTAGCCGTCGTTCACGGAATTGCACAATTCGTTCTTCTTTCTTTCGCGTGTTCCAATCATTTTGCGAAGTTCGTTCCGGTGATTCAGGTCGATCGCCAGAATTTTGCACCGGCGAACCGGGCAGGTCGTCAGGTAGCTGCCGTGTCCCAAGCATGTGCTGCGCTTTTTGGATCAGATCCCACCGGCTGCCCACGCCGAATTTAGCCAGCAGCGAAGACACGTGAAACTTGACGGTGCGGACGGAGATGGAGAGACGATCGGCAATCTCTTTATTGACGCGATTGCGTAGGAGCTCTTTGAGGACTTCGCCTTCGCGCGGACTCAGCGGAATTGAGCAGGACAAGCTGCGGCCGAGGTGCAACAGCTCCTCTGCTTGCGTGATGACGCGCTCAATCAGACGGTCATCCGCGGGAACCCACACCGCGTAATCCGTGGGCAGTTCGCCCCGGGCCATGCAGCCTAGGGCCAACAAACTTGCAGCGCGGTCTATGGCCGCTTCCCGGTCGCCGTTTAATTCGACTTGGAACCGCGATGCTCCGCTGCGGCGTTCGGAAAAAACCAATACGTCGGGAGACTGCGAACGGATTAATTCTGTGTTTTCCTGAGGTTTTGCGCTGAAAAATCGGTGAAGTTTACGATCCTTCCTTAGAATGGCCGCCCCCGTAAATCGAAAATTGATTGCCTGAGCCCCGAAGCCCGGGCCATTGAAAGCAAATGGCTTGCCGTCGAGAAAGTTAAATCTTAAGAGTACTAGTATCAAGTCATTGCGCGGGGTCCTCTAAAGCATTCCATGTATTGATTTGGTCAGAATTTTCATGCTCCGGGTAATTTCTTCTAGGTCACAAACGGAGCGAACCGTGGGGAAGAGCAGCGCTGCGGCTGGATTTAAAGTATTGATACTACAAGCTTAGTGGCCCTATTGGAACCGTTTGAGAGGCAACCATCAATTCCCCGTGAAAAGCCGCCTCTGCAGGGCGTCGATTGAGAGCCTCGACGGCCGATAAATGCACCAGGTCGGGGTTATTATTGGTCTCGGAAATATGGGCAAGCACCAAGAAGCGTGCTCGGCCGTCGAAGCCTTCCGGGTCTGCGAGATACTCACTGACAATGTGGTTGGACAAGTGGCCCGTGCGGCTCATTACTCGTTGCTTGATGTACCACGGGTAGGGCCCCACCTTCAGCATTTCCAAATCGTGATTCGACTCCAGAATCAGGCAATCCGCTTCGCGCAGGTGGTGTTTCACAAGTTCGGGCAAATATCCCAAGTCGGTGACGATGGCGACCTTTGTTCCGTTGGCGCGAAATGCGTAACCGACAGGATCGGCAGCGTCATGTGGAACGGAGAATGGGGAAATTTCGATGTCGCCGATGGTGAATCGCTCGCCTGCACGAATGTGCTCGACGCGCTCCATTTTCTTGCAGGTCGCTTCGGGAAGAGCACGTACGATTTCGCGGCACGTAGACTCTGTCAGGTATGCGGTGGCGCGCCAATGGTTCAGAAGTTGCGGCAGGCCGCTCGAGTGGTCCGTGTGCTCGTGCGAGATCAGTATGCCGTCAATTCGCTCTGGACTTTTCCCCAACGCCGCCAAGCGGCGCAGCGTTTCCTTGCGACCGAGTCCCGCATCCACCAGAAGGCAGGTATGCTCCGTTTCGAGCAACGTAGCGTTGCCGGAACTGCCCGACGCCAAGATGGAAACTCGGAAGCTGATGCGCCCTCGCTGCCGCCCGAAGCCCGCAACGGCTTGCGTGCATGATGGCAAACCCGCGGAGCTACGTCAATAAAATGCAGCATGACGTTGCAAGAATCATTGATGATGCCGGAAATTTTTCGTCTCGGAGGTTTTTCAACAAGCGAGATGAGAGGACGTGAGGGCAAAGCCATTCAGGCTGCCTACGAGTGACGCGGCGATCCGGTCGGATCGGAACAGATCATTAGCTACTTGCTGGATTTCCTGCCGCGTTACGGCTTCCATCGAAGCAATGCGGGCATCGGGCGAGAGGTACCGTCCGAAATACAGATATTGGCGCGCCAAATCGCTCATGCGCGAGCCGGTGGATTCCAGGGAAAGGAGAGTTGCGCCTTTCAGGTTGGCTTTGGAGCGGCGCAGCTCCTCATCCGTCACGGGCTTCTCTTTTAGATCGCGCAGCTCGCTCATCACGGAGCGGATGAGCTGCTCCACCGTTTCAAGACTGGTACCCGCGTAGATAGTGAGCATACCAGCGTCCCGGTAATGGTTCGTCTCGCTGAAGACAGCGTAAGCGAGGCCCTGTTTCTCGCGGATGTTCTGAAAAAGCCGCGAAGACATTCCGCTACCGAGTAAATTGTTCAACACGGAGACGGCATAGCGCCGCGAATCCGTCATCGAATAAGCGGGCACACCCAGGCAAACATGCACTTGCTCTAATTCCACCTTGGAACGCGAAGCAAGCTCCGCGCGCGGCAGAGGCGGCGTCTCGGAAAATCCGTTTTCCGTCGCAGCCCGCCCGCCGAAGCGCGGAATGATCAAGTCAAGGAGGCGCTGATGTGAGAGATTGCCTGCCGCAGTGATTACCATGTTGTTGGGCGCATACCAGTGGCGAAACCAGTTGTCCAGAGTCTTGCGGTCAAATCGTTCGACGCTCTCGGCTGTGCCCAGAATCGGACGCCCCAGCGGATGGTGCCCCCAGAGATTCTTCGAAAACATTTCATGGACCAGGTCTTCCGGATTGTCCTCGACCATGCGGATCTCTTCCAACACGACCGATCTTTCACGGCTGATTTCTTCTTCGGGAAATTGCGGATTGAGCATCATGTCCGCCAACACGTCGAACACCGTTTCGAGATGCTCATCAAGGACGCGCGTATTGAAGCAGACCATTTCCTTGGCGGTGAATGCGTCAACCATTCCGCCCACGCGGTCCATTTCGCGCGCGATGTCTTCCGCCTTGCGGCGTGCAGTGCCCTTGAACACCATGTGCTCGATGAAATGCGAAATGCCGTTCAATTCGGGAGGCTCGCGTCGCGAACCGCTGCGAATCCAAATGCCCACCGAGACCGAACGCACATGCTCCATCGGCTCCGTGACCGCCACCAGTCCGTTGGGCAGCGTCGTTTCCTCAACTTTGCGATTTCCAGCAGTCATGCAACTCCCATTCTTACATGAACGAAAATAAAGTCATACCGTCACCACAAATGAGTTTCGCAAGTCTCCATAGAGAGCAGATGGAGTGTGATGCCAACATGTTATGATTGTAAAAAGAGAGCAATCCGTGACCTCCTCCGATCCTAATATCGCACTGGCAAGTCCGCGCGCTTGCCTTCTCGGCAAACCGCTGGAGGAGCTACGTGAACTTGTCAGTACATTGGGTGAACCGACCTACCGGGCTTCGCAGATTTACCACGCTCTCTATGCCGAACGCGTGCGCACGATCGACGAAGTCTCCAGCCTCCCCGCGGATTTGCGCCGGCGGCTGGGCGCGGTGGCTCATCTTTTCTTGCCTGGAGTTGTTCGCCGTCATCAGTCCGCCGACGGCACTGTCCGGTATGTCTTGCGACTCGACGGCGCATCCCGCACGAATCCCACGACTGTCGAAGCCGTTTTCATGCCCGAGGAGAAGCGGCAAACAATTTGCATTTCGACTCAGGCAGGCTGCGCGGTAAATTGCCAGTTCTGCCTGACCGCGACGCTCGGTTTGCTGCGCAATCTGACTGCCGCTGACATTCTTGGCCAGGTGATGGTAGCGCTCGAAGACAATCGCACGGCGCTGAAACCGCAAACAAACGTCGTGCTCATGGGCCAAGGCGAACCGCTGCTCAATTACGACGCAGTGATGACCGCGCTCAGAATTTTGCTGGACCCGAAAGGCCTGGCGATTTCGCCGAAGCACGTGACTTTGTCGACTAGCGGAATTATTCCTGGCATCGAGAAACTGGCAACGGAAACGGTACGGCCCAAACTGGCCATTTCTCTGAATGCATCGAACGACGAACAGCGCAACGCGATCATGCCCATCAATCGCAAGTATCCTTTGAAAGACTTGCTGGAAGCGTGCCGCACTTACCCGTTGCGTGCGTGGGAGCACCTGACGTTTGAGTACGTTTTGCTGGGCGGATTCAACGACCACCCCGAAGATGCGCGCCGCGTTGCGAAATTGATTTCCAACTTGCGCGCCAAAGTGAACCTGATTCCGTGGAATCCGGGGGAATTGCCATACCATCCGCCGGATGCCGCACGCGTCGAAGTCTTTCGCAAGATCCTTGCGGACAAGGGCCACCTGGTTTTTGTGCGCTATTCGCGCGGACAGGACGTTATGGCCGCCTGCGGGCAGTTGGCATTGCTCGAAGCGCCGGAGCTTGTTCGACCGCAGACACTCTAACTGCCGGCGGCATCATCCGCGTTATCCCGTCGATCAAACTATGCCAATCACCCCCATCATGCGCCCCGTGACTCCCTCGCGACGATAGCTGAAGAACAAATCTGTGCGGCACGATGTGCAAAAGTCGGCGGCGAAAATATTTTTGCGTTGTAGGCCGGCATTGGCCAAGATCGCGGAGTTCGCGGCATGCAAATCCAGATGGCATCGAATCGCGGGCGGCTGGTGGCCGGGCGGCATCATCGTAAGCCACGGCAGCGGATTGGGATCTTCGCCCGATGCCAGCATGTCGAAAGGACCGTCAAACCAGCCGGCAGCATCGGAAAATTGCGCCGCAAACTCTTTCACGACGTCAGGGCCTACTTCGTAACAACAACGGCCAACCCCAGGCCCGAGCGCGGCTAAGATATCTTTTGGCTGAGTCCCGAATTCCATCGTCATGCGGCCTACAGTTTTCCCCGCAATACGCGCAACAGTCCCGCGCCATCCCGCATGGACGGCGGCGACGGCGCGATGGCGAGGATCGACGAGCAAAATCGGAATGCAATCCGCAGTCTGGACGCCCAGAAGCCAACCCTTCGTTCCGGTCGCAAGCGCATCCCCATTTGGAAGGTCGGAAAGCGGTCCTCGAATTACGTGCAGCACATCAGAGTGAACTTGCCGGAGCGTGACGAAGCACGCGTCACCATGCCCAAGTGCTTTTTGAAAAAGGCGGCGATTCGCATCAACCCGCTCACGCGTATCCCAATCCGCAAAACCCAAATTAAGCACCGTTTCTTTTTTTGAACGATCAAGCCGCGAACTATTCAATTCGCTCATGCCTCCAGGCCTGGTGCTGAAGCCATGGACGAGCCACTTGAATTGGTTGAATGGCACCGCTTGCAAAATTTGCAGCTTGCCACTCTTGCGCAGTCGCCAGTGTGACTTCGCCGCGCGGGTCCGCGCCATCTTGAGAACACTCTCTTTTTTCCGGCCGCTTACCGCCATCCCCACTCCCGCGAACCTTTCCGATTATAGGTATAATGCGCGGGCGAAGCGAATCTGACCGCCGTGCTTGCCAAGGATGGAAGGCTAGCGCTGGCGGTAACTACGGCGCCGTTTTACGCCCCATGCTTCACATCGCAAGCGAGGACGAAGTGATCGTTGGTCTGGGAGTGGACATCGCGGAGATTGATCGCGTGGAGAAAGCAATCATGCGCCACGAGCGCGCTTTCCTTGAACGCGTGTTTACGCCCGGCGAAATTCAGTATTGCGAACGGCACAAAAACAAATTCGAGCGCTACGCGGCGCGCTTCGCCGCAAAGGAGGCTGCGATGAAGGCGCTAGGCACCGGCTGGAGACGCGGTGTGCGCTGGCGCGACATTGAAGTGAAGAACGAGCCAAGTGGCAAGCCTGCTTTGCATCTGCACGGCAAGGCCGGTGAGCACGCCACGCGCCTCGGCGCAAATCGCTTCGTGGTTTCCATCACTCACTCAGGAAATCTCGCCTTTGCTCAGGTGATTCTGGAGAATTAAGCCTCAACTCGCAGCGGCGTGTCCGATTCATCGAAAATTATGTCCATCCAACGATTGCGAGGCCACCGGCCGGCCAGGCGCACCTTCAGGAAATTCCCGCTGATGGCGGGAGTCCAATCGCGATTCCTTCGCTCAAGCGTAAGGACTCGCAACGTTCTTCCCTTCTGAGAAGCGCGAAACGCATTCGCTTTTGCCTCTCCGAGCACGCGCAGCTCGCGAGCGCGACGATGGATCACGCTGTCATCGACTGTTTCAGTCAGCTTCCCGGCCTCTGTGCCTTCGCGTGCTGAAAAGGCGAATACATGGAGGTATGCAAGCGGCAGGCCCTCGATGAAGTTCATCGTCACACGGTGCTCTTCTTCCGTTTCGCCCGGGAAACCCGCGATCACATCCGCGCCAATCGCGGCGTGCGGCAATCGCTCGTGGATGATTTCGACTCGCCTGGCATAATGCGCGGTGCGGTACCATCGGTGCATGGAATGCAGAATGCGGTCCGACCCCGATTGCAGCGGCATGTGAAAGTGCGGAGCGATTCTGTCGCTGGAAGCAACCAAGTCCACGAAGTCCTGCGTCACGTCCATCGGCTCAATCGAACTCAGCCGCAATCTTTCGATTGAAGATTCATCCAAAATTCGCGGAATCAAATCGTAGAGCGTCGTGCGCGGACTCAATTCATGACCATAGCTTCCCAAGTCGATTCCACTCAGAACAATTTCTTGCGCTCCGAAATCAACCAATCGTCGAACCTCAAAAAGCACGCGATCTGGCGAAAGGCTGCGGCTGCCCCCGCGCACGAACGGAATCACGCAGTAGGCACAGCGATGGTTGCAGCCATCCTGAATCTTCAACGTTGGGCGCGTGCGCTCTCCAAGAATGCCCCCTGGCGGAACTACCTCCAAATCTCTCGCGACGCGCATCTCTTCCCTAACGATTTGCACCGGCACAGAACCATGTTGCGCAAGGCCCGCAATGGAGACCAAGCTTTCACTCTCAACGAGCGACGGTATCTCTGTCTGATGCGAATTGCCTATCACCCATGCAACGCCGTCGATCGCCGCTAATTCTTCGGGAGCACGCTGCGCGTAACATCCGGTCACCACGATTCGCGCGCCCGGATTTTGGCGGTGAATCCGGCGGATCGCGTCGCGCGCCTCGGCATCCGCGGCAGCCGTAACTGTGCAGGTGTTCAGGAGAACAAGATCCGCGGCGGAATCCGTCTCCGCCAGCGAGTATCCTCGCGCGAGAAAACTCTGCCGGATCGAGGCGGCGTCAGCTTGCGTGGCCCTGCAGCCGAAATTGTGAATCATGAATGTTGACATTGTCGCGGAGACTTACTTTCTTGCGTAGGCCGCGGAATACCAATCCCACGTTTGGCGCAATCCTTCCTCGAAATTCACCAGCGGCTCGTAGTGCAGAACCTGCCGGCTGCGCGTGATGTCCGCTTGAGAGTGAAGAATATCGCCGGGACGCGGAGGATCGTACTTCGCGCGAATTGCACGCCCACAGATCTTACCGAGCAATTTCAGCACTTCGTTGAGCGTGATGCGGAAACCCGTTCCTCCGTTAAATACCTTTCCGGAAGCGCCGGGAGCTTCACAGGCGCGCAGCGAGGCATCCACCACATTGTCGACAAATGTGAAATCGCGCGATTGCTCACCGTCGCCATATACGACCGGAGAAGTTCCTTCCAACACGGCGAGCATGAAGCGCGACAGCACACCGGAGTATTGCGACGTGGGATCTTGCCGCGGGCCAAACACGTTGAAGTAGCGCATCGACACATTTTCGAGTCCATACACGCGGCCGAAAACCTGCGCATACAGTTCGCCAGCCAACTTCGTCACTCCATAGGGTGAAATAGGTTCCGCTGGCATTGTTTCCACCTTCGGTTGAGTAATTGTTTCGCCATATGCGGACGATGACGCCGCAAACACGATGCGCCGGACTTTCGCGTCGCGCGCCGCGACCAAAACGTTCAGCGTTCCTCCCACGTTGATGTGATTCGTTTCGATCGGGTCCTTGACGGAACGCGGGACAGAGGTCCTCGCGGCTAAATGCAACACGTAGTCGGCGCCATTGCACGCTTCACGCGCCGCTTCAAAATCACAGATGCTTCCTCGGATCAGGCGAATCTTGCCGTGAACGCTGGAGAGGTTGGCTTCTTTTCCCGAAGAAAAATCGTCAAGCACGGTTACCTCGTGACCGCGCCGCACGAGTTCGTCGACCATATTCGAGCCAATAAAGCCCGCACCACCCGTCACCAGGTAGCGCATTCTATTGCCCTCCTTCGATGGCCGAAAACAGAAACAATGTTTGTCAGCAGTGGGTAATTTTTTCGCGATGCTGCGTCACCGCGCGCGTGGCATTGCGCGTATCCACCACCAACTGCGCAGCCTCCACGATTGCCGCGTAATCATAAGCCGAATGATCCGTGGCGATCAGCACGCAATCATATGACGCCAGTGCCGGGGCATTCAAATCCACCGAGCGCATGGCGGAATAATCGTAGTGCCGCATTTTATGCAGCGCTGGAAAATAAGGATCGTTGTAATCGAGATGCGCGCCGCGTTCCATCAGCAGCTGCATCAATTTCAACGAAGGCGATTCACGCAAGTCGTCCACATCTTTTTTGTAAGCCACGCCGAGCAGCAACACGCGCGAACCTTTCAGGCTCTTCTGCCGCTCGTTGAGCGCTTCCCCGACGGCATTGACCACGTGGTACGGCATGGCGGAATTGATCTCGCCAGCCAGTTCGATGAATCGTGTCGAGAAATCGTATTCCTTGGCCTTCCACGACAGGTAAAACGGGTCGACGGGGATGCAATGTCCCCCCAACCCGGGCCCCGGATAAAACGGCATGAAACCGAACGGCTTGGTGGCGGCGCTGTCAATCACCTCCCAAACGTCCATGCCCATGCGCTGGCAGAGCAGCTTGAGCTCGTTGACGAGCGCGATGTTCACGCAGCGGAAAATATTTTCGAGCAGCTTGGACATCTCCGCTGCCCGCGTCGAACTGACGCGAACTACGCGCGCGACGATCTGAGCGTAGAGATTCGCAGCCGCCTCGCCGCTCGCTGCGTTGATCCCTCCAACCACTTTCGGAATCTGTGCAAGACCATAATTCTTGTTGCCAGGGTCTTCGCGCTCCGGAGAAAACGCCAAATAAAAATCAGTACGCCCTGCATCACGGTTCGCCGCGCCCTGAACGGGACACCGCAAGCTGCCCTTCTCCAGAATGGGCAAGACCAGATCTTCGGTGGTACCCGGATATGTGGTGCTCTCAAGAACGATTAATTGGTCACGTTGCAGGTGGGGCGCGATGGATTGCGCCGTGTTTTCGACATAGGAAAGATCCGGATCCCGGCGGTCGTCAAGCGGCGTCGGAACGCAAATCAATACGGCGTCCATGTCACGCAATTGAGCGAACTCGGTGGTGGCGGAAAAGTGACGCGATTTTGCGTGTTTCGCGATTTGTTCGGATTGAATGTGTTTGATATATGATTCGCCGCGATTCAGCTTTTCCACTTTCCCCGGATCGGTATCAAGACCCAATACGAAATGGCCTGTTTCGGCAAAACGTAATGCCAGTGGCAGTCCAACGTAGCCACAGCCAATAATCCCAATCTTCAATTCCTTGCCGGAAAAATACTGCGGAGTACGTCCAGACATGGACCTTCAATCTCCCTTTCTGCTGCGCGTGATATTGTACTTGTATTGGAAGAAATAGTATTGCAAATTGGGTTCATCCGGAAACGTCTCGATCACACCCTAAGCGGCGAACCTCACATTTCTGGATCGTAGTTCAGATTTGGCGCCAACCAACGCTCCACTTCGTGCACGTCCATGCCCTTGCGCCGGTGATAATCCTCAACTTGGTCGCGATCAATCTTTCCCACCGCAAAATATCTCGCCTTGGGATGCGAAAAATAAAGGCCACAAACCGAGGCGGCCGGATACATCGCGAAACTCTCGGTCAGCTGAATGCCGGTATTTTTTTGTGCCTCCAAGAGCTCGAATAATTGCTGTTTTTCCGTATGATCAGGCGAAGCGGGATATCCCGGCGCGGGTCGTATCCCGCGATAGCGTTCTCGCAGCAAATCTTCATGCGCCAGCGTTTCTTTTTTGCCAAAGCCCCATTCATCGCGCGCTCGCTTGTGCGTAAGTTCGGCGAGCGCCTCCGCCAAACGATCTGCAAGAGCTTTGGTCATCAAGGCGTTGTAATCGTCATTTGCCTTCTCGAATCGCGCCACAATCGCCTCGATGTTTATCCCCGCTGTCACAGCAAACGCGCCCAAGTAGTCCGGTAGTCCGATTTCTTTCGGCGCGATAAAATCCGCCAACGCATATTCCGATTCCCCGGCCGGTTTCTCCATCTGTTGACGCAGCGTGTGAAATGTCGTCAGGATTCTGGAACGCGATTCATCCGTATAAATCTCGATATCTTCGACCACGCTATTGGCGGGGAAAAATCCCATGACGGCACGAGCAACGAGAAATTTTTCTTCCATAATTCGGCGAAGCAGATTCTGCGCATCATCGAAGAGCTCCTTCGCCTTGGGTCCCACGCCGTCCTGTTCGAAAATCCGCGGATAGATTCCGCGCAGTTCCCATGCGTGAAAAAATGGCGTCCAATCAATATACGGAACGATTTCCGCCAGAGAAACGCATTTGTAGCAGCGGACCCCCGTAAACGAAGGCCGCGGAGGCTGATAACCTGACCAATCGAAAACAGGCTTCCTCCGACGTGCCTCGGCAAAGGACAGAAGACTTTGCGTCCTCGGTCCGCGATGCTTCTCGCGCGTTTTTTCCTGCTCCGCGCCGTTTTCCGCCACGAACCCGCCCTTCAGGTCCGCGCTGAGCAGGCTCGCTACCACTCCCACGGCCCGCGACGCGTCCTGGACATGCACTACCGGCTGTCTATACATGGGCGCAATTTTCACCGCCGTGTGCACGCGGCTCGTTGTCGCTCCGCCTATGAGAAGAGGAAGCATGAATCCCTCTCGCTGCAGTTCCTTGGCTACGTGCGACATCTCTTCAAGCGATGGCGTGATCAGCCCGCTCAATCCGACCATGTCCGCGTTTGTTTCGCGAGCCGCGGCCAAAATCTTATCGCTCGGGACCATCACTCCCAGGTCGATCACTTCATAATTGTTGCAGCCAAGTACCACGCCAACGATATTTTTCCCGATGTCGTGCACGTCGCCTTTCACCGTCGCCAGCAGCACTTTTCCTTTGGCTTTCGCGATGCCGCCCGATAGTTTCTCCGCTTCCATGAACGGTTGCAGATACGCGACCGACTTCTTCATCACGCGCGCGCTCTTCACTACTTGCGGCAGAAACATTCTCCCTGAGCCAAAAAGATCTCCGACCACGTTCATGGCATTCATCAACGGCCCTTCAATCACCGCGATCGGCTTACCGTATTTCTTGCGTGCCTCTTCCGTATCGGCTTCGATGTAATCCACAATACCTTTGAGCAGCGCATGCTTCAGCCGTTCTTCCACTGACCCTTGCCGCCACGCGCTTTCCTCCACCGGCGCCTTGCCTTTTTGCTTTACGGAATCAGCAAACGCCAGCAAACGTTCGGTCGCGTCCGGCCGGCGATTCAACAGCACGTCTTCCACTAGTTCCAACAAGTCTTTCGGAATCTCCGCGTAAATGCCGAGCTGACCGGCGTTCACGATGCCCATATCCATGCCCGCGCGAATTGCATGATAAAGAAACGCTGAATGCATGGCTTCGCGCACCGTGTTATTGCCGCGAAACGAAAATGAAATATTGCTCACGCCGCCACTGACCTTCACATACGGAAGCGTCGCTTTGATTTGCCGCGTGGCCTCGATGAAGTCGACGGCATAGTTGTTGTGCTCTTCCATTCCCGTTGCGACGGTCAGAATATTGGGATCGAAAATGATGTCTTCCGGCGGCACCCCGGCCGCGGTGGCAATTTTGTACGAGCGCGTGCAGATTTCCAGTTTGCGCGCCACGGTATCGGCTTGACCTCTCTCGTCAAACGCCATGATTACCATGCCCGCGCCATAGCGGCGAATCAGCCGGATGCGCTGCTTAAACGCCTCTTCGCCTTCCTTCAGGCTCACGGAATTAACGATTCCTTTTCCCTGAATGCACTTCAGCCCGGCTTCGATCACGCTCCATTTCGAACTGTCGATCATGATCGGAACGCGGGAAATCTCCGGCTCCGATGAGATGTAGTGAAGAAACGTCGTCATGGCCTGCTCGGAGTCAAGCATCGCCTCGTCCATATTGATGTCGATGATCTGCGCGCCCCCTTCCACCTGCTGGCGAGCGATGGCGAGGGCTTCTTCGAGTTTCCCATTCAGAATTAATTTGGAAAACTTCGGCGAGCCAGTGACGTTTGTACGCTCGCCAATGTTGACGAAATTCGTATCTGGCCGAATCACCAGCGGCTCGAGCCCACTGAAGCGCGTATAGCGTTCCGGTCTGGCCAGCGCATGCGGTTCCAGATCCTTCACGGCCGCGGCAATCGCGCGGATGTGCGCCGGTATAGTCCCGCAGCAGCCGCCGACAATATTGAGCCATCCATTGGCTGCGAAATCCCGCAGGTCCGTTGCCATCGACTCCGGCGTTTCGTCGAATCCGCCGAACGCATTTGGCAAACCCGCATTTGGGTAGCAGCTGATGTAAATAGGCGCGACACGCGAAAGTTCTTCGATGTACGGCCGCATTTGTTTTGCGCCGAGCGCGCAGTTAATCCCCACGCTCAACAGATTCATATGCGAGACGGAAATCCAGAAGGCCTCGACGGTCTGCCCCGACAAGGTTCTCCCGCTCTGATCCGTGATCGTCACGGAAGCCATCACCGGAACGCGCCGTCCCGAGTCTTCGAAATACTGATCGATGGCAAAGAGCGCAGCTTTTCCATTCAGCGTGTCGAATATGGTTTCCACGAGTAACAAGTCCACTCCGCCGTCAATGAGCCCGCGCGCTTGCTCATAATAGGCGGTGCGCAATTGATCGAAGGTTGCTGCTCGTGAAGCGGGGCTGTTTACATCTTGTGACATCGACGCGGTTCGGCTCGTTGGTCCCAGGGAACCTGCGACAAATCGGCCGCTTCCCGGATTTTCCTTCATGAAACGCTCGACTGCCCGCCGCGCGACTTCCACTCCAGCTTTATTCAAATCGTAAATTCGACCTTGCAGCCCATATTCCGTCATGGAGATGGCGTTTGAGTTGAACGTGTTTGTCTCGATGATGTCCGCGCCCGCTTCAAGGTATTGTCGGTGGATGGACTCGATAATCTGGGGCTGCGCGATGTTCAAAACATCATTATTCAGCCGCAAATCCTTTGGATGATCACGAAATTCCTTGCCGCGATAGTCTTCCTCAACTAGCCCCAGTGCCTGAATCATGGTGCCCATGGCGCCATCAAGTATGACGATCCGTTTGTTCAGAATTTCCCGTATATCCATGAGGTTGCTTTCTTTGCGACCCAAGGCAAGTTCTTCCTGCTTCAAAAGAATAGCATGTTGGATTCGCTAATTTATCGTTAGGATGCTGAGTGGGTGTAGCCCAGCATTGAAGGGGCTTTTGGCATCATTTAACGGCAGTTCGGTGGACTGCCATCTGGATTCGCTCGCGCAATATCGAAGTCCATCGCCCGCGCGAGAAAATGTCCGGCTGGATCGAATAAGCGCACGCGCACAATGTGGAAACACTGCTGGCGGCCGCCGCCTCCCAGATGGATGGTTTGCGTAAATGCACCCTCGGGCGCGCCCGGAAAAATCTTCCCGCCTTGGCGATACCAGTGGTTCGTAAAAACATCCACCGACACGTAGTCGCCTGCCTGGATGCCTTTCACTGTGCCGGTAAGCGTTGCCGAATCTCCATCCGTGCGCACCAGCGCTCCGTTGGCGGGCGCCGTGACAAAAACTTGAGGCCCGCTTTCAGCCGGGGCCATCGCGGCAGGATTCGTCCGTTCATAGATTTCAATCTCATGACCCGTGACCGGATCCGGTGTGCTGACGCGAAGATTGTAGTGGCCGGCGAGGTTAGGTCGTATGGCGGTCTGCATCTCTTGCGCGTCCTCGCCAATGCCGCCATCAAGGACGATATAGTCGAACGAGCCATCGCGCACAGCAGCGGCATAAGCCGGAAGTCCTGTCTCGGTTCCATAACGAAAGTAAAATGGGTCGATCATTTGCCACTGGCGCAGCGGCGGCGAGAAGTAATATCGAAACACGGTGTCATCGATCAGAATGCGATCGTCGGACACTAAATGGCCGTCGAAATAGGCGACCGCCGCTTCCACGTTCGGCCAGAAGACGAAGCGATTGATCTTCCACGCGTTTCCCATCCAACCAAGTCCAGCCGCCAAACAGCCAACCATCACCGCTGCCGGAATCGAATAGGACACTGGCGCGATGCGCCGCAGGATGAGAATCAATCCGTGCATCGCCAGAGGAACCAAAAAGAGAAACGAATAATTCACGTGCTTCCAGTAGTCGTAATCCGCGCGCGAAACAATCTGAAAAATCGGCATGATTGCGCTGCCGCCGAAAAGCAACGCCACCTTTCGCCATGAAGCTTTGCCATCCGGTACCCACGCCAGCAGCGCAAGTCCAAACAAAATCCACAAATCCAGCCGATCGGTAAAATAAATGTGCCAGGCGATGGCAGCAGGCGCTTTCAGCGACCCGTATGAGCGTCCATATTGCACGAGCGCGATAAGCGATTCTCTGAAATAGACGGCATAAGCGCAGCACAGAATCGTGAGCGATAGTCCAAAAGCCAAAATCGCGCGACGGCCCTTCCACAAACTGAGGATCACCAGAAAGGGAAAATAGATTGCGATTAGAAATTTACACAAGAACGCCGCGAACAGGCTGAGCGCTGCCGCCAGCCACGTTGGCCAGTCCTGTTCCTGCCAAGCCCTCGCGAATAACCACAAACCAACGGCCAGAAAGAAAATCGAGCCAACATCTCGTGTGGCGATGCGCGAAGCAATAACCGCAGGGCCGAGCAACGCAAAGACCAGCGCGGCCGCCATGCCCACGGCTCGCGAAAAGACACGGTTCGAAAAACCGTATACAGCCCACACCGTTAGTGCGCCCATCGCCGCGCCCAATTCCCGCACGCCGGCCAGTCCGCGAATCCTATCGGCCCATGCCGCGAGAATCGGCCACAGATACCATCCGAAACTGGAATCCAGCGGATTATTCAGGGGGGCCTCGAAATGCCGCGTAAGGAACATCCGTCCAAAGAGGACATAAATCGATTCGTCCATGTACGCGCTCGCATAGTGCGGGTTGCGTGCGCGCAGATACCAGCCGAGTCCGACGATCGCCACAAGCGGCAACCGAAAGTTGAGTAGAAACATTTGCAACGATGCGAGGCGCGAATTGGAGACTGCCGGAACGGTCATGCTTGGCGCTGAAGTCGCACCCTTGGGATTATCTTGGGGAAAAATGCTGGGCGTCGGCACGTTAGAAATAGTGCCGCCATCTCACGACGAAAAGATGCCGGTGAAACGCGTTAAACGTGTTCAGGTAATCGTATCCCAGACGAAGATCGTTGTTCTCGCTCATGTTCCACGTCAAGTGCGTCGCAAATGTCGACGCAAATTGCGTGTTCGAAAATGCCGTGAAGGTTGTTTCCGCATTCTGCGCGCCAGCCAACCCTCCCATGTCCCATTTGGCGTGCCGTCCAAGATTCGTCGAAAGAAAAATCTGCCCGTAATTTAGCAAAAAACGTGTCGGGCTGTAATAGCCTCCGGTAACGCGCGCCGGCGCGCCGCTGCCGGGCGTGAAATCCGCATCGTGATCAAACTGCAGATAGCTGACGCCATATGCAATGCGAATATACGGATGATTGCCGCGAATCGATTTGCCGAAATTTCCGTCAACGCCCCACCGGCGGTTTGACGCCAGATTTTCGCCAGTGTAGGCGCCGTCCGTATAAGTGACTGAAAGATCGTAATTGTGCTGCGAATTTGAATAGCTCCCGCCGATGTGGCCGAGGTTTGTTTCCACCTGCCCCACGAAGATTCCGTTCGCCGTCGCTCCCAGCGTTGAAACAAGCGATTCCTGATCCGATTCACGCTCCACCCCTGTGTAAAGCTTAAACGACGGCCGGACCGTGAACGTTGCGTCAAACGCGCCTTCGATTTGCGACGAAACACCGGGATAGGTTCGCGCGGCGATTTGCGCGTGGGCCACGACGTTTTCATCGGGCTGCGAATCAAGCATCAGTGCATAATAATTTGAATTGAAATTCCGGACTTGGGTCCTGAAAAGAAATGGCTGGTAAAGCGCGCTCAGGCGATTCGAACCGCCGAGCGGCGTGGAAATGAGCGCCTCAGCCGAATCGTAATCCAGAACTTTCCCGTCTCGCCGCAGTCCATATCCCAACTCCACGTACGTGCCAAGCGCATGATTCACGTTGCGTCGGAGATCCCTGAATTCAGGCGTGTCAATATCCTTCACTTCCGCCAGGTCCGCGCGGGCTCGCGTGTATTCGCCCGTTTCGTATTCAGTCTGCGCCAAGCCCAACATGGTGGCCGAATCGTTCGGTGCCAGGCCGTGCGCCTGTTCATAAAGATTCATCGCTGCGGCGTGCTGCCCGCGCCAGTCGAGGATTTCGGCTTTGCCACGCAACGCTGCCACATTGTTGGGATCCTGCTGCAGAACTTTCTCGTAGAGCTCCATCGCCTCCGAGGAATGCCCGCTCCATGCCAGAAGTTGCGCTTCGCCCGAGAGTGCAGCTGCATTGTTTGGGCTGATCGCAAGCGCTTTCTTGTAATGCTCAAGCGCCTGCGAGCGACCGGATTTGCTCCAGCTCAGAACTTCCGCGTACCCATTCTCATACTGAACGTCGGAGGGCTTCAGTTCTGTTGCGCGCTTCAGTAGTTCCAACGCCTCGGCGCGATGGCCCGGCTGCCAGCTATCCATTTGACCCAGCTGAAAAACGCGCTCCGCATTATTGGGTTGGAGCTGCACTAGATGCTGCAGGGCGGACAGCGAGTCGTGCCAATGTCCCGTGGCCACGAGCGAATCAACCAATCCGCCAAGCGCCTCAATGTTATTGGGATCAGTGCTAAGAGCTTGACTAAAGAGCCGGGCTGCCTGCTCGTAATGTCCGTGAGATGCTTCTGCCCGCGCTTGGTCCAGCGTCGAACCTTGCGGCACACATTTCGCACTTGGCGCAACGAACAGGCCGGCTAGACCAAAAAGACATGCCGCCAGAGCAACCCTGCGAATCATGTGTTTGCGCTCCGCGTTTGGGCCTGCGGTTGACTTCGTGTCTGGCTCTTGCGCGTGAGTCTCAGAATACTTCCGTGACGCGGCGCGATCTCCCAAAAGAGATACTTCGAAATGGCGTCCTGGTCGGCGGGATCAATCTGCTCGAAAATCACGCCGCTCGAAACGCGTTTATTTTCCCCGCGAAAAAACTCCCGGTTGCGAACCACGCGACCGTGGGCATGAACCGTTCCCGTTGGCAAACCGATTTCCAATGCGACGATCGTCCCCGGAGCGATCGGCAATTTCTGCGTCAGCGAAAAGCCGCTGCGATTCAGGTTGCGGGCAAACCCGCGCCCCACCACGTGGCTCCCGCCATCCGAGTTATAGCCGAACAATACCGGAACGTCGAGCCTGTTGGGAAAACGGTACGTGGCACGGAGCTCTTTGTGTTGCACTGCTCGCGCAATCACCGGAATCAGCAAAATCAGATAGAACGCAGCCCACACTATATTCACAACAAGGGCCCAGAAAAAATAGCCCCCCGGGGCCGTGCGAGCGAGCTTCCAAGCGCCCACTGCGAGTGCAATGATCACGCCAATCGAGAGCAAACTTTGCAGCCACACCTCCGTCCAACGAGCAGACGTGTCCCGGGCCTTCGGCGTCACTTTGAACGCTGTTTCCCCCTTGAATAATCCAGCAATCGTCGTCATCAGCACCGGCATCTTGATCAAATTGAACTCTTCGCTAAGCCAGAAGCCCCTCAATCCCCCTTGCAGCGATGCCGTCGCGATAATGTTCAGTAAGAAATAAGGAATGAAATAAATCGCGAACGTTTTTGGAGTCGCGATCAGCGGATAAATTCCGCTTAGCAGGCAAAAGATCGGCGTGGCGATATAGATCAGCTTTTGAAAGCTCATCCAGTAAAAATAAAATGACGCAAAATAGTTTACCCGTTGTCCAAAGCTGAGCCCGCGCCCGAAAATTGGGTTTTCCTTGCGCAACACTTGCATGGCCCCTTGGCCCCAGCGATGCCATTGCATGGCAAAGCCGCGATAGGTTTGCGGTGCCAATCCTCGCGCGACGGTTTGGTTGTAGTAAACGACTTTCCATCCCTTTTTCTGCAGCCGCAGACCCGTATGCATATCTTCGGTGATGCTCTCGGTGGCAAATCCACCGATTTCCTCAAGCGCCTTCCTGCGCAGAATGGCTGGGCTGCCACAATAAAAAGCCGCGTTGTAGCCATCTTTACCGGGCTGAATAACGCTGAAAAAGAGTTCTTGCTGCTGCCACGCGCGTTGCTTCTCAATATGCGTACGGTGCTGAAATGAATCGAGATTGTAAAAATCTTGCGTGCTTTGCACCACCCCAACGGAAGGGTCCGCGAAAAATCCGATCAACTGCTCAATCATGTCCGGCATGGGGACATGATCCGCATCGAGAGTTACAATGAATTCCCCGTCCGTTTGCTTCAGCGCATTGTTTAAATTGCCGGCTTTGGCGTCTGAACGGTCCTTGCGCGAAATATAGGAACAGTTCAGCTCAAGCGCCAGCTCGGCCACTTCTGGACGATCTCCGTCATCGAGTAGGTAGGTCTTATGCGGGTAGGTCAGGCTGACGGCACAAAGTGCCGTCTCTCGCAACAGGCTCACGGGCTCATTGTAGGTTGTAATGAAAACGTCGACGGTGCGGCCTGTCACGGCCGGCTGCGGATGGCGGTTCGACGGTTTCCACGTGGTAAAATAAAAAAGAGCGGCCTCGATAAAGTTCAACATCTCCGCGACCAAAAACAAATAGAAAAACCACTTCGCCGCGGGGTTCATGGTTGCGTCGACGCGCCAATAAAAATAGCGTACGGTAAAAATTAATGCGATGACAATGACCACGCGTATCGCCCAAAGCCGAGGTCCTGGCTTCAACTGCCGCTTTGGCGCTGGGGAACCGGTTGTTTCCGTCAATGAATTCATTGGCTTATTCTGTGAGGCCGACTTGCATTTCTAGCAATCTTGGCTGCTCGTAGGCAATGCCCCAAACGATGTAGGGGGAAGAGGCCAAAGGTACTGGTACCACCGCACTCTGCGGACTTTGCTTGCAAGACCCATCTGCTAGTCACCGACATGGAGCTTTCGCTGCACCGACAGGTGACATATGGGTACCGCGATTGTCAGCAAGCAGGGATACCGCTCGTGACGGGCTGGAAGAAAGGCCGCCTAAAATTTAAGCTAAAGATGCAGCGTTGGCAAGCGGAAGTCAGACGGAAAGCTGGCCTTCTTGGAAGCGCATGACGATCAGGTCAGCCCGGCGTCGAACGCCGTGTTTTGCCAGCAGATTGGACACGTGGAACTTCACTGTCCGCTCGGAAATATTCAACTGGCTCGCTATTTCCTTGTTGGAAAGATTCTGCAGAAGAGGTTCCAAAACTTCCTTTTCCCTCCGGCTCAAAGTCCCAGGAGTTTTCGCGCGAACGGCTCCCGTTTTTCGGCTGGCGACTATCGACTCCACGAATCGAGACAGCACCGCTCGGGGCACCCAATAACCGCCAGCCGCAACCATGGGCAGGGCATCTTGCCACTGCTTCTCGGGCTGGCCATATGTCAGCAATCCCTTCACGCCCATCCGCAGAAGTTCGAAAGTCTCAGCGTCCGAATGCTTTGACGCAAGCACCACTACTCGCGCGCTGGGATAGAGCTCCAAAAGGTGTTCAATCAAAGAATGGACGATAGCCGACGATGCTTGCGCATCAATCACATAAACGGCGGCACGGGGAAACGGCAATTCCCTCAGATCTGCTGACGAAACCGCATTCAGTGCCTTGAAGGAAATCTGAAAAGACTTCACCGGAAGAACACGCTCGAATTCCGCTCGAACGAGGGGATGCGGCGACAAAAGACACACTTTCAGACGATGAGCGCGTGAATGCTGCGGCATGGTAATTGAGGCTAACCAATTTTCCGCCAATGGGCAACAAGCAGCTTCATGGCATGTGGAGGAAGCGTTAACTCGGCCATCACCCAGAGCAGCGAACTCTTTTGAACATCACTGGGCCGCATCAAGCGGAGGCGTAGCCCCGAGGAAACCTCGTTTTCCATGCCCAAGCTGTTTCAATGATCGATTTCAGATCGGAAAAGCGGGGACTCCAACCCAACTCCTTGCGAATTCTTTCAGAGCTAGCCACCAGAACGGCAGGATCGCCGGCGCGCCGCGCAGCCATGCTAAGCGGAATCTCTCGGCCCGTCACGCTGCGAACCGTGTCGACCACCTCGCGCACCGAAAAGCCGCGGCTATTGCCCACGTTATATACGCGTCCCGCGATTTCCGTTATGCGCTCCACGGCGAGCGCGTGTGCTTCTGCAATATCTACCACATGTACGTAGTCGCGGACGCACGTTCCGTCGGCAGTCGGGTAGTTCGTCCCGTAAATCTGAAAAGCAGCGCGTTGTCCGAGGGCCGCCTCGAACAGAATCGGCAAGATGTGAGTCTCCGGATGATGATCCTCTCCTCGCTCCGCGGATGCTCCGGCCGCATTGAAATATCGCATGACCACATATTCAAGGCCCGAGTTCTCCCGGAATTCCTGCAAGATGCGCTCAAAAAGGAGCTTCGACGCCCCGTAAGGATTGATTGGGTTTGTGACGTGCTCTTCCGGAATGGGAATTTTCTCCGGTTCGCCGTACGTGGCGGCGGTCGATGAAAAGATGAACTTCTTCACTCCGTGACGCAGCATTGCGTCCAGCAGGCTGATTCCCGCAGCCACGTTCGCTCGATAATATTCGCCCGGCTTCTTTACGGATTCTTCCACCAGGCACAAAGCCGCAAAATGCATCACAGCGTCAATCTTGTTGGCCCTAAAGATCTCGTCCACAGCTTTCAGGTCATGCAGATTGGCTTCGCAGAACTGCGCTCGCGGGTCCACCGCTTCGCGATGCCCCTCGGAAAGATCATCCAACGCGACTACCGAGTGTCCGCGACCCAACAAAACCTCGCTGCATACACTCCCGATATATCCCGCAGCCCCTGTCACCAAAATTTTCATTGAGCGTCCCGCAGAGTGGTTTGACCGATTATTCTACCACGGCGCGAATCTTAGAATTACGCGAGAGAGAATGCGGCGAAACATGGGCCTCAAAATAAAGTAGGGCGCCTCCGCCGACTTCCCTTGCACAAGGAAAATGGCGAAAGCGCCCAAACTCTAGAGGAGGCAAATCACTCGGGCAATTCAGTGGATCACCGAACGGCCCAGAGCCTGACTCCGAAAACTAATTCAACCACCGACGGCGAGCCACGCCACCGAGACTCAGCAAGCCGGTGCCAAGAAGCAGCAGGCTGGCTGGTTCAGGTGCTTGAGTCACCGGGATGTCAACGCTGTTGGTGCTGAAGCAAGTGCCGCCACCAGTCGCGCACGGACCGCTGCCGGCGAGAATCAAACTCACAAAGCCAGGATTGGTCACGTACCCGCCCGGCGTTGTCCAATTCACTGTCAGAAGAAGGGCATTCCCAACCTTGCTGAAACCGGTGATGTTCCCGATAAGGAGCGGGCTCAGATCATCGGAATCCGAGATTGTGATCGTCTTCGCGCTCGTGTCGAACGCGACGCTAAAGCTCGTTTCACCGGCTTCGTCGCCGTCGCCCACCGGGATCGTAAACGGTGATCCGGCCGCCAGAGTGATGCTGGTCGTTGAATAGTTGCTGCCGTTCTGGACGACGGTGCCGACGCACGTGCTCGACGAGCACGAAAAATCGGCGCTACCAGCCTTCGCTTGGGGCGTGAATACGGCCAGCGCCAGCAAGCAAAGACCAGCCATTGCAATTTTACTGATGGTTCTTACCATTTTGTCTCCTCCTCGAATTTTCCCCGAACTACATTCCCCGCTGTATCTGTTGCAACCCTCCTGCCAAAGTCCAAGGTTTCACTCCCACATCAAGCCGGCTTTAAACCACTAATAATGCGACCTTTAGGCTGGGCGCAGGACACGCCTCCTATCGCTGTCGGTAACAGTACCTAGGACGCGCTGAAGGCCAGTGGATTTTATCTGCAATTGCTTGCATATAGCTTTTCACTGGGCCCGTCCGAGCGCTTGGCGCGCTTGCTGTGCATCCGCACTGTCGAGCTTCATTTGCAGCGCCGCCTGCAGCTCGACTTTGCCTTTCTGTTTTTGACCGTTAGCCACCAAAGCCATCCCAAGGTGGTAGCGGTATTGGGCCGAACTGGGGTCCTTCTTCACGCAATCCTGCAGCAGCGGCACGGCTCCTGAGTAATCCCCCTTTTTGTACATTACCCAAGCTAGCGTGTCGGAAAATGGTAAAGCATCGGGATTCAGCGATTTTGCTTTTTGCGCAAGCCCTAGTGCGACATCGAGGTTCTTCCCCTGTTCGGCATAGACCCACGCCAGGTTGTTGGCGGCAAGGGCCATCGTTGAATCAAGGGCCAGTGCCTGCTGGAATTTCTCGCCGGCCTTGTCGAGGTTACCTTCAGCCAGGTAAATGTTCCCAATCGTCGCCGCCACTGGGGCTGAGCGGGGCTGTAACGCCAAACCCTTCTCGTAAGCGGCAGCTGCGTCGTTTGCATCTCCTTGATCGCGAAACAACTGTCCGAGCTGCAAATACGCCCCGAACAGTTTAGGATCCAACTGAATCGCCCGTTCCGTCTCCGAGCGCGCGCCTGCATAATCCTTCGCGGCAAGCTGAATCGAGCCCAAAACCAAATGCCCTCCTGGATCGTTCGGATTCGCGGTCACGAACTGTTGAGCCGTGGAAAGAGCTTTCGGTTGCTGATGATTGGCGATCAGAAAATTCGCGTACTGGGCCACGAATGTGCTGTTGTGTGGCGCCTGTGCCATCGCCGTCTCGAACTCCTTCTCAGCTTCGGGAGCTTTCTTTTCCGCCGCGTAGAGCTGGCCGAGCGCTACGTGAATCGAGGGATTCGTCGGGGCTAGGTCCATCGCGGCAACCAATTCCGACTCCGCTTTCTTCGCTTGTCCTTGCCGCAACAGAATGTCTCCGAGTAAAAGATGGTAGCTCGGATCTTTTTGGTACTTGTCCACGAGTTCTTGTGCATAGATTTGCGCGACTGCGAAGTTGCCTTGAGCCACATTCAGCTGGGCCAGGGACCGTAGAGCCAAAGGAAGTCCCGGCGAAATTCGAAGAGTGCTCTGGAACTCCGTACCAGCTTGACCGGGCTCATTGTGCTGCCAGTACGCCATGCCCAGATAATAATGGGCTTGCGGGGAATCCGCTGCATCGCTGACGACACTTTGCAGCTCGTTCACCGCTTCTTGTGACTTCCCCTGCGCCATCAAAACGCGCCCGTGTCCAATGCGCCCCGTGATGTCTTTCGGAACTTCTTTCGTTAGGTCCTGATCGACCGCCGCCGCCTGCTCGGTTTGTCCCGTGCTCAAATACAAATCCTCAATGCGCTCTTGAAGCACTACGCGCTGTTGCAAAGACGCTTTGGAAGCGAGGTCCAGCCCCCGCTTGTATTCTGCGAGCGCCTGATCCGTCATCTTTCCCTCAAAGTAAAAGTCTCCAATGCTGCGTGCCACGTCCACTGACTGCGGCAAGTGGCTGCGAAGTTGCCCCAAAACGCTATCCGCGTCGGGCTGTTTGCCCGTGCTGGATAGGATCGATGCCAGGGTAAGATAGATGGGGATGGCATTCGGATTCCACTTGGCCGCTCCTTGCAGGACCTGTTCCGCTTCGGGAACCTTGTTTTGGGCTCTGTAAAAATTGGCGAGATCCACGTATGACTGGACCGAAGCTGGGTCCACCTGAATGGCCTTTTTAAAATTCTCTTCCGCTTCGGGCAGTCGCTGCAAGGCTATATTTGCCAGTGCGACGTCCAGATATGGACTCGCATTGGTGGGTTCCAGTTGCACCGCCTTCGAAAAATCCTGCAGTGCCGACTCGTATTTCTTTTCTGCCGCAAGCGCTGACCCTCGAATTCGATACGCCTCGCCATTATTCGGATCGAGCTTGATGACGAACGTCGCGTCTTCTTCCGCTTTCTGAAATAGACGGCCGGCGAGCAAAAGTTTGGCTCGTTCAAATCGAGAATCCAGGCGATTCGGATCAATTTCGACAGCCTTCTCAAGCGCTGCATAGGCCGAATTGCCATCTCCGAGCGCCTCGTCTGCCTGTGCCAATTTGATGTATGCGTCCACGTAGGTTGGGTCAATTTTCAGGGCGTTTCGGTACTCGATCACCGCGCTCGAATACTGGCCTTTTTTCATATAGGCCACGCCCTTTTGCACGTAGTTCGCCTTCGCTTTTTGGGGGTCTCTCGCACAAGACGCCAAAAACAGCGAGGCCGTGATCGCCGCCGCCAAACTCAATGTTACTCGCCGAAATGCCGTTGTCATGAACTCCTCCATGGCCGAATCTGTTAGTTCGGAATAAGTTCGTTGAGATAAGGAAAGATCCCTTGCGTAAATTTCACCAACCGGGCATGCGCTTCGGAAAGATCGTCGGATTGAGTAATCGGAGTGATCAGACGCACCAGCGCGCCGTCCGTTCTGTTGCGCGTAATGGCATCAGAAATCATCCAGAATTTTCCCCAATACTCGTTCGCAACCACGCGGCCTCGGCCTTGATACCAGTAGAACACAAGTTGTTTATTCAAGCCTTGAGCAATCACATATTCGTTGACGACGATCTGCCGCCCGTCATTGAGTCTGATCGTCGCGTAATCGGAACGAATCGGATCCCATCCCGCTCCGGGCAGACAATTCTTGGGCGAGTGTATTGTGTCGCCAGTCCGCTGGCTTGAGTAGTAACCAACGTAGACCTGAACGGCCGCGCCTGCCGGATTAAGGTAGAGACGATTCGTATAGTCGGTCACGCTCACCGCTTCTACAATGCGCTGCTCCAGCGGCTGCTCCTGGCCCTTCCAAGCACCTATTGCGTACGGCAAATCGTGGAGGGGTTGGTGGGCCACGACAACCTCACCGTGGCTCATGGCGTGCAACACCGTCACTCCGCCCACAAGCACGAGCGCGACGATGCAGAGACGAATTGTCATGCCACGGCTACTCATGAGTGTGCTCCTTCTTAGCCCCTGGAATTTTGCGCAATAACCAATGACACCCAAACATCAGAATAAGCGCCGCTACAAAGATTACCCAACCCGAGAATTCGTGAAAAAAGCCTTCGGCCATCTCGGGTCCGAAATGATATGTCAACAAGCCAGCACCCATGATTCGGATCGCGTTGCTAACGATCGCGATGGGAATCATCAGGAGCGCGAGCACCCAGCGCAGCCAGCGCCTGTCCTGCACCAGGTAGCCGTAAGCCACCGCCAATGTGATCAGCGTCATGAGCGATCGGATCCCGCTGCACGCCTCAACAACCTCCAGCGTGTAATTCGGCAGAATGATCAAATTTCCCTCGCGCAGCACGGGCACGTTAACCAACTGCAACCAAAACGTAGCGAACCGGGACGCGAGGAGCTGTAGTGGAAATGTGATTTGATTGTAGATGAGCACGGGAATCGGGATCATCAAAATCAGAAAACTCAGCGGGAACGAAACAGCCCGCAGCATCCCCCATCCCGCCAGGAACAGAATCCCGCCTGCTATGAGTAGCAATAAAGAAAACCGGCTGGTAAAAAGCTCTGCGCCCAACGATCCTAGCAGCAACAAACAGATGGCTCCGATCATTACCACTAGACCGAAGTTCGACGGCTTCCATGCGATTCGGGCCAATCGATCCCGCTCTTTCCACAGAACAAATCCGGCGAAGACAGGCACCAAAAATCCGTGCCCGTAATTCGGATCTGTCCACCAGGCCAGCACAAGGGTCTTCAGAATCGGACCGTAGAGCACGAGGGTCAAAATCGACAGGACGCTTGCCCAAACGGCCCAGGGGATGCGCTTTTCCACACTATCCTGCGTGAGATCCACTCTTGTTACCGACGGGTGCGCCAAGACGCTATCCTCCCAACTCTTCCAATACTCAAAATACCGGAAAACAAGGCTCCCTCTTCACTGTTCCTCATCAAAGCTATGTGCAAGATCGTTGCCTAATCCCCAAACCCAATATCCTTCAATGCAAAAATAAATGGTTTGTAATCTGTCATTTAATATAGCCGTTGGACGTCGCTCCAGCGAAAAGTGCATTCCGGCAGCTATTGTGCAATCTTTTGCACAGTTGACGGGATTGTTTTCCTGACTCGCTAGGATTTCATTCGTAGACACTGCATCGAATCGCCCCCTCAGCCCAAGTGTACATAATCGCGACCCGCGTTCGAACCACACCAGTTCGCCTCTTCCAGATGATCTTCGGCTTAGCTCGCTGCCTGTGAGGCCACCAGCAGAGCAGGTTTCGTACCTGAACCTTTTCGCGACCTGCGGGCAGGTGTTTGTAAATCCAGCTCTCAGTAACCTTTCACCTGTCAGCCAACAACACCAGAAGTACTGGGGAGACGACCGAATGAGACAAGTGACTCGGGGAACCACATGCTCAAAAGGAGCTTCGGAATCAGCGTTCAATCCCGTGCGCCCTGCAGCGATCGCAGCCGCCTTGCTGACGCTGCTCCTTGTCATGTCTCTGACTGGCTGTGGTCTCACCGCGAATTCCGGTGCAAAACAGGTTCCCGGATCTGTAGCGCAGTTGAAAATCGCTACTCCAACGTTACCAGCGGCACAGACTCAGGGTTCTTACCAGGCTTCATTGGCCGCGTCCGGCGGAAAAGCTCCTTATACCTGGAGCGTTGCTTCGGGTGCGCTGCCCAGTGGTCTCGCTCTGACAAGCGCCACCGGAACCATTGCAGGCACGCCGTCGCAGGCGGGAACCTTTTCCTTTGGCGTTCAAGTGCGAGATTCCTCGTCTCCGCTCCAGACAGCCAGCGCTTCTCTGATGCTCAATGTCTCTAGCGCGACTTCTTCACTTAAGATCGTGAACACAAGTTTGCCGGCTGGGCAGGTTGGGATCGCATATCAAACTTCGAATACCGCAAGCGGAGGGACGTCGCCATACACTTGGAGCATCACGTCTGGCGCGCTTCCCGTGGGACTCGCGCTATCGGCGTCTTCCGGAGCGATTTCTGGAAAGCCGTCGGTATCTGGTTCTTCGTCCTTCATGATAAAAGTGTCGGACGCAGCAAGCAATTGGGCGCAGCAATCTCTGAGCATCCAAATCGGCGCTACAACGCCGTCGCCCTCATCGGCGCTGAAAATTACCACCACATCGCTTCTCGCGGGCGCGGTCGGTCAGGGATACTCGACCACCATTCAAGCCACCGGCGGAACTCCTGGGTACAGCTGGAGCATTGCCTCGGGAAATTTCCCTCCGGGCTTGCAATTTGACAGCACGAGCGGCGCGATCGGCGGTGTTCCGACCGTGGCAGGCCAGTATACTTTCGTGGCACAAGTCAGCGATTCAAGCAATCCGGCGCAGACGGCGTCGCAATCGACTAGCATCACCATTGCCGCCGCATCCAAGACAAACGTTGGACTCGGATCAACAATCGCGGGCGGCCTCATGGCATTGCCGCCGAACCGCCAACTCGGAACGAACGTGCTGCCCAATGGCGGTCTGGAATCGGGAATAACCGGCTGGCATATTCCGGCATGCTGGGCCGTTGACAACACAGTCGCGCACTCCGGCACAAATTCCCTTCGCTTCACTGCCGGAGGCACCTGCACCGCGTCGTATGCCCCGGCGTTCACCTTCCAGGCAAATACGTCATACACAATAGGCGCTTGGGTGAAAGCCTCCGCCGGCAGCAACCTGCTGGCGCAAATAGATATCGCAGACGACACGGATAGCGGCTTGTCCGCAGGTGGCAATAAAGCCGTGGCGGTTGGCACGAACTGGACGTTCATCTCCGTTCCCGATTTTGACCTGCTAGCACTACACAATGGCGACCAGATCCGCACCCGGTTGGTCGTCTTTGCGCCCACTGGGCAGACACCGACGGGCAAGGTATGGTTTGATGACGTCACGTCGCAACCCGAAACACCGTTGCCGGTCTCGTCATTCTTGCTTTACCCCAACTTCCGCGGATATCTCTGGCAGTCAGGACCTCAGCAGATTCGCCTCCACGTGGACGTTGCTAATCCGTCCGGCGCGTCCGTACAGATCGGCCTCCAAGTGGAGGGCGGCGCCACAGTCAATACCGTTCAACAAGCTGCGCAGGCCTCGCAGGAAATTGATATCGATGGCTCGCAGCTCGCTCTCGGTTCGTACCTTCTTCACACCGCCGTGGTCGACAGCAACGGCCAAACGACCACCTATCCCGACTATCGCATCACCAAAGTCAGCGATATTTTCAAGAGCAGTCTTGTGAACTACGTCGACACCGACAATTTTCTGGTGCACAGCGGCCAGAAAGAATTCGTCTGGGGCGTCTACGACCGCACTAGCAGCGCTCGCTGTAACGGATGCATGTACACGACCGCCGCGCAATATGAAAGCAACATCGCCGGCTTCAATGGCATGGGCACGCTGGCGAATTATCAGGACACGCAATTGAACGCCATGACGAACTTTGCGCCCTGGTCCGCCATGTCACCCGGGCCGCCGGCTGTCTTTGATTGGCTCGATCCGGCGATGCAGGCCCTTCAGGCACGCGGCGTCGGGTACATACAGACAGTCAATAATTGGATTTCGGGCAATCAATACCGTCCGAATTGGGCGACGTCACTTACCGATCCGCAACTGTGGCAGCTCGCGGCAACGATGATGGCGGGGAAGTCCGGCGGGCTCGGCTATTACACTTACGACGAGCCACCACTCAACTTGCTTCCCGGCGTGTTTGCTCAGAATCAAACCTTGCGCGAAGATAACCCAGGTTCAGTAACCTGGGGCGCGTTGATCACGGCAAACCCGATTTATCGTTGGCGCGACGCCAGCGATATTGTTGGAGCCGATCCTTATCCGGTCGGCATTCCCGTCGGAATCGATGAATATGCCGTGGGAAGCCCTGAAGTCGCCGCGACGTCGCCTTCTTACATCGCGCCAACCGTGCGCGTCACCGAGTGGACAAACGGGACGGAGCAGCAGGTTTATAACAGCCGTCCGGTCTGGATGGTCCTGCAACTCTGGCGCCAGTGGGGGCAGTTCCCGGTCTACGAGCAGATGAAAGAATCAGCGTACAAGGCGATCATTGGCGGTGCAAATGGCATCATGTGGTGGGGATTCGTCAGCGCGGCCGGAATCGAAGAAGAAGTGGATGTCAGAGGAAACCTGGCAGCCTACACGGACTTCAAGCGCATATCGACGGAAGTGCAGGCGCTACAACCGTACCTGATTGCGCCGCCCCAGCCGCAGATGCTCTCATCGGTGTCCGACCCAAAGATCGAGACTCTGGTGAAAGCGGACTCGAAGCAGGTTGTAATCTTCGCCACCAACGATTCTGCTTCCTCCGTCAGTAACGTTACATTCAATCTTTCTTCGTTCGTTCAGTCCTCGGCTACTTCCGTGACCGTGTACAGCGAAGGCCGCAATTTAGCGTTCAGCGGCAACACCTTCACGGATTCCTTCGCGCCTTACGAAGCGCACGTGTACATCATCACCCTGCCGTAGCGTGTGGCTCGAAATCGAGCTGCCCTGTCCTGCGCGGCAGGGCGGCTCGAAACGTGCAGCGCCGCCGGCAGAACCACGCTTTACATGAGTTAGTTATAAGAATTATAAGATACCTCTAGACAAAGTACCTTCCTTTATACTATAAGCATTCTAAATATCGACCGCCTTAGAGTGTGCGCATGAACAAGCTGGTCCCAGTCCGGGCCCCGGGCGCGCCGCGTTTACGCATCCTAAGCCCGTACAATAAAAGCAACCACGCCGCGTGGCTGAAGAACGTCCAGATTTACGAGGAACTGGCCGACGACGTTGCCAAGCATTGGAGAAAGAATCTTCCCGCCATGCGTCGGATAGCGAGGGAATTGCTCTGGACATGGCGCTTGTTCCGTTTGAGCAGGAAATACGACGTAATCCTTACAGGCAGCGACCGAGTAGGACTGTTCTTTGCCGTAGCTCAGCAAATTTTTCGACGAAGCAGAGTCCCCCATGTTTTCTTGGACTTCTTGATTAACATTTCCGGCGGCAAATTCGAGCGAACTATCCGCAAATTTTTCTACCGGCTTGCCGTCAGTGGTGCCAGCTACGCCCTCGTTCAAAGAACTTGCGAAGTCGAGGCGTATTCGCGACTTCTTAACTTGCCTGCTTTCAGATTCTGTTTTGTGGCGTACCACGCTACAACGTTTGAAACTGCCGTTGAGGTTCGCGACGATAACTACATTTTTGCTGGTGGAGACAGTGACCGTGATTATCCGCTTCTCATCGAGGCGGTCAGGAAATTGCCATACCGAGTCATCATTGCCGCTCTGCGACGCGATCACTTCGCCAACATCAAAGTACCTGAGAATGTCGAAATTGTGACTGTGAAGGGAGCTCAGTTCCTCGATTTGGTGGCGCACGCGAGCCTTGACGTGGTTCCTCTTAAGAAACTCCCCCAACATGTCGGGGGAGAGCAAACCTACATCAACGCGATGACGATGGGCAAAGCCACAATCGTCACGGATCTGAACGCGAACGACTACATCGAGAACGGAAAGACCGGGATTCTAACTCCCGCAGGGGATGTCGCAGCCCTGCGCCAAGCGATCCAGAAGGTTATGGAAGATCACGCGTTCGCTCACGCCCTGGAACGGAGCGCCAAGGAAGCCAGCGCGAAATTTGCGCCCGAAAGGTTTTTCGAAGCGGTTTTCAAGCTTTGTGACGCGTGCGTCGCGTCACGGCCTTCCCAAAACAAACAATCGTCGAAACCGGACCCTCCTGTCGCGGCCTGGCGGTGATATTCTAGGGTTTCTTCGCAGGAGCGGAAGTGAGATCAACTATTGTTCCCAGCAAAAGTATCGTGACTGTTGTTGCGGCGGCAATTATCGCTGTCTCGGCGCTCGGTGGGAAGGCAATCGCCAAGAAACAAGAGCGCGCCGGACCGGGATCCACGGTTCCTGGAGGACTCTTGGCGTTGCCGCCCGAGGGAGAACTTGGCCCCAGTGTGTTAAGCGGAGACTTCGAAGCAGGAACCAAAGGCTGGGGAATCTCCAGATGTTGGAGCGTTGATTCTTCCGTTGCTCATTCCGGCACAAAATCGTTGCGCTTCGATGCCGGACTCCTTTGCGTTGCGTCGGCTGCTGCACCCACCTTCAGCTATGCGGCGAATGTTGCCTACACGCTTGGCGCCTGGGTGAAAGCGAGCAGCGGCAGCAATCTCCAAGCAAGGCTGTATGTATTCAACGACACCGCCGGGACGCTTCCCGTCGCCAGCACGAATCCAACTGCGATCGGCAGCGATTGGACGCACATCACTCTCACTCACGTTGACCTCCTGCCTTTGCACAAGGGCGATGCGCTTCGCACGCGCCTTGTGGTTTCCGCGCCCACTGGCCAAACCCCGACCGGCACCCTCTGGTTCGACGACGTCACCGCTCAGCCCGAACTCCCGTTGCCCATTTCTGGTTTTCTGCTCTATCCGAATTTCCGCGGCTACCTCTGGCAGGACGGCCCGCAGCAGATTCGTCTTCGCGTTTCCACGCCCAATGCCCCAGCGGGGTCGACCGCGGAAATAGCCGTTCAACTCGAAGGCGGCGCCGTTGTTGCAAAAGTCACAAAGCCCGCGGCGGCCGGCGAGCAGGTAATTGAAATCGACGGTTCGAAACTGGCTCCCGGTTCGTATCTGCTGCACGAAAATCTGTTGGACTCCGGCGGCAAGGTTCTCGCGAGCTATCCGGATTACCGCGTCACGAAGGTAAGCGCCGCATTCAAAAACAGTCTCGTCAACTATATCGACACGGACGACTTCCTGGTCCACAACGGAAAGAAAGAATTCGTCTGGGGCGTATACGATCGCCAGAGCACGGCGCGCTGCCACGGATGCATGTATCGAACAGCCGGGGAATACGACTACTCGATCAAAGGATTCGATGGAAAAAACACTCTGGTGAATTACCAGGACACGCATATCAATGCGCTGATCAACTTTGCACCATGGTCCGCCATCGCGCCCGGACCGCCCGCGATTTATGATCAACTCGACCCCGCTCTTCAGGCCTTGCAGGCGCGCGGCGTCGGCTATCTGCAAACGGTCAATAACTGGGTGAAAACCAATCGCTATCGTCCGTTCTGGGCGGCGCCGCTGAACGATCAGAAGCTCTGGGAGACCGCCGCGAAAATGCTGCGCGGCAAACGAGGAGCGCTGGGTTATTACACGTTCGACGAGCCGAAACTCGATGAACTCCCGATGGTGTTCGACCAATATAAAGTGCTGCGCGACGGCAATCCGGGATCAGTCGCGTATGGAGCGCTGATCAATTCGGTGCAGATTTTTCGCTGGCGCGATGCGACAGACGTGATCGGATGCGATCCCTACCCCGTGGGCGTCCCAATTACCGCCGATGAGTATTCGCTGGGATTGAAACTCAGGATGCCCGCGCTGCCATTCTACGAACCGCCATTGCTTCGCGTGCCGCTGTGGACTCGAGAGACGGAACGGCAAGTGGACCACAGCCGTCCGGTCTGGATGGTTCTGCAACTCTTCCGCCAATGGGGAAAGTTCCCGACGTACGACCAGATGAAATCCGCCGCCTACAGCGCCATTGTTAACGGAGCCAACGGAATTCTGTGGTGGGGATTTGTGAGCGCACAGGGCATCGAGGGAGAATGGTACACGCGCCACAATCAACAGCCGTACTACGATTTCAAGCGTCTCTCGGACGAAGTGACGCCTCTCGAACCCTACCTGATCGCGCCGCCCCAGCCGCAGTTCCTTAAAGCCGTCTCCGATGCAAAGATCGAGACGCTGGTGAAAGCCGATGCTTCGGAAGTCATCATTTTTTCCGACAGCCTCTCTCCCGACGCAGTTAAAGACGTCCACTTTGTGCTTTCTGGCTCCGCCGCCGGGGCGCATTCAGTGGAGGTCTATTCCGAGAAACGAACCCTGCAGACGGATGCGAACGGAAGCTTCACCGATTCTTTCGCCCCTTACGAAGCGCATGTTTATGTTGTGAAGCTGAAATAAGGGAGAAAAATGAGCGTTTCTAAAAAGGGCTTATACTGAACACACCTGTCAGTCTAGTTGTCCTAAGAGTTAACAGATGTTTGGGATTCCGCGCGAAATGGCCCGGCGGAAATTGAATCGAGGAACGGTCAGAAACGAAAGCCGCGGGCAATGGCGTCAAGCCAACTCTCTACTCGTTGCTCTGCCGTCAGGTATCGCGGGCCGAAAAGCGGCGGACGGCTAAGCTCAGCGACCTTTGTGAATCCAACCGATCGAAACGCTCTCAGTGAAGCTTCGTTGCGAAAATGAATCACCGCGTAGATATTTTGAAATCCTTCACGGAATAGCGAATGACAGGCCGCCGCGATGACAGTCTTGGCCAAGCCGCGCCCGCGAAACTCCGCGAGCGAATAAACGCTTCGAATTTCCGCGTCTCCCGGGCGCATGCGGAGGAAATGCGCGGGTTTCGCGTGATCGTAGGCCCAGGCAATGGCCGCCGGCCGGTTGCCGATGCACGCGAAAAAGCAAGTTTGTATGTTGTCGATTTCGTCGCGATAAAACTCGACGGGCAAGGCTGTCGCATGAGTGCGAAATTTCTTCAAAACACTCGTTGCCTCTGCACCGCACAGGAGCTTTACACCATCCCTGGCGGGAGCCTCACCCCGTACCTTTTCAATAGTGAGCGACCAAACCTGGAACGTTGAAGGTAGAAGGGTACCCGCAGCGTCTCTGGTTGCCCGCCAGAACCCTCCACGCTTAATTCTGATTCTTAGACTTCGCATGATCGCGAATCTCTTACTCTTTCCATCCGGCGTATTCCGCGAGGCATTCGGCGCGTTTGAAAGCCGTCGCATCGCAGAACGCACTTTTCGCGCGGCATTAACCCACCCGGTGTGGCGCTCAACAAATCGCAGCGCCGAATAACGAACGGGTTTGCTGACCAAGTCCAAATAGCCAGCCGAGTAAATTAAATCTGCGCCAAGGCCTTCTTTGAAGTTATACAAGCCATAGCCGGGATTGCCTTCCGCAGGGGGATAGAACGTGCCTGCTCCGAGCATGTCGTAGCTAACACACCCTAAATTTCGAGCCCATCGGATTGCGTCCCAGTGCAAGGCTTCATTCGCATGAACTTGGCGAGTCTGCCAGTCGAAACCCCCGTACAAGAAGTGGCAGGTGGAACCAAAGCGCGCGCAGAGAATTCCCGCCACAGCGTGTTCCTCCATTAGCGCCAGAAAAAGCGAACCACGGCCGGCAGTTAGGAGCTGTTCGCGAATCTGCAGGAAATAGTCAAAATCGCGTACGGCGAATCCCTGTCGTTCGCTGCTTTTGAGAAGCAGGCCATAAAACACCCGAAGCTCATCAATTCCGTCGGTCGCGGTGATTTTAAGACCGCTTCTGGGAGCCCTCTTGATGTGCTCCTGGTGCTTTTTGCGCATTTTCTTGAGCAATTGTTCTTCCGTCCCGCTGATGTCGATGACCATATTTGCGCGGGGCGGATTCCACAAAGACCACTGATCCTCGAGCGGTCGGAATCCGGCGGAGCAAAGCAGCGACTTTCGCGCCGCTTCGCGGTCGTCGAATCGCGTCTGGATTCGCAGCAGAATTGCGCTTCGCTCGGCCGCGAACCTCCGCATCCATTCAGCCAAAGTATTAACGATCTCGGGATTCGAATCGTTTCCCGCAAGGCCGCATGCGGCGTAAAGCAGGGAAGAACGGGCGAGCGGCACTCGCCGCTCGAATATCTGCGCCGCCGCGCGGGGAGTGTCACCTTCCTGGACCATCACTCGCCATGGATGCCAGCCCACGTGCGCGCGAGTCTGTCCCCACTCCCATGAGTGATATAATGTGCCGCCCAACGACAAAACGGCGTCGTTCCACTCGTTCTTGTTTTCAATCAAGCCAATCTTCATTGAAGCTTGCCTTCACTCTGCCTCGCCGAACGTTAGAACTGGCCCAAGGAATCGTGCTTAAGCTGGAAGCGCAACCTGGCCCAGAGCGAAAACTCACATTCAATTGTGAGTCGCAAACTCTGGCGCTGAAAGAAATATGGAATCCAGTTCCCTGGCGCGCGCTTCCAGATCGCAAAACGGCTCCGCTGCCGTCGGTGCGGCCGCGCCCAGGCGCAATGCGCGTTCGGGATCATGAACCAGTTCCAAAATCGCGGCGGCGAGTTTTCCAGCGTCCCGCGGAGGCACCAAAAGGCCATTCACGCGGTCCTGAATGACTTCCGGAATCCCGCCGACAACCGTCGCTACGGCGGGCTTGCGCAGTTGCATGGCTTCAATCAGCGCCAGCGGCAAGCCCTCCCACAAAGATGAAATGGCAAAAATGTCCAGCGCCGCGAGGAAATCGGCCGAATCGGAGCGAAACCCGATTAGACGGAAATGTTCTGGCAAGCCCAAGGAGTTTATCAGCTCATCGAGTTGCTTTCTCTGCGAGCCGTCACCAGCGACTGCAAATCGGACATTCGGCGCTTCCTTGACGACGCATGCCGCCGCCTGGATCAGAAATTCAAAACCCTTCTGCGGATCGAGCCTGCCCAAAGAGCCGACAAGGACTTCGCCATCGTTTACCAGCGAACGGCGCAACCCTTGGGCTGCCTGCTGATTGACCGAGACTCGCTCGACGGCGTCGTGGCACGTGATGACGCGCAGTGAGCCGTCCATTTTTCGAAGATTTTCCGCATGCACCTCAGCCACGGAAACCAAGCAATTTGCTTGCCGTGCAAAAAAACGCACACCTGGAGCATCCGGGACCGGGTTTCGAACATGCGCGACAACCGGAACGCCGGCGAGCCTTGCGGCGAGGAGCGTTGGAACCTGATAGGTAAATGTGTTGTTGACGTGAACGATGTCATAGTTCCCACGACGAATGACTCGCGCCAAGCGAATCACCGTCGGCAGTTGCTTGATCAGGGACGCCCAGCTTCGCAATGCGCTTACACCGCGAAGGCGCGCCAGACGCCGGAGCGCGCCGCTCTTGCCACCCTGGGTTCTGGGAGCCGCGCTTATCCATGCCGGAATCGCCGGATATAATGTCGAAAGCTCGGCAACATGCGGAGAGAATTTTTCCGCGTTGGGGGTGGGATAATAAAAAAGCAAATCGTGCACCAACTCCTTCCGGTCGCTATGCGCCAGGTAAACTTCGAGTGCGCCAAGCGAACCACCGTAACTGCCGCCGACTTCTACGTGCAAAATCCTCATCCCGGGCCCAAATCCCGCTCCGCCCCGGCGCTCATGCTTTTCTCGAGCGCAGCGCCGGAAAGCTGCGTGAATCCGGCAGAATGAAGTGCGACAACGCGCGAATTTCCCTGATGGAGTAGCGCGCCAGCAACAGATAAACGAAAATCAGAATGAGGAAAATGCAGAATAAAATCGGGAGGGGCAGCCAGCCGGTGAAGCGCGTTGCCAGAATTGGCAGCCCCACCAGAACCAGAATCGAAGGCCAGTAGGTTCGCAAATAATGATAGCGGAAGGGCGCCTTGGCCACGACAAAGCACAAATTGACGCCGTGGTAAAAAACCTCGCAAATTCCCCAGGTAATTACAACTCCAAGAAGGCCGTACGCGCGCCACAGCGGAAAAAACAGAATCAGGAACAGCGCGATCCGCAGCGCCCGCGAAATCGCGTCACAATCGGGCCGGCCCACCGCGCTCAAGATGTTCCCGGTGACATAGCCCACGCCTTGCACGACCGCGAATGGCGCGGCAATCCACAGCATTTGCTCCAGACCGAAGTATTTCGGGCCTAGAAGCAGGACAATGGGATGCGCGAAAAAAACGAGGAGGCCAGCCATGATCAGCGACGCAGGGACAACAATGCGAACGCAGATTTCGGCAAGTTCTTCCGAGGACTTAAAATCTTGACGGGAAAGCGTGTTGGTGAGCGAAGGAAGCAGGCTATCCAGGAAGAACGTAACCACCTTGGAGATGGGGAGCAAAAGACCCATCAGCGCCACGTACTTGCCCAGCATAATCAAACCGCCGAAATATAGAAGCAAAAGATAATCGAGCCGGCCGCTGAAAAAGCTCAGAATGCTGCCGCCTTGCAAGCTCAGCGTATAACGCCAAAAGCCGGCCGGAAGAAGAAAGTGAAAACGCGACCAACTGAATTCAGGATTCAGACGCAAGAAGCGGAGCATCGCACTGTACGCGACCACCAAGACGAGGCCCAGATACGCCCCCCAAATGACGACCGTATAGTGCTTCACCAACACCTGGCGCGCGGCTACAAACAGCAGGACATAAATCACGAACGAGCCAATGGTGACGATTCGGTCGAGGGCTTGCGCCCATTTCAGCTGGAGCATTCCCTTCAATGCGGCAAGCGATGCCGAATAGATGATGTAAATCGGAGAAAGATACAGAAGGACAATCCAGAACGGCCCCGTATGCCCCTCTCCGAAAAGATAGCGCAAGCCTCCAGGCCATAACGTGGCGGCAACGAGCCAGGGTATGAGCGCGACACAATTCACCGCAAAATAGGAGAGAAAGAAGGAAACCCGCCCGCCGGCATCCAACTCAGGAATGAATTTGATCAGGACTGCATTGCCGCCGATAAAAAAGAAAACGGAAACCGCCGCGATATATATCTGCAACAGGCCGAATGTTCCAATCACTTCGGGAGCAACGCGCGCGAGGATTATGCTGGTACCAAAGCTGAAGGGAACGGACAACGCGGAAAGCCAAAACGTCCAGCGCATTCCGGAAACGATGGAACGGCGCATCTCGGGAGAGGCGCTGGACAAGAGCTGAGGTTGCGCGATAGTCGGCTCCGCCATAAAAGTATTGTGCCCCGTGCGAATCGGCCGGTCTTCCTTCAATCCATCCTCGTGACCAGCAAACTGAACGTCCTTTACTTTTCGCTTTGCGCGGCTGTTATCCGGAACCCGGAAACAAAGCGAATCTAAACCAGCGGCCGCTCGCGGTGCTTTTTCAACCTGAGCAAAAGCCCAGGGCGCTCCGACGTGATCGTTTTCAATCGCCGCCAGCCGGCGCCAGAGATTCGCGTCCGCTGCAATTTCGAAAGTCCCGTCAGCCCGTCCTTGACCCCGCGAAGAAACTTCCCGAAATGGCCGGCGCGCAAGCTGAACACGGCCATCATAAGCCAGTGATACCCGAGGTAGCTCCAGCGGCGCCAGCCCGAATAATCCTTGAACGCGATCCAAAGATAGTTTCGCGTGTAAAAATAAAAATTGCGCCCATCGGAACGCGTCTCATTGGACATAGCGTGCCGGACGCGGACTTCCGGGCAATAGACAATCTTCATGCGCGCGTCGATCATGCGCAGCGCCAGATCCCATCCTTCGCAGCCAATCCAAAGGGGCTCGTAGTAGCCGCCGAGCTTCTGGAAGTCCGTCCGCCGAAATGCCGACGCTCCCTCTGGAATGAAGCAGGTCTCAAATTCAGAGTCCGAAAAATCCCAGTAACTTCGCGGATGACACCAGTCGCGCAAGTGAACTCTACCCGTATCGCCTTCCAGCACTTTGAAGACGATACAACTCGCCTCAGGCAAGCTCTGAAAAGCCGTGTGAATCTTCTGCAACTCGAAAGGGGAGTCGAAACAAACGTCATTGTCGATGGTTGCAACGATTTCGCCGCGCGCCGCAGCAACACCGCGATTGCGCCCTGCGCAGCCGATGTTTTCCGGCAGGCCGACCAGGCGGACCTCCGGGAATTCCCGGGCCAGGAAATCCGCGAGATCGTCCGCTGAACCGTTATCGACGACGATCACTTCGCGGGGAGGGTACGACTGCTCGCGCACCGATTCCAGCGCGCGAATCAAGTTTGAGCGCCGCCGGTAATTCAAAATCACAACGCTGATCAAGGCATCGTCCATTTCACGCCCAATGCGTTCTCAGAAAAATATGCCAGCTATCGAGCACGTCGCCTCGCAGGCGCCACCACAAGCGAGTCTCCGCCTGATTCGCGGCAAACGCTACCGGCAGCAAAGACTGGCTTGTTCCAAGCGATTGTTCGTCGACCCGTCCTGAGAGGACCGTGGGCACCCGAAAATAAAGATCGGCGGCGACGCCATAAACCAAGTAACGCGGGCTGCCCTTCAGCAGCAGCCTGCTTAGGCGATTCACGAAATTTCTTTCCTTCCGCACCTTTGACATCGTCACTAATTTCGCCCAACCGCGGAGCTTTTCGGCGATGGACTGTTTTCGGAGCACCGCGAGTTGCAGTTCGTGCCGAGGCGATTGCGGACCCTGACCGTTGCGCGCGAATGCCGCGGCTTCCCAGCACCAAATTTTTTCGACCAGAGGCGTTAAATGAATCAGGGCACGCCGCAGATCATCGCGGAATACTTCTGTGTCACCGGAATGCATGCGCACTCGCAAGGGAGGCTCGGCTCCATTCGGATCGAGCTTGAAGGCCGTGCAGGCAGCGACCTCGTTCGCCAAGCCCGGCAGAAATTCGACCGTCGGGCCCGCGGACAGGCCCGATGCCCAGCGAGTGAGAGCGGCGGAGCGGCCCGCGTAGGTATCTTCATATTTCCCTGCAAAAACGAGCAATGTGGTGCACAAATCGATGTGACATTTGACAAGCTGATAGTACAAACGAAGCAGTTCATCGCGATCGCTGCCGGCGATTCGGTCCATCCAGTAAAGCTGCTCCACGATGCGATTGTTGAGCATGCGCCAGGCATCCCACTGCGGAATCGACTGCACCGGGAATCTGGGAGCAGTTGCCAGGACAGAAGAATCACCCCAAACAGTACGGCCGCGGGACAGAAGTTCGTATCCAAAAATTTGCGGTGAAAGTTTATGAAAATATTCCGGATATGTGGCGCGGAATTCAAGATCGCAATACATCCCGCGAGAGAACAATTCCGTCCGCAGTTGCACCGCCTGTTCATCGAGGAATTTCTGCAACGCACGACGGTCCGGGCCGGGCGAAAAAACGACCATGTATTCCATGTCGCCGAGCACTCGAAGACGCTCGCCAGCCATCAGTACGGAACCCTCGTTCCGCGCAAAGCTGCCCGTAAGCACAATGGCCTTCGGCCGGGTTGGCAGCCGGCTTACCAGCGATTCACAAACCTCTTGAATCATCGATTCGGTTCTTCTGTTTAACACGGTTCCACGTATACCTTCGGGACTAGTTGGGAAGACATCGATATCAGGCTGGAATAGCGACCGGCTCCTCTTGCGTTTTCTCCACTCTCGACCGGGCGCGCGACCGGGCGAGTTGTTCGAGCGGGATCGAAAGAAAAACAACAATCCAAAACAACTTCAGATACTCGGCAGAGAGAAAAAAATCGCCCACCGCACACCCCACGATTCCGCATTGCAGTCCCGCTGCCATGGGATATAGAAAGTGATCGCCTCCGCGTAACGTGATCTTTTTTGTCTTTCCAAGGCTTCGAAACGTCTCCCATAACAGCCACAGAAACAGAAGCAGAGCAGGTATTCCAAGTTCCGCGGCAAATTCCAGATAGGAATTGTGGGCAATCTGCTGAAAATTTGGGTCGCCGGAGTAACGCCCGAGCATGGGTTTGAACAGGCCGAGGCCAACCCCGGTAAGAGGTTTGGCTTTCACCATGTTCAGGCCTGCTTGCCAAGCCTTTTCCCGCGTTTGAGCCCCTATCTCGTCGGCAGCGGTCGGGTGAAGCAGGCGCTTCAGCGGGCTGCGGGGAACCAAAGCCATGGGTATCGCAAGCAGAACGAATAGCACCACAAAGTTTCGCATTCGATTACGGGAATCCCACACAAGATAGCCAACCCCGGCGATTAGACCGACAAGGCCGCCTCGCGAAGAAGCCAGCGCCACCGCGGCGGATACCAGAATGAACATGCCAATGACCGAGAGGCGGAAGAATTGTTCGCGCAATCCGCGGAGCCAGAAGTAGGCCACGGGAAGAATCAGCAGTGCGGCCAATGTGTAGTAGTTCGGATCCCCGACCACCGCTCCCGGACGCAGATCCGCATACAACCCGCGGTATTTTTGAAATTCCCGGAGCATATACAAGGCGCCAAATGCCACCCCTGCCAGAGCTGCCATCAGGGACCACCAAATTTTTTTAGGTGTGTCAATCACCGTAACCGTGACAAAAAAAAGCACCAAAAACGAGAAGTAACTGAAAGCCGGATCGGACGCCCAGTCCCGCATCGGTCCCGCCAGCGCGTAGGAAATCAGCGCCCAAACACAAAGAACCAAAAATAGCCGAGCGCGCACGGTACCGAGGTATCTGGGCGCTTGTTTCCGTGAGAACAAATAGAAGATCGCGTACAGCGCGCACAGTAATCCGATTCCCTTGACCAGAGTGAAGGATCCAAAGCCTCGGTCAAAAAAGGGGTGGTGATAGAACGGCGAAGTGAACATCAGCAGGTAAAACAGAATCATAGGACCGCCGTGGCGCCTTCCGTTTTTTGCGTCTGCTTGTCCTCGAGTAAGCTCTGATAAAGCGCGGCCGTATCCCGAATTTGCTGCTCCAGCGAGAACACTTCGCGGGCCCGTCGTCGTGCTGCCTCACCCAGCAGCCGGCGCTGTTCGGAGTCTCCCAGCAGTCGAATCAAAGCCTCCGCCAGCGGTTTTGCCTGGGCGGGAGGCACAAGCAATCCGGTCTCTCCATCCACGATGACTTCACAGGTCCCGTCAACCGCAGTCGCCACCACCGGCTTGGCCATCGCCGCCGCTTCGATCGGCACCAGAGGCATTCCCTCGTACAAAGAAGGAAGAGCGACAATGTCCGTCAGGTCCATCCAGTTCATCCAATCCCGGCGGTAACCCAGGAAGTGCACGGACGAATCCACTCCCAAAGAATGCACCATCCCTTCCAGTTCGTTGCGCAATGAGCCCTCTCCCACGAATAGCACACGCACGGTCGGGATCCGCGCAAGAACTTCCGGAAGCGCTTCGAGAAGGTACCGATGGCCTTTCTGCTCTTCCAGCCGGCCAAAGACACCCACAACAGGATCGTCCGGCCCAATCCCGAGTTCGCAACGAAGGCTCTGCCTTCGCGTCGAGTCTGGCGTAAATCCGTTTAAGTGCCGGCCATTTCGAACCACAAAGACCTTCTCCGGATCAAGGTGCTTTTCCTTTAGCAGAAATTCCCGCGTCGATTCCGAAACGGCTATCGTCGCGTCCGACCATCCTGTAATTCTCCGATCAAGCCAGTACCGCCGGCTAAGCCACGCTTGCCGCCATGCCTCGCGTCCGTGGCATGTGTGAATGACAACCGGGACCCCTGCGAGCCGCGCCAGAGGCACGGCAATTGCTGCCGCCCGTATCATGTGTGCGTGCACAACATCGATTTTCTCGCTTCGCAAATAAGTAACGAAGCGCCGCACGGAATCCAATTGCCACGGAGCGTTCAATTGCAACGCGAGAGCCGAAGCGTCTCCAACTTTCCAATCATCACCAAACGCTTCCAGCAAAGGCTGGGGACACACCAGATAATTTCGGAACTGCTCGCGGTCGAGTCCACGGACAAGCTCCAAAGCGACTTCCTCGGCGCCGGAACGCACTCCGGAAACAAGAAACTGCAGCGCGCGAATCCGGTTATCTTTCGGCATGCACTCCATCCCGCAGCGTGTCCGCACATTCGGCCATCACTTGGTGGACATCCACCAACGTCTGAATCTCTCTTTCCGGCTTTGCATTGCTTAAAAAAACAGCGGACGAATACGGATCATCCGGATGAAATCCGTGCATTCCCTCGGGCGCGGTCTTGCCGAAGAAGCTCGGCTCGATCAGAACACCTGGATTCATTAGGAAAACGGTCTTACCCTGCCGATCATCCGGAAAGTCGATTCCTAAATCTCTCTTTTCCGCTTGACTCAGGATATGCCCGCAATCCAATTCCGTGAGCCGCGAGGTGATTTGCTTTTCGGCCCGCTCATTGAAGAACCAGAAGCGCGCCATCGTCGAGTCGTAAAGAGCCAGATAGTCGCGCGGCATGACCAGATTGAGCTCGCGTATCTTACCGACCAGATCGTATCCCGAGCGTTTCGGAGTCATGCCGTGATCGGAAAGAACGTAGAACACCACTTCCTCGTCCGTCCTCCGCGCCGTTTCGTAAACCTCGCCCAGCCATTTCTCGTAACGGCTCAGCTGGTGCTCCACTCCCTGCGCGTCCTGGCAAGCGTTGTGCAAATAAGCGTCCAGCTCGGAAAGATAGAGAAAGTAAAAATCATATTTGCCTTCGTTCATGTCTTGCTGCGCCGTATGAACGATTTCCTGGTCCGAAAACTGGTGGTAGGAATAAGTGCGGTAGCGAACGCCGAGTTCCTCCAGCCGGTCAAACAATGACGAAGGAACGCCGCCGGGGCGGTAGATATCTTTCTTCTCACAGATATCGAAGTACGGGAGAAGCTCCACCGGAACTCCGTAAAGCTGGAAATATCCGCCGAACCGGCTCATCCGCTGGGAGATAAATCGAATCCCTCGCCGCACCACTCTATGGTTCAAAATCGACGGGGGCAAGAAACGAAACCAGCGAACCCATCGGAATGGTGATCGCTCGGGATCGTAATAGAAAAGATTCCAGTGGCCTGACTCCCTCGGCAGCTTTCCGCTCAGCAGCGTCGGGATCGCCCCTGAACTGAATCCCAAAACCGTTCTCACTTCCCTGCGATACGTCAAAATATCGGGCAGGAGCGGGCGATCTTTAATGTACGTCCACCCCAGCGCATCAATGAGCGTGAAAACAGCAATCATTTACTTGGCCCCGTTACCGTTGATTCGTTTTTGAGCAATTCCAAGAACGGCGGCTCCGTGAGCAGGTTCGTTGTATAGGTCCATATAGGCCAGGGTTTTCAGTAAAGGATAAACGCCCGCAAAGACGATCGGATTCGGATGATTGTCGCCAATGGAGAAGAACAAGTCGAACGACAGCGTGCCCCATCGGCCATACGTATAGCGGATTTCAATCGGGTCCGCGCCGACCTCTTCAAATAGGGTCTTCAAACCATCGGTAGAATACCCGTCTCTCACATGGCCGTATTCCGATGGCTCGAAACCGACGCGCTGTTCCCGCCAGGCAACAGACCGGAGGTGCCGCGGCTGCGGAACGGAAGGAGACGTAATTAACAGATACCCGCCTGGTTTCAGAGCTTGCGTCAGATTCAAAAACGCCGCCTTGTCGTCGGGAATATGTTCCATCACGTCCGAGCAAATCACCACGTCGAATTCGTTCCGAAAGGGCAAATGGCATATATCGGCACGAAGGTAAGACACGTTTTGCGCGTTTACCCGGCGACGGATTGACTCCGCCATTTCGATACGGTCTCCCTCCAATTCCAAACCAACCAGGCTCCATCGGGGATGCCTTTCGGCCAGATAGGTCAATAAATCACCGCGGCTGCATCCGGCGTCGAGGAGCTTCACAGGTCTGCCGTTCAATGGCAGATTCCCTATCGAACGCAAGACATGCTGGAGCCGGATCCACCCGGGGACGTGAGGTTCGCCTAACAGCGTGTAAGCGGCTCGCCTCTTCCAGTCTTTCTCGACATATTTTTTGCCTTCACCTAATCGCATGGCTGGGTTTTTCCTTCGGGGCTGCGCCTCGCGGCGAAACGAATTCGCCGTCCGAGATCGTTGCCTCCAGGCTGGGGGATTTGAAAAACTGCGATTCCGCCGCAAGCCGGCGGGGGAGACCGTGAGAATCCATGTACTCCGCAAACGTGCCGCACGAAAATTCCTGGAGGATGCGGCGCACTTTGCCGAGCGTGCTTTCCAAATTCACATACGATTTAAATCGACGATATGCGCTCATCTGCAATCGCGGATGCCGCGGATCAATTTCCCGCGGATGAATATAAAAAATCACGGGACGCCCGGCCGATTCGATTCGCGCCGCCATCCGCGAGATCACCCGATATGGAAACAATCGCAGATAGCCTCCTCCGGAAAAGCACATGCGCTTGCCGAGAACGCTGGCCACGGAAATCGGGAACTCGGCAATCTCCCCCGTATTCGTCACGGTCGTATACGGCCCCATCGGCGATGAGTCCCAACCTCCGTGTCCCCGTTTTGCCGGGAATACGGATGAGTCGTACGCATAACCGGCGGCAATCAACTCGCCAAAAAACCACGGTGCAGCTTCGGTTGTCGAAAATCCGGCCGCTCGATATCCGCGTACGGCCGCTCCGCTCAAGTCTTCCAGAAGCTTCCGCGACATCAGCGCATCTTTGCGAAACTCCTCGGGCGTCATTTGAAATACCAAACGGTGCGCAAACCCGTGCGACGCGATTTCATGCCCTCGCCGAACCGCTTCACGCACGAGTTGCGGATATCGGCCGGCAATCCATCCGAGGAAAAAACAGGTGACCTTCGAGCCGCTCTCGTCGAAAATATCCAGTAACGTTAGGAAATTTTTCTCCACGCAACCCGGCAGGTCTTGCCATGCACCGATGGGCGGCGCGGACGGTACGTCGAGGATGTGGTACCAATCCTCCACGTCTACCGTGAAAACGTTCTGGACCGGTTGGCTGGGCGTTTTTTTCATTTCCGAAGTTCCCAAAACCGCTACGGAATCGCTCGAACAATCCTGGGTCCCAAGAAGTTTGCCACGCCCAGCGGCAGGCGTTTCCACGCGGCTATCGCCAACCGGAAGCGCGGGTTGTCGGGCCGCAGTTGAGGTGCAGGCTTCCCTTGCTGCGTCCAGTAATTCCAGGGCAGCGAAATCTCTTCGCAGGGCCACTGGGCTTTGAACCGCTGTGTGCCGCTGCCGGGCGTGCAACGGCCCAGATCCACGCAACGAAATCCGTTCTGGCTCGCCCACTCCAGCGCCTTCCAATAGAGAAGCACCGTGGAATTTTTCCCGCGCGCCTCGGGCGTGGAAGCAATCCACGGCAACTCCACTTGGTCCCGATATGTCGTGATCCACGTCGCCGCGACAGGTTCCCGCCCGTCGCGCACCACCAAAATCTGTGTTGTGCTTCCCGCGCACTTCAAAAAATTCTCGAACCAGCGCTTCGGATATACGGGTGTGCCCAAATTCCGCATGTTGCAGGAAAAAACGGAATAAAACTCATCGAGAAGCTCTTCCTTGCCCCATGCCGACTGGAGGCCCTGCTTTTCCGCGCCGCGAACCTTGTTGCGAAGACGGGAGCTCAATTTCCCAAACAGCAACTCCGGCGAAGCGGGCAAAGGTACTTTCATGCAGACCTTAGCGGCGCTGCTTTGCCAGCGATTCGTGAGCACGTCGCCTTGGCGAAGTTCAATATAATCCGCGCCGGATTCCTTTGCGATCTCCTCCGCTTTCCGTAACAGCGTCTCCCGCGCGACCGTGTCGCTGGCCAGCACTCCCCCGTAAGAGCAAAAGGGCATCGAGACCAGAAATCGTCCCCACAGCCAGCTTTTCATCTCCACCAAAGGCAGGACGCCCCGGATCTGTCTCTGCTCCCGAGCTTCCAGATAGAAAGTGCTGTGCCCGTAAGTTTCTTCAATCAGCCGTTTCCACAACCAACGGTGGTAGTTCGAGGCTTGCGGGTGCCCTTCGACGTAGGCATCCCATTCAGCAGCGTTCTCACACGGGCCCGCGTTCATGCTTTTTCGACCTCCGCCTGTCGCTCGGGTCCCCGTGACTGAGACGCAACCTCCCAGACCGCGAACCTTCGGCCCAAGCACGCTTGCGCAATCCCAAGCAGCGCGGCCGTGTGCACCAGCACAAAATAATAGCAAATAGAAATCAGCTTCCCGGCCCGCAACCCCAGAGTTTCCAAAACGGCAGCCAGGGCTGCGGCGGCATATGCCGCCAGTTGCAAAGCTAGGCACGCGAGGAAAAACTTGTTATGCGCCAGCAGGGCGCTGGCGAGCAATAGTACCGCCAGGGGCACCGGAACCAGCCATCGCAACAGCTTCCGCGAAAGGAATTGCCAGACCCGGATTCCTCTGACCTCTTTCCGCAAACGCCAAAATCCTAAAATGCCTTGTCCTGCTATGCGTTGCTTTCGCGAGAATTCCTCCCGCGGCGAAGCGGTGGACTTTTCAAAAGCCCGGGCGCTGGACTCAAAGAGAAGCGCGTAGCCCGCTCCGCCAATGCGGAGCGGCAACTCCATATCGTTTGCAAGATCGGGCTGCAATGTGCCGAACAGATTGCGGCGAATGCAAAAAATCGCCCCATCGCACACCAGCACCGAACCTATGCGGCTTTCCAGCCGTGCCACGGAAGATTCATACCCAAGGTAAGCGCGTGTGCCAGAGACGACAGCCTGTCCTTCGTCGTGAATCGTTTGTTCCACGCCGGTGACGCAGCCGACGCGCGGATCCCCAAAGTGGCGCACCATTTTTCGCAGGCAATCGGCGCCAATATGCGAGTTGGCATCCGTAAAAAGAAGTACATCGCCAACGGCCTGTTGCGCCAATCGATTGAGCGCTTCGTTCTTGCCAACGCGCCGCTCCATGCGCAGCACGGTCAACCGCGGGTCGACGATCGCCGCCAGAATTTCATCGGTCCGATCCTCGGAGGCATCGGAAGCAATCAGCAGTTGCAGAGAATTCACCGGGTAATCCCAAGCCAGCGTCTCTCGCACCTTGCGTTCAATGTCTTTCTCTTCGTTTCGCGCGGAAATCAGAACCGAGACGCGCGGCAGAACCTGCTCGCCTTCGCTGGGATGAAATGGGCGCACCCTCCCAAGCATCCAGAGCAATAGGGGATAGCCCGCATAGACGTAGAGCAGCCAGGCAACGCTTGACCAGAACAAAAGTTCCCAAAAACGGCTCATCGCGAGCCCCTGCTCAAGAGCAGGATCTTGATGGTCTGAAACATAATCAACAGATCGAGCCCCACGGAAATGTTCTTGATGTAAAACAAGTCGTAGGCGAGTTTCTCTTTATTGTCTTCGACGGTCACGCAGTAGCCGCGATTGATTTGTGCCCAGCCAGTGGCACCCGGCTTGACCGCCCAACGTTGCCGGTAATACGGAATCTTCTCCAGGCACTCCTGCTCTTGATTGGGAACGAACGGCCGCGGCCCCACGAAGTACATGTCGCCGCGCAAGATATTGATCAGTTGCGGCAGTTCGTCCAAGCGCGTTCGACGCAGCACTTTACCCACGCGAGTGAAGCGCTCGTCGGTTTTTTCCGCAGGCCTGTGGTTATCGTCGCGATCTGCGCCGTCCACCATCGTGCGAAACTTGAACAGCGTGAATGGCTTTCCGCCTTCGCCAATCCGATCTTGCTTGAAGATCGCTGGTCCCGGCGAGTCCAGCCGAATGGCAATCGCCACGAGGGCCATGACCGGCGCCGTTATCACAAAGCAAATCGAGGAAATCAGAAACGAAAAAACCCGTTTATAAATCAGCAACGGCCTCGAAAGCTGGAATCCGCTTGAAAAAAGCAGCCAGCTCAAATGCAGTGATTCAATCGGCACCTTGCCCGTGATCGCCTCGAAAACTTCGGACCCGTCCTGGATTCTTACTCCCCGGCTCTTTAGGCGCAAAAGCGCTTCCACCGGCAACCGGCCCCGCCGCTCGCCCATGGCGACAATCACCCGGCTCGCGCGATACGTTTGAACTTGACGGGATAGCTGTTCGAACTGCTCCGCTTCCGAAAGCGGCGACGCATTGCCATTTTCGAGACCACGAAGCTGGCCTACAATGCGCAGTCCCAGTTCAGATCGGGATTCGATTTCTTCAGTCAGCGGCTTCGCGAGCGGGCCATCCCCGAGGATTAGCGCCCTTTCGGCAAAACGAGGCATCGTGTTTACCAGGAGAAAGAGACGCCGCCACAGAAATACAAACAACGCAACCAGCAGGAATCCAATCAGGAAAATGCCCCGGCCAAGTTGCAGTTTCGGAAAAGCATAGTAAAGAACGGCCAGCAGGATACACACGGTTCCCAGCACCTGCACCAGGCGCGTCAGCACTTCCCGGCGATTGCTCAGAATAAAGGAATCGTACAGATCGAAGTAATACATGCATATGATGAACACGGTGGCTACGACCAGGATCTTCACGAAGCCCTGCTCGTAGTTCAGCATCAACGTGGCGTCGCTCGTCCCCAATCGGGCGACAGTTGCCGCCACGAACGCGAGCGCCACCAGAAGCGCCTCAGAAATCCCCAGGAACAGGGTTCGCGTCGGGAAATAGGCGTTGAGAAAGCGGATCACTCACTGCCCTCCGAGTCCTTCCCCTTTGCGGAGTTGTTGCCGTTCGACCGTCGCGGTGTAGCTGCATAATACTGATCGTAATAGTTGACGCGATCGAATTCAGTGGCGCCGTTTAGGACCACTCCGATCAATTTCGGATTGTCCAAACTCTCCAACCCTTTTTTAAGCGCCTTGATCGGCGCCACTCCTTCACGAACCACCAACAAAGTTCCATCCACCAAACGGTTCCAGATGTTCGGATCCGCCATGGGCAGAAGCGGCGTCGAATCCACTACTACCCAGTCAAACGAACCACCAAGCTGCGCAAACGCTTCGCTGAACCGCGCGGACTGCAGGACGTCGCCGGGTTGATCGAAGCGGCCACCCGCAGGCAGAAACCATAGCGGCAGATCATTGATGCGATAAACATAATTGCTGATTACCGCGTTCGAGTCCTTCCACCAGTGATTCAGGCCTTTCAAGTGGCTGACTCCGAGAAGTGAAGTCAGCGCTGGATTGTGAAGATCGCCCTCCACGAGCAATACCCGGTTCTGCGAATGCCGCGCCAGGGTCACGGCCAGATTGGCAGCGACCAGCGTCTTGCCCTCGTCCACCACGCCGCTTGTGATTTGCATCGACTTCAGTTCTCGCTTCGCCCGAATATTATTCAGGCGCGTTACGAGCACGCGGAACTTTTCAGCAGCCAGGCTTTGAGGCTCGGTCAGCGCCACAAGATGGCCGATCGGCGCCACTTGAGCTTGCACTGCAACGGCACTGTCCATTTCGTTCGAACCAACCGCGACGTTGTTAAAGGCGTCGGCGGCCGGCTGCGACGTTTCTGTCAGCACGATGCCTTTCTGCTGATTTTCCATTTCTGATTTACGCAAGGCTTCATATAAGCGGCTCATTCTGTTTTCACTCCTGACTCGAGTTTCGCTTCGTCGAGCTGTTTTTCGGAAGCTCCATCCAGCTCTTCGATCATTCGGAACAATGCTTTCAGGGTCTTCTTACGTGATTCTGCGTCCTCGGATTCCGGCGCAGACGTAGTACATGGAATATCCATGCGAAAATCCGACGCCACTTCCTGAACGATCTCCGGGGTGATTTGCTTCACTTGTTTCACGTACCCGGAGACAAGCGAGTTTTCGCACAATGTGTTGATCAGTCGCGGAATCCCATGCGAGAACTGATGAATCGCCGCGATCCCTTCTTCCGAAAAAATCGACGATCCGTGCGAGTTCGCACCCGCCAGTTCCAGCCTGCGGCGAATGTATCCCCGCAGTTCCTCGGCGCCTAACGGCTCAAGCCGGCAGCGCAATCCGATTCGTTGCTTCAGTTGCCGCAAATGCGGGGAATCGAGTTTGCGATCGAGCTCTGGCTGTCCCACCAGAACGATTTGCAGCAGTTTCTGCTGCGACGTCTCCAAATTTGTCAGCAAGCGTACTTCCTCGAGCAATTCCCAGCTCAGCAATTGCGCCTCGTCCACCACCAGCGCCGCCGTGGTGCCTCGACGAAACCGGGCGATCAGGTAATTGTTCAAGTGCGCCAGCATCTCGCTCTTTGTCCGACCCGTGGTCGGCAGACGTAAATCCGTCAACATGTATCGCAGAAAATCCGGCACCGACAGACGGGGATTGAACACATAAGCAAACGCAATTTGATTGCGGTTCAGCGAGTCCAGCAGGCATCGCACGAGCAATGTCTTTCCGGTCCCAACCTCGCCCGTTACAACCACGAAACCCTTCCGCCGTTGCACGCCATAATTGAGGTTTGCGAGAGCCTCGTTATGGCGCGGCGTCGGATAGAAAAAGTACGGATCAGGACTGATCTCGAATGGATTTCGCGTCAATCCGTAAAATTTCCTATACATGTCCTTTACCCTTTATAGAACGCGTAGATATTGCCCGCCACGATCAGCAGCACCACCACAACCGCGGCGGCGCGCCCCATCCAGCGCATCCTGATCCTGTCGTGGTCTTCTTTCGGCGTGCTGATGCGCGGAATTCCCACCAACACGCGCGCGGCTACCAGCCCTTCGAGGTCTTCCTCGTTGCGAACGCGTGCGTCTGTTAGCTCAAACAGCGCCGTCAATCCCACTCCGACAGCGATGCCGAGAATCAGACCGCCTAGACTGAGCAGAATGTGATTTGGTGACGCGGGTTTGTCCGGCAGTTGCGCTGGGTCAAGCAAACGGAACTGCTGGCCCTGTTGATTCTGTTCCAAGCTTGTGGCCAATTGCGATTGCGACTGCTTCGCCAGCAACGAATCATAGTTTTTTTGAGATTCATTGTAGCCACGCGAGACATCGGCCAGAGCTTGCTCGGTCGCAGGCATCATGTTCAGGCGTGTCTGATACTCCGCCACTCGTCCTTCCAATGTTTTTTCCTGCTTCTCATATCCCTTAATCTCCAGTTGATTGGCCTTCAATTGGCTCTCAATCTGCATCATCGGAGTCGGCGCGCCATTCTGAAAATCGGCTCCTGCCACGCTCGTCACTGAATCCTTTGAAGTCTTGCCCGTCTTCTGATTTGTGGCGATTTCACCTTCGATCTGCTTCTTCAGTTTCTCGGTCTTGGCAATTTGATCCTTCAGAGCGATCACGTCCGGATAATTATCGGTGTACTGAGATCGCTCAGCCGCCAGCTGCATACGCAAGTTTTTTAATTCTTTGTCCAATGCCGGCGGCGTTTCCGCGGAGTCTCCGTTTCCCAGGTCGGTTTGCACCGATTGGTATTGCTGAACAATCGACTCCAGGTAAAGTTTCTGCTGTTGCGCCCGATCGAGTGCCCGCTGCGTCTGCTCGAGCTGATTCTGAACGCCAGACAAAATTTGGACGTTGCTCTCTAACTGGTCGGGAAGCTCGCCCACATGCTGCGCCTTAAAAGCCCGCACCTTGGCTCCTTGCTCTTCCAGCTTCGCGCGAGCGTCCGCCAACTGGTTGTCAAAGAACGAAGTCGTGCTCTGCGAAAGTTGTTGTTGGGATTTCATGTTCTGGTCGAGGAACGCAGAGGTGAGTTCGCTGTTCACCTGTTGCGCCAGCTCCGGTGTTGGACCGGTGTAGTAAATCTTGAATGCCGTCAAATCGCCGTTGCGACCGGGCACTTCTACCGATGTGATGCTAATGTCCTTGCGCATTTGATCCACAGGATCCGTGGGCTCAAAAATAGCCAGCAAGCCACCATGCTTCGTATACAGATGGTATCTGCCAATAATCCCCTGAAGCTGCGTGCGGCTCAGGATTTGTTGCGTCATGCTCTGCAATTGGTCTTGCAGGCTGACAGACACGTTCGGCGGAACGAGTTCCGACGTGACTTTCTGGTCTTCGACCAGAATCAGCGCTTCGGACTGGTATGTGGCTGGTAATAGCCATCCGATTCCCCACACCATCGCCCAACACACAAATATCGAAAGAAGTATCAGCCAGCGATGCCGGCGAATGATGCTCCAATATTCTTCGATTCCACGTGACTTCTGCTCCTGTAATTCGTCTAGCATTTCTACCTCCCGAGCGGTTTCAAGAATGAATAGGTGATGGATGCAGCGGCCAGATCGTGGTTTCCAATAGGAAAACCTGCGAAGCCACCCGTCTCGTTCAATCTCTCGTAGGACATTTCCAAGGCAAGGTTCTTAGAAAACTGGTACTGCGTCCCGGCCCTGGCGGAGTATGTTCGCAGCTCGTTTTGCCCGGTCTTGACAGCTACCAGTTGGTTGTCGGCCCCGGTGAGTGTCGATGTCAAACTCCAGCGACCTGTCAGCCTCCAGGACAACTTGGCCGTTCCAGCGTTGAGCTCGACGGCTCCAACCAACCCGCCTCCGTCACTGATCCGCCGCGTGTAATTCAGAGTTACCGCCAGTCGCTGCCCCGTCCAGTTGTAAATCGCGCCGCCCGCGGCGTGCCACTGGTTCGAGCGCACAGGGATCGTAATGGTGATAAAACCCAGATTAATCACTACTTGATTGGCCGTCAGCGAGTATTCGGGTCCGCCATAGACCGTAAAGGTTGCGTTCGGCGTCAATTTCATTTCGTCGAAAACCAGAAATGTATGCGTCGTTGTGCGCGCATCGCGCGCCGGAAACCGCAAAACCTGGCCCTGGTACTGCACCCCCAGTTGGTTTTGCTCGGAAAACTGGTGCGAGTAGTAGGCGTTTCCGGATGCGATCTGTGAACGAATCAGCGATTGTGTGGGGCCCGATTTCTGCGTGGTATCGAAGTGCTCGGAGGCAAAACTGCCCCCTAACCCGATACTGGAGTGCTCTGCGAATTGGTAGGAGTATTCTGCGTTCGACAAGATCGAAGTTCGCAGCAGACTGGGGAAAAATATGGTTTGGTTCGGCGAAATCGTCGGCCCCGGTGTAGTCGCGGACTGCTGAAACGGATTGTTGCTGCGAACATATGTCTGTTGCGCCGAAAGCGAGGTGTGCGGGGAAGGCAACCATGTAAAATGTCCCCCAAAGCTCTGCGAAAACAGATTTCGATTGGGCAGATTCTGGCTCTTTATAAACCCGGGAGCGTACGTCAGTCCCCAATCCAAGCGCGGACGAGTCTCCTCAAAGTCGAAACTGGGCGTAATCAAATAATTTAGATTCCACTGTCGGGGCGCCGCGCCAATGACGGCGTTGTCGTCGAAAAAGCTCCCAACCGAAATGCTCCCCTTGAAAATATTCGTCATCTCCACGTCTTCCTTGGGGTTCGTGCTCGGCATTTGTCCGCTGGCCAGTATCGGTACATTGGACGAAGCTGGGCTTGCCGCTTGCGCACGCGCGAGCCCCGGAGTCAGGGCTAAAATCAGTCCGCAAGCCATGGCTATCCATTCTTGGCGATTCATCCGGCTCTCCGATTTACGGAACAACAATCGTGTCTCCCGGTTTCAACATGACGTTCTCCTGCAGATCTTTTCCCTTGATCACATTCTTGTAATTGAACGGGATTCGCACGCGTATGCCGCCTGGCATCGGCCGCAGCACATAAATCTTGGTTTCCTTCGCGAAATCCTTGAATCCGCCCGATTGCGCGATCGCATCCAGCACCGTCATCGACTGGCTCAGTTGATAAGAACCTGGTCGATTTACCTCGCCCACCACGTTGAATTGGTGACTCCGTGGATCGCTCACGATCACCGTTACTTCCGGGTTTTCGATGTACGCTTTCAGCCGCTTCGTTAGATCATCCTGCAGCTGCATTGGTGTCATCCCGCTCGCCTGAATCTCGCCTACCAGCGGCAGCGAAATCTTCCCGTCCGGCCGCACCGGAATCGTCCGCGAAATCTCTTTCTCTTTCCATACATCGATCTCGAGAACGTCGTTCTCGCCGATCACGTAGGACTTGTTGTCTACCATCGACGCGCTCGCCCGGGTTTCGGGCTGTGCCGCTTTCGCCGAAGAATCGGAATCGGCAGCCGCTGCCGATGTCGTTTTCGTATCCTGAGCCCTCGCGGAAAAAACAATCGCGGCCATCGCGGGAATCACTACCAGCCACTTCGCCTTTTCGACAAACCGAAATTTCATTTTCTCCACTCCTTTTACTTACAGCCTGGCGATTAATCGTTGCCTAGTTCCGGGGATTGAGGACTTCCCGCCACCTTGCGCGCTGGCACGCCGGCTTCTTTCAACTTGTACAACAATGCGCGGTAGCTGATATTCAGAGCGCTGGCCGCGCGCTTCCGATTCCAATTGTGCGTCTGCAAAATCTTCAGAATGATCTTGCTTTCGAATTCACGCATCGCCTGCCGTGTCACCTTCTTCAACGAAATCGACCCGCTGATCGGTATGTCGGGAATAAATGAACTCGTGTTCCCACCCGAAAGCTCCACGGTAATGGCGTCCTCCGACCCCAAAATGACGTATCGCTTGATCAGGTTTTCGAGCTCCCGAATGTTTCCCGGCCAGTGATATCGTTGCATCATGTCCAGACGCCTGGCCGAGAGCGGCCGCGTGGGACGATTGAATTTTTCGCTGTAGACCTGCCGCAGAAAATCGCAAATCACGGGGATATCCACCACTCGTTCTCGCAGGCTCGGAACGTGGATATTCACAACGTTAATTCGGTAGTAGAGATCCTGGCGGAAACTTCCTTGCTCGATTTCTTCTTCTAGATTCCGGTTCGTCGCGCACACGACGCGGACGTCCACACGCTTGTCTTCTTGCGCGCCGATCGGGCAGAACTGTCCATCCTGCAACAGTTGCAGTAGTTTTGCTTGCAGGCCCATTTCGAGCTCTGCAATCTCATCCAAAAAAAGCGTCCCGTTCTGCGCCGATTCCACGCGCCCTGGCTTTGTACCGTTCGCGCCCGTGAACGCTCCCTTTTCGTACCCGAATAACTCGCTCTCCACCAGCGTCCCCGGTATCGCTGGACAGTTAACCTTGACAAACGGCCCGGTATCCCATGGGGATCGGACATGAATCAGTTTCGCAATGATTTCCTTGCCGGTCCCGCTCTCTCCTTCGATGAGCACCGGGATGTTGGCACCGGCCACCTTATCCAGTTTTTGCCGCACCACCCTCATCACTTCTGAGCGGCCAAATACCACTTCGTCTGGAGGCACGCTGAGGCTAATCTCACCGCTCAAGCGACTCGAACTCGGACGCGTCATCGTTCCCACTGCTACACCGTCCAGGACAGAGTCATTCAGTTCGACCCTGCGCAATCGCATTTACTTGCACACTGAAAACCAACGTAGCTGCGCCCGCGCAAGTATTTTCAACATCACATGGGAACACTGTCAACTCCATACATATGATGACTTTACGCCAACGTTTTGGGTCGAGGAAAGGGCGTCGCGCTCACACCGTGCACTCGATGTAACTTAACAATAGTCGAATTCATAGGAAAATGTTTTCACTTTCCGGAAGCCATTTTCCTGTTTGCCTCCGTCAGTTCCGCCGAATGCCTGTATCGGTGTTTCTGCTTGCGGAAATTGGACTAAACTGGGGCACAAAACCAGGGGGGAATAAGGTAAATTCCAGGCTGAACTGACTTTCTAATCAGTTAGATAGGGGGATCCCCCGAGCGAAACGTCGCCTGCAGTTGACGCCCGGACACGAAGAATGCGGCAAATCGCATTCGTTCTGCAAAATAACTATTGTGTAGGAATTGCGAGAACCGGGAATTTCACGCGTGAACAGGTTCACCACGTATAATGTCGTAACGTTCGATCACGGCTGCCACCCCCACATTTGCGTCGGCAGCTTCTCCGTTTTTCCTGTCCACTCGGACGACGCGCCCATGCGCCCGCACAAACACCTCGGTCCCTTGGGTGATTTCGGCAGGAAGCGTCAGCGTAAAATCCAACTCCGTTCCAGGTTGCAGTTCTTTGTGAAGTGTGAAGTAAACGCCGCGTGTTGAAATGTCGCGCGTTTGCCCATTGTGGGGAGATGCCTCTTTATTAACGGGCAACCGAACAATCACGGGAAGGGCTAAATCGTACCGACGAGCCAACCGACGCTCCGTCATCCCCAGTGCTCCTCTCAGACTACCGTAGACAGAAATTCCCCACCCCACGGGTTCAAAGGCAGCAATCCGGCTTCCAAACTGTTTACGCGCCCAACTTTCCTGATGTTCGACCGTTTTACCCAGATCAAAACCGAATGTATCGCCCATCACTTCCAGCCCTGGCCCTTCCTAAAGAACTCGGACAACTCCTTTCCTGACAACCAGCAACGCCGCTTTGAGCCGGCCTATTGCAGGGCGATAACTTTTCCCAAATTTCGGAGAAAGAAACAAGGAAAATATTTCGACGATGTGTCTGAATCCAACTCTAAGGCCAGTACCATCCAGCCTTCTGCATTCAATATGCAAGTAGTTGCAATGCCTGGGGAACTAAACGCCCCGAATTACAGGGGTTCCGTGCGATGCCCCCACGCGCGTTCCTTTGCCTGAATCCAAATTGAACTGCCGCATCTTGTACAGTAACGCCTTGTAACTAATCCCCAACATTCGCGCCGCATCCTTGCGACACCAGTTCGTCTTCTCGAGCGCTCCCGCGATCGCTTCCATCTCGGCCTCATCCTTCAAGCCTCTTACAAGCGCTTTCAATCCCTGCTCCGCGGGCGCGCGAACTTCCTCCCGCGGAGAAACCCGCTGCTGTGCTTCCGTTAATTCGAGCAATTCCTTCAGGCTGCCGTCATTGTCTTCGAGAATTACGTACCGTTTCACAAAATTTTCGAGCTCTCGCAAATTCCCCGGCCACGCATATCGCAAAGTCGCTTCCAGCAGATGTTCCGTCGGCTCGGGAACAGGTTTTTGAAATTTCTCGCTGTACTTCACCAGGAAATGCCGGAAGAGCATCGGAATCTCGTCGGTACGTTCGCGCAGCGGCGGCACATGCAAGGAAAGTACACTCAAACGATAATACAAATCCTCGCGGAATCGGCCCGAGCGCATGGCATCTGCCACCTGCACATTCGTCGCTGCGAGCACTCGCACATCGACCTGAATGCCGCCGCGCGCGCCCAGCCGCGAAAATTGATTGTCCTGCAGCACGTGGAGCAACTTTGCTTGCAGATGCGGCGGCATTTCCGCGATTTCGTCGAGGAAAATCGTTCCCTTGTTCGCGAGTTCGAATTTCCCCGGTTTCGCCCGCACCGCGCCCGTAAACGCTCCTTGTTCGTAACCAAACAGCTCGGATTCGAGAAGCTCGCCCGGCAGCGCCGCGCAATTGACTTTTACGAAAGCCTGCTGGCGTCTCGTCGAACGCAGATGGATCATCCGCGCCACCACTTCCTTGCCCACGCCGCTCTCGCCGCTGATGAAAACGGGAACGTCCACCGGAGCAATTTGCAGAATTTGCTGCCGGATTTTCAGCATCTGCGGGCTCGCCACCAGAAAAGACATGTCCTCCGTTAACTGGTCGCAGTATTCGCGCAGCGCCTGATTTTCGGCCTTCAGTTGTTTCTTCTGCCGGCATTTCAGCAGTGCCGCATCCAGTTCTGGCTTCTCGAATGGCTTCGTCAAGTAGTCATGCGCACCCAGCCGGATCGCCTCGACAACCGTGCTCACTTCATTCGAGCAGGAAAGCATAATGACGTTCAGCCCGCGGTCCATTTGCATCAACCGCCGAAGCGTTTCCAGACCGTCCATCTCCGGCATCAACACGTCGAGAATCACGAAGTCCGGCTTCGCGCCGCCGCCAATCGCTTCCAGGCCTTCCGTGCCGCTCGCCGCAGCGGTCACTTCGAACCCATCCACTTCGAGTAGCGTCTGGAGGTACTTTCGAATACTCGGCTCGTCATCGATAATGAGGATCTTCTCTTTATCGGCCGGAATTTCCACTTGGACCTTGGAGCCTTCACGCATAGCTATAAACCTCGACTTTCATGGGCAGCAAAAACTTGAACGAGCTTCCGCGACCGGGTTCGCTGTCCACCCAGATCTTGCCGTGATGCGCCTGAATCAGGCGCTTGGTGATCGCCAGCCCCAATCCCATACCGGAAGAAGATGGATCGACGCGCACAAAATCCTCAAAAATTTCCTGATGAAATTCCGCCGCAATTCCTACCCCGGTGTCCGTCACGGAAACCAATATGCTATTCGGCTGGGGGCGCTTGCCCGCGCGCCGTTCCTTTGTTGGAGTAATGGGCGAAATGCGCCGCTCCCAAAATTGCGTCTGTATTTGCAGAGTCACTTTTCCGCCCGCAGGTGTATGTTTCAGCGCATTGTCGACAAGATTGGTCACGCATTGTTGGATCTTAGGATAGTCGAACTTGAAGACCGGCAATTTCTCATCCAAAATCAGGTCCAAGTGGACGTTGGCCCGTCGAAATGCCTCTTTCCAGCGCACCGCCATGTCATTCACGCAATCGCGAATATCATTGTCCTGGAATTGCAATACCAGCTTCCCGCTTTCCAGCGCCGTGTAATTCAAGAACGTTGACACGAGCCGGACTAAGCGGTCACAGCTGTGCTTCGATTCCTGAAGAATGTCCCGTTGCTTTTCCGTCAAATTTCCCAGCGAGCCAGAAAGCAGCAGGTCGTAGTAACCTTTCATTACCGCTAGTGGCGTTTTCAACTCGTGCGCGGCCGATCCCAGAAACACGGTCTTCTGCCGGTTCACCTCTTGCAGCCGGAGATACGCCGCCAACAAATTCCGATATGTGATTTCTCTCTCTTGCAGCAGATCGTGGACCGTCTGCCTCATCTGGTCCTGATCGGCCGGGACTTCGTTCGGCGCTGGCTCCGCGAAAATCACCAGCCAATCCGGCTCCGGCAGCCAACGGATCCGCGCTCGCGCAGGTGCACCGCCGCATTGGATCTGCAGGTCTACTTCCTGCTCTCCGCCTTCGAGTTGCCCGAAAAGACCTTTTGCATCCACATGCAAAACGTCACGGAACAAATTCGGCTGCGCTCCATCCGCGACCGCATCCCACTGAACAGAATTTTGGGCGTGCAAATTGGCAAACAGAACTCTTCCACTGCGATCGGTCACCAGGAGAGGCTTGTCCAGAGCGTCCAGAAGGCTGGACATCAATCCGAACAGAGTCGCTCCGGGCGCTTGAGGTTCGGCTGATGCGCTCTTACTCAAAAGAGTCTCTCAAATCGTCCTCGCGGAACATGGCTTCCAAATTGCTCTGCGGATCCCCAAGAATTTCTTGTGAGTCTTGATGTTGGCAAAGGCCCCGGTGAAGTGTCAATGGTAAACGCGTTTGCTTTGCACTTAATATGCAAAGGAATGTCGAATTTCGGGGGCAACGGAGTCATCTGGAATTGGCCCTTGACCGAGGCCCTTTTGCCCTCTGATAACACAGCCTTTAGAGTGCCAAAATAAGCCTAAGTCTAGCACTTAAATTGCTCTACATCCGAGTACTAAAACTGTGGTTCCAAGGGGACCTGAAGAATTTTTCGTTCCTGGGGGCGAGGTAATGAAATCGAATGGCCATCATGCAGAGCGTCGGAAGTCTCCGCGTATTCGCGTTCAGGTCCCACTCTTTATTCGGGGGACAAATAGTCAAGGTGTAGAGTTCTTGGAATTGGCAAAAACTCTCGATATTAGCGGCCAAGGTGCAAGGTTAATCAGTCCTCATGCACTGAGCCACGATGAACTGATCCTGTTGACGATACCCGCCCCACTTCCCAGATCTTACGAATTTGGCGAATCTGGGACGCCGCCAATTCAGGCCCGTGTGCGCCGCCTGGAGTCCAGCGGCGAAATGAAGCTGGCCGCCGTGGAATTCCTAAAACCCTTAGAATAGGCGCGAGTTAACTGGCATACCGGTTCAATTGACATGCACCGTATCCGCAAAAAGTAGGAATTCGTTTCCCTCGTCCGCCCGCAATTCCGCGGGATCATGTCCGTAACCAACCCCTCTCGCCCTTCATCCTTCCGATTCAGTGACATACGGATGCCCACTTCCGAACAAATTCCTTGAGCGTTGGCATTGTCATTGCTATGCTCACCAATGTCCCCGCAGGAGCCGCTCACATAGAAGTGAGCCGGATAATCCCGAAAGAGTAAGACCAACACTTTGATGCCCCAGCCATCCGAGTCCAATCCACCGCTGCACGCCGACGACTCATTTTTCGATCTGCTCGTCGAGACGCTCGGGAACGTCGACGAGCCTGTACGCGGTGTGTTCCTTCAACAGTTTTTCAAGTCCATCGCGCGTATCGATTTGTCGCCCGCACAAAGCCTCGATTACTGGAATCAGATTCTCGCGCGTCGCACCGAACTTTCCGAAAGTATGGGCAAGCGCGTCTCTCTCAGGACCGCAATGGTCGACGTTCTCGCGGCCGCCAGTTTCCTCCGCGTGCCCATTCTCGTCGAGTATGAGGAGTTTAAAAAACTCCAACTAAATGCGGCGACAGACTCGCTCACCGGCCTCTATAACCGGCGGCTTTTCGAGGAATACTGCGATAAGGAATTCAATCGCGCCAAGCGCTACGGTCAGCATCTCGCGCTTGTGCTGCTCGACCTCCATCGCCTAAAGGAAGTCAACGACCGGTATGGACACTTGCGTGGCGATGAAGTTCTGCAGCTCGCCGCAACGATTCTGCGAAAAACTTTACGCGCCTCTGATTTTGCGTTTCGTATCGGCGGAGACGAGTTTGCCCTGCTTCTTCCCCAAGCTGATCCCGAGCAGGCCGTCACTCTCTGCGATCGCCTGCGAGCCAATTTCGAATTGGAATCAGCTCCCATGAAACTCAGCACCCCGGTGACCATTGACTACGGTATTGCCGTCCATCCCCAGGATGGCGACACCAAAGAGATTCTCGTTCGCTTGGCTGACGAACGCCTCTACCGGCTCAAGAATGCCCAGCGCGAACAGACGCGTTCGGCTGGCGTTCCCAAAACCGCGCCTTCCATTCGCACCGAGCCTGCCGCTCCAACGCGCGTCGCGCCTCCGCCAGTCTCGAAGGCAACTCCTGCCGGACCATTCGCGGCCCCTCGCGAAACTCCCAAGCAGTCTCCGCAGTCTGAGCGCCGCAAATGGGAACGCGTCTCGCTCGCCGGAACACACGCTTATGCCGTTATCTCCGGAAACGAAAAGAAGAGCGCAACAGTTATGGACCTTTGTACTGGTGGATTGTCCCTTATTGTCGAGAACCCGGAAGACTTGGCCTCTCCGTTCTTTGCTGTTCTTCACGTGCCGATCTTGCCGCCCCTTCGCGTCAATCTTCGCCGGATCTACACCCGTAAAATCGAGAACGGCCGCAGCCAGATTGGTTGCGCCTTCGTCTCTTGATTCTCGCGCTTTTCGAATCGAGGAAACCGGTTATTTTAGGACGTAGGAGCGGTACAGCGTGTCGCGCTGCGCGGGCATGTAACCCGCGTCGGTGATGATGCGGCGAAGCTCGGACTCATTCGTGCGATTGCGGACTCCGGCGGCGTAAACCACATTTTCCTCGATCAAAATGCTGCCCACATCGTCGGCGCCGAACTGCAAACCCACCTGACAGACTTTGATTCCCGGCGTGAGCCAGCTCGATTGAATGTGGTCGATGTTGTCGAGATAAAGCCGGCTGATGGCCAGCGTCTTTAAGTATTCAACCGCGGTCGCCTCCGGAACCTTCTTGCCCAGCGGAGTATTTTCCGGCGCAAACATCCACGGAATGAAAGCCGTGAAACCGCCCGTGTCTTCTTGGATGCGGCGCAGCCGTTCAAAATGATTGACCCGATGGCGATATTCCTCGCCGCAGCCGAACATCATGGTGGCAGTGGTGCGCATGCCCAATGAATGCGCGGTGCGATGCATCAGCTCCCATTCATCCGCCGAGCATTTCAAGCGCGAAATACGCGAGCGCATTTCATCGTCCAGAATTTCCGCACCGCCTCCGGGGATAGAATCGAGCCCCGCGTCCGCCAAGCGCGCTATCGTGTCGCGAACCGAAAGGCCGGAAACCTCGGCGATGCAGGTGATCTCCGGCGCGGAAAAGCAATGCAGATGAATCTGCGGGTAACGCTGTTTCAGCGAGCTGAGCAGATTTTCGAAGTATTCAATGCGCAAATCCGGATGCAAGCCGCCCTGCATCAGGATGCCGGTGCCGCCGAGTTCAATCATCTCGTCAATTTTTTGATAAATTTCTTCGAACGGCAAAATGTAGCCGTCTTTCGCTCCCAACGGCCGGTAGAAAGCGCAAAACGAGCAGTATTCCGTGCAGAAATTCGTGTAGTTAATATTACGATCGATCTGATAGGTGGCGACGCGCGGGTCGTTCTTCTTGCGGCGGACTTCATTGGCCGCCATCCCGATGGCTACCACATCATCAGAGTTGAAGAGGTCGAGCGCTTCCTGTTGGGTGATTCCCATGGTCTTCGGTTCGCTTCTCTTTAGCCAGATTCAGATCGCGTATATCGGGTCGCCCGCTCGCACAACCCCTTCGCGCAACACCGAGCCATACACTCCGAGGCAATTCGCGTGATTCTTAGCCACCACTTCGAACACTTTCGGCGAGGCTTCGGCGGTCAATGGATCCAGAGTAATGATAACGCAGCGCGCGTCTTTTTTCACAATCATCACTGTGAGCTTCTCGCCGATGCGCAGTTTCGCGCCGACCAGCTCATTTTCGTAAAACGGCTCCGCATTGTCCCAGCGCACGTAGAAATTCGCCCGAAATCGCCGGCGATCGAGCTCCATGCCCGCTTCCTGCGAAAGAGATTGTAGGGAATCGACACCCAGCAATGAAATCGGGCAAGCGTCGTGCATTGCGCGTTCGGAAAAGCGCAGCTCGAGTTTCCGCCCGAAGCGTTCCTCAAAAAATGGCGTGAACGCTGAATCATCCACGGAAAGCGTCCGGCCCTGCGGCGTAACGACTTCCAGACGAAAACAGTTCTCCGGCGGATGAGGATCCGCAGGATCGGGGGGCGCAACGAAACGCGGGCAGAATAAAATCATTTCGCGCTTCACACGGCCAGTCATCCACGGAAAGCTCGAAGGATTGGTGGGATCGATGAATGCGTATGCGCGGTCGCCCGCAATCCCCGCATACGTCACGTAGACTTCGCGCAAATCTTCGCCAGCCATGCCTTTAAAGGGATACCGGCGGAGAATCTCGATTGTTCCAAGCTTTGCAGAAGACGAAGCCGGCGGTGTTTCCAACGCTCAGGCTCCGCGGCCCGCGACCGATCCCGCCGGAGCCGCCGCGAATTCAATCGGCCGCGCGCTCGGAATCAGCCCCGCAGCCGCGCATTTCTCAAAATAGAGTTTCAGTCCCTCGAGATTTTCTTCGTCCAGCGAAAAATCAATGTTATCGCGCAGATAACTTTCCAGCGAACTCGCGGGCAGGTCGAGCTTCACCGAAGCTGCCTCCGCGATGTCCTCGATGTGCGCCAGCCCGAATTCCTTCGACGCCTGAAAATCGGCAACGACTTCAGGCGTGATTTTTTCGCGTCGCCCGGCCCAGATGGCCAGAACGCACGGCTTGCCCGTCATTTCGCGCCACTGGTAAGCCACATCGTAAACAAACACCGACGGAAATCCCGGCACGGGCAATTCGTCTGCATCGCCCTGGCAGCAAACTCCCGAAAGTCCCGCGCGCGGCGTTTTCGCGAACAGAAACTCCATTTTCAGCGCGATGCGCAGCGCTGGATCGCCAATCACCAACGCCGCGTCCGCGTCAGCGAGCATCGCCGAAGCATCCGGCGCGGCGTCGACGAACTCCGGCTCGATGCCCCAATCGCCAGCCGCCAGCAAACGCACCAGCGCGGACGAGCTGCGCGAACTTGTGTCCAGCGCGATGCGCTTTGCGCGGTCAATCGGTTTTTTCGACACCACCAAAATGCTGCGCACTTCGCCCTTTGCCGCCACGGACATTCCCGGAAGGATCACCATTCCTTCCATGCGCTGATATTCGATGGCCGGCATGATGGCGACGTCCACATCGCCGCGCCGCAAAGCCTCCGCGCATTGCGAAGGCACCGTGAACGACAGCTCGTATTTGCCCGCCAGCGGCCCTTCCGTGAAGCCCCATACCAGCGGCGCCGTATTCAGATATTCGACGACAGAGATACGCAATTTTGTCATAAGCAATCCGGGAAAAACGCGAATCCTCAATATAACACAAGGACAGTAACGCCTTCCCGTGACTGTAATTCGTTCACATGATTAGTGACACTTGGCTTCTTCGGTTGAGATTTGAAGCGCTCGAGCGGTTCAGCGACTGCGGGTTGGCCGTCGAACCGGCAATCGGGTCCGGCGCCGACAGTCGTCCCAACCGGCTCACGTGATACCGCGCCATGGCGTAATGGTTCCCCGACTCGGAGTCATACTCGTACGTCGTGAAGTACAGCTTGTCGTTCGTGGCGTTGTACCACGATTCGCCAAATGGGAAGTGTCCCATCTCCGCCGCCACGCCGCCGCTGGAATTCGTCACCATGCGGTTCGAGAGATGGTCCTGATGATAGTAAGATGATAATAATTCGTGCCCGAGGAATCGATCCGGTCAACGAATCGGAGCTACACACAATCGGTAGTTGCTTATGGTCGCGGACTGTCACTATTTCTCGGTTGCAGCGAAAAGTGGAGACCTGCGCCAACTCTTGCCCTCATCCTTCGTCTCATAGAGGTAACCACCATCACGGACAACCCACCCATTTCCCGATTCAAGCAATACCAACTTGCCAAAGCTCGTGCACTGCAAATAGTCAGCGGCAGGCAAAACATGTTTTCCCTTCCAGGTTGCACCGCCGTCACTCGTACACGTTAAACTCGTTGAGAAGCCGACCACGCACCCGCTCCTCTCATTCCAAAACGATAGGCTAACTAAGGCTTCAATCTTGTCGGTACTTTTCGCGACGACCCAATTCTTACCGAAGTCGCGTGTAGAGAGAATTACGCCATCCGGCGACTGACCAATCAAAAATCCACTCCCGTCGGCAAAAAGCACCGCGTCGGAGACAGAAAATGCGTCTTGATTGATTCCCAACTCCTTCAATTTCAATGGGGACTGCCAACTCCTGCCTCCGTTACTTGAGTGCAGAACGAATCCTTGCCCGTAAATCCATAGACCCAATCTCCGCCCCACGAGCAGCCCGAAACAATTACCGATTCCTGGTATTTCAGATGCTTTCTGCAGTGTTCGACCGCCATCCGAGGTCTGGTAAACAACAACACGAGTCGATGCCGAAGCGACAAACCACCCATGGCGAGAATCTATGAAAGCCAAATTCACGACTTCAAGTCCGTCCACAGCAGGCCGAGTCATCGGCTGCGATGATACCTGCCGCCAAGACTTACCGCCGTCACTGGACCGGAGAAGAAAAGTACCTGATTGCCCTTCTCCCTCTTTCAGCGACCATCCCACAGTCGCGCTAATGAAATAAATGCGATCAGTCCCAGCCTGAACTCTGCTTGTCGCCCAGGTTTTGCCGCCGTCCGTAGTTTGTTTTATGTAGAACTGTTTGCGGGCATGATCGTTAAGCAGAACCCACAGATGCCCGCCGCCCAAAGAGAACAGATCAAGTACTTCTTCGGTGCTGACCGGACATGAAAACCGATCCTGGCTCTGCTGTTCCGTTGTCCGAACCGACCAGCAGAGGAATGAAACGATGAAGCCGACCGCTAGCAAGATCTTAGTCCCAGAAAACATAATAGAGTGCCTTTTCGTTCGAATCGAATACCCGCCGTCCGAGGTGCCGGATCTTGCCAACGCTACTGACTCTTCAGGGCACTTTCTATTGCTTTCAGACAATGCGTCAGGATCGTCTGTGTATTTCTAGCCGATTGATCGTCAGGATAGCCCATTTGACGGGTGACTGAAGGGCCGTCTGGCGGGACAACTCCAAGCGTGTGCGCTAGCTCGTGAAGTACCATCACGGTTTGGCCACCCACGGATCCGCCGTGATAAGGACCAAGACCAGTGTATAACTGACTTGAGCCCGGTTGAAAGGCGCTATTAAAGACACTGCGGGAATCGGCATTGTACTGTATCACTGCTTCCGGCCCCTCAAATTCGTTAGTTCCTGCCCCCGTGTAAGGACTGTCAAAGTGACCCGGCTCCAAGAGGTCGGATTGGAAGAAGCCCGCTGCCGTCGACGGAATGCCAAGCAAGGATGCGAGAGGCTGTGCGCCCTGTTGGACCAGAAAAGAACTGTTAAAAAAGTTTGCGCAATCGTTGTTCCCCTCAAGAATTTTATTGATAAGCGCTTCAACCCTTGAGAGGTTATCCGAGCTATTGCCTGGAAGCGGGAAGGTCCAGAGCATAATCACGGTGAATATCTTGTTTTCGGTGCCCCGATCACAGTTGGGGAAACACGCACCAAACCCCTCCAGACGAATCTCGCTGGCAAGATCATTTCCCCCGACCTGAAATCCGCCATTTGGCAGATCGCCACTGTCGTCTTCTCCAAAACCGCCATCGAACGTTCCCCCGCCAAACGCATCAAACCAATCAGACGGGGCAGTGTGTGATATACATCCATTCTGCGGCGGAGGATCGGCGTCCGCATCGCCTCCCTCTCCGTCTGCATCCGAATTGTCTGTGTCTGAGTGACCGCCGCCCGACGCTTGCTGCGATTGGTCGCCCTTCGGATTCGCTTGCGCCGTGTTGCACGTGGTGGAGGCTCCTGAAGGATCAGTGACATTCGCCGGATCGTTGATCGAATAGCTGTAGCGATTCAGCGACTGCGGGTTGGCCGTCGAACCTGCCATCGGATCCGGTGACGACAGCCGTCCCAACCGGCTCACGTGGTATCGCGCCATCGCGTAATGGTTCCCAGACTCTGAATCGTACTCGTATGTCGTGAAGTACAGCTTGTCATTCGTCGCGTTGTACCACGATTCGCCAAATGGGAAGTGTCCCATCTCCGCCGCCACGCCACCGCTGGAATTCGTCACCATGCGGTTCGACAGATGATCCTGATGGTAATAATTCGTGCCCGAGGAATCGATCCGCGCCAGCAACGCTCCGCCCGCGTAAATGTATTCCCGCGTCGGCGAGCTCGGCGCAGCGCCGTTCGCGTACTCGGCAATCACTTTTGCACCCGAGAAGATGTACACGGTCGTCGTGCTGCCCGCGACCTTCTTCACCCGCAAGCCGTTACCGTCGTAAGTGTATGCCCCGGAACCCAGCCCTCCGCTCGCGGTGACTATGTGCAATTTTGTTATGTGCAATTCGCGAAAAGGACCCGAATCCTCAATATAACATAAAGACAAGGCCGAAGGCCGTGAGCACCATGCAGCGCAAAAATCGAATTCAGCCATCGTGAATTCTGATATAAACACCGTCGGTCATCAGCCACGTAACGGAGGAGCATTCATGAAGCGCGCCCTGATTTTTGCCTCGTTATTCTTCGTCGTCACAACATTGTCCGCCATCGCTCAAAATACGAAAACAAGCGCCGAGGCGAAACCGCTCCCCGGCATCGACCAGAAGACGACGGGCATGCAAAAGCTGCCGGGTTTTTTCACGTATTACTGGGACGCGCGCGAAGGAAAAATCTGGCTGCAGATCGACAAATGGAACACGGAATTCCTGTACGTTGAATCGCTGCCAAATGGCGTCGGCTCGAACGACATCGGCCTCGATCGCGGCCAGCCGGGCGAAACGCAAGTCGTGCATTTCGAGCGCAGCGGCCCTCGCGTTCTTCTGGTCGCGGAAAACGAACGCTACCGCGCTGTAACCGACGACGCCGCGCAACGGCAGGCAGTCAAGCAGGCATTCGCGCAATCCGTTCTGTGGGGATTCGATGCCGCCGCCGAAAATGGCGACGCCGTGCTCGTCGACGCCACTCCATTCTTTCTCCACGACGCTCACAACGTTATCGAGAAGCTAAAAGCCACGAAGCAGGGCGCCTTCCATCTGGATCCCTCGCGCTGCGCCATCTATTTGCCCCGCACCAAAAATTTCCCGGAAAATTCCGACGTGGAATCCACGTTGACGTTCACGGCGGAAGAGCCCGGACGCTGGGTGCAGGAAGTAACGCCAGACCCGCAAAGCATCACCGTTCGCGAACATTTTTCATTTGTGCAGTCGCCTCCGCCCGGTTTTCATCCGCGCGAATACGACCCGCGCTCCGGATTCTTCGGCATTCAGTACATGGACTTCGCCACCCCGGTCGACGAATCCATTCACAAACGCTTCATCGTTCATTTCCGGCTAGAGAAGAAAGATCCCACGGCCGCCGTCAGCGAGCCCGTAAAGCCCATTATTTATTACGTTGATCACGCGGTGCCGGAGCCAATCCGTTCCGCGCTGGTCGAGGGCGCGAGTTGGTGGAACCAGGCCTTCACCGCAGCAGGCTACAAAGACGCCTTTCAGGTGAAAGTGCTGCCTGCCGGCGTCGATCCCATGGACATCCGCTACAACGTGATCGAGTGGGTGCCGCGGGCGACGCGCGGTTGGTCCTACGGTAGTGCGATTGTGGATCCGCGGACGGGCGAAATCATCAATGGGCACGTCAACATGGACGCGCTGCGCATCCGCCAGGTTTTCCTCATCGCGCAGGGCCTCCTCGATCCTTTTGGCAACGATCCCGCTGCGCTGCGTCAGGCAAACGAGATGGCTCTTGCGCGCGTTCGTCAACTCGCCGCGCACGAAACGGGTCACACCATCGGTCTGATGCACAATTTCGCCGGAAGCATCGTCAACCGCAGCTCCGTGATGGATTATCCCGCGCCCCTCGTGACCGTCGGCGCGAATGGCGCTCCCGATGTCTCGAACGCCTACGCAGTCGGCATCGGCACGTGGGACAAAGTCGCCATTGATTATGGCTATCGCGAATTTGCGTCCGGTACAAACGAGAAGCGGGCGCTCAATAAAATTCTCGACGATGCCTTTTCCCGCGGCCAAATTTATCTCTCCGATCAAGACGCCCGCCCGCTCGGCTCCGCCAGCCCCGTCACGCATTTGTGGGACGTGGGGAGCAATGACCTCGATGGACTGAAACAGGTAATGGCTGTGCGCGCCGCCGCGCTCAAGCGCTTCTCGGAAGACGCCATTCCGCAAAACGCGCCGATGGCCACACTCGAAGATGTCCTCGTCCCGATTTATCTTTACCACCGCTACCAAGTGACCGCCGTCGCAAAGAGCATTGGCGGCCTCGATTATTCATTCAACGTCCGCGGTGGCGAGCAAAAAGATCCGGAAATTGTCCCCGCGGCTCAGCAGCGCGCGGCCATCCACGCCGTGCTTGACACTTTGCAGCCCAATGTCCTGGCATTGCCGGAATCGCTCCTGAAGAAAATTCCGCCGCGCCCACCCGAATATCCAAACTCAAATGAAAATTTCGCGCGTCGCACATCACCAGCCTTCGATTCCCTGGCGCCTGCCGAAGCCGCCGCGGAAATCGTCGCCAGCCTGCTGCTCGAACCGAATCGCGATGAACGCATGGTTGAATATCACGCCCGCGAAGCGATTTATCCCGGATTCACCGAATTACTCGATGACTTGCTCGGTGCCACATGGAAAGCGCAACCGCAAACCGGTTACGAGGGCGCTATCCAGCAAACCGTCGATTCAGTAGTCCTTAATCATTTGATGGTCCTCGCCGCCGACGATCATGCAGCCTCGCAAACGCGCGCGATTGTCTCGCTGAAACTCGATGAACTGAAAAACTGGCTCGCGGCGCAGTCGAAATCAACCGCGGATGAAGGCCGCCGCGCGCAACTCTTTTTCGCGGCTCAGGAAATCGACCGTTTCGAAAAAAATCCCGCAACGTTGCATTTGACGCTGCCGGCTCCGCCGCCCGCTGGCGATCCCATCGGCAACGACGGCTGGCAGTAACCACTCTTCAATAAGCATACTTGACAACAGGACGATGCGGTGCGTAGGCTCGCGCGCAAGCAATGGAGCCCGACCAATACTTGGGATGGTTGGCGCTCGCGCTCACTCCGGGACTGGGCGCGCGCATGGCTGGCAAACTGCTGCGCGCATTCGGCAGCCCGACCGCGATTTTCAGCGCATCGCTCACCTCTCTTGAAGCGAATCAACTCCCCGCAGCCGTAGCACAAGCCATTCATTCCCGGCAACCGTTGAACGCCGCAGCGAAAGAACTGGCGCAGGCGGAAGCGGCCCAATGCCGTCTGGTGACCTGGGACGAACCGCAGTATCCGCAACTGCTTCGCGAAATCTACGATCCTCCACCCCTGCTCTATGTAAAAGGAAACGCTGAGCTTTTGAACCGCCACGCTATTTCAATTGTGGGCACGCGTCGTCCCACCCCTTACGGGAATCAAATGGCAGAGCGGCTGGCGCGGGATCTTGCGGATCGGGGTCTCGTAATCGTCAGCGGCCTGGCGCGCGGAATCGACGCTTGCGCCCACAAAGGAGCGCTCAGCTCGGCGACCGGCGTCACAATAGGCATTCTCGGTTGCGGCGTCGATGTTATCTATCCGAAGGAGAACCGAAAAATTTTTGCGGAAATCGAGCAGCGAGGGGCGATTATATCTGAGTTCCCCATGGGAGCGTTTCCCGCGCCCCAGAATTTCCCCATTCGCAACCGCTTGATTGCGGGGATGGCGCGCGGAGTTGTGGTGGTCGAGGGAGCGCAGTATTCTGGATCGCTGATCACCGCGCGGCTGGCGATGGAGTCGAGCCGCGAAGTTTTCGCAGTGCCCGGGAACGTGACGCAGCCGGTCGCCTTCGGCCCGAATCAGTTGATCAAGCAGGGCGCCAAGCTTGTGGCGTCCTGGGAAGATGTGATTGAGGAGTTGCCCACGCCCATTCGCGCTGAGCTGCTGCCCGTCGAGACAACGGATGGCGCCGCGCGCGCATCGTTGGTGGAGCAAAGTTTGGGCCCGGCCGAGAAGGCGCTCTACGCCATGCTCGAAGTCGACAGCTCCAGACACGTCGACGATTTGGTCGAGCATTCAGGGCTGAGCTCTTCGGAAGTTCTGTCGTCGCTCTTTGAGCTCGAGATGAAAGGCCTGGTGCAACAACTGCCGGGTAAGCAGTTCCTGAAAGTATTGTTGTAACGTTCAAGCGGGAAAGGAATCTCGACAAATCATGGGACGTTCTCTAGTGATCGTCGAATCGCCAGCCAAGGCCAAGACGATCAACAAGTATCTCGGGCGCAATTACACTGTCCGCGCCTCCTACGGCCACGTGATGGATCTGCCGAAGAAAGAACTCGGCATAGACATCAAGGACGATTTCGAGCCCACGTACACCGTGATCCCGGGAAAATCGAAAATACTGAACGAGCTTAAGAAGCTGGGCGCTGACGCTGACGCAATCTACGTCGCCACCGACCCGGACCGCGAAGGCGAAGCCATCGGCGCGCACTTGGTGCACTTTCTCACCGGAACGCAGATCGCCGTCGAACCCGAAGAAAATGGCGCGAAGGGCGCCGAGAAAAACGGCGACAAAGCCGCCAAGGCCGCCAAGAACGGCGCGCCAAAAAAGAAGAAAGAGAAGAAGAGCAAAGTCGACCGGAAGAAAATCTTCCGCGTGATGTTCCACGAAATCACGCCGAAGGCCATCAAGGCCGCGTTCGATCACGCTGGCGCGCTGAATACGAATCTTGTGGACGCGCAGCAGGCGCGTCGCGTTCTTGACCGCCTGGTCGGCTATAAGATTTCGCCGCTCCTCTGGGACAAAGTGCGCCGTGGCCTTTCCGCCGGGCGCGTGCAAACAGTCGCGTTGCGCCTGATCGTGGATCGCGAACGCGATATTCGCGCGTTCACTCCCAAGGAATACTGGACTATCCACGCGATGGTCGCGGCGGGAGAGCCGCCCGCGTTTGAAGCGAAGTTGTGGCGCTACAAGGGCGAAGAAATCGAAGTGCCCAATTCCGAGAAGGCGCAGGAAATCGTCAGCGCCGTTGAGAATGCCGAGTGGCAAGTCGCAAGCGTCACGCAGAAGGAAAAACGCCGCTGGGCCCCGCCGCCATTTACTACTTCCAAGCTCCAACAGGCCGCCTACAATCGCCTTCGCTTCTCCGCCAAGCGCACCATGATGCTCGCGCAGCGCCTTTATGAAGGGGTCGAGCTCGGTGACGAAGGTTCCGTCGCGCTGATTACCTATATGCGCACCGATTCGGTCCACGTATCGGCGGACGCCATCGCGCAGGTGCGGGATTTCGTCGGCTCCAGTTACGGCCCGGGCTATGTCCCAGAGAAACCGAATTTCTTCAAGTCGAAAAAACAGGCGCAGGAAGCGCACGAAGCCATTCGTCCCACCGACGTCGTGCGCTCGCCCGATGAAGTCAAGCGCTACCTCGACGAAGACATGTTTAAGCTCTACCAGCTGATCTGGCAGCGGTTCGTCGCCTCTCAAATGGTCCCAGCCGTCTTTGATCAGACCACCATCGACATTTCCGCCGCCGATTACATCTTCCGTGCCAGCGGCTCGGTGATGAAGTTCGATGGCTATCTCGCCGCCTACTCCGCTTCGCGAGATGACGAAGACAAGGGCGAAGCCGCCGATCAGGTCCCCGGCACAGCCTCCGCCGTCGAGGAAGATGCCGATGCGGAGGGCCGAACGCTCCCGCGCGTTACGGAAGGCGAACGCCTGCGCCTCGAAAAAATTCGTCCCGACCAGCATTTCACCGAACCGCCTCCGCGCTACACGGAAGCGACGCTCGTGAAAGAGCTGGAAGACAAAGGCATCGGCCGCCCGTCCACTTACGCGTCGATTATTTCCACGATTGTCGAGCGCGAGTACGTCAACAAAGAGCAAGGCCGCTTCACGCCCACGCTGCTCGGCGAAAAGGTAAGCGATCTGCTCGTGAAAAGCTTCGAGGACATTTTCGACGTGGGCTTCACCGCGCGGCTGGAAGACGAGCTCGACGAAATCGAGGAAGGCAAACTGCCCTGGCGAAAATCCGTCAAGGTATTCTGGAAGCACTTTGAGGACGATTTGGAGAAGGCCGAAGGCGAAATGGAGTCCTACAAGGCCGGAATCCCCACCGACGAGAAGTGTCCCAAGTGCGAAAAGGGCATGCTCCTCGAACGCATCAGCCGCCACGGATTTTTTCTTGGCTGCGAGCGCTATCCCGATTGCGATTACATCCGCGACATTTCCGACACCGGCAGCGAGGAAGTCGAAGGCGACAACACGATCGAGTATTGCCACAATTGCGGCCGCGAAATGGTCATGAAGCGCGGCCGCTTCGGCGCCTTCTTGGCGTGCTCGGGATATCCCGATTGCAAAACGACGCGCCGCCTGGCCGCCGGAACCAGAAAAGCGCGCCAGCCGGATGTTCCGCTCGACGAGAAATGCCCCACCTGCGGCGAACAGCTTCTAAAGCGGCATGGCCGTTTCGGCGAATTCATCGGCTGTTCGAAATATCCGAAATGCAAATACACGCGCCCGATTACGCTGGGAATCAAGTGTCCGAAATGCGGCGAGGGCGAATTCGTCCGCCGGGGCACGGCCAAGGGACGCGGGCGCGGCAGAATTTTTTATGGCTGCAGCCGCTATCCCGATTGCGATTACACTTCGCCGCACGAACCGCTTCCTGAACCATGTCCGAAATGCGGCGCGCCCTTCGTCGTGCTCAAGCGTTCCAAGCACGGCGCATTCCGCGCGTGCTCCAGGGAAGACTGCGACTGGGAGGTCCCGGAGAGCGAAGGCTCAGTCGCTCAGCCCGTGGAAGCAGCAGCGGCCGAGCCCGTCAAATCGTGAACTTTCGCCAGCGAAACATCCCGGAGGCCTCGCCTTCCAACGCTGGCCACAGCCTCTCGAAACGCCCTACGACGTCCATGGCCACCACGAACACGATCGCGGCCTCGGCCGAAAAATTCCTGCATTACCTCCGCTACGTGCGCAACGCCTCTCCGAAAACAATTACTAGCTACAAAATTGACCTCGACCAGTTCATCGCTTACGTTACCCCGCCGGGAGAAGACGCCCTGGCACTCACGGCCGTGGACCATCTCGTCATTCGCGAATTCATCAGCCATCTTTACGACCTGCATCTGCAAAAAAGCTCCGTCGCGCGAAAACTCGCCGCTCTCCGTTCCTTTTTCCGTTTCTGCGTTCGCGAACGTCTCACAGGGCAAAATCCCGCGCGCCTTGTGGCCCGCCCTAAATTGCCGAAGCGTCTTCCCAACGTGATGTCCGCGGAAGAAATGAACCGCTTGCTTGACGACATGACGCCCGCGCGAACCACGCCAGCGCGTCCCAAAAAATTCCGTAACAAATCCGCTCCACCGGGCAGGCTCACTCGAGCCAGTAACACTGCTCCGCTGGTTCTGGCGCGCGATCGGGCCATCCTCGAACTCCTATACGGCTCTGGCCTGCGCGTCAGCGAACTCACCGGCCTCGACACGACGAGCATCGATTCCAGCGAACGGATGTTGCACGTGCTCGGCAAAAGACGCAAAGAGCGCGTCGTTCCCTACGGTGCGAAGGCCAATCAGGCTCTTGAACAGTATTGGCCCTTTCGCGACGAAATCCTGCGCCGCGCGAAACCACCGGCTCCCATAACCGCCGTTTTCATCAATTTTCAGGGCGGCCGGCTCACGCAGCGCACCATTTTAAATGTGGTGAAAAAATACGCCCGGCTGCTGACCAATAATCCGGATCTCCACCCGCACTCTTTGCGCCACGCCTTCGCCACGCACCTGCTCGCCGATGGAGCCGATCTTCGCACCATCCAGGAACTGCTCGGCCACTCTTCTCTTTCCACCACGCAACGCTACACCAGCGTCACCATCGATCAGCTCATGGCCATCTACGATAAATCCCACCCGCACGCCTGACCGTTCGCTTTTCGCTACGAAATTTTCGCCACAAAAATCCTGCAACGATTGTCGCTTCCCTGCGTCTTAGCTTAGGATAGCCGTGCATCTCTTGAGGAGAACCTGGAGAGCAGGAAGCATCGTTGAAGCAATTTACAGCGAACCCATCCAAGCCTGATCAATCTTTGCGCGCGTGCCTGATGTGTCTCGCACTCGCCGCCGGTCTGTTTGCGCTCTGCCCCGGTGCCTTCGCTCAAACCGATGAAATCCAAGTCTACGATGGCGCCATCGCCGCGCCCGGTGTCATCAATCTAACTCTGCACGACAACTTCACCCCTGACGGACAAAAGACGCCCGCCTTCCCCGGCGGCCTCATCCCCGACAAGTCCTGGAACGGGGCCGCCGAATGGGCCTATGGTGTCACCGACTGGCTCGAAGCCGGTCTTTATTTGCCCCTTTACAGTATCTATTCCAAGGGCCGCGGCCCTACCATCAATGGCGGCAAGCTGCGCCTGCTCTTTGCCGAGCCGCATGCTGACGACCGCACCTTCGTTTACGCCGTGAATTTCGAATTCAGTTACAACGCCAGGCACTGGGATCCCCGCCGCTATACTTCCGAGATTCGGCCCATCTTCGGCCTGCAGCTGCATCCATGGGACATCATCGTCAATCCCATTCTCGATAATTCCTATCTCGGCGGCTTCAAGAATCTCGACTTCGCCCCGTGCGCGCGCATCGCCTACAACCTGTCTCCCAAATGGGCCGTTGCCGTCGAGGAGTATTCCGATGCCGGCCCCCTCAAGGACTTCTTGCCCACCGACGAAGAATCCCATGAGCTGTGGGGAGTCTTCGATCACTCCGCCAAGTTCGCAAACATCGAAGCGGGCATCGGCTTCGGTTTGACCAGCGCATCCGATAAAGTCACGCTCAAGCTCATGCTCTCCCGCGACCTCCACACTCCCGCCAGGCAGTCATCGAATCAATAAATGAAATGAATGGCGGTTCAGCCTCACCTCGCCACGGAGCTCTTTAGCTGTTGTGATACCCTCTGTCCGAATTACCGAATGAGGGCCCTGATCTCATTCATCCCTGAGCGATGCGGGAGTGGCACAGATGAGCTACGTAGAAAGAAATTTAGTCGCCGGTGAAACGGTAATTTACCAGACCCGCCTCCACTGGATCGTCATGATCGGGCACATAATCGTTGGATGCTTGCTCCTCGCTCTGCCAGGCGTAATCCTCCTCTATTACGCGCTCACCCAACACGGCACTGAGAACGCAAATTCTCACCTCATGGAAATCGGCGGCGCTGCGTTGCTCATTGCCGGCATCGTGGCGATCCTCGTGGGCATGGTGCGCCGAAACGCCACGGAAATGGCGGTGACGAATCGCCGAGTGGTGATCAAGACCGGATTGGTCAGCCGCAAGACCATCGAAATGCTGCTCAGCAAAGTCGAGAGCATTGAAGTTAACGAAACCGCGTTCGGCAGGATGCTGGGTTACGGCGCGATTGTCGTGATCGGGACAGGCGGCACTCCCGAGCCATTTCAAAAAGTCGCGCATCCGCTGGAATTTCGCAGCGAGGTACAGCAGCAGATCGAGAAGCTGCACTGAGAATTCGCCGCGCCATATCGCGGAGCTACTCCCCCTTTGAAATGCCAGGATGGTACGTTCGCCGCTGCCGGCACCGCGGTCACCACTGTTCTGTAATCCGAAATCAGAGTATTCGCCATTTCGTTATTTCTATCGGACCATCGAGTATTTCGTCTGCAACCTTCCGGAATGCCCGCAAGTGCGCGGAATTCGCATGCGCTTCCAGATGTGACTCGCTCATCCAATTCTCGTAAAACACAAATTGCGTCGGATCGTTATCCGACACATGCAGGTCGTAGTTGATGCAGCCTGCCTCTGCGCGCGTCGGCGCGATTAGATTCAGTAACGCTTCCTGAACTTTAGCTTCCTGTCCTGCCTTTGCGTGAATGTGCGCAATCACCGTCAATTTGTGATTCATGAATGCGTCCTCACTCCTCCCCTCGAACTTTTGCCGTCAAGTTCAAGCTTATCCAATTTCTTGGCGACGGCCTGGGACTTTCGGTAGACTACACCTTCGCGCCCGTAGCTCAGCTGGATAGAGCATCTGCCTTCGAAGCAGAGGGTCGGGAGTTCGAATCTCTCCGGGCGCGCCACTCCATCTTTCACTTGTCGGCTTCCCACGTCTGTCAGACACTAAGCTCGGAGCGCCTGCCGTCCACCCAGGCCGCGCGCCGCTCGGGTACCTTCCTTCTCGAAGGAGGCTTCTTCCTTTGCACATTATGCGGCGTAGCTTTCTCATGTTGGGGCTGATGCTGCTGAGCCTTCCGGCTTCTGCGGCAACTCTGAAGGAAATCGCTGTCATCCACCTGCCCGGCGCGCGAGGTGAGCATTTCGATCATCTCGCGATGGATTACGAGGATCATTACCTGCTGTCGGCCCGTGTCGGACCAGGCATCTTGTATGTCATCGATGTGCGCACAAACAAGCTGGTTGCGGCGATTCACGATCTCCCCGGAATCACTGCCGCCATATACGTGCCTGAGGTCAGAAAGATTTACACGTGTGATTGGGGCGAGAACAAAATCGGCGTGGTCAGCCTCCGGCAAATGAAGGTAATCAAGAAACTTTCAACGCCGGCGAAACCGAATGGCGGCACCTATGCCATGCCGTTCGGCAAGGTCTACATCTCCGACACCCTCGGCAAAGCGGTAACCGTCCTCGATGTTCATACCGACTCCGTGGTCAAAACGCTGAAATTTGGAAGTGAAACGGGAATGGTGCAATATGATCCCGTCGGCCGAAAGGTTTACGTGAATCTTCGGAGCGTAAATAAAATCGCGGAAATCGACCCTGCGTCGGACACTGTCGTTGCCCAATATCCGGTCGCGCGTTGCGATTTCAATCATGCGATGGCGCTCGATTCAGTGGGCCGTCGGGCATTTCTGCCATGCGCCAACAACAACCTTCTCACCGTATTCGATCTTGACCGACATTGCTCCATTGCCCACATTCCAATGCCGGAGGGTGCCGACGACGTGGCATTCGATCCAGGCCTGAAAAGAATTTACGTGCCGTGCGAGAGCGGAGCGATCCTTGTCGTTCAAGAGGATGACCCGAATCATTTCCGCAAACTCGAAGATTTCCCAGTTCAAAAAGGAGTGCACACTCTTGCGGTGGACATCGAGACGCACCGCGTCTATACGCCCGAACAGGAAGAAAACGGCCGTCCGGTCAGCCGGATGCTCGTATACGAAGCTCTGAAATAGTCATCTCTAAGCAACCAAGGAGGTCTAGCAGGGAGAAATATGTTCAAGAAAATCCATCTTCTCATTTGCGTCATTGCATTCGCCGGACTCGCCGCCAATTCTCAACAGATTGCGCCGCTGCGCCTGCTCCACACCATTCGCATCCCCGAAGTGAAAGGCCGCATCGACCACTTCGATCTGGATCTGAAAGGCCGGCGCCTGTTCATGTCAGCGCTGGGCAACAATTCGCTCGAAGTGTTCGATCTGCGCGCCAACAAGCTGGTTCACTCCATTCGCGGCTTGCGCGAACCGCAGGGCGTGACTTATGCGCCTGAATCTAACCGCATCTTCGTCGCGAATGGCGCGGACGGAACATGCCGCATCTTTGACGGCAGCACATATCGGCTCCTCAAGACCGTCCATTTTTCAACTGATGCCGATGACACGCGTTATGATCCGGCCACAAGACACGTCTTCGTTGGCTATGGAGATCAGGGCAATGCTGGCTTAGGAATTCTGGAGGCCGCCACGGGAAATCTGTTGCAAACCATCAAGCTTCCAGGCCATCCTGAGTCCTTCCAGTTGGAAAAGTCGGGGCCCAGGATTTTCGTCAACATTCCGTCGGCCGGAAATATCATCGACGTCGTCGATCGGGTCCAAGGCAAGATTGTGGCGACCTGGAAACTCGGTGACGCGCAGGATAATTTTCCGATGGACTTGGACGAAGCACATCACCGCTTGTTTGTCGTCTGCCGAACGCCTCCCGAAGTGCTGGTCTTGGATACTGACTCGGGAAAGGTGCTCGCCCGCATTCCCAGCGTCAGCCATGCCGACGACGTTTGGTACGACGCGGCGCACAAGCGCGTCTACGTTTCCGGCGGCGAAGGCTTCATCACGGTTATCGGCCAGGACGATGTCAACCACTACCGGAGAATTGCCCAAATAACGGCCCTGCCCGGTGCGCGGACTTCTTTTCTCGTGCCTTCGTTGAAGCGGCTGTATCTCGGCATTTGGGGTCTTGGGGGCCACCCCGCCGAGCTCCGCGTGTACGAAACTCAGCCGTGAGCTTATGCGCTTAACCGGAGTTGGCCCTCTGCTTCTGATCCGGGGATATAATACTGCCATGCAGCACCCTAATCTCGTTGTCGTCAAAGCGTTCGGTCACCGCATTGAGGCGGAGTTGGCCAAAGGTGCGCTCGAAAATGCCGGCATTCAGGCGTCGATGCAGGCTGACTCGGTAGGAGGAATGCGCGAACACATTGCATGGTCCGGCGCGGGGTTTCAAATTCTGGTGCGCGAACAAGACCTAGCCGCGGCGCTTGATGCGCTCACCCCAATAACGGACACCGAGTCCGAAGACGACGGCGATCTTGGCTGATCCTGATGTCGGGTACCTGAGCTGCATGTTCGCCGGAGCCTTCACCAAATCCGGAAGCCATCGTGACTTCCTGCGCGAGCTTTTCGTCCAACTACCCGTAATACTGAAAATCCTTCCAAAATTCCGGCCACCTCTGCTTCAAACCTCGGCACACAAAAATGTCAGGATGGTCGCGCGTCTCTTCGTTTTCCACGCCGAACCGGTTCCACGTGTGCCCTGCAAGCTGGCACGCCTTGAAATTGCTTTGCACAAAATGGGAAGACAACCCCACAACGATCAGCGTCTCCGGAGGAGGCTCGCCATACCCGCGCAGCCAGAATGAGTTGATGCCGCTGATCGCCGGCGGCAAACCGTAGCGCGGCCCGTAGAGATCAATGGCGCCCGCCTCTCCGTAATTTCCGGCAAGGATGCCCAGATGCTCGCGCTCCTGCGCGGGCAACGAATCGCGAATCTTCGCCACCGTTTGCACAAGTTCAGGCCAGCCAACTTCCTCGCGCAAATCGCCGTTCGCCTTCACAGCCACGTTCCACCACTTGGAATTCACCGGAGCAATCGGAAGCGCGACTGCTCCCATGATGACGCTATCAGCCACAAGCGCGGTCCACGCCAGCGCGCGGATCGCGATAGCCGCGCCGCGTCGCAGAGACGCCAGCCATTGCTCTCCCCAAACGCTCCCCGCAGCGTAGAGCATCGGATAAGCCCCAGCCAGATAATAACTGCGCCCCTTGACGATGATGAACAGCACCAGCGGAACCACGTACATCCAACCTAGCACGCGAAAGCGCTTGCCCATGCGTGAAAAGAAATAAGCATACAGACCCACCATCCATAGCGGGAACGCAAGCAGCGTAATAATCAATTGTCCTGGCAGGAAGTCCTTGGTACGCCCAATGCGAATGTCGCGCGCGTGGATATGACGCAGGAAATCGAGAGAAACAAAATGATGCCTCACCTGCCATAAAAAGTTGGGAAGAAAAATCAGTAGCGCGACACCGACGCCGTACCACAGCCATTTGCTCGCCAAGTATCGGCGGGCATCCGTCAGCAGCACTCCCACCACGAGGCCAGCCACAAAAAAGGGCATAGAGTATTTGCTCATCATGCCCAGACCGATGGCGCACCCGATGGCGATCCACCAGCGTGGATCTTCGGACTTCAACAGCCGAATCACGAAGTACGCGGTAAAAACCCAGAAAAGATAATCGAAGGAAACGTACTGCATCAGCGCACCGCCCGCCAGGCAAAACGGCACAGCGGCAACGGCTGCCACCACCTGAGCGCCTCGCCCTCCGCCGAGCTCGCGAGCCATCAAGCCTGTCAGAACCACGGCCACGGCTTCCGCAAGCGCGGCGAAGAAACGGAACCCTGCCAGCGAAGTGCCGAAGAGAATCAGCGAAAGACGTCCGAAAAAGGGAGTCATAGGAGGGTAGGCGACGTAGCCCCATGCCAGATGACGCGCGTCATCCAACGTCGCCAGTTCGTCGCGATGGAAACCATAGCGCCCGCCGGTCAGGAGATGCGCAATGATTGTGGCGCCCGCGATGTAAATCACAATCGCCACGCCACCGCGCCAACCACGCCGCGCAGCAGCATGTTCCGCGGTCGGGCCGGAGCTTGCCACCGGAAACGCCGACGACATGTAGAGTTCCTCTTTATCCTAAGCGCTATTGCGGAGTCTCTGCCCCGTCCGCCTCGGTCTGGACGGCTGTGATGGGCTCCGATCTTACCCAAAATCCCCAAACAATCGCCAAGGAATCGCCCGGCCCCCGGGGGAAATGCGATTTGAATGAGCACTTATGAACACTGTATAATATCGCTCATTCATTTGCTGTGGGTAACCGGAGGCGGGCTCGAAAGTCTACACACTCCGGTGGACAGAGCAGCGCACAGCGGCCAATGCGCCCGCCGGGAGCAACGGGCCATCTTATGAGAATTCTCCTCGTGGATTGCGACGCGGCGGTGCTTGAATACCTCGAGAGATTGTTCCGCGACGAAGGCGGCGAAATCACCAGCGTCCTCTACGAAAACAAAAACTGCGCCGCCCGCATCACGGACCTGGCCCGCGCCCAGCAGTTCGATCTCGCATTCATTAACCTTCTGGTCCCCAGCCTTACTGGTGTTGAATTGTCCGGTCAAGTCAAAAGGGTGTCGCCGAACACGCGAATCATCTTAATGAGCACGCCGATTCCGCCCGCCGGCCTCGCGCAATTACACTCGCACGGAATTGCCAGCGAATTTTTCATCGAGCCTTCCGTCTTGCGGGAGCTTCGCGAAATCCTCGGATCCGTGCAGCGGGGACAAGGTAATGGCGCCCGTTCCTCGCTCGAGAGCACCGGCGAAAACGGGCCCGCGTCTTCTCCACTTAACTGATCTTCTTAACTAGAACCACGCGCCTGCGCGGCAACGCGGCCGCATCTTCAGTGACCAACCCGGCAAATTGCGATAGTCTGCCGTCCCCCGTGTAGGTTAAACTCCTTCCGTCAAATTGCCGGTTCTCGTTCGGCGCACTCGCTGGCTTCTATTGGCTTCCACCTGCAAAATTCAATCGCATCTCCGCGTCGTAAGGGTCCCGTCCGGCGTTCCTCTGATCCTGCGCGCATCACGCACTGATCGGCACCCATGCGCAATCATCTGCTGACTTTTGTACTTTGCGTGATTGCGGCCGCAATTTTCACTCTGCCTGCTTCTCTCTCTCCGGCGTCCGCGCTCCTCGGTTATCCCGGAGACAACTTCCAGCACGCATGGTTCCTCTGGCATTTCGCCAGAGCCGTTGCGTCCGGTCACAATCCCTTCTACACGCACCTGCTCTTCTATCCCGCACGCGCAAATCTGGCTTGGAGCACGCTCGATCCTCTCGCCGGAATTTTCGCGTTGCCTCTCAGCCTGCTCGCCGGCCCGGTCATCGCCTATAATTTGTCGTTGATTGTGCAGTTGGCTCTCGGCGCATTTTTTGCTCGATTGCTGTGTCTCCGCATTTGCCGCAACGAAATCGCCGCGCTCTTCGGCGGCATAGCTTTCGGGCTCGGCCCATTCCTTCTCGCCCACGCGCTCGGGCACTTAAGCCTCGTCACCGCTTTTCCGATTCCCTTATACGTCCTCGCATTGGACAATTTGCTTCGAAAAGAGGTCCCGTCCTGGAAAGAGGGCGTCCTTGCGGGCCTCGCATTGCTTCTGACGGCCTTCGCGCACTACAACTACACGGTATTTTGCATCCTGCTCACGGCCGTAATCCTCACCATCGATCTTGCAATCGCCGGAGCAGCCAACGGCCGCGCATTGCTCAAGCGAACTTGGTTTGCGCTTACCGTCGCGGCCGCCACTTTCGTCGCCGCGTTTTCGCCAGTGCTCATCATGCTGCTTGGGAATCGCGCTGACGTGCCCGCTCCGCGAACAGCGGCTCACGTAATTCAATATTCTGCCGACGCCCTCGGCTTCCTGATACCCAGTTGGAACAACGTGCTCCTCGGCAATTTCGCGCACGGTCTCGATGCGCGCATTTTCGTCGCCGGCTTCGAAGGCACCGTATACGCTGGACCAGTCCTGCTTGTCCTCGCCATCCTCGGAATCTGGAAAGGCCGTGCAAGACAGCCGCACTGGACGATGCGGGCAGCCATCGCCGCGATCTTCTTTTATCTATTGTCCCTGGGACCTGAAGTTCGCATCCTCGGCAGACTCACGGGAATCCCCAGCCCCGCCGCGCTGCTTTACCATTTCCGCTTCGCGCGTTTCATTTCTGTTCCCGCGCGTTTCGACGTCATCGTCCTGCTCTGCCTCGCCATCTTGAGCGCCATCGGCCTCGCCTGGTGTCTCGACAATCTGCAAAAGAATTGGCTGAAACGCGCGCTCGCCTTTGGCGCAAGCGCTCTGCTGGTCCTCGAATCACTCACCGTTCCATTTCCCAAATCCTCCATCGTCGATCCCGCCGCGCCTTCAGGAACGACAGCTCCTCTTCAAAGCTGCACTTTACCAATGAGCGCACAACGCGGCGCAGTCCTCACTTTTCCTCTCCAACAGTGGCCCTACGTTCAAAAGGCCATGTGGATGCAACTCGCCGATGGTGGACGCTTCGCTCTCGTCGATGGCTACTTATCCTATGTCCCTCGCGATGCCTGGCACGAGTTTTACGATCTTCCGCTTCTGCGTTCTTTGATGTCCTTGCAGGGCACTTATCACACACCAGTCAATCCGGCCGTGGACCGCCCTTCCATTCCCGCGACGATTCGCCGTCTGCATCTCTCCGCGATCGTGGTCTTTGATTCCCCGCGACGCGACGCTGCGGTTAAGTATCTCAATGCAGCACTCGGCCGCACGGGCCAACCCGCCGGGAGTTGCACCGTTTTCGTCATAACGCCACAAGACGCCGGTGCACAAATCCCGCCGTCGCATCTCACTGCCAATATGGCCCATATGGATTGAATGCGACTGCCCCAACTTCCTCGACACGAGCAACAGCGCCAGCTATAAATGAAGTTGAGCTCGAAGGCCTGCGCCGCCGGCTGAGCCAAGGATCTTGATGCGTGGTCAACCGTGTGGAAAGGAACAAAAGTGGATTCCAAAACGCAGTCGCTGCTCGAAGATGCCTCGCGTCGCTCGCTCCATTATTTGAAAACAATCGGGGAGCGCCGTGTTTTCCCATCGCCCGAAGGTCTCGCCAACCTCGCAAAATGGGACGCGCCGCTTCCCGCAAATCCAACCGACCCTTCGGACGTGCTCGCGCTCCTCGATGAAGTTGGCTCGCCCGCAACCGTCGCCACCGCCGGCCCACGCTATTTCGGCTTTGTCACGGGAGGCGCACTTCCAGTCACCGTCGCCGCGAATTGGCTCGCCTGCGCTTGGGACCAATGCGCGGGACTCGAAGCCCTGTCGCCCGCCGCCTCGGCCATCGAAGCAGTGGCTCTGAAGTGGCTCGTCGAGCTTTTCGGTTTGCCGCCCGGCACAGCCGGCGGATTCGTCACCGGCGCCACCACGGCCAACTTCACTGCGCTCGCCGCGGCGCGTCACTCTGTGCTGGCGCAGGCTGGTTGGGACGTCGAGGCAAAGGGCCTCTTCGGCGCGCCGCCCATCACCGTCATCGTCGGCGAAGAAGTCCACGTCAGCGCGCTCAAGGCGCTCGGCATGCTTGGGCTCGGCCGCGAACGCGTTATTCAAGTGAAGGCGGACGCTCAGGGTCGCATGCGCCCAGATGCGCTCCCGCGAATCGCCGGTCCAACCATCGTTTGTATTCAGGCTGGCAACGTGAATTCAGGCGCATTCGATCCCGCCACGGAAATCTGCCGCGCCGCGCACGCTGCAGGCGCATGGGTCCACGTGGACGCCGCATTCGGCCTGTGGGCCGCCGCAGCCCCGGCTCGCGCTCACCTCTTGCGCGGAGTTGCCGACGCGGATTCCTGGGCCACCGACGCGCACAAATGGCTCAACGTCCCCTACGATTCGGGAATTGCTTTCGTGCGCAATCCTGAACATCTGCGCGCTGCCATGTCCGTAAACGCTGCCTATCTTGTCCGTGGGGAGAAACGCGAGCCAAATCAATTCACTCCGGAAATGTCCCGTCGCGCGCGCGGCGTGGAAATATGGGCTGCTCTGCGGTCTCTGGGCCGCTCCGGCGTCGCCGATTTGGTTGAACGCATGTGCCAATACGCAACGCGGTTCGCCGAAGGCCTTCGTGCGGCGGGCTACGAAATCCTGAATGAAGTGAATCTCAATCAGGTGCTCGTCTCGTTTGGCAGTGAAGATAAGACTCGCCACACCATCGACGCTCTCCAGCGCGAAGGCATTTGCTGGTGCGGCGGCACGGTCTGGCACGGACGCGCCGCTATGCGCATCGGCGTCTCTTCATGGGCCACCACGCCCGCCGACGTCGAGCAAAGTCTCGACGCCATCCTCCGCGCCGCCGGCGCGTCCTGACAAAGGTCTTTGACCTTGCACTTGCGGGTGCCACATCCTGCCTGCACTGAGCGAATTTTGCGAAGTGAGCGCTAATCCGCGAAGGGGATCTGTTTTCGACTTTGCACTTGCGGGTGCCCCATCCTGAGCGTTTTCTGCGAAGGGTGGGGGCTTTCGTCGTAGGGACCGCAAACTTTCGTTTGGGCTCCGTTGGTGCCCTCGTAGCTCACCCTGCACTGAACCTCGAAGGGTCCTGACGGTGCCACACTCGCGCTGGCTGACGTGAAGCTTTCCGAACTTCCCCCATTCTCTTGATCGTTTGTCATTCCGAATCCGGTCGCACTCGGACCGGGCGAGGGGTCTGCCTTTTCTCGGCGATGACTGAAAACGCCTTCTTCGCAGCCTGTCAGTCTGTCGCGATGGTCAAATTTATTTCAATGTCGCGGCGGTCATCGAAACTGGAAATCGTGCGGCGGGAGGACTTGTGATGCTTGTACTCGGCATGGATCTCGAAATCCACGTTTGGGTCGAGCCCCGAAAATTGATAATGCCCCTGAGAGTCTGCGATGTACGTGCGCACCGTGTGCGTCTTTTTGTTCAGCAGGTACACAACGCCGTTCGGAATCGGGTTGTCGCTGTGATCCATCACACTGCCGTGCACCGTCCGCAGCTGCGAACGATCCCGCTCGCTCTGGGCTTGCACCGTCGCAGCCGAAACCGCCATGATCGTCAGTAGAAGCACTACGGAAGGCGCAATCCGAGTTGTTCTCAACTTGATTCTCCTTCGGGTGGATTCCACGCGCGAAACCGATGGTTCGAACTCTTCTTTCTGGTTAGATGGCGATAGCCCCTGGAATAGATGCAAGCTCGTTTCTATTCCTCGGGTTCTTCTTCTTCCGATTCTTCTTCGTCGTCCTCCTCCGAATCGTCTTCATCGTCCATGGCCAGCACTTCTTCTTCATCCTCATCTTCGTCGGCGATCACGTTCACGTGGACGGGATGGACCTGCAGCACCTCGAGCTCCACATCGCACTCCGGGCAGGTCAGGATTTCGCCCTCTTCTACTTCGTCCTCGTCCACGTCAATTTCGGCGTCGCATTCCGGGCATCTCACCACGGGCCATTCTCCTTCGCATATAGTGGGTCAGTTTGAATTTTCTTGATCGTGCCACAAAGAGTCAAAATTCAAACTGACCCATTACCCCTTCGCAGCGTGATTCCGCAACCGAGAGCGTATTATATAACGTCCGTGTCAAGCAATCCTGCTGCGTGGGGTGCGTGTTTGGCGGAAAACAGGGAATATCCCGAGCGTCCCGTAGTCGCCGTTGGCGGAGTAGTCGTTTCCGACGCGCGTGTGCTCCTTGTCCGCCGCGCCCAACCGCCTCTTGAGGGACGCTGGTCCATTCCCGGCGGAATCCTCGAGCTCGGCGAAACAATCACACAAGCCATCGAGCGCGAGCTTATGGAAGAAGCTGGCGTCCAGGTTAGTCCTCTCGAATTGATCGAAATTTATGAGAAAGTGCTGCGCCTTCCCAATCAGCCGCCGCAATATCATTTCGTGATTTTGGATTATCTTTGCGAGCTAAAAGACGGGAACGCGCAGCCGGGAAGCGATGTCACGGAAGTTGCATGGTCAGCCGAAGAAGAACTCGATCGTTTTAATCTCACAACCGAAGCCAAGCGGGTTGTCAAACGCGCCTTCGCCATGGCTCGCGAACGCCAACGCGCCGCCCATAGCTAGCCGTTGTTCCTTCGACAGGTTGCTGAAGAATTTGCTCCTGTGCTGCCCGCTTTGGAGTGCGGCGGATCGACGCCGCTTTGCCGCTGCTCTTGCCTTCGTAGGGGCGGGGCCAATCCCCGCCCGTCGGCGTAAAAGCTCTCAGTTTTCGTTTTATAGAGCTGCCACGCTCCAGCCTCCGCCAGTGCGCGGCTTCACCCGCGCCGTAAGCGCCTCGTTGCGAGCCTTGCCGTCGATCGGCACGAGCAGATTTGTCATCCCGCCTGCCCTGAGGCACGAAGGGAGCCGCCATGCGGCGAGGGATCTGCTTCTCGTCTTGCACCTCCCGCTCACGGCAACCTGAAGCCATCTCACAATCGGTTTTAGCCTTCAACCGCCGCAAACTTTCACTTCGCCGACAATTCGTCAGCGAGCCCGTTCCGAAGTTCGCGACGCCACCCAGCCCAGAAAAGTTCCCGCCGACACCCAAAACGGAAAAATTCCATACAGCGTGTCGGATGCTGAATGCGAGTGGCGGTCGATGGCCGTAAATACCTGCAGGCAGAAAACCACGGTCAGAATCAGCGCCAACCAACCCGGCCACGCCACCGGCCTGTAGAACCATCCCCATTCATGAAACCATTTGGTTTTCAGCAGAGCATCTCCTCATCTTCGGCTGAGATAGTGTCGCGTAACCGAGAAAGGTGACCCATGACTGCGTCAGGGCACGGTTTTAACCGTGCCGATCCAGGCCCAGAGCAAGAGGGGCTTCAGCCCCTGAGGCAGGGTTTGCGGCTTCAAAACTGGCGTCTCGAATCCTGGAAACGCAACGCTAGTTGATCTGGCTGATGATCCAAACATTTGCCAACGCAACAGCCAAGAGCATCCCGGCGAGCCACAGCATCCACCGCCGCCGACGCCATAAATCGCGGAACGAAGAATACTGGACGAAAATGTCGAGGCAATACGCAACGGAATACAGAACATTCGCAAGCGCCGCCATCACGAAAAGTGCCAGAATCGCCGGCCAAAGCAGCGCTTCGTTAAGATGCGACCGGTTGGCAACGAGCCAGACGATCACCACGGCGGCCAGAATCAGATTGTAGGGGACGCGGCGAAGTTCCCAAAAGCGAAGGGCATCGTCAAGGATTCCGCGCAACTCATCAGCCTGCAGATACTGAACTGGTCGAGATATGTTCATGCGTACCTCCATTGTTCCGATGATTGCAACTCATCGGGAATTTTTATGAAAGAGTCCCAGTGGCCCGACTAGGAAGCTTTAGCCGGCCAGCACGCCGGCGACTTGCAGGCCCAGGTGAACCGAGACGACTAAAGCGAGTTTGGCATGAGGAATTCCGGTGCCTCCGACGCTTCGCCCACGACGAAGAAAAGTCCCATCAGAATGCGGCGGCCGATTTGTAATCGGCCTCAGTCTTACTTCAATCCCGCCAAACTCGCGTGCCGGAACAGCAGCCCCGACGCGGTGAACAGCACCACGTAGACACCATGCCCGATGGCCATATTCCGCGCGAGGTAGGGCGGTGCGCCCGAAGGCAGCGTCACGGCGATCAGCGCGAGCGTCGCCGCCATCGCGAACAACGTGAGGGCCAACCCTCGCGCCTTCAGCCGCGCCAGGCAGGCCCCAATGGCGCCCACCCCGAGCACGCTGTAGTACACCAGATTCGCCGGGTGTCCCGAGTCCGCCACTTGGACCATGTTCGACCATCCCAAGGCGAACCCGGCCACCAGCGCCACACCCACGCCCGCCTTGTACGACCACGCAGCCATCTTCCGCGCGATCAGCGCATACGCCATCCCCGTCGCGAAGAACAGGACGTACACCCTCACGAAGGCTCCCGCAGGCCAGTTCCAGTCCGCCACGAATTGCGATGCCACGAGCGGCACCATCAACGCAGCCAGCGCCCCCAGCGCCACAAGCAGCATCGTCTTTCCGAGTTGCGACATAATGAGTTGTGTTCTCTCTAACGATTCCCACCGACGTCTCGCAAAAGATCCACAGCGCGAGCCCATGCGCTACGCCTCCATTGTTCCCATGATTGCAAATCATCGGGCATTCTTATGAAACAGGCCCAAAGGCTCACCCAGAAAACTATAGCCAATCAACACTCCGGCGATTTCTAGGCCCAGGTAAACTGAGACGACTAGGGCGAGTTTGGCACGAGGAATTCCAGTGCCCTCCGACGCTTCGCCCGCGACGAGGAAAAGTCCCACCAAAATGCCCGCGGTTGCCACGATGAACCACTGGTATTTATGCGCCCACGAAACCGGCGCCGCACCCGCGTTCTGTCTTTTAACAGTGCGATAGGGTATTAGAACTGTGGCCCATGCCCAGATCGAGACAAAAAGAATCGTAGCACCTGCGATGATCGTCAATAATTCTCCAAGAAAATGCCGGCGCAAATTTTCCGGATAGAGGGCGAGCGCAACAACAGCCACAAGAGAAACGATGGTTGCTTTTTTCCAATCATTCGCCACATTCGACAGCGTCATCTCCCGCGCGGCGCGATGCACCAGAATGCCGATCATCACCGTTAGAATTGCCATGCCGCCAAGAAGAAAGACGAGCCTGTTTCCCGCCGCTGAGCCGAGCCACAGCGATGTGTGCCGCGCGGCTCCCACAGCATCGCTCGCCAGCGTGACGCCCACCGAAAGCACGGCGGCCATCTGCGCGCGCATCACAAATACCTTGCGCTCCAGTGACCCGCCCTCCGAACTCTGCGGCCGGAACGCGCGAATCAGGCAGACCACTCCACAAAAGAAAGCGGCCTGAATGCCGAATGAACCCACCGCGTCGTACGGATCTTCCGCGAAGGCGTTGACCGCCGAGAGCGCCGCATCATGCTTGGTGTGCATAAAGAAAAAATAAAACAGCACCGCCAGCAGGGACGCCAGAAGCGCGTTGATCTTAAACTTTGGCGGCATGCCGTTAGTGCGATACCGCGCTTGCCGCGCTAACCGGCGCGCGCCCAAATCTCCGGTCTCTGGCGCGAAACTCGCGCAAGGCATTCTCCAGATCTTCCACGCCGAATTCCGGCCACATGCGCTCAGTGAAGTGCAACTCGGCATAAGCGCATTCCCACAGCAGAAAATCGCTCAGCCGCTGTTCTCCTCCCGTGCGAATCAGCAAATCCACATCGGGAGACGCATCCGGCGCATGCGTCACTTGCCCCACGCGTCGCGAAAATTCTTCCTGTGTCACTTCTGTGCTCGACATCATCCAGCAGGCCGCCCGCAGCATCGCCTCCCGCGCCGAATAATCCACGGCGATCCGCAGGTCCAGTCCGACGTGCTTCGCGGTCGCTGTTTCCACAGCTTCAATCGCCTCCACCAGCGCGCTCGGCAGACGGTCGCGCCTGCCAATTACGCTGATGCGCACGTCATGTTCTGCGGCGCGCAGCGCCTGCGCAAAAAAATAAGTCTCCAGCAAACCAAAGAGAGCGCCCACTTCGTCGGGATGCCTCTGCCAATTATTCGCCGAGAAGGCAAAGAGCGTTAGCGTGTCGATCCCCAGCGCCGGCGCCCCGCCTACCACGCGTCTAACCGCTTCCACTCCCGCGCGATGTCCCGCCGAACGCGGCAAGCCCCGCGCTTCGGCCCACCGGCCGTTCCCATCCATTAAAATCGCCACGTGCAATCCCTGCCGCGGAACGATGTACAAAGTACTTTCGACCATAAAGTCACCGGGCAAAATTTTTTGCCTCTCCTATCCTTCCCGCGTCGCGCGGATCAACGCTTCCATATGGTCCAGGTAATGCTCCAAAGCGCGCCGCCCCGGCGTAGTCAAACGGAACTCCGTCTTCGGCAGCCGCCCCGCAAAAGATTTTGTGCACGCAATGTAGCCCGCATCTTCCAGTTTGCGCGCGTGAACGCTCAAATTCCCGTCGCTCGCGCCCACCAGCTTCTTCAATTCGTTGAAGCTCAGCGTCGCGTTCACCGCCAGAGCGCTGATGATTCCCAGCCGTGTCCGCTCGTGAATAATCCGGTCGAGAGAACGCGCGGCTTCCTCCGCCGGCCGGGTTCGCACCGTTTCCAGTTCCTGACGCTCCGATTTCCCTTCGCGCGATGCGCGCACTACCGCCGATTTACCCACCGTAACTCCTCGCAATCACTGTCCCAAACACGATGTGAAATCCTCCGAAGCCGATTGCCAGCAAAGCGTCGCTCCAGCCCGCCGGACAGAAAAACGCCACCGTCCCCAACACCATGAAGCACAATCCCATGAACGGCACCACGCGGATCGAGAACGCCCCGCCGGTCACAACGCCCGTCCCATAAAGCAGCAGCCACGTCGCCGGAATCGCCGCCACGAATCCAGAGTGATACAAAACGTACGTTAGAATCGCTCCAACGAAAATCGGCGGCACAAAACTAAGCGCGAACTTGCGTCCCGGCCCCGTCAGCAGCGAGTCATGCGCGCGCCTCGCTTTGCTCAGCGTGCTCCAGCCCGCAATCGCGATTGCAATCGCCGCTTCAATCAGCCACACCGTAAGCCATGCCTCGGGGCTCGTTTGCCGTAACGCCACTACGGACGCCCCCAGCGCCGTAATTCCCAGCGCCACGCCGCCCCAGCCCGGCACGGCCGTGAACGACCCGGCCCGTTCCATCGTCTCCCGAATGAAGCGCAGATTTTCTCGCGCGTGATCGTCAATCGCCACCGGTGCATCGGTGCGGCGCAGCGGATCCGTCGAACGCATAACCAAAGCCTAGCATAAAATCATATTCTGTCAAGTACTTTGTAAAACAAAGCGTGCTGATCACTACCCTTCGAAAACCTCTTGTTGCCTCCATATCCGCGGGTCTATGCTTCCCCGGTTATTTTGAACCGTTTTTCACAAAGGAGGATTTGCCATGAAACGTTTTCTGCTCTGCGCCATCGTCGCCGCCTGCATGCCTCTCGCCGTCAGCGCCCAATCGTCTTCCAACCCCGTCTCCGACACGGTGAAAAAAATCGTGGCCCAGCGCGCGAAAATTTTGACCGCTGCCGCCGAAGAGATGCCCGCGGATAAGTACAATTTCCAGCCAACACCCAAGCAGATGACATTCGCCCACTTGATCATGCACCTGCAAGGTTCGAACTTCGGTCTGTGTTCCGCGATCTCCGGAACGAAGCCTGCCGAGCGGCCGACAGTCTCTGACACCGACGGGAAGGACAAGCTGGTCGATGCATTGAAAGCGTCATTCGATTTTTGCAACGACGCTCTGGCGAAGATCGACGATTCCAAACTCGGCGAATCCGTGCCGTTTTTCCGCGGCTCTCAACCGCGCGCGGCGGTGATGATCACTCTCACCAACGATTTGTTCGACCATTACAGCCAGGCGGCCATGTATCTGCGCCTCAACGGACTGCTTCCGCCGACCGCGCAGGGCCGCCAATCCATGTAATCGCTGGCGCCGAATGGCGTGAATTTTTAGTTCTGATTATTTTTCTCGCCGCGGATAGCGTCCCGCGAGCGCGTTCCAGCGAATCCGCAGAAGGTCCGCGAACATTCGCGCGCTGTCGCGCACCACGTGTACCTTTGTCGCTGAATCATGCGCCCAGCGGACCGGCACTTCCACGGCTCGCAAGCCGTGCCGCTGCGCCAGAAACAATATCTCCGGATCGAATCCGAAATCCTCGATCCGCTGCTGCTCGAAAATAATTCGCGCTTCGGGCATCGCGAACGCCTTGAACCCGCACTGCGTATCTTGAAATCGCAAGCCCGTAAATAACCGCACCATCCAATTGAACAAGATCCCCGCGAGCTCGCGTGCTTTCGATTGATGCACTTCGATCAAACGGCGATCCACCGCCCGCGACCCAATCGCCACGTCCGCCGCTTCCAGGGCTTCCAGCAATTTTCCCGCCTCCTCAATCGGCGCGGACAAGTCCGCATCCGTGAACAGCGCCACGCGCCCGCGCGCTTCCAGCATCCCGTGCCGCACGCTGTAGCCTTTGCCGCGATTTTGCCCGTTCGAAACTAATCGCAGCTCTGGCATCTCCGCGCGCATCCGCTCCACCAATTCCGCTGTCCCATCGCTCGAACCGTCATCGACCACAATCACTTCCGTTCCAGCCCGTTCGCCGCGCAAATATCCCCGGACGCACTCGAGCGTCCGAGGCAGTCGCCGTTCTTCGTTGTACGCGGGAATGATTATGGAAAGCCCGGGGCGCGCGTTCATTCGGCGGGACTGGCGGGCCAGCCGTGCTCGCCCTGCAGCGGCACGAATTGGCACAGGAAGAGTTGCTCTTGCACAATCTGGCCGCTGGATTTGCGGATGCGCGTCAGCATCTGCCGATCGCTTTTGCCCACGGGAATCACCATCCGTCCGCCTTCCGCGAGCTGTTCGATTAACGGCGCGGGAACCTGCGGCGCCGCCGCCGCAACCAGAATCGCATCGAACGGCGCGCCTTCGGCCCATCCATGCGTCCCATCGCCTGTGACGACGCGAACATTGGTGTAGCCCAACTTCGCCAACCGTTCTCGCGCGGCATCCGCAAGAGGCGCTCGCGCTTCGATCGTAATCACTTCGCGCGCCAGCTCCCCCAGAATCGCCGCTTGATACCCCGATCCCGCGCCAATTTCCAGCACGCGCTCGTTTCCTTCGAGTTCCAGCGCCTCCGTCATCGCCGCCACCATATACGGCTGCGAAATCGTTTGCCGTTCGCCAATCGGCACCGGCTCGTCATTGTACGAACGCGCCGCCAGCTCCTCCGGCACGAATAAATGACGCGGCACGCGCTCCATTGCCGCCAGCACTTTCGGCGAACGAATCCCACGCTTGCGAATTTGCTCCGCCACCATCAGCATCCGCAGCGATTCCCAATCAGGATTGGCGCGTGTGTTCGTTTGCTGACCCCTTGGCCGTCCGGCATCCCACTCTTCCGCGAAAGTCCCGCCGGTCACATCTGCGGCCGCGCCTTATTTGGAATCTCCTTCAACAACTCACGCACTGCCGTGTCCAGCTGCACATCGCGATCCGTGTAGCTCTCTCCCATCGGCCGCTTTACCAGAAAATCCACCGGCCGCGGATGCAATTCCATCGGCGTGCCATCCGCCGCCGTAATCCGGATAAATGGCAACCGCAGAAACGACCCGTCAATCAACTGCGTTCCCGAAGTGTAAATAATCCACCCCGCCGTCGGTTCGCCCACCACCTTTCCCAGTTTCATGGAGCGATATCCTTCCGTGAAATCCTCCGCGTCGGAAAGCGATTGCTGATTCGTCACCAAGATAGTCGGAAGTTCCAGCGAACGCTGCCCCAATTCCGAGCGCGCCGGCGCCGTCGGGAAATCGCGTGGCGTCATGGACAAATAAGGTCTTCGCGACAGCACGTCGAGCGCGTACGCATTCACAAACCCGCCTGTGTTGCTGCGAATGTCGATCACCACGCCCTCGCGCGAACGGTTCTGCGTGTCCAAATCCAGATAAAAATTCTGCAGCGAACTCTCTCCCATATCCGGAATATGAACGTACCCCAGTTTCCCGCCGCTGATTTTCTCCACGTAGGCCCGGTTTCTCTCCACCCACTGATGGTAGAGCAATTCTTTTTCTTGCGACGTCGTCACGGGTTGCACGATCACCGTGCGCGCATCCGCGCCCTGTGCCGAAGACGCCATTGTCAACGCCACGCGCTTCCCAATTTTGTGTTCGAGCAGCGCGTCTAAATTTGTATGCGCCCCAATCGCCTGCCCATCCACCGCCGTCAAATATTCTCCCGACTTGATTCCGCCTGCCAGCTCCGCCGGTCCCATCGGAAGAATCGTCGTCACGCGCAGATGTCCGGAACTCTCCGCTTCGGCGCGATCAAAATCCAAACCAATCCTTCCCACCGTGGGCTGCGGCCTTTCCGCGCCGGAAATCCCCAAGTGCGATCCGTTCAGCTCTCCCAGCATCAGCGAAATCAACCGCCGCACTTCGTCCGGATTCGCGGCCGCTTCCACGCGCGGCTCGTATTCGCTGCGCACTTCATTCCAATTTGCGCCATTGTGATTGGGGTCGAAAAAGAAATCGCGCAGATACGTCCACGCCTCGTCGAACATCTCCACTTTCTCTCGCGCAAAATCCACATCCATCTCCGCCGTCACCGCCAAGGGTTTCTCTGTATGCGTAGCCACGGTCGCGATTTGAATCTTGCCGCGGTCGAGATAATAAACTTCCTTGCCGTCCGGAGAAAATTGCGCATCGGCCTTCGGCCCTGGCGTGGACGTCAGTTGCCGCGCCACCCGTGGCTCCTTCGTCAGTTCATCCAGCGAATACAAATAAAGATTCTCCTGCCCTGCCACGGAGGCGGTAAACAGCAGCCATTTGCCATCGGCACTAATAGTTTCGGAGCCTGCGTCAAGTCCCGTCGCCACTAGTGAAACTCGGTCGCGAATGCCATCCCAGTCAATCGTGACGGGTTTTGCCGGAGTCGTTTTTGCTTTTTCGTCTGCATTTCCGGCCGCCGTCTTCGCATTTCCTGTGGGAGTCTTCGGCGTTTCCTTGAACAAATTGCGAAATTCGTCTTCGCGGAATTTTGGTGCGTGCGGTATCAAATCCACGCGCGCTATCTGGCCCATTTCTGTCCGCTGCCCCGCGCTGAAAAGCACATACGTGCCATCCGGACTCCACGCTACCGAGCCGCTGAACACATCCGGAAGAAAACTGACGGGACGCGCTTCGCCGCCGCCCGCCACCGGCACGGCCCACACGTTGCGAAATAAATTATCCGCGATGTCGATGTACGCGATCCATTTCCCATCCGGTGACCACACCAGTGGCCCCTCCGTTTCAAACGGCGGCCGCCCGAAATGTCCGCTCGCAATCGCGCGTTCCTGCTTGGTTCCCAAATCCATCACTCGCAACTCGCGCCCGTCGCGCTCAAACGCCAGCATCTTGCCATCCGGCGAAAATCGCGGTGCTGCATCCGCTCCAGAATCATGCGTCAGCCGCGTTTCCTTGCTGGTTGCAAAATCGTAAAGAAAAAGATGCGGCACGCCGTCGCGATCCGAAACATAAACCAATCCTCGGCTGTCCGGCGCCCAGCGAACTTCCGATTCCTCCCCCGGCGTATACGTCACGCGCATCGCATCGCCGCCATCCTTCGCCGACGCGGCGAACACCTCGCCATGCGCCACGAACGCCACTTTTTTGCCATCCGGCGAAAGCGCCAAATCCCGAATATGGTCCGTCATCTTCAGATGCTCCACCGCCGGTCCCGCCGGAATTCCCCGCCGCGTGATTGCTACTTCATTCACGCGTCCTGACGCCGTGTCGAGTTTCCAAATCCCAAAATGCCGTTCAAACACAATCGTTCGCGCGTCCGCCGAAATCGACGGCCACAGCACGCGTCCCGCTTTGAACTGCGTCACCTCGCGCGCTTTTCCGCCCACCGGCTGCGCCCAGATATTTTGCGCGCCGCTGCGATCGGAGACGTAATACAACTCCCGTCCATCCGCGTTCCACATGGGCCACAAATCCTTCGCCGACCCGTCCGTCACCGCTTCATATTTCGGCGTCGCGCCGTCGCGCACCAGCCAAATCTCCGATTCATCTAAATGGCTGTGGCCTTTCCGCCACCACTGCTCGGACACAATTCCGCGCGCGGTGATCGCCACCGTCTTCCCGTCCGGCGACGGCGCCGCGAAATATTCGTTCGCGTAACGGTCGGCGGCCACCGCCATCGGCGTTCCACCCTCCACGCTGACGCGATACACGTCGTTCATGTACGAAATGTCGTGATTCGCGGACGAAAAATAAATCCATTTGCCGTCGCGCGACCATCCATCCACGCGATGCAGCGCGTCGTCATAGGTCAGTCTCTTCACTTCTCCCGTTGCGAACGTCAGCATATAAACGTTGCCGCTGCCATCGCGCGTCGACACATACGCAAGCCTTGTCCCGTCCGGCGAATAAAGTGGCCGCGCATCCGTCGCCATATCCGACACGAGTAATCGCGCTTCGCCTCCGGACGCAGGCACGGTCCAAATATCGCCGCCCGACACAAACGCAATTTCCTTCCCATCAGGCGACACGCCCGGTTCGCTGTACGCGGGACGCGCCCTCTCTGTCGCCGCGGACGCGCCCGTTTTCTGCGCGCCCGCCGACACGGTCGTCGCGAACAATGCTGCCGTCACGAGGAACAAATATTTCTTCACGTTCGCCATTCCACACCTCACCTCAAATTAGCGTACCTGTAAATCAAAAGTTTGCGATTGCTCTCAACGAATCACGGTCGCGGATTATAGCACCGGCTCAGGCAGGCTGTAGGTGACGCTCCCACGCGCGCGTCTCGAGGATTTCCTCGATCTGCGCCAGCGCAAAATCAATTTCCTCGTCGCGATTGTAAAAGTGCGGCGACAATCGAATTCCCGCGCCCGGCCGGTAATCCACGATAATCTCGCGTGCAATCAATTCGTTCTTCACTTCCTGCGCATGCGGACACTCCACCGAAACCGTGCCGGCGCGCTCAGCGGCGTCGCTCGGCGTGTTCACACGCCAGCCGCGTTTCAGCGCGCCCTCCACCAGGCGCACTGTCTGTTGCATCGATTTCCTCCGAATTTTCTCCACGCCAATTGTGCCGATGATTTCCAGCCCCGGCTGGCACGCGTAAAGCGCCGGAATGTGCGGCGTGCCATTCAGAAAACGGTACGAATCCTCGCGCGCCTCCTGCGGCCCAATTTCAAAATTGAACGGACGCTGGTGCGCCAGCCATCCCGTCAGCGTTGGCGTAAGTTTCTTCCGTAAATCCGGCCGCGCGTAGAGATACGCGACACCCGGCCCGCCGCACAGCCATTTCAGCACGCCGCCCACCGCAAAATCCGTTTCGAGCTCGCGCACATTCACGGGAACCGTTCCCGCGGCCTGAAAACAATCCAGAATCACGTGCGCGCCCACTTTATGCGCTCGCTCGATGATCGCTTTCGCATCCACAATTGTCGCGCTGCGAAACAGCACCAGCGAAATCGGCACCAGTAAAGTGGTTTCGTCAATCGCCGCCAGGAATTTCTCGAGCGGCAAATGAATCCCATCCTCGCTCTTCAACAATTCAACGCGCGCGCCGCGCCGCCGCTGCTCCATATAAAAATAAACGATCGACGGAAATTCCAGATCCACCAGCACCACTTTGTTGCGCGGCCCGGTAAAATCAAAGCACGACGAAATCACCGCCTGCGTCAACGTCACATTCTGGTGCAGCGAAATGTCGCCCGCGCCGGCGCCGATAATGCCGCCAACTTTGTCTCCCACCGACACAGCCATCTCCCACCAGCCCTCTTCCCACGCGCGAACTCCTCGCGTCGCCCACGCCTCCGCATAATCGTGGACGCGCTCATACACGGCGCGCGGCATCGCGCCCAGCGAATTGCTGATCAAGTAAGTCGTGTGCTCCAGAATCGGAAATTCGTCGCGCCACTTCAACAATTCATCCATGAATATTCCCTTTCGCCTGTTTCGACGCGCAGCAATCGCCATCCTATCAGAACCGCCGGCGTGTCAGTTTGAGATCCATTCAGCCCTGATGAGCATGCCCTGCGCGACCTCGCTCAACGAACGATTCTCGTTCGTGATCGTGAAATCCTCCAATCACGCACGGTTAAGAATACCGCTCAACTTCGCCTCTCCTCAAATTGCACCTAACCGCATGTTCGTTTACGATGGCACGTCATGTCATTCGCCAAAACCGAAAGAGGAGCCGTGAAGTTTCGCATCAGCGCCTTCATGATCGCCTTTGCGTCGATTGCCTTTTGTGCATCGCTGGCCGGCTGCGGCGGCAGCGCCATTCATTCGCCCAACCAGCCCGTCACTCTGACCATCTCCGCGGCCATCAGCTTGAAAGAGCCTCTCGACTCCTTCGCCAAAAATTACAATCAACAGCATCCCGATGTTCGTGTTGTCTGCAACTACGGCGCCTCCGGTACCCTCCAGCAACAGATCGAGCAGGGCGCTCCCGTCGACATTTTCATTTCCGCCGGCGAAAAGCAAATGGACGCGCTGCAAAATGAAAATCTGCTCGCCCCCGGAACGCGCCGCGATCTGCTCGCCAATCAACTCGTGCTAATCGCGCCCGCGAATTCCACAACGCTTCACAATTTCGCTGATCTCGCAAAGGCTTCCGTCAAATCCGTTGCTGTCGGCGAGCCGCGCACCGTGCCCGCGGGCATGTACGCGCAGCAAGTCCTGGAACATTTGCATTTGTTGCCCGCGATAAAATCCAAAATCGTCTATGCGCAGGATGTCCGTCAAGTACTCGCCTACGTGGAGACCGGCAACGCCGCCGCCGGGCTGGTGTACGTCACCGACGCGCGCATTTCCAACCGCGTTCGCGTCGTCGCCACCGCACCATTTGCTTCCCACGACCCGATCCTCTATCCCGTCGCCATGCTGAACGCTTCGAAGTCTCCACAAGCCGCTCGCGCGCTTCTCGACGCGCTCGAATCCCCGCAGTCGCTCGCCCTCTTCGAAAAATACGGTTTCACCTCCTCGCCTGCCCCCGTCGCAGTACACTGATTGCCCATGCCTCTCGATCTATCGCCCATCTGGATTTCGCTCGAAACCAGCGTCACAGCCACGGCCATCACACTTGTCTGCGGCGTCGCCGTGGCCATTTGGCGCGCCAATCGCCGCGGTCTCGGGCCTGCGCTGCTCGACAGTGTCTTCCTTTTGCCCCTCGTCCTGCCTCCCACCGTGGTGGGCTTTCTGTTGCTGCTGCTTTTCGGCCGCAACGGCCCGCTCGGCCGCCTGCTCTTGCACTTCGGCGCCACCGTGGTCTTTTCCTGGCCCGCTACGGTCATCGCTTCCGCCGTCGTCTCGTTTCCGCTGATGTACTTGAGCGTTCGCGCCGCGCTTGAGCAAGTGGACGCGCATCTCCTGCAAGCGGCGCGCACTCTCGGCGCATCCGAGTGGCGCGTTTTTCGGCGCATCGCGCTGCCTCTCGCATGGCCCGGCATCCTCGCGGGAACCATCCTTGCCTTCGCGCGCGCCCTCGGCGAATTCGGCGCCACCCTCATGCTCGCCGGCAGCATCCCCGGCAGAACGCAAACCATCCCCATCGCCATTTATTTCGCCGTCGAATCGAACGACCTGCATCAAGCCGTCGCCTGGTCGCTCATCGACATCTTCATTTCCCTCGCCATGATCGCCGGCATGTATTACTGGACGCACCTGCAAAATCCGGCGCGCCCGCGATGGACCGGTGAGTCCGGTCGCTGATATGCCCCTCGAAGTCCAATTCGAAAAGCGCCTCGCCACCTATAATCTGAATGTCGAATTTTCCTGCGGCGCGGATCCTCTCGCCGTTCTTGGTCCCTCTGGCGCAGGAAAGAGCATGACGCTCCGTTGCATCGCAGGCCTCGAGCGCCCCGATCGCGGCCGCATCGCGCTCGATGGCCGCGCCCTTTTCGATTCCTCGAAAAATATCAACCTTTCCAGCCGCGAACGTCGCGTCGGCCTGCTTTTTCAGCATTACGCACTCTTCCCGCATTTGACCGTCGCCGAAAATATCTCCTTCGGCCTGGACAACCTGCCCGCCGCCGGACGCGACGCGCGCGTCAAGCAACAAATCGCGCAAGCGCATCTCGCTGGCTTCGAGCACCGTTCTCCGCGCGAACTCTCCGGCGGCGAACAGCAACGCGTCGCTCTCGCGCGGGCTCTCGCCATCGAACCCGAAGCTCTGCTGCTCGACGAGCCGCTTTCCGCGCTCGACACGCATCTCCGCAGCCAGATCGAACGCCAGTTGATCGACACGCTCGCCAACTTCCGCCGCCCCGCGCTTTTCGTCACCCACAACATGGAGGAGGCCTATCGCATCGCCATCAACCTCCTCGTTCTCGCCAGAGGCCGCGTCGCCGCTCATGGCCCCAAGGAAGAAATTTTCCGCCATCCGCCAAGTTTGGAAGTTGCCCAGCTCACTGGCCTCAAGAATTTCTCGCGCGCAAAACAGATTTCAGCGGATGCAGTCGAAGCCCTCGATTGGAATTGCACTTTGCGCACTCACGAACCAATTCAATGCCCGCCGAAATATCTCGGCATTCGCGCGCACTACGTCAATTTCCTCGAAGCCGCATCCTGCGTTTCCTCGAGCGCGAATGTATTTCCTTGCTGGCTCGTCCGCTTTAGCGAAACCCCTTTCCGCATCACGCTATATCTTCGCCTTCACAATCCACCGGACGGCGCCGGCGAGCATCATCTGCAAGCCGAGCTTTTCAAGGAAAAGTGGCTGCGCATGCGCGAGCATCCGCAACCCTGGCACGTCCAACTTTCTCCCGAGTCCCTTATGATTTTCCCGGAGTAGCCGAAAACAGCGCGGATTTCTGCCTGAAGGCTTTCTACTTGAAGTGTTTTGTGAATTTGATGTTGATGCCGAAAATCCCGTTGATGTCCCGCAGCGCTACGATCGTGATGTCGCGGCGAATGGCGTAGTCCACTTCGATCACCTGTTGCTGGTTCGAATTCGCGTTCGTGCTGTATGTGACGCTCAGATCATGCGTCACCTGTTTCTGGATCGTCACTCGCGCCGCCGTACTTTGCTCCACTCCGTTCGTCGCCAGGCTGCTTGCCAGGAACGGGTCCACCCGGAAATTCGTCACTCCAAAAAGTTTCGCGATCGGCCCTCCCAATTGGCTCGAAATCGCTTCCGACAATAACGCCGTGGCCCCGAAGTTTTGCGTCTGCGTCGACGAAGACGTCATGAGCCCGGCTTCTTGCCCCTGCGTCCCCAGCGCCAACAAACTAATGATGTCGCTCGCCGGCAGTGGCGGATCCGACCGGTACGAGAGTTGCATATTGCTCGCCCTGCCCGAAAAATCCAGCGTGATCTCGTAAGGATTGATCGTCGTGGAAGCTTCGATGTTCAAAATCGGATCGAAGTGAAATGGATCCGAGAAATTGATGTCTCCCCGGTTCAACCGGTACGTGTTCCCGCGAAACGCCATTTCGCCCGTCAGCAAATGGATGCTCCCCAGGACGACAGGGTGCTCCCAGGTGCCGCGGACATGCACGCCTCCCTCCGCCGTGAAATGCGCCCCCGACCATTCAATGCGCGCTCCGGCGCTGGTGTTCGCCGTCACGTCAAATTGCAAATTCCGCAAATACGCGGACGTTGTCGCCGGCCCCGTCACCGCCGTCTGCGAAGACACCATCAGCCCCGCGAAATTCACATTCGGCGCAAACGTAATTCGCTGCACCGTCACATTTCCGGAAAGCAACGCCGCATTCGTCGTCCCGCTGAACCGCAGGTTCCCGCTCGTCAGCCAGCTCATTCCCTCCGGGTAGCGTATCCGCACGCGCTCCGCCACCGCGTTTATTTCATAGCGCACCGGCGCTTCGCCGTATCCCACCGAGCCCGAAATTGTCATCTTTCCCCCGCCCGCTTCCGCCGTCAGATTGTCGAAAAGCAGCCGGCTCCGGTCAAAAACCATTTGGCCATTCAAATTATTTATCCCCGCAGGAAAGTCGCCGTAATGCGCTGAAACATTCGTCAGCTTCGCTTGCCCCGTAATTTGCGGGCTCGAAAACGTCCCCGCGATCACGGTATTCAACTGCGCCACTCCTCGCGCGTCCAGATCGGGGAACAGCGCGGACACCAGCTGCAAATTGATCGACCCGCCGATATGCAAATTCAGCGCGCGGTCCCCGGAAAAACGCGCGTCGCCGGAAATTTGAAAATTCGTGTCCGGCCCTTTCAGCGTGGCTTCATCCACGTGGATTTGGCTCTTCCGGTAACTCAGGCGCACGGGCCCTTCGTTCTGCAATTTCACGTATTCGTAATCCAGGCTGATGCGCGACAGGTTTGCCTGCATCTCGATCGTGTTTGGCTCCCGCGCTTCCCCGGAAAACGTCAACTCTCCGTCGATGCTGCTGTGTCCCGTAACCTGGCTCAGATGCAGGCCCGCTTCGATGAACGGGTCCATGTCCATATGGTTTATCTTCATCTGTCCGCTAATCGGATAATTTCCGGACAATCCCACGCGCAGTTCTCCATCCAGTTTCCCCGGCGTCCTCACCGACTGCAATTTCAGTTGCGCGCTTTGCCCGTCGGAGTCCAGCGTGCCCGCAAAAGTATCCAGCACCTCGGAACCAAACTGTAAGTTCGCCACTTGAATTGTTCCGTGCGCTTGCGGCGCCATCAATGGACCGCTCCCGCTCAGACTGAAACTCAATTCGCCTCCAATCGTCATCGCTTTCATTTGCAGAAACTGGAATTTCGCCAGAGAAATCGTCGTTCCTGTGGCCTGAAATTGAATCGCGCGGCTCGAAGGACGGTACAGCAAATTCCCCGTCACCCGGCCCATGTCGCGGTCTAGTTCCGCATCTTCGATTCGAATTTCATCGTGCCGCAACCTTAATCGTCCCTTCGCCCGGTCCACGTAAATTCCGTACGCCGTCAACTGTTCCAGCTGAAAATTCCCGTCGAGCACGGGATTCGCCCGCGTCCCGCTCCCTTGGAAATCCGCGGTCATCACCGCCTTGGCGCGATAGGAAGTCCCGAACAGCTCTTGCAAATCGTCCGTCGATGCATGATCGAAGCGCGCGTCCAGACTCCATGTGTCGTTCTGCTTGAAACTCCATTTGCCGTTCAACTGCAAATGCAAATCCAGGTTGGCCGTGGAATGCCCGCGTTTCACAATCGCGTGCGAAAGTTGAAACTGAAACGGTGAATAAATCATCTGCGCCGTAATGTCGTCCCAGTAGAGCCGCCCGAAATGCGCGTCTCGCGCGTCGAACCCCCCCGTAAATGTCGGGCCACCCAGCGGCCCTGTCAGTTCACCTTTCCAATCAACCCCTCCCGCCACCGGCTCGGAATCTTTTTTGGCGCCGCGCAAATCCGCGATGAAGTCCTCCCAGTCCTCCAGCCTTGTCGTGTGAAAATCCGCATTCAGCGCGGAATGTCTCGCCGCCAGCTTGCCATCTACGACCAACCGGCTATTCGGCGTCGTGATCGTGCTCCCCGGCGTCAGAATCACGTCGCGCCGGTTCATCGAGTAATCGAAACCCAGTTGCGCCGTCACAGGAAATTTGCCGAAGGCGGGTTTCGCGGAAGGAGTCCACGTCGTCGTGCCCTTCGTCGTTAAGTTCTTGAAGTCGTGGTTCCACGTTGTCACCGTGTTCACGCTCATGTTGCCGTCCCAATGCAAAGTGTTCACTGGCATCGAAGGGTTGTTGACGGCATCGAGCACCTCCGCCAAGCTCGCGCCGTTCATCACCGTCGCCGTGCGAAATGCCAATCCGTGGAAGTCCATGTCGAGGCGCCCCTTCAACCCGCCGCCGAACGCCTTCGCCTCGAAAGCTGGCATCGTCAAATGATTGTTCGCCACCTCTATGTTGCCCCAGCTCTCCATCCCGCCCGCGTGAAACCACTGGAACTTCAGCCGGATCCCTTGCGCCAGGTAGTGGCCCTCCATGCGAAGTTTCGTCGCCGCGTAACTCCCATTCCCCGCGAAATCCACTTGCCCATCCGGCACGCCCGGTTTGCGCAGCACTTGCCGCAGGTCCGGCAGCCACACGTGCACGCGGCAGTGGAAGTCCGCGTCGAGCGGCGTGAAATTCTTTATTTCTCCGCGTCCATTCACCGTGCTATTCGGCAATTTTAATTCGAAATCATCGAACGACACTGAATTGTGCGTCAGCGTGAATTTCGTCGCCACGTCCGCGCGAAACGGCAAATACCTCTTCGCCGCAATTTCCACCTGCTTCCATCCCAGTTGCGCAACGTAAGCCTCTTTCCCCGGCGTCCGCGCCTCGTAATTCATCGCGAACTCGAAATCTTTCCCCTCCGCGTCCAGCGGAATTTTCACGTCGTTGAACATCATCGTCCCATCGACGATCCTCAATTGCGCAATTTGCAAATTGAACAGCTGCTCCTGCCACGGCTTTCCGGGAGGGCGCTTCACGGCCGGCGTCGGGATGTTGCTGCGCCCGTTTTCGTCCACGCGCACGAATACCGACGGCCGGTCGATTTCCAGATTGCTCATTGAAATTTTCTTATGGAGGAAAGAAATGATGTGCACGCCTACCTGGATCTTGTCGGCGTGAAAGAAAGGCGGCAATCCCGCCGATTCCTTACCGTGAAGCGTGAAGTCGTCCAGCTCCGCGTGGAGGGGGAACAGCCAAAAGTGAAACGCGCCAAGCTCGACCTTCCCGCCCGTGCTGCTTTCGATTTTCTTTACGATGTATCCGCGCGCCCACCGCTCTCCCGCGCCGCTTTCCACGATCACCGTAATCGCCACGGCAATCACCACCACGGCAACGAGCGCCGCCAGCACCGCGCGGATAACCCACCTTCTCATCCGCCCCCTCCCGAGGGCTGGACCACGATTCGAAGGCGCGCTTTCGCTTCTTCAAGCCATTGCGCTGCTTTTTCGTTGATTTCCTCTTGTGTCAGCAATTGCTTGATTTGCACTTCCACTTGGTTGAGCGGCGGCACGGTCAATCCTTGTTTCTGCAACTGCGGCGCAAGCTGCTTTTGGTAATAGGCTTCGATTTCCGCGGAAGTCACTTGGGCGGCGGCGTGGAATTTGTAGTTCAGGAAGCGCACATAATAAAGCTGCCGCTCGATCACCTGCCGCAGCCCGTCCTGCGTCAGCCCGCAGTGCGCCAACCGCTCCTCGAATTCCTGCGAAGACTTGAATTGCTTCACCAGCGCCTGAAACTCTTGCGACACTTCGTTCGCCGGGGGATGCGGAAACTTCGTCGCCGCCGCCTCCGTCCGCACGATCCATTGATCCACCAGTTCCTGCAACACCTGCGCGCGGCTTTCCGCATGGCCGTCAATCAACTGCTGGTAATCCTGCAGTTGCTGCACTTCGCTATCCGTCACCACGTCATCGCCAATGCGTATCGCGATGCCGTCGATATTCGCCGCTTGGGAACTCGCACTGACAGTTTTTGAATCGCTCTGTGGTTGTGGCGAAACTTTTGCGGGCGCACTCTGCCCCGCCGCTGGCAATGCCAAACCAAGTAACAACGCAAATATTGCGCCTGCGTTTCGCATCAGAATACTGATCCTATATTGAAGAAAAATTGGAAATGCGGCAATCGCGACGTTTGAATCGTGTTCGTAGTGGTATTCAAGAACTGGAACGTCGCCGGATTCAGTTGATACGCCAAGTCGATGCGCACCGGGCCGATGGGCGTGGCGTACCGAAAACCCCATCCGATCGTGTGCGAGAAATAGTTCAGATTCGGACACTGTGATTGCAAGAGTGTCGAACCCGGCTGGCAAAGCGCCGAAGGCGGCAGCGGGCTGTAGCGCAACGAAACGTGACGAATATCAGAAAACACGTTGCCCGCGTCGTAGAAAATCGCTCCCCCCAGATGATTACCCACAAACGGGAGGTGCATCGGGAATCGCAGTTCCTGATTGAACGCCAACAGCACCAGACCGCCGACCGGGAAGCCCGTGTTGACGTCGCGCGGCCCCGCCTGGTTCAACGCGAATCCGCGTATGCTCGTTCCGCCGCCCGCGAAAAACTTTTCCGGCAGCGGAATATTGTCGGACGTCGATCCGCTGAATGGTTGCTCAATCCCAAACGTCGCAGACCGCGCGAACACCAGCGATTTTCCAATCGGCTTGAACGTCGAATTCTGCACCTGGAACCGCAAGTAGCTCGCCGTTGACCCCAGTGATTTCGTCGCCACGCTGATGTCCGCCGTATTGAAATTCCCCTTCGACGCGTCCGCGGGATTGTCGCGCCGGTCGCGGATCCACGTCAGCCCAAATCCGGAGACTTCTGTCGGCTGGCTGAACAGAGGCACTTGCTCGACCGAGATCTTCCCGTTCAGGTTGCTCGCCACCACGTGCCGGTAAAAATAGCGATAGCTTAACGAAGTGGACGTCGAGACGTTCTGTACCAATTGCGCGCTTCCTTCGTAGCGCGTAGCGGTGAAAGTATTCACGTAGCTCGCCTGGTCCGCAAAACCCGTGATAAGCAGATTCAGCGACGAATGCGCCAGAAAATTCGGCGCGGTATAGCCCAGCAAACCCTGGTATTCCAGCGTGCTGGCTCGCAGTTTCAACGAAACCGTATGCGCGCGTCCGCCCACATTGGTTTTCGATACCTCCAAAATTCCCAGCGGGCTCGCTTTCACCGTCGTCTTCGTCGGGTTGCATGTCGTAGACGCCGGGTCGCATGTCGACGCCAGCCGCTGCGCCTCAAATCCGAATCCGTAGCTCAGCGTGTACCGTTTTCCTTCCTCCACCGCCACCACAACATTCTTCTCCGGATACGTCCCCGCGGGATTCTGCGGCGCCACTTGCACGCGGTCAAAAACCGCCAGGTTGTAAAGCTTCTGCTGCGTCGATATCACGTCCCCTTCTCGCAGCGGTCCTCCCGGCTTCACGGTCACTTGCCGTGAGATGATGCCCGGCCGCGTGTAGCGGTAGCCCGCCAGCAGCACGCGGCTCACGTCCACTCGCTGCCCTTCCGTAATGTGGTAAACCAGATCAACGCGATTGGTTCCCGCCGGCGTCTCCTTCGCGTCGAACTGCGCACTCGGAAAGCCCTGATCAAAATAGTACGCCAGGATGTTGTCGCGGTCAGACGTCACGTTCGCGTCCGAATAGGGCTGGCCCTTCGTCGACGCGACCACGGTCAGCAACTGCGCATTGGTCAGCGCGTGGTTCCCCACCAATTGCAAATTCGCCACGCGCGTCTGCTGCCCCTCGGTGATATGAAACGCCACGAAGAGATGTCCTTCTTTTCCCTGATAATCGTCCGTCACTTCCGGACGTACATCCGATTGCAGAAATCCGTTCGCTATATACATCCCGCGAATCGCATTCGCGTCGTTGCGCACCATTTGCTGGCTGAAACGCCCTCGCGACAGCACACCCTGCGCCTGAATTTGCACTCGGCTCGACAGCAGTGATGTGCTGAAGTACTTGTTCCCGTCGATTCGAACTCCCACCAGCCGGTGCCGGATTCCACGATGTACCGTGTACTGGATCACTTCCAGCGGAGAACTCATATCCCCGCTCGTCGTGTAAGTCACCGTCGAATCGAAATAACCTTGGCTTTGCAACAGATCGCGAATGTTCCGCTGTCCTTCTCCCAACAGATCCGGATCCACATCCCCTTCCTCATAAATCGGCACCAGCTTCCGCACCTGTTTCGCGGAAATCTTCATGCCGCTCACTTCCACACGCACCCGCGGCCCCGCTGTCACATCCAGCGTGATTGGCAGCGTGTTGCTGTTCTCGTCGTACTTTCCACGGTTCAGCACCACACGCGCGCTCAAGTATCCCTGCGTCACGAGATAGTTCCGCAGCCGCTCCGTGCCGCGATCCAGCCGCTCCGCCGTCACTTGAGTTCCCCTCTTCAGCCGTGCCTTTCCAAGGATCTGCTTCCCTGTGAACGACGTTTGATTGTTCAGCCCCACGGCCGAAATCTTCGCCCGCGGTCCCGGGTTCACTTCCACCGTGATGTCAATTTCCTGCGTGTCCGGGTGCTTTGCCAGCGCGTAATTCCATTTCGCCTCGTAAAATCCATCTTCCTGCAACGTCTGCCCCAGCCGCTTCAATCCATCATTTAATGCTGAAATCTGAAACGGTTCGCCCAGTGACATCCGCAGCGCCGCCACCGCCGTGCCTTCGTTCGGCGGATCCTTCAACCCATACACGCGCACCACGCTGTTGTAATAGTTCCTTGTCACCACGAAATCCACGTGCAACACGTCCGCTTCGCTCGTCGCCTTCGTTTGCACGTCGGAAAACAATCCCGTCTGATTCAGCGCGCGCAAGCTTGCCCGTTCCGCATCAATATGAAATGCGTCGCCCGATTTCAGCGGCAATGGTCCAAGCTTTTCCGGAATCGGCGTCCCCTTATCGTCCACCACGCGCACGGACGCAATGCGCTTTCCCTCCAGCGTCGCATCCTGCGCTCGCGCCGCTGGCACAGTCATAAACGCAGCAAGCAGAAAAATCAGCACACGAATGCCCGCAAGGTTTTTCCCCTCCGGCATTCTGCCTCTGCATTTCATCCTCTCTCCAACTCAAAAGCTTCAAAAAGAGAAGGCTAGCATACGCGCTGACTCTTGTTTTCCAAAAGGCGATATGATGGAAGCCTTCATTCGAGGGAATTGTGGACCCCGGGCAGTTCGAGAAATATTCGCGCCAGATTCTTTTTGCCGGCATCGGCGAAGAAGGCCAGCAGCGCCTTCTTCAGTCGAGTGCTGTTCTTGTCGGCTGCGGAGCGCTCGGCACCGTCGCGGCCAATCTCCTCGTGCGCGCCGGAGTCGGCCGCCTCAGAATCATTGACCGCGATTTCGTCGAGCTCTCGAATCTTCAGCGCCAGACGCTTTTCGAGGAATCCGACGCGCGCGAATCTCTCCCTAAAGCGGTCGCCGCCCACCGCCGCCTCACCGCCATTAATTCAGACGCCGTCGTCGAGCCTGTCGTCGCCGACTTAAACCCGGAAAACGCTCGCGAGTTGCTTTCCGGCTTCCCGCTGATTCTCGACGGCACCGACAACTTCGAAACTCGCCTCCTTATCAATGATGCCGCAATCGCTCTCGGAGTTCCCTGGATCTACGCCGCCGCTGTCGCCAGTTACGGTTTGACTTTCACGATTCTTCCCGGCGAAACCGCGTGCCTCACTTGCCTGCTCGAATCGAACGGCAAGCTCACGAGCTTTGGCCTCGAGGAAACCTGCGACACCGCGGGCATCCTGAACAGCGCCGCCAGCGTCATCGCCTCCATCGAAGCTGCCGAAGCAACCAAGCTTCTTGCCGGAAAATCAGACGCCCTGAACGGCCGCCTCGTCTCTTGCGATGTTTGGACCGGCCGCTTTCAGTCCATTCGCGTCGCCAGGAATCCGCAATGCCGCGCCTGCGTCCGCCGCGATTTCACTTATCTCGAAGGCGAAGCGCAGCCTCACGTCACCCTGTGCGGCCGCGATTCCGTGCAAATCCACGAGCGCAGCCGCCGTCTCGATCTCGGCGAGTTGGGCCGGCGCATCGAGAAAACCGTCGCCGGAGTTCGCCGCAACGATTTCCTTTTGCGTTTTCGCGTGCCGCCTTACGAACTCACCGTCTTTCCCGACGGCCGCGCGGTCATCAAAGGCACGCGTGATCCCGCCGTCGCGCGTTCCCTCTACGCTCGCTATATCGGCGCATGAATATTTTTTTAGAATCGCAGAGGAAAGGACTGCACATGAATAAGCCGGTATGCACTTCCGCTTTCGTGCTCTTGCTGATTTTCTTCGCGCAAATGGCATCAGCACAGCAGCACAAATCACCCTCGCCGCTCGCCGAAGACTTCAGTGCGAAACTCACGACAACCTTGAGTCATATGGCCGCCGATTACGACGGCGTGATGGGAATCTGCGTCAAGGATTTAACCAGCGAACAAACTTTCTCCGTCAATCCCGATACAATATTCCCGCAAGCCAGCTCCATAAAAATTCCGATTCTGATCGAACTCATGCGCCAGACGCAATCCGGGAAAATCGATCTGAACACTCGCGTTGACATTCATCGCGACGCGCTTGTCGGCGGCAGCGGAGTGCTCCAATTTTTCTCTGACGGCGGCTCTTCCATCTCGATTCACGACCTCGCCATCCTGATGATCCTGCTCTCCGATAATTCCGCCACGAATCTTCTGATCGATCGCGTCGGCATGAATAACGTCAATTCCATGCTCGATGGCCTCGGCCTCCGCAACACGCGCCTTGCCCGCAAAATGATCGACATTCCCGCCGAGCAGGCCGATCGCGAAAATCATTCCACTTCGCGTGAAATGGCTGCGCTCCTCGAACAGTTGTACGCCGGAAAATTGCTGGACGCCGAGCACACCAAAGCCACGCTCGAAATTCTCGAATACCCGAAGGAGAGTCCTCTGCGCGCCGGCGTCCCTGAAAATATCACCGTCGCCGAAAAACCCGGGTCGCTCAATGGCGCTCAATGCGATTCAGGAATCGTCTTGCTCCAAGGTCGGCCCTACATTATTTCGGTGATGACCACTTACAATCGCGTTGATGGCAACGCGGCCATCACCAGCGTCTCGCGTGTCGTCTTCGATTATTTCGATCGCCTCGCCCACTCCAATTCCTACGGCGTCCGCGTCCGCTGACTTTCACTGAAATCTGAATTGGGAAACGTTCTCACTAAGGACAATTTGAACTGAAATTGAAGTGAATCAAAGTAGAAGCCGCCGGTTATCTCCTGAACAACCTGTTGAAAAACCTCATTTGCTGTCATTCCGAGGAGCAACCGCGACGAGGAATCTGCATTCCTCTTGCGTTTTTGCAAATCACGGCTCTATGGCGGAGGCTGGACGGCAACTGTTCAGCCCGCGATGCGCCGCTCCGCGTCCTGCCGAGCCGCAATCCGCTCGATATTCTCGCGCGAATTCATCAGTGTTAGAAACGTGCTCAGCACTCGCGCTTTCGTTTCGTCCGTCAGTCCGGTCCCGCCAGTCGCCAGACGCGCCAGTTGCGCGCCGTGCTCCACGATATATTGTCTCATTTCGCTGAAACGTTCCCGCGTGCACGCGCCCACTGCTGTTTCGCGTCGCATCAACATGCACGCTTGTTCCAGCTCCAGCGTGAAGTGCAGCACGCAGCGTTTCTCCGCCTCAAGCTCCTGCGGCACTCGCGCCTTGCATCCAACGACTTCGCAATTCACATACATGGCATCCCAAGGCTTTCTAGCTGGCTCTTGTCTCTCGCCCCGGCTCTCGCTCTATATAAATGTGTAGCATCCCCCGCCTGCAAAATCCACCGCCGCGCGGCCCTCCGCGCCCAATCCGTCATCTCGCGCTCCTCATCTCCGCGGGCTCGTCTGGCCCGCTCCTACCCTTGGCTCAATTCAACCTGGCAGTTTCCGATCAGCGGCTTCCGGCAGTGACTCGTTTATATTAAGCTGTGGGGATAGTGATGAAACCTCTGATTTTCGGCCTCTGTGTTGTGTTTGCGTTTGGCGACGCTAGCGCGCAGACGAATGTCTGGCAGCCATCCCCTGGACACACGCAAATAGCGATCTGGCCGGGAACGCCGCCCGACACTCAGCCCGTCCCCGGCCCGGAGACAACAAAAACCGATTCGCATTTTCTCATTGCCGGCAAGCCGGTAGCGGGCGTGACCAACGTTACGCGTCCGACGATGACGGTCTATTCACCAGCCGGAAAAAATACAGGCGTTGCGGTCGTCGTGTTTCCCGGCGGAGGCTTCGAGGAACTGGCCATCGATCTGGAAGGCACGGAAGTTTGCGACTGGCTGACATCTAAAGGGATCACGTGCGTTCTGCTGAAATATCGCGTCCCGAGCTTGCCCTACGACTGGCACTGCGATTGCCGCCCCAACAATCACGCCACATCCACCCCGTCGCTCGAAGACGCGCAGCGGACGATGGGACTCGTGCGTCTTCACGCCGCGGAGTGGCACATCGATCCGCACAAGATTGGAGTGCTCGGGTTTTCGGCGGGCGGCTATCTGGTGGCGGAAATCAGCACGAAATTCGCGCGCCGTTTGTATCAGCCCGTCGACGCGGCCGACAAAGAAAGCTGCCGTCCGGATTTTGCGGTGGGCGTTTATCCGGGGCATCTCTGGGTTGGCGGTAACGCTTACGGATTGAATCCGAATGTTCCGGTCACGCACCGGACGCCGCCGACGTTTTTGGTGCAGGCCGAAGACGACAACGTCGATGGCGTGAACCAATCCGTGGCGTATTACATCGCGCTGAAAAACGCCGGCGTTCCCGTCGAATTGCATCTCTACGCGCACGGCGGGCATGCGTTTGGTCTGCGGCGCACGAAGCTTCCGATTACGGAATGGCCTCAGCTAGTTGAGACGTGGCTGGGGACGATCGGAATGATTCCAAAGTGATCTGTATTTGCAGCGCAAATATGCAGTCGAACCGCACCGGCCAGGCTAGTGCGCTGCAGGCTCCGCCGCGGGATGCATGCCATGTTGCGGAACTTCGTGGATGCCGCGCGCCGGCGGCTCTTGATGGAAGCGGTAGAATTGATTGAGCGGCCCCGGCCCTTTGCCGATCCCGTAACTTTTTTCGATCGCCTTAAACACGTACGCCTTCGCCAAAATCAGCGCCTCTTGGAGTTGCTGCCCCAAAGCGAGCTGCGCCGCCACCGCCGAAGACAGCGTGCACCCTGAACCGTGCGTGTTTTCGCTTTTCACGTGATCGCCGCCAAACGCGTTCGCTTCCCCGCCTTCATAAAGCACATCCGACGGCTTCTCCAAATGCCCGCCCGTCACGATCACGGCTTTCGCGCCCATCTCCGCCAGTTTCTGCGCCGCAGCCTTCATTCCCGCCAGGTCCTTCACTTCCATTCCCGCCAGCAGCGCCGCTTCATCCATGTTCGGCGTGATCACGTCCGCGCGTTTCATCAATTCGTCGCGCAGAAATTTCACTCCCGCCCCGTCGAGCAGTTCCGCATTCCCCGAGGTCGATTTCACCACCGGATCCAGCACCACATGCGCGAATTTATGCTTGTCCAGAAATTCCGCCACTGCCGCGGCGTTCGCCTTGTTGCCCAGCATTCCAATTTTCACCGCGGCAATTTGCATGTCGCTCGCCAGCGCGTCAAGCTGCGCCCGCAGCGTCACCGAAGGAGTCACGTGCACCGCCGTCACCCCTTGCGTCGACTGCACCGTTAGCGCCGTCACCGCCGCAACGCCGTAGCAATTGTGCGCCGCGAATGTTTTCAGATCGGCGGCCACGCCCGCGCCGCACGACGGATCAAATCCCGCAATCGTCAGCAAAATCGGTGGATGGTGGTTCGTATGGTTCGTGCTCAATTCGCCGTGCCCTCCGCGCGAGGCACAAATGCCGGCGCCACTCGTCTCCCCCGCGCCGGCTGATTCAAAATGTACGCGCCTTACTTCCTAAAGCGCAACAATATTCTCACGCGCGCAAAAACTTTTTTTTCACGCGCGCCCAGTACTACAGCGTCCATGCACGCAGCCTTTGACGCAGGCAAGTGCCTAATGCGCGGTGACTCTTTGGCTGTTGCTGGCGGCAGAAAACGAAGGGGATTCGTTATGCGGGATATACTTCAAGAACGGCAGGCGAGCAAGACCGTAAGGTGCATTTGATTACTCGCGAAGAGATAGTCCGACAACTCGATTCGCTTCGATTTCATGCGAAGCGCATCTTTGTTTGGTTTCCGCTACTCGTGCTCATCAATGTTCCGCTTCCGATTTACGACGCTCACCTTGTTCGTATTCATTCTTCTCCGAGAATGGTCTTGACGTTCGGCCTCGTCGGGCTTGCGGTTTGGGCGATAAGCGTGCTGATCTTTGTCGCAGTCATCAAACGGACGATTGCGCGGCACGCCGTCGCGTGTCCGCTCTGCTCGGGACGTATCACTTGGCGGGAACGAAACGTAGTGCTCGCTTCCGGCCAGTGTCCTCGCTGTGGATGCGAGCTATTTCGTCCTAATTAGCCGCTCTAACGGTCCGTGAAGTCACACGCAATGTCTCACCTCCGGTCTGGTCGCTAGGTCATTTGCCGCCCCACATGTATTTCAATCCCGCGCGGTAGTTGAATCCCAGCGCCGGATATCCAATCGCATCCTGATAATGATGGTCGAGCAAATTCTCCACGTGCCCCATCATCGTCACACCGTGACCCACCGCGAATTGCGTTCCCAGGTCCACACGAAAATGGCTCGGGTTGCTCGTCAGTCCGAACCCCAGAAAATCGCTGTCCGTTTCGCGTCCCACAAAATATCCCGCCAGATTCCAATCCATTCGCCGGAAAGTGGCGTTCAAAATCAAATCCGCGGAATGCAGCGGCCGCAGAAACAACCGATTCCCCGGCGCCTGCGTGGGATCAAATGCATTCGGCGCTTTCAGCACGCGCGTGTCGTCGTAGCTGTAATTGCCGATGATTCCCAGCCACGCAAGAGGCTTCGACTCAATCGTCGCGTTCACGCCAAACGCGCGCGCCGAATCCGTGTTGAAAAACGTCCCGTAGCCAAACGAATTCAATTCCGCCGCGGGACATCCCGGCGGCACCGCGAGCGAGCACGGCCCGAATCCCGGCGGCGGACACGAAGTGAAACTCACCATGTCGCTGAAGCTGTTGTGAAAAAACGTCGCCGAGAATTTCACGCGCTCCGAAGCCATCACCTGATCGACGCCCGCATTGAACGTGTTGCTGCGCTCCGGCTTCAAATTCGGATTCCCCGGAAAACACGGATCCGCCTCGAACGACTGCGTGAAGTTCGGCTCCTTGATCCCCAATCCGTAAGAAGCGCGCAGCCGCGTTTCGCCCCAGAATCCGCTGCTGCCGAATCGCGCCAGATACGCCAGTCCTGTGCGCGGCACGAATCGCGTTCCGAAGCTCGCATTATCTTCCGCGCGTCCTCCCGCAATCGCCGTCAGCCGCCGCCCGAATTGATAATGCGTCTCGAAATATCCGCCCTGATTATTTCGACGCTCGTGCGGTCCGGTCGCCGATCCGTTTTCCACTTCGTAGTCGTAACCGAGCGAAATCGCGCCGTTGCGGAACAAATAAGTCGACTGTTCCTCGAATGCAGCGCGATTGAATTGATCGATGAACGTAAAAAACGGCACGTCGACGCCAAAATCGCGAAAATACGATTCGGTTCCCGCGACGTGATGCTGCCAGTGATTGCCCGTCGAAAAATCCCAGCTCAAATTCGCGGAGAAATCGTGCAAGTCCGAAGACTGGCCCGGCTGAAAGAACGTCGGAAAATCTATCGCCGTCTGACCCGGCTGACCCGCGTCACTCGCCGCGCTGCGCAGCGACAGCCTCAAATGATTTGTGTCGCTGAATTTCCAGCCGAAATTTCCAGACATCGTCGTGTCGCGAAATCTGTCGTTCGGCCCTTGCCCGTTGCTGTCGAAATACGAAATCGCGCTCGAATAATCGAACCGGTTCGCCAGTCCGCTCAATTGCGCTTCGCCGCGTCGCGTGCTGAACGACCCGCCTTCACCGATCACCGTAAATTCCGGCGTCGAAGTGTTTCCACGATGCGTGAAAATCTGCACCACTCCAGTCATCGCGTCCGAACCAAAAAGTGCGCTCGACGCTCCATGCACGATTTCGATTTTGTCCACGTTCGATACATCCAGATTCGAGAAATCCCTGTCGCCGCCCGGTTGATTCACCGGAGCGCCATCCACAAGCACTTTCGTGAAATTCGAATTCCCGCCGTCCACAAATAGCGACGTGACGCCGCCCATCGGTCCCAGCCGTGCCAGGTTTAAGGCCGCCGTCGAAGTCAGCAGCGGCGCCAGCCAAATTTCCTGACGCTCGTCGATATCTTTCCGCGTCAGCACCGTCACCGGAGAAGCGACTGTGTTTGCCGGCGCCGGCTCCGCTTGCGCCGACACCACCACGGTCGAGGCCAGCGGCGCGAGTTCCAGTCGCGCGTCCCATCTCCGATGCTCGCCTGCCGCCAGCGTGAATTCCTGCTCGCTCGCCGCCATCTGCGCGTGCTCGATGCGAATTTTGTATTCACCCGGCGGAAGCTCCACGGAATAGGAACCATCCGCGCCGCTTTTTAATTGCTTCGTGATTTCGCTTTTCGAAATGTTCTGCACAACAATTTGCGCATCAGCCACGATTGCGCCGCTGCGATCCGTCACGCGTCCGGAAATTGTTGCGTTCGATTGTGCGTGGATTGAATTCGAAATGACGGGAAGTGAAAAACCAAGAAGCGTGAAAAATAGAAACAGCCGCACACGAAGTCTCATTTTTATCCTCCGGCTCCCTCTCGCGCGGGAGTTTGAAGGTTGTCCCGAGATTCAAGCTGCCATTTTTCACGCAGCTTGCATTCGAGATGGAAACTCCGCCGGTCTCCTGGCTTGGCGGCATTCTGCTGGGCCCGGCCTTCCCGCCGCGGTGTCGCGTCTTTCGACGAAGCACCGGAGCAGTGGCACATGCCCGACTTCTTCCGCCTTACAGTCGCGCAGCGGCGACGGCTTCACACCGTCTTCCCGTGCACGGAGTCTCGCTGTGATTGTGGCCCAAGAGCCTTCTCGAGTTGATCTCGAACAGAACCCTCGGTGTTAGTCGCTACTTGAAAAGACTCGACGGCTTCTTCGGCTCAGGCTTGTCAAGAAATGCTCGTTCCTGCCCAGCCCACATCGCGATCAACGTGCCACTTACTAACAACACTCCTAAAAGCCAACCGAAGACTTCTTGAATTAAGCCATGCGGTTTGATGATCCGATCGATTCCCAAAAGCAAGAACGCAACGCCAATCAGCGAAATCGCAAGCCTGAATTTTCTGCGGTTGCCCTGGACCAGATCCGCGTCAACTCCCGTCGCAAGATCGCGCTGTCGTCGCAGGTAACGGTCGAACCCTTCCAACATTTTGTTCCCCTTGCAGGTCTCTTTCCAACATCGGTTAACTGCTTCTTAATTCTTCTCCGGCGTTTCCGCGTCGCCTTCCGCGATTTCCGTCTCTGCGTCGCCGCGCAAAACCACGCGCGGTTTTCCGCTCGCGTTCATCTCCACGTCCAACTCCGTTTCAAACGCTTGCTCGAGCAACTCCCGCCGGTAGACATCCGCGGGTTTTCCCGACGCCAAACATTTGCCGCGCTGCACCAGTACAATCGAGTCGAAGAATTCCGCGGCAAGATTCAACTCATGCGTCACCACCACCACCGTGTAACGGTTTTCTTCCGCCAACTTTCGCAGCCGCCGCATCAATTCCACTTTTCCGCCGATGTCCAAATGCTGCGTGGGCTCGTCGAGCAGCAGCAGCATCGGCTGTTGCGCCAGCGCGCGCGCCAAAATCACGCGCTGCCCTTCGCCGCCGGAGAGCTGGTCCATTCGCCGGTCGAGCAACTGTTTGGCGCCCACTTGCGCCAGCGCGTTTTCCACCATCAGGCAATCGCCTTCGTTTTCGAATCGCAACCGCCTCCCGTACGGATAGCGCCCCTGCAAAACGTATTCCCACACGCGCAACGGAAACATCAGCGTGCTTTCCTGATGCACCATCGCAATGCGCTGCGCGCGTTCGCGCAGAGGCAGTTGGCTGGGCGGCTTCCCGTCCAGTTCCACGCGGCCCGACAAGGGCTTGAATTCTCCGGAAAGCAAACGCAGCAGCGTGGATTTTCCGCTCGCGTTCGGTCCGAGGATTCCCACCACTTCGCGCTGCCGCGCGCTGAATGTCGCTGGCCCCAGTGTGAAATCCGGCGCGTCGCGATCCGAAGCTGAATACGCGTAACTCGCCTGCTCCACCACCAGGCGCACGGGATTCTGCATCCAGCCCGCCGCCGCATCGCGCCCGGCCGGAGCCGGCATTCCGTGCGCGCTCATGCGAATCTCCGCCGCAACAAATAAATAAATACCGGCGCGCCAATTGCCGCCGTCACGGCGCCGACGGGAAGCTCCGTGGGAGCAACGACGGTGCGCGCCAGCGTATCCGCGAGCGCCACCGCAATCGCCCCGCCGATCGCCGACGCGGGAATCAACACGCGATAGTCGGAGCCGAAAAGCATGCGCATTACATGAGGAATCAGCAAGCCGACGTATCCGATTGCCCCGCTGACGGAAACGGCCAAGCCCGTCAACAGCGATGCGCTCACGTACACCACCAGTTTCACGCGCGGAACGTTTACGCCCAGATGATGCGCCTCCTGCTCTCCGGTCAAAATCAAATTCAAATCCGACGACGTGGTGTAAATCGCGCCGATTCCAATCAGCAAAACGACGAATAGAAATCCCAGGCCGATCGCCGGCGCCGTTCCCAGGTCGCCCATCAGCCAGAAAGCCATGCCGCGCAAATCGCGGCCGCTCACTGTGGTCATCAAAAACATAATGATGGCGGAGAGAAATGAAGCGCTGATAATTCCGGCGAGAAGCAGTGTGGTACTGTCGAGTTGTCCTTTGCGACGCCCCAGAAAATACACCGCCGCAATCGTCGCGAGCGCTCCGAGAAACGCCAGGCCCTGCATCGCCCATGGGAATTGCGGCAACCACACGAGCGCCAATATCGCGCCCAATGCCGCGCCGCTTGAAACTCCCAGCACATACGGGTCGGCAAGCGGATTCCGCAAAAGCGCCTGAAATGACGCGCCTGAAACGGAGAGCGCCGCGCCGACCAAAATTCCGAGTGCGATGCGCGGTAAACGCAAACCAAACACAATCAGGCGGTCCGAACTGGGAATGCTATTCCAGTGCCCGAGAGCGCCGCGCACCAGCGTCATGGCTACATCGCCAACCGAAATCGGATACGCGCCAACTTGAAGCGAGAAAACCACCACGACGAAAAGCACTCCGGTAAGCAGAGCGCAAATCGCCACGATTCGGCGGGGCGTCAGCGGGCGCATGCGAACGCCTCCCTGCATGAATCTTGCGAAACGGCGTCTTGCAAATGCGCGCGCACAGGAACAGACACTGGCGCCTGGCGCAAACTCGCGTGCTGTGCCGCGCCTTCAAAAACGTTCGGATGAAGTTGACGCGCGAGTTTTTCAATCGCATCGATCAATCCGGGAGCGGGCAAATCGATTTCGTCGCTGACCACCACCACGCGGCCCTGGTGCACCGCCGCAAGTTCGCGCCAGCCCGCTTCGCTGCGCAGCTCCGCCAGTTGCTTCGCCGTGGAATCCTCGCCGCCAAAGCCGCTGCTCGCAAACACAAGATAATCCGGATTCAATCGCACAACTTCTTCCAAACTAATCTGCGGCCAATCCTGTTTCGCGTGCACCACCGATTGCGCTCCTGCGTAGCGCAACGCGTCCGCGATGAAAGTGTGCTCGCCCAGCGAAATCAGCGGACTTTCTCCCACAACGAAGAAGACTCGCGTCACTGGGACGTTCGCAAGTTTCGATTGCAGTGCGTTGAGCCGTCGCTGAAGATTCTCGACAACGGAATCCGCCTGCGCCGTCGCGCCGATCACGCCGCCTATGTGCTCGATGGATTCGAGCATGCTCTCGACCGAATGCGGATTCGTCGCATATACGGCGATGCCCAGCCGCGCGAGTTCGTCGGCAGTTTCGCGGCGGTTCCCTTCCGTGGTGACCAGAACAATATCCGGATGCGCGGCGACGATTGCTTCGAGATTGGGATTCATGGGCATGCCGACGCGCGGCTTCGATTTCGCTTCAGGCGGAGAATCGCTGTAGTTGCTCACGCCGACGAGGCGATCCTGCGCGCCAAGGGCGTACACGATTTCCGCAAGATTCGGCGCGAGCGCAACGATGCGATGAACTTCGGCGGGAACGAAAACGTGACGTCCCGTTTCGTCGATCACCTCACGGGTCGTTTGCTTTGCGTTCATCTGTTTTGCATTCGCGTCCGGCTCACGCTTCGCTTCCTGTTGCGTTTGCTGTTTCGTCGTGGCATTTGCCTCTGCTGTATTCTGCGCCACGCAAATGCATGAGCAGCCCAACAACGCTATCACGCCGCACGCGCCGCCGATTTGATTTCGCCGCATCGCTTGTCTAATTTGTTTCCTGCGTCGAAATATATTCGCGCAATAAAAAAGCCCCACGAGAACAATGGGGCGGATCGCCGCACTCTTTCTCGCGAAGAGTGCCAGCACAAATCGGCTCGCGCAGGTTTCCTGACTTTCGGCCTCCGGAGTTTCGCCGCAAATGCGCGGCGCTTCCCGGAAAAATCTGGCGCTGCTCCGCTTTTTTCGAGCGGCCCTTCCCGGCGAATTTGCGATAAGCAAATGCGCCAGTGGGGATTGCGTGTCAGCAGCGCCGGCCGATTACAGTGGCGGGACCGTGGCCGATTTTCACGGCCTTCTCTTGACTCTGAGAACAGCGAAGCGGTTCGAAGAGTCGCTCCTTCGAATGTTCATCTCGCTGCCCGCAGGTTTTCCCGCGAGCCGACTAAATTTTCCGAACTGAGTCTATGCCCGACGGCCAATTGAGTCAATCGCGCACGCGGTATCGAGCGCCGCGCAGGCGTCAGCGATTCTTCCACTGCGGGGAACGTTTTTCCGCGATGGCGCGCAAGCCTTCGCTCGAATCCTCAAGGCCGGAAAGTTCGTTGAGAAACACAGCCATCGACTGGCGCACGCCGTCGCGCAGGGAAAGTCCCATGGAACCGAGAATCGCTTTTTTGGCCATGGTGAGCACGGCCCCGGAATGCGCCGTGACCTGCTCCGACATTTCTTTTACGGTGGCTTCGAGTTTAGCTTCCGGCACCACGCGATTCACGAGGCCCAGGCTGAGCGCGCGTTCGGCGCTGATGACTTCACCAGTGAGAACCAATTCGAGGGCGCGCTTCGGTCCGACAATGAACGGAAGAATGGCCGCGCCAAGCGGCGGGAAGACACCGAGTTTTATTTCGGGCTGCGCGAATTTCGCGCGCGGAGTTGCGACCACCAGATCGCCGAGAGCGGCAAGTTCGGCGCCGCCGCCGAAGGCCGGGCCATTCACGACGACGAGAAACGGCTTCGAAGTATCGAGCATGGCCGTGAATGCGCGCTGAAATGCGTCGAGCACTTGAAACGCGCGGCGCGGCGTGTATTCGCCGAGCTCGATGCCGCCGCAGAACGACTGTCCGGCGGAATCGAGGACAATTAATTTTACGTCGCCGCGCCCCTCGAGCGAATCAATGCCCACGGCGAGTTCCGAGAGCATGCGTTCGTTGAGCATGTTGTGCTCGGGTCGCTCGAGCGTGAGGCGCGCGACTTCACCTTCGATGCGGAAGCGAATGTATTTGAATTCCTCGGGCTTGGGCGGCACGGCGCCCACGTTTCCCGTGACGGCGACGCGAGAAGTTTTGGGCGAAGATGTTTGCATGGAATCCTCCGAGTGCGGCGAATGCGCGAGAAATAATCGTACTCTGAAATAGTGGCGAGGTGCGGAAGGCTTTCGGCGGCGGTGCCGAAGGCGCAAACCCCTGTCGCGATTCTCTGTCATTCGAAGCCGCACGGGAGAAGGCCGCGAATTCGCAGGCTGCGAACTACACAGTTTCGATTTCAACAGCGACGCCCATGCCGCCCGAGACACAGAGTGTCGCGAGACCTTTTTTGTTTTTTGCGGAATTGTGGTCGCGGCGCATTTCGTGAATCAGCGTGGTGACGATGCGCGCACCGGTGCAGGCGATGGGATGGCCAAGAGCAATCGCGCCGCCATTGGGATTGAGCCGTTCGCGAGGAAAATGCAAATCGCGATCACAGGCGAGGACTTGCGCGGCGAACGCTTCGTTCAGTTCGATGGCCGCGTAGTCTTCGAGATTCGTTCCGGTGCGCGCCAGAAGTTTTCGCACGGCGGGGACGGGGCCGATGCCCATGACGCGAGGGTCAACGGCGGCGACCGAGGCATCGACGATTCTGGCCATTGGATTGAGGCTGAGTTCGCGAACTTTTTCTTCGCTGGCAAGCACGACGCACGAAGCGCCGTCCGTGATTCCGCTGGCGTTGCCTGCGGTGATGGTTCCCGTTTTGCCGAAGACGGGCGGCAGCTTGGCCATTTGCTCGGGCGTGATGTCGGGACGGACGTGTTCGTCTTTTTCGACGCGCACGACATTGCCTTTTCTGTCGGTGCGCTCGACGGGAATGATTTCGCGGCTGAAGCGGCACTCGCGCTGCGCGCGCGCGGCGCGATGATGGCTTTCGAGCGCGAAGGCGTCCTGTTCTTCACGAGAAATTTTATACTGCTGCGCGAGGAGTTCGGCGGTTTCGCCCATGATCATTTGCGAAATGGGGCACAGAAATCCGTCGCGATACATGGCGTCGACGAGCGGCTGGTTGCCCATTTTGAGGCCCCAACGCGCCTCGACGAGATAGGGAACGCGCGACATGGATTCAGCGCCGCCGGCGACGACGATTTCGGCGTTGCCGAGCAAAATCTCCTGCCATGCGAGCATGATGGAACGCAGGCCGGAGGCGCAGGCCATGTTGACGGTGAAGGCAGGCACGTCGTCGCCGAGTCCGGCGCGCCAAGCGATTTGCCGCGCCGGATTTGGGCCGACGCCAGCGGGACGAGCGTTGCCGAAAATTAATTCGTCGACGTGATAGGGAAATTCGCGAGGCACTGAGTCGCGAAATGATTTTTGGTTAAGAGTGTTTTCGGTGGCTTGCTTGATGCTGTCTTCTATTTTCCCGCCAACTCCCGGCTGACGTTCGGGCGGCAGTTCGCCGTGAAACGCGCGTTGGAGGGCGGCACGGACGGCGATGACTCCCAAATCCGGGGCAGTTAAATCCGCAAGGCCTCCGCCGAATTTTCCAATCGGCGTGCGCACAGCGCTGATGATGTAGACGGGAGCGCTCTTCATCGTTTTTTATTCGCCTCTTATGTCGTTTCAGAATGCTTTTCTATATTAGCGCATTCGGTTTGTGGGCGCCTCCTTCGGGGACTGGCTCGCAAATAAGCGCGTGTGAAACATGCTATTTGTACCGATTAGAAGTGGGTGCGGGTGTTTTTTTTGTGTAAGTTGACGGGATTTTTAATCCCGAGGTGTACCGATTAGAATTTCCCGGTTGCGGCGTGGTTTTGGCTTGTTGCGGCGCGCCGGGAGTGGTGGTTGTGGTTGAGTGCGCTGGCGCCGGAGAGTTGTGAGTGGTGGTTTGTGGCGCGCGGGCGGCGGCGGGCGCGGATGTGTTCGCTGGAGATGCGGGAGTCACGTCTTGTGATTGTGGCTGCTGATTCGCTGATTTCCCGTTGTTCGGGGGAGATGGGATGTCCGTTGCGGGCCGGGATGAAGCGGTGCTGTGAATGGCGTCAGTCAAAGAACCAGCGCCGGCGCGGCGGGACTGCGCGGCGCTGTAGGCCCACCATCCGTCGGAGGGGTCATAGCCAGCTGGATAGTCAGAGGGATAACTTTTGGGCTGAGGATAAGCGTAAGCTGCGTTTTTATTTGAAGAATAATTCGGCGACGGGTTGGCCGCTGCCCGCGGTGACGCATCGGACGATGAGATGGAAGTGTAAATGACGCGGCGGGCGGGCTCGATCCATTCTCCGGAAGTGGTGAGCGAAGCGTAGGCTTTGATGGCGGCGACGATTCCGTGCGAGGAAATATCGCATTCGTCGGCGCGCTCGATGACGTGTTCGAGGGCGTAACGCAGATTGCGGCGGCGTTTCGCAAAGAGGCCGAGGGCGTGGGCGTGATCGTAGATGGTGGAGCGGTCGCGAAGCATGAAGCGGCGATGGATGCTTGATGAACTGTGCCAGTGAACGAACATTTCCTCGATGGTGTCGCGTTCGGGATGGTGGCAGATGGTGCATTTGCGTTGATGGTGAGAGAGATGGGAAGCGTGGGATGCGCGCTTGGAGGCGTGTTGCGATGTACGGGCGTGTTTGGCACGCGCAGACAGCGTGGCGGTTCTGGTTGCCATGGTGAATCTCCTTGGATTTAGTTTTTAGGGGAGCCTTAGCGCAAGGCCTGCGGACCACGTGCTTCGGTTGCCCTTGGGGAAATGATGAACGGATGTTGGAGAGAAGGCAAAGGGTGGCGGCTGTGGAAAATGAGGCACAACACAGAAGGCATGACGGCAATTTGCGCAGAAAGCGCGCAAAGAGGAAAGAGAATTAATGTAAGGCGAGTTTGCGGCAGGGTTGCACTTCGTGCGTCAGTGTAAGAAACCGTGCCCTGACGCAAGTGAGGCGACTGCTACAGACGGGCGCAATTTCAGCGCGTGAGAGCCAAACGGAGGCCACAAAGAAAGTTCGAGGTGTGTGCGAGGAAAAACCACAGCAGATTCCTCGTCGCGCGGCTCCTCGGAATGACAGACGCGCTTCGGGGGCGCGTTGGAGGCATGCAGACCGTGGCGAGCGTGCGCCCCAAGGGTCGCCCCTACGAAAACGAAGAATGGGAGCGGGTGCGATTCCAGGGCGCGAGAAGATGCGAGAACGACAGAGGGCGCAAACAAAAGTTCGAGGTGTGTGCGAGGAAAAACCCCACCCTTCGCAAACAACGCTCAGGATGGGGCACCCGGCAAACCAACCCCCGCAAATGGCGGCTGATGTCGTTGCGCCCCCACCATTCGGCATCAAAGCCACTACAAGAAAATTCGGCGCCCAGTGCTGCATGTTGGCCCTATTGCCGTTGGGAGAGGCCGAAGCAATGCGGCGTCAAGATGTGCGACGCGGGCGCAGCCCTTCCTTCGTCAGGGTAAACAAGCAGCACCGCTACGAAGACGAAAAACGGGGACTCGACAACAGGCGCGGGAGGGCCTCAATGACCGGACAAGCAGATTCCTCGTCGCGTGGCTCCTCGGAATGACAAATGGGTCCCGGTGAGCGGGTAGGGAGGGAGCGTGAGCACAGAAGCGGTCAAAACGAAGCAAAAACAAAGCGGCGTCGAGCCGCCGCACTCCAAAAAAAACAGGGCCGTTCTGACGGTGGGTATCCGGCGGCCTAGGGTTGACCGCCCTGGTTGCCGAAGGGCCAGAGGCCGAAGAGTTTTAGGAAGACGTCGTCGTGTTTGCGGACTAGCATTTCGGCGGATTTTTCCGGAGGCCAGGGAGAGGCGAGGCGCTCGGGGCGATCGGCGATCCAGAAAGCGACGAGGGCCTGGACGGTGGCGTCGCGATCGAGGATGGCTTCGTCGACTTTGTCGAACGTGTCGACGGGGGAATGATGGGTGTAACGGTATTCGGGCGAATCCTGATCGAGATTGATGCCGGGAAGACCGGCGAGAATGAAGGGGCCGGCGTCGGTGCCGAATTCAGTGTTGTCGTTGGCAGTGATTGTGCCGAAGGCGTCGAGCGTGGAAGCGAATTGGGAAGCGGCGGGAACGAGATCGTCGCGGCCACCCATGTTGAGCGCGGTGACGGGACCCTGGCCGTTGTCGAGAATGACGGCGGCGACATGATTGGGCATGTCGGCTTTGTGCGTTTTTACGTAAGCGAGCGAGCCGAGGAGGCCTTCCTCTTCTCCGGTGAAAAGGACGAAGCGAATGGTGCGGAGCGGCCTGAAGCCGGAACGGATAATCGCTTCGGCGGCGCCGAGAGTGGTGGCGACGCCAACGCCGTCGTCGGTGGAACCTTCGGCGAGATCCCAGGAATCGAGATGGCCGCCGACGACGATGATTTGTTCAGGATGCTCGGTCCCGGGAATTTCGCCGACGACGTTGGCGGTGTTCGCTGGCGCATCGGTGACTTTATTTTGCACGTTGATATGGAGGCGGACGGTCTTGCCGTGGGCGATGAGACGTTCGAGGATTTCCTGATCTTCGGCGGCGATGCTGACAACGGGAATGTCGTAATAGGTGTTGAAGCCGAGCGCGCCAGTATGCGTGAGATGCATGCCCTGGGATTTTCCGCCGCCCTGTCCGCCGATGACGGCGACAGCGCCCGCGTCATGGGCCTTTTTCAGGAAGGGGCCGAACTGGGCGAAGGCGGCCATGCCGTTTTCCGGTCGCGGGCCCTGCTGCACGGCCATGATTACTTTGCCGCGCCAGTTGCTGGAATTTTGCTCTTCTTCCTGCTGGAGGTTGTAAACGTTGACGGTGACAAGATCCGCGTCGACGCCACCGGCGGGAGTGGAGCCGACCCAGCCCATGGAATCGACCATTAATTTGTGCGGAGCGGGCGAAATGATTTCAGCGTCTGCGGAAATGCGCGTCCAGCCGCGAAAAATTTGCCAAGGCTCGGCGTGGACATTTTGCAGGCCGATTTTCTTCATGGTGTCGAGGCCCCACTGAATGGCGGCGTTGCATTGGGGCGAGCCGGTGACGCGGGCACCGACGTCGTCGGACAAATCCTCGAGTTCGGGATAGGCGTGAATGTCCAACATGCCGTGGCCGGCGATGGAGGAGAGCGCGGGAAGTAAAGCGTCGTTTGCGGAGGGAGGAGGCGCGGGGCGATTACCTGCGGTGGCGGCGAAGGCGATACCGACGAAGAAAAAGAAAGCGACGACGAGCGCGGGAGCGGAAACTTTACGAATCATTTTTCGAGGTCCTCGACTTTCGTGATTGCGGTTAAGCGGCGGCCATTCTGTCAAATCGCAGAGCGAGGCGCAAGCGGCTGACGCGAAGGCGCAAAAGTGCATCTAATTTTACGTAGGTTTTTTACGTAGTTCGCTGGGGGGAAAATTCCAGGAATTTTAAGTTGAGGTGCGAGAATCCGGCAGTAAAATATAGGACTTGTGGGCTGCGAAAACGGCTTGAAGTGGTGTTGCAGGACGTCCACCGCAAATGAAACCGGCAAATATTTATTCTGCAAGCTGGAAGCCAGCG
>DAHUXN010000059.1 GCA_027307115.1 Acidobacteriota bacterium
GAATCTCCGCGCGCGTCAGTACGTCGAGCGCTCCGAATGGCTCGTCCATCAGCAAGATCGGAGGATCCGCGGCGAGCGCGCGCGCCACTCCCACACGTTGCCGCTGTCCGCCAGAAAGCTGATGTGGATAACGCTGCGCGAAATGTGCCGGATCCAAGCCGACAATTCTCAATAATTCGCGGACACGGTCCTTGATGCGATTTCGCGGCCACTGCTCGAGTTCAGGCACCAGGGCGATATTGCGCTCAACCGTAAAATGTGGGAAAAGGCCGGCTTCCTGGATCACATAGCCAATCCGTCGTCGCAAGCGAATCGGATCCCACTCAAGCGTAGCGCGTTCGTCCACGCGCACTTCACCCGCGCTTGGTTCCAGAAGGCGATTGACCAATTTCAGAGCTGTAGTTTTTCCGGAGCCGCTTCGGCCGAGCAAAACGAGAGTCTCACCACGACTCACTGCCAGAGAAAGCGATTTCAGAATTGGACGATCCGCGATGCGAAACTCCGCGTCTCGGAATTCAATGACCGGATGTGTAGTCAATTCCGATTTTGGTTCAGGAGCCACGGGTGCATTGTAGCTTGACTGGAGCCATTGACGAGAGGGTCAGAGTATACTCCGCGGTGATAGCCTGGGTCATTCACCGTTGGGAAAGCGAGGCACAATGATTCCTCAGTTGCTGCGCTACGAGGATATCGGGATTCTTCTGTTGCGAATAATGGTTGGCGTCATTTTTGTTTCGAGCGGTTGGAGTCACGTGAAGAATCCCGCCGAAAGAGGCAAACAAATCGGAATGAGCAAGGGTTTCACGATGTTTCTGGGAACGGCGGAGATTGCGGGTAGCTTGGGAATAATATTCGGTGTGCTCACGCAAATTGCTGCGTTGGGGTTGATCGTACTGATGCTCGGAGCGATCCAGAGGAAAATAGCCGTGTGGCATACCGGCTTCTGGGGCAAGGATCGATACGGCTGGCACTACGACTTGATGTTGGTCGTCATGTGCCTGATGGTCGTGTTCACGGACGGCGGACGATACGTACTGCTTCGTTAGATCGGTTTCGAAGGATGCCACCTGGTATTTCCGGTCGTCGTTGCCAAATAATCGCGGATGCGGCGGAGAACACGAGTGAGCATCACATGGGTAAGCCGGCCGGTAAACGTGTTTTGCTGGCTCGGATGGTAGGACGTGAAAATGCGCGGAAGATCACCTGGAAGCCTGTAGACCGCGCCATGACGAAAGGGATATTGCGTGCGCGACGAAATCACCCCGCCGTTCTTGAGAATTCGCAGATAGGCTGCCAATGCGAAGCCTCCCAGGGCAAGAATCGCTTTTGGTTTTAAAATATCGAGTTCAGTCTCCAAATACGGTCGGCAATTTTGAAATTCGGTCGGCAGCGGTTTGTTATCGGGTGGCGCGCACCGCACTGCGGCACTGATATAGGCGTTCGTAAGCGCGAGACCGTCGCCTCGCCGAACGGAAGTGGGTTGATTGGCGAAGCCGGTAGTGTGGAGCGCGCGATATAAAAAATCTCCTGAGCGGTCTCCAGTAAACATGCGACCGGTGCGATTCGCTCCATGTGCCGCAGGCGCGAGCCCCAGAATCAGAAGTTGGGCATGCGGATCGCCAAAACCGGGAACCGGTTTACCCCAATAATCCCAATCGGCATAGGCGCGGCGCTTTGCGCGCGCGATGTTTTCGCGATAATGCGCCAGGCGTGGACATTTACGGCATGCGATGATCGTTTCGTTCAGGACCGTTAATTTATTGGCTAGCATAGTTGCGATTCGGGGCCGCAGGGCAAAGCCAAAACTCGACGCGAAAAATTTTGACACGGTAGCAAGGCGCAGACTAGCATAGTCGCAGTGATTTTCCCTGCCTGCGACGGGGATCTCTTTGCCTGGCTTGGCCGGACAGTATTGAATATGGAAACCGGAACCGACTCAAAAGATATACTTGCGCGCATTGTCCAGCGGCGACGCGAAGCGATCGCGCACCGCAAACGCGTTTTGCCGGAAGTGGCGCTGAAGATTGCGGTGGAAAAGAAGGCGTCGCCGGTGAGGGATTTCCGGGCGGCACTGACGCGCACGGGCTTGAACGTAATTGCGGAACTGAAAAAAGCTTCGCCGTCGCGCGGGTTATTGTGCGCGGATTATCGGCCGGCGGAGACGGGGCAAATGTTACAGACTGCTGGGGCCGCGGCGCTTTCCGTGTTGACCGAAGAGGAATTCTTTCAGGGATCGCTTGGCGACCTGAAAGAGGTCTCAAAAGCAACCCATATTCCCGTCTTACGAAAAGATTTTATCGTGGATCCGTGGCAAGTATGGGAAACGCGCGCGGCCGGCGCGGACTCGTTCTTGCTTATTGTCGCGATTTTGGACGATCAGACGCTGCGGGAACTGCTGGAACTCGGGCGAACTTTGAAAATGGAGGCGCTTGTCGAAGTGCATTCTCGGGGCGAATTGAAACGTGCCGCAGACAACGGGGCGAAAATCATCGGCGTGAACAATCGCGATCTAAAGACGTTCGAGGTACGGCTAGAAACGTCACTGGAACTGGCGCAGGAGATTCCCGACGAGTGCATCGCGGTAAGCGAATCGGGGATACGCACGCATGGCGATTTGGAACGCTTGCGGGGTGCGGGGTTTGGCGCCTTTCTTATTGGCGAGCATCTGATGACCATGCCGGAGCCTGGGAATGCACTACGTGAGTTGCTCGATTCGGCGACGCGCGGGTCGGGTTCGCTGGCAGGGGCGTAGCTGCCATGGTCTCCGTTAAAATTTGCGGCATCACGAACTGGGACGACGCGAAATTAGCCATGGATGCTGGCGCGGATGCGCTCGGATTTAATTTCTATGCCAAGAGCCCGCGAAGAATTGCGGCGTCACGCGCGAAGGAAATCATCCGCCACATGCCAAGTCGCGTCACAGCCGTGGGCGTATTCGTGAATGCTTCGGCAAAGGAAATTATGAGCATCGCGCGCTCTGCCAATCTCGGAGCGTTGCAACTGCACGGAGAGGAATCGCCTGCCACGGTGGAGCGACTCGCGCGAGAATATCCGGTGATCAAGGCGTTCCGCGTGGGACCGCGATTTCGAGCGAGAGAACTGAAGAAATATCCTAGCGCGGTGGGATTTCTGCTCGACGGCTACGATGTAGAACGCCGCGGTGGCACGGGTAAACGGTTTGACTGGCGAGTTGCGCGTGCGGCGAAGCGATACGGGCCTGTGATTGTAGCTGGGGGTTTGCGTTCGGAGAATGTTGCTGAGGCGATTCGGCAGGTCAAGCCGTTCGGACTTGATGTTTGCAGCGGCATCGAAGAGCGGCCAGGAAGAAAAGATCCGAAAAAGGTGAAAAGGCTCATGGCAGCAGTCAGGCGTGTACGCCAGCAGGATTTATGAGCACAAAAATGGAAGCCGTACCCGACGCGCGCGGCCGATTTGGCGCGTACGGCGGACGATATGTTCCCGAGACGCTGATGGCGCCGCTCGAAGAACTCGAGCGGGCGTACAACGAAGCACGTGCGGATGCGAGTTTTCAGAAAGAGCTTGACGACATGCTTCGGAATTTCGCGGGGAGACCGACGCCGCTGCAGTTTGCTTCACGCCTGACTCAGCATCTCGGTGGGCCGCGCATTTACTTGAAACGCGAAGACCTGCTGCATACCGGCGCACACAAAATCAACAATTGTCTGGGCCAGGGTTTGTTGGCCGCGCGAATGGGGAAACGGCGCGTGGTCGCGGAAACCGGCGCTGGGCAGCATGGCGTAGCGACGGCGACTGTGGCAGCGCGGCTCGGACTGGAATGCACGGTTTACATGGGCACGGAAGACATGGAGCGCCAAAGGCTAAATGTTTTCCGTATGCGTCTTCTCGGCGCGGAGGTAATCGGCGTCGACGCGGGAAGCAAAACCCTTAAGGATGCAATCAACGAAGCGATGCGTGATTGGGTTACGAACGTTCACACAACCCATTATTTGCTGGGTTCTGTGCTGGGAGCGCATCCGTATCCAGCCATGGTGCGGGACTTTCAAAGTGTAATCGGAAAAGAAGCGCGAGCGCAGATTCTGCAAGCGGAGAAGCGCTTGCCAGATTGGCTTTTTGCCTGTGTCGGCGGCGGTTCCAATGCCATTGGACTGTTCAATGATTTTCTGGATGACGACGACGTGAAAATGGTGGGCGTTGAGGCTGGCGGGCGTGGAGCGGGAATCGGCGAGCACGCAGCGAGGTTGGCAGCCGCGAAAGGATTCTCAGGAGCGAAACCTGGCGTGCTCCAAGGGACGTACACGTATGTGTTGCAAACGCTCGATGGACAGGTTTCGACGACGCATTCGGTCTCGGCGGGGCTCGATTACCCGGCGGTCGGGCCTGAACATGCATGGCTTGCGGACCGCGGGCGCGCAGAGTACACAGCGGTCGGAGACGAGGACGCAATCGAGGCCGTGAAGACCCTCGCGAGAATCGAGGGGATTATTCCCGCCCTAGAATCGGCGCACGCATTGGCGGAGTTGATGCACCGCGCTCCGAAGATGAAGAGCGACCAGCTCGTAATTTTAAATGTTTCCGGGCGCGGAGATAAAGACATGGAGATCCTGGCGCGATATGTCTGAGCTGGCGACGGAAGCAAATACGGTGCAAACGCGCATCGGGAGGCGCTTCGAACAGCTGGCACGCTCGGGCGAACTGGGATTGGTCGCGTATATCACGGCTGGCGATCCGTCGCTTGGCGCGACAGAGAAGATTGTCCTTGCCGCAGTTGAAGCAGGCGCGGACGTGATCGAGCTTGGCGTGCCCTTCAGCGATCCCGTGGCTGACGGGCCAACAATCCAGCGGGCCAGTGAGCGCGCATTGCGCGGCGGGACGACGCTAGCTGGCGTGATCGATTTGGTCAAGGCGCTGCGGAAAAAGACCGATGTTGCGATCGTGCTCTTCAGTTATTTCAATCCGATTCTGCAGATGGGTTTGGAGGCTTTCGCTTCTCGCGCCGCGGAGGCAGGAGCGGATGGCGTGCTCGTCACTGACATGACCCCCGAGGAAGCAGGCGAGCACCGCACCATAATGCGTACTCATAAACTGGACACGATATTTCTGGCTGCGCCGACCTCCACGGATCAACGGCTGAAATTAATCGCCGATGCTTCGACCGGTTTTTTGTACATCATTTCGCGAACAGGCGTAACGGGCGCGAAAGAGTCCTTGCCGGAGGAATTACCAGCGATGGTGCGGCGTGCGCGCAAGTTCACATCGCTGCCCATTGCCGTAGGATTTGGAATATCGTTGCCCACGCAAGTGACTGTTCTGGGAGGAATTGCCGATGCTGTTGCCGTTGGGTCGGCACTGGTTGCCGAGATTGAGACAGCTACATCGGAGGTTTTGGCGGCAACGGCTGTGGCGCAACGCATTCGATTGTTGAAGAATGCAGCCCAGCGTGGAATCAGCCGGCGGGATGCAAGTTTGTGAGCGACGAAGCGACGAAAGGTATCGAAGACTGGCGCAGGAAAATTGACGAGATCGACCGTCGGTTGGTCGAGTTGCTCAATGAGCGCTCGCGTTGTGCGCTTGCAATTGGACAGCTCAAGCGGCGCCACGACATCACAATTTATCAGCCGGACAGGGAAGGCCAGGTTCTAGAGAACGCAGAACGCGCGAACCACGGCCCATTGTCCGACACAGCTATACGGCGGCTATTCGAGCGGGTTTTGGATGAAGCACGTTCACTCGAAAGGCAGGAACGGAACGAAACGCCGGCCGACCAAAAGAGTTCTTAGACAGCGACTGCCAATGCTGCACAATTTTTCACCGGAGAAGGAAGTCTATGGTCGTGGTGATGCAAGAGGGCGTTAGCGAAGAGAAAATCCAGCATGTGATTGACCGGCTCGTGTCCTTTGGATTCGATGTTCACCGCTCGACGGGCGCGAGCCACACCGTGCTGGGTGCGATCGGTGTGCATCCGGAGTTCGACACGCGCGATATCGAGTTACTGGACGGCGTGCGCGAGGTGATGCGCATCACCCAACCGTATAAGTTGGCGAGCCGCGCGTTTCGTTCCGAGGGATCTGTGATTGACATAGGCCCCGGGGTTCGATTCGGCGGCCCGGAGATTGTGGTCGCCGCGGGACCGTGCGCGGTGGAGTCGAGCGACCAAATTTTTCGAATTGCAGAAGGAGTATTCCGCCTGGGTGCTCGCATTTTGCGAGCAGGGGCGTTCAAACCGCGAACCTCTCCCTATTCATTTCAGGGTCTCGGAGAGGCGGGGCTGAAATTGCTTCGAGAGGCTGCCGACAGGTTCGGTCTGCTGGTCGTCAGCGAAGTGATGGACCCCTCCCAGGTGGAGATGATTCAGTCTTATGTGGACCTGATGCAGGTCGGAGCGCGCAACATGCAGAATTATCACTTGCTCCGCGCGCTCGGTGAAGTGCGAAAGCCAGTGCTTCTAAAGCGCGGCATGTCCGCCACGATTGAAGAATGGCTTCTCAGTGCCGAGTACATCATGTCTGGAGGAAACTACAACGTGATCCTTTGCGAACGCGGCATTCGCACGTTCGAGACTTCGACGCGGAACACGCTTGATATCGCTGCAATTCCGGCGATCAAGAAGCTTTCTCATTTGCCGATCATTGCGGATCCTTCCCACGGCACGGGAAGACGCGACAGGGTGGCGCCGATGGCCCGAGCTGCAGTCGCCGCGGGTGCTGATGGCTTGTTGATCGAAGTCCATCATGACCCCGAACACGCACTTTCGGACGGCGCGCAGTCGTTGTACCTGGAGCAGTTCGGGCAGCTTATGACCGAACTGCGCATTATTGCTCCGGCGGTAGGCCGACGCATGGCTTAGATCATGAGCAATCCCCCGCCGTTTAGCCGAGTTGCCATAATTGGTTCCGGATTGATTGGGGCTTCATTTGGCCTCGCCCTCAAAAGTGCTTACCCGAACGTTTCCATTGTGGTTTTCGACAGACCGGAAATTCTGCAGCGAATCAAGGAGGGCGGTTTTGGCTGGAACGTTGCAAAAGACGTCGCTGCTGCTGTTCGCGATGCGCAACTGATTTACTTGGCATTGCCAATCGGTGCCGCGATGGAAGTGCTGCCTGTAATTGCTGGCGCGTGCGACGCGGAGGCGCTGGTCACGGACACCGGCAGCACGAAGGCGGCAATTTGCCGGGTCGCGGAAGGCGAATTTCGAGGTGGCGCGAGATTTCTTGGAGGACACCCAATTGCCGGGAAGGAAAATTCCGGAATGGGCAATGCTGATGGGGCCCTTTTTCGTGGTACGCGTTATGTGGTGATTGGAAACGAGCGCGAGAGCGATGAGCGCGTGCTGAGATTCATCGAGTTAGTACGTGCGATCGGCGCCGAGCCGGTGTGGAGTGACGCGGACACGCACGACTGGGCTATCGCGATCGTGTCGCAGATGCCGCAGCTGATGGCGGTGGCGCTGGCAAGAGTAATTGCCGATGAGACCGACGAAACGGGGCTGCCCGTGTCGCTGGCTGGACGCGGGCTGCGGGATCTTCTGCGGATCGCGGGAAGTCCATATCATGTGTGGCGCGACATTTGCCTGACGAACGCGGACAATATCGGACGTTCGCTCGATCGGGCAGCGCAGGCCATCGATTTTCTTCGCACCCATCTGACCAGCCGCGAACTTGAAGAAGAGTTCCGCGCTGCAAATGAGCTGTACAAATCCCTTCACAACAACCGCCCTGACTTGCAGTAAACTTCCTGCGTGATGTTTGGACGTTTTCTCCGCATGCATTCGTATTGGCCGGAGGCGCGATCGAATGGATAAGCGCGTAGCAAACGCTGACGTAGCAATCGAGCACGTGAGCGATGGAGCCACGATTTTGGTCGGCGGATTTGGAATGTGCGGCGTTCCGGAGCATCTCCTTCGTGCGCTGAGAAAACGCGGCACCAAGAATTTGACGCTGGTTTCAAATAATGCCGGGACCGACAATTTCGGCATCGGATGGCTGCTCGAATCGAAACAGGTGAAGAAGATGATTGCCAGTTACGTTGGTGAGAACAAGCGATTCGAGCGATTGGCGCTGAGCGGCGAAATTGAAGTTGAACTGAATCCGCAAGGAACGCTCGCGGAGCGGATTCGTGCGGGCGGCGCCGGAATTCCAGCATTCTTCACGCCTACCGGATACGGGACGCTCGCTGCGGAAGGAAAAGAAACGCGAGAGTTCCACGGAAGAAATTACGTAATGGTCCCCTGGCTACGAGGAGATTTTTCGTTTATTAAGGCGTGGAAGGGAGACCGCTGGGGAAACCTGATTTTCCGGAAGACGGCGAGAAATTTCAACGCGCCCATGGCGACAGCGGGGAAGTACGTTATTGCAGAGGTAGAAGAACTCGTGGAACTTGGTCAACTCCAACCCGACCATGTGCACACACCCGGGATTTTCGTTGACGCGATTTTCCAAGGCGACAGCTACGAGAGGCCGATCGAAAAAAAGACAGTGCGGCAGCGGTAGCCAACGGAGCGATATTGGCGAACGGCATGGATAAGCGCGAGTTTATAGCGCGTCGCGTCGCACAGGAGCTGCGCGACGGCAATTACGTTAACCTAGGGATCGGTATGCCCACTCTAGTTCCGAATTTTTTGCCACCGGATGTTGAGGTCGTCTTGCAATCCGAAAATGGGATGCTCGGCGTCGGGCCGTATCCATACGAAGGAATGGAAGACGCGGACCTCATCAACGCGGGCAAGGAGACGATTACAGAGATACCCGGCTCCTGCTATTTTTCCAGTGCTGATTCGTTTGCCATGATTCGCAGCGGTCGTATTGATGTGACCGTGCTGGGTGCTCTGCAAGTGGATGAGAAGGGAAATCTGGCTAACTGGGCGATCCCTGGGAAAATGTTGAAGGGCATGGGTGGGGCGATGGATCTGGTCGCTGGCGCAAAGAGGGTCATTATTGCGATGGAACACACGAATAAGGACGGCGAGCCGAAGATCATGAAGAAGTGCACGCTTCCTCTCACCGGCCTTAGCGTGGTGAAAATGATTGTGACGGAGATGGCGGTGATTGACGTGACACCTCAAGGCTTGTTGCTGAGAGAAATAGCGCAGGGGCTGAAGGCGGAGGATGTTCAGAAGGCGACGCAGGCGCAGTTGCGCGTAGCCGCGGATGTGAAAACAATTTCAATCTGAGCTTATCCGCGATTTGTTGTCTTTTGAGTGCGAGCCGATGCGCGCGTTGCGAAAATGGGGTAGCATCGAACCGGAAGTTGCCTGAGGCGAATCATGGAGCCGCATTCTGTTGTTGTGGTCAGCCTGCACAGTCCGAAGGAACGGATTTGGGGTGAGCTCTCGGAAATCACCGTGGCGGGCGTTACCCTGCGCGGCATCGATCTCAACTCGTTCGACGATTTTATTCGTCAGGTTATGCATCCTGAGGGCGAGCGAATAGGTCTGCCGACGCTTTTCTTTCCCATGCAGCGGATCGAGAGGATTGCTCTGGACGAAGCGCGCGGCTCGATTCCTTCGCTAGCGGAGAAGTTTGCGCTTAAGGTTGGCCAGACTCTTGGAGATTACCTCGCGCAATTCGCTTGACGCATCCTCATGGAACGGATTCATGGACAAGCGCATTTTCACAGTGCCCAACCAGCTCACCTTCCTGCGGCTGGGCTTTCTCCCATTCTTTATAATCGCCATCCGCTATAGCCGCTACGATTGGGCATTAGGGTTGTTGATTGCAGCGGGATTGAGTGACGCGCTCGATGGTCTGCTGGCGCGGCAAATGAATCAAAAAACGCGGCTCGGATCGTTTCTCGATCCGATTGCGGACAAATTACTGCTGTCGTCATCCTATTTCATGCTGGCGCTGAAGGGGAAAATCGCGTGGTGGCTGACGATTCTGGTGCTGGGGCGTGACGTCCTGATTTTAACCGCGTGCGCCGTGATTTTGCTGGTGGTTGGCCACATGACGTTCCCGCCAAGCGTTTTCGGAAAGTTAAATACCACGTTCCAAATTCTTCTTGTGCTTGTCGTGATTCTGACGGCGCTCGTGGAAAGCCCGGCGCTGCGAATCGCGCGCGTGCTGCTGGTTTACGTCGTCGCTGCGTTCACGATCATTTCCGGATTTCACTACAGCATCACCGTAGCGCGAAAACTGTAGATCGACAATTCGTCCCAGGAACTGCGGACCCGAGCACGGTAGTCTAGTGGTGGAAGATCAAGAATTGAGGCCGCCCGATGAAAATCATGGCGACGAAACTCGCAAGCACCACGACAGCCGTGGCCCAGCCAAGTGCATAAGCGCGTTTGCGTTCGGAAGCGGTTGCCGGTGCGCGATCCAGCATGAATTTCGCCAGAATAAAACCCGTGATGCCGCCGCCCAAGTGCGCCATATTGTCTACGCCAGGAAAGAAAAATCCCCAAAGGACAAGATAAATAATCCAGCGATAGACCTGTGAGCGAAGTTGCTGCATGTGCGAACCGCCGCGGCGATACGTAATGGCCAATAAAACGCCGATGAGTCCAACAATGGCGCCAGAGGCGCCGATACTGAAGTGACCCAGAAATCCACTGAGAAGATAGCCGCCGATTCCGCAGGCAGTGTACAAAAAAAAGAAGCGCGGCGCTCCGTACAATTCTTCAATTGCCGGCGCGAGATCGACGAGTACCCACATGTTGAACACGATGTGCATCAGGTTCGCATGCAGAAAACATGCGGTAACTAGGCGCCAGGGTTGTGAGGAATCGGAAGGAAAATGCGCGGGCTGGAATAAAGGCAGCGAAGCTCCCAGACGTTCAAGAACGGGAGAAGCAATTGAGCCAATGCCGAAAAGCATGCTGAGCATGCCGCCGCCCCGGGGCGCGGTGGGAAAGCCGGCGCGCATGGTGAGGAGCAAGCTGATACCGTAAATCACGCAACAAACACTCAAGATGAAATACGTCACGGGCGCCGTGACGGGCATAATCTTGCTGAGCGACCGGCTCATGGCGGCGAACGAAAATGTGAGGCTGGCGCCGCACTGGTGGCAGCGCGTGGCCGACGTGCCTACGAGCGTTCCACACGCTGGACACAGACCCGGACGCCGCTGCGTTTCCTTTGAGTGAAACATCGCGGAGAAGTTTTCACGCAACCGATCTAGTTTCAAACGCCATCGAAGCGGAAGTGGCAATGGTTTCCTTGCTGCGGCATTGCCGCGTTCCTATAATACCGGAAAAGTTTGGAAGCATACGAGGAGAACAATTCGTACCATGTGCTTAGTGAAAGAACATCAGGTGAGAAAAACTGGTGGCGCGCGGTGCGAATCGTGAAGCTCCGGCCCCTCCGGAGGCCAATCGCGTATCGAGCAGCTACATGTGGGCTGGCAATTGCGTTGATGCTTAGTGGGTGCGCGTCACGGCGGCCAGCCCCGAACCCGCCAACTCCCGCGCCCGTGCCGCAGCCATTGCCTCCGGGCCAGCAACCAACTGTGCGACCCCCTCAGGGTTCTTCAGTGTATTCCGGCCAATACACAGAACAAGGGACGGCGTCGTGGTACGGCGCACAATTCAACGGGCGACGCACTTCGGACGGTGAAATCTATAATATGTTCCAGTACACGGCGGCGCACCGAACGCTTCCATTTGGCGCCGTCGTGCAGGTAACGAACCTCAATAATGGGAAACAAGTGGAAGTCAGGATCAATGACCGTGGCCCTTTTGTTGGCAACCGCATCATCGATCTTTCTTATTCCGCGGCAGTAGCTATCGGAATGATCGGTACGGGCACGGCGCCGGTGCGTCTCGACGTCATTGCCGGGCCGAATCCCAACATCGGATTTTTTGCTGTGCAGGTCGGGGCCTTTCAGTTGGAGCAGAATGCTACAAGGTTGCGCGAACAACTCACCGCAAGATATTCACCTGTAACCATCACGACTCTTGATTTGCCGAATGGTGTTTTCTACCGCGTGCGCGTCGGGCGATTTCCCAGCCAAAGTGCCGCGCAAGCGCTAGCGACGGAAATTCAAGACCAAGACGCAGTCGTCGCCTTTGTAGTTCGGCTGGACAATTGACCTGTGACCGAATGTTACGGTTTGCGTCGCGGCAGGCGCGTTTTGAGTAGGAGTTTTTATCGCTGGCTTGGGCGATCCTGTGATTATTTGTGTTTCATGATGTAAACGCCTTCCCAATCCTCGGGGGGTTCATCTGCAATATATTCGTTGCAGCGTTGGAGGAAGATGCTGGTTGGTCCGTCATTGTGCCAGCGCGTAAGGATGTGCTCGAAATAGCCCTTTGCTTCCCTCCATTTCCGCAGCTTGTACGCTTCGTGGCCGCTCGTAAAGATCTCGCACAGCTGATTTAGATCGCCGGCAGTTTCGCGGCGGCCCAGCAATTCGTAAATGGTCACCGGCAATAGCTTCCCTTTGACGCGGATGAGATCGAGTTCGCGAACCAAAAAGCCAGTATCGTGCATGCCGATGTACGTGGACTCGGAGAGAATGACATGCGTTGAGAATTCCTTGTTAAGACCTTCGAGGCGCGAGGCAAGGTTTACGGAGTCGCCCATGGCCGTATAGCCGTAACGCAGTGCCGAGCCCATATTGCCCACGGAAGCGATGCCTGTGTTGATGCCAATGCCGATATCAAGAATCGGCTGGCCGCGCTCTTGCCATTTCTTTCGAAGCTCTGCCAAGCGCGCCATCATGTCGAGGGCTGCCTGCGCGGCAAGGCCGGCGTGATTTGATTGTTCGAATGGAGCTCCCCAAATCGCCATCACCGCATCGCCGATGTATTTGTCGAGCGTACCTTGGCGGTCGAAGACGATTTTTGTCATCTCTGTCAGATAACCATTCAACAGAGCGGCCAGGTCCTGCGCATCGAGCGTCTCAGACAGAGTTGTGAAGCCGCGTACATCGCTAAACATGACGGTCACGGCCGTCTTACGCGGCTCAACCAGTTTAGGGTCGTCGAGTAACCGGCGGACTACCTCAGGGCTGACGTATTGCTGAAACGCGCCGCGGACTCGCCGTTTCTCGTGCTCTTCAATCAGCACGCGATAGAGCGCCACGAGACTGACATTGGGAATCAGCGTGAAAAGTGAAGGCACAATGAAATTCAGCCACCAGCCGTGAAGAAATGCCCAATACACAAGCGCCGTGAATGGAACAAGCAGAAGAAAACCGGCGATCAGCCAGCGCGGCTGGACCAGCGCCAGCCATATGCCGAGCGGAATTCCAAAAACAAAAATCATGGCAAGGTCGGTGAGTACTTGCGCGCCTCCGTGGTGGAGGAAATTCTGGTTAATGATGTTATCGATCACGTTTGCATGAATTTCCACGCCAGGGAAGTCGAGGCCGCCGAATGGGGTAGTACGTAAGTCGCCGATACCAGTGGCAGAGGCTCCGACCAGGACGAGTTTTCCCTTGAATGTGCCGGGCGCAAAACTTTTGTTTACGACATCGGCGATGGAAACGTACAGGTATGTGTGCGAGGGGCCCTGATAATTAATCATCATGCGGCCGATCGGATCGGGATGAACGGTAACTTGCGGGCCGAATTCGAGAGCGACGATGCCACCCTGGCCATAATCGAGGACAGTTTGCTGACCGGGAAGATTCAAGAAGAGGCGGATGGCTTGAACGTCGATCGAAGCGTAAAAGTCCCAATTGGATGGATCTGGGTCGGTGCCGTAAGGTAGTGCAAGCAATGCTCGCCGAACCACGCCGTCCGGATCGGGCATGACGTTGAAGAAACCAGAGCCAGCGCGATCCGAGGCCAGGGCTCCGGTGAAAAGATCATCGTTCGCTTCGGCGCCTTTGGGCACAAGATCGAAATCAGCGTAGTCGCGAATTAGCCGCACGTAGCTGGTGGGTCCACCAGCCGATTGGAGCGCGCGCACCTGCGGATAGGGAAAAAACGAGATGAGGTCAGCGTAATGCTTCAGGGACAGTTGCGAGACGCCCTGTAAATCCGCCTCGGTGTACAGAAAATAATTTCCGAGGACGACTCGGCCGAATCGCTGGATGGCGTCGGCGAATTGTTGGTCGTAGTTGTAGCGCTTCCGGAGTTCGTCAATCGCGGAGATCAGTGCAGGGTCGACGGGCCTGCCTTCTTTTTTCTCCGTCGCGAGCTGCGTTTGAAAATCCCGCAAAGGTCCGAGGGTTTCGTCCGGCTTGCTGAAAGTGATGTCGAAAGCCACGACGCTTGCGCCATCCTGGCGAAGGTTGTCGAGCATGCGCGCGAAATTCTGGCGCGGGAACGGCCAGCCGCCGAGAACCTCCTGCGAGCGCTGATCGATATCGACGATAACGATGCGCGGATCGGGATGCTGGCGGCCGCGAAAGCGGAAGCGCGTATCAAGGCTATTCAGCTCCAGACGCGAGACAAAGTCGAAAATCGGCGTGGGACGTTCGCCGATAAATGTGGTGAAGTATACAAAAAGCGCGAACAGGGTGATGGCAAGACTCACCGCCAGCGAGCCTTTGTGTCTCCACCAGGCGGGTAGAAGCTCCAAAAAACCTCGGGCGTTACGATTGGACATGAAATGGAGACGCGCGTTCGCATCCGACGCCGCTGTCGAATACGGCGATGCGGACGTAAACGCAGGTAAGGCTAGCAAACACGTCATCGTAGTTCAAGAAACGGAGGGTGCACGATTTCCTTCTGCGTTGATGGCCATAGAGATTCGACCGCCGAGGCGAGGCACGGTAGAATCTGGCCATGACGCGCGGATTGTGTGCTGCATGGTTGCCGCTGATTGCTGCGCTGCTGATTCCCGTGGCGCCGGTTACGCAAGCGCCGGTGCAAGCGTCGCCGGACCAGGTTGTGTTGCCGTTGGAGCTGATTGCGGGCGAACCGGCGACATTGGAGGTCCTCTCGCAAGACGGGCGCGTGGCGGAGGGGGTGAAAATCGTTCTGTCGAATGGCGAAGTGGTGAGCACGGACGAGAGCGGGCGTGCGCATTTTCTGGCGCCGTCGGATGCGGGAATTCTGATTGCGCGGATTCCGGGAACGGAGATATGCGCCGCCGCGGACGTGTTGCATCGGGCGAGTGCGGAGAAATTGGAGATCGCCACAGTGCCTGCGATGGCCGCGCTCAAGGATCGCTTCACGATTGCGGGTGATGGTTTCCAGGGCGATGCGGATCGAAATCGCGTCGAGCTGGATGGAAAGTCCGCATTCGTGCTGGCGGCATCGCTGAAAGAGCTTGTGATTCTTGCATCGTCGAAGACCGCGCCGGGAAGCACGCGGCTCGCGGTGAAAATTGGCGCGTCGGAGGCATCGGCGGAAATCACGTTTGTGGATGTGTTGCCGGAGACGATTCGCAATGGCGTAAGGCCGGGAAAGAAAGAGAAGCTCGTTCTGCACGTGAGCGGGACGGCGCAGCCGGTGGAACTGAACGTACGGAATTTGAGTCCAGAGATTGTGGGATTCAAGCACGGCGTAAGCGAGCATCTGCGGACGCACGGCGGGGCGGACAATTCCGCGACGCTCGAAGTGAAAGGGCTGCACGCGGGTGAATTTTCGTACGTCGTTACGCTTGAACCGAAACTAGGCGTGGCAAATGTGGAAGCGACGCGGGATTTTCTGCAAGCCGCGGATAAGCTGGCTAACGGCGACGAGAAACGGCACATCGCGAAGATTTTGACGAAACTTCGCTCTGGGCACACCGATATTGGCGGAGCACGAAAGGAATTTGCAAAAATAGCCACAGCAAATTCTGCCAGTGATTTGCAGGCTCTGATTCGAGCGGCGGGCGAGGCGCTGAACGGCGAACCGGCACTCGGCCGCGAAAGAACTACTCCGTAGAGGCCGCCTCGAGGGCTTTCACCAGCGGTTCGGGAAGGGCGCCTTGCGCCATTTGTTCCAGATTTCCTTGCGTGCGATCGAGCTTGCGCTCTGCTTCGTCGTAGCACTGCTGTGCGTGCCGGATATGCCCACCGAGCGTGTCATAAACTTTGGCAAACGAATCGAGCTGGCCCTGAAGACCCGCGAGACCGGCTAGAAGATGTTTGGCGTTCTCGGCCACTTGCATACCCTTGAGTCCCATCAGGATCGCGCTTAGGTACGCGTGAAGCGTGTTGGGTGAAACAGGCAAAATGCCTTTCCCACGGCAGTGGTCGTCCAGGCGGCCAAGCTTTACATCGGACGTCATCAGCAGTTCATAGTAAACGCCTTCGGAGGGCACAAACATCAGCGCCACATCGAGCGTATTTTCGTCCTGGAGAATGTATTTTTCGGCAACGGATTCCGCGTGCTTCCGCACCACTTGAAAAAATTCTTTCCGCGCATCTTCACCCGAGTCCAAGATGCGGCGGTACGCTTCGAGCGGAAACTTCGAGTCAATGGAAACGAATTTTCCTCCGGTGCGAACAATGGCGTCGACGATGGCCCCGGTCGAGAAACGGTATTGTGTTTCATAAGCGCTGCGGGGCAGGGCGTCGGCCAGAAGAGTTTCGAGCGCGACTTCGCCCAATGACCCTCGCGTTTTTGCGCCGCCCAAGACGCTCTGCAGAGTTTGCGTGGCTTGTGACAGGTCCCGTCCCGCCTGGTGAATTTCTCCCAGTTGTTTGCCCACGCGGCCCAGCACTTCCTGCGAATTCCGCAATTCGGTCGCGACGGCAGCGTGCGCTTGGGAAACCAATTGCCCTGAATTTGAGAGGCCTTCCTGCACAGAAGACCTAACTTGTCCTAGCTGCTGAAGAACCGTCTGCAGCGTTTGCCCCATCTGCGTATTCACGGACTGGGAGTGAGACAGAAGGGCAGCCTGCATCTCCTGACGCAGAGTGGCGAAATCGTTTTTCGAGGAGTCGGCGCGCCGTGTGGAAAGCCAAACCACGCCGATGGCGAGCAAGAGCACCAGAGCCAACAGCGCTGCGACCAGGACTTGCATTACGCCCACCGATCCTCCAGGCGAAGATATGGCGAACCTCTTGCTACTTTATCGCAGAATCGCCGCCGACGAAAGCAATTGGTGAATCAAGGTCAGTTTTGATGTGCCGGTCTCTAACGCCGACCGGCCGGCAGGCAGTTAATCTCGGGCGCGACCCTGTGACATTTGCACCAATGCTTGTGGTGCCTGGGCTGTGTCTGAATCGATGGTCTGCGGGCCGCGCCAATTGTCGAGGACCGCGACCTGATGAACGCAGGAGACGGTGCAGTGCGGGGCGCAGGATTTTTTCGTGTAGAACTCGCGATGGCGGCGCTCGGCGGTGTATTCCGCGAGTGGTATGCCGGGATAGCCTCGCTGTTGCGAGCAATAGTGAACCAAGCCGTCCTCGCAAATATAGAGGTAGCGCGAGCCGGCCCGGCAGCGCCAATTGTTTTCGCGTCCCGCGGCGATATTGTGCTGAAACGAATTGACGCGTGAGAACGAACGCTTGCCGAGGCGCATGATTTCCTCGAAAATTTCGCGTTCGTGCGGCCCCAGCGGCTGCAGTTGTCCATTTCCGTCGTGAATGATGCCGACCGTTGACGAAAAACCCAATTCTAGTGCGCGGCGCGCAACAGCCAGCGCGTCATCAGGGTGATGGATGCCGCTGCCCAGGACGGAGTTGATGTTGACATGGAAGTCCGCGTGCTCAGCCAGCAGCTCCAGTTTCTGGTCCAGCACCTTCAGGCTTTTCTTAGAGACTTCGTCGGGCTGCGCGTTGTCGATGCTGATTTGCAGGAACTCGAGCCCCGCGCCATTCAACCGCTGGATGCGATCCGCGACCAGCAAATATCCATTCGTGATCATTCCGGCAATCATGCCGTCGCGGCGAATGCGGCGGATGATGTCGTCGAGCTCTGGATGCAATAAAGGCTCGCCGCCGCTGATGGTGATGATGGACGTGCCGAAGGAGGCGAGGCGGTCGACGCGGCGGAGCATCTCGTCGAGCGGCACAGGCTTCGAAAAATCGTCGTACTCGTTGCAATAGGCGCACGCCAGATTGCAGCGCCGGATGGGAATGATGTGCGCGAGCAGGGGATGCCTGGTGGAGAGCAGCGCCTTCGCCACCATGCGCCAGCTTCGCGCGGAGCGGTGCGCCGCCAGCAGTTTTCGCCGGATTTTCTTGCGCGTGTCCACAGTTAACTCGGCTAACTCTCTATGCTACAACAGAGCTACGCTGCAGTGTTAAGCTATTGGACGCTGCGGTTTTCATGCGGGGCTGTAGCTCAGACGGATAGAGCAGCAGTTTCCTAAACTGCGTGTCGGGAGTTCGACTCTCCCCAGCCCCACCAGCCTTCGCTCGCCAATTTGACATTGCGAGGGGTCTACCATCACTATCGGCGAGCTATGGCTCGGGGGGCCACTTAAAAGGCGAAGGCGGACTCCTCATGAAATACGTTTACATCTTGCAAAGCCTGACGGATAACGAGCATTTCTACACGGGCATCACTGACGATTTGAAGGCCAGGCTTTCCGCGCACAACGCGGGCGCGGTGACTCACACCGCTAAATATCGGCCTTGGCGCATCAAGAGCTATGTCGCATTTGCGGATCAGGCGCGCGCGTTTGCGTTTGAGAGGTATCTGAAGTCCGGATCGGGGCGCGCGTTCGCCAAAGCAAGGCTTTAGGCAATTTCTCGCGTGCCGCGCAGTCTGCGCGGCAAAACCGCACAAACAGCCGGGTCGCTCCCGCCCAGATCGACTTTTCGTCTGCGGCCTTTTTGCAGAACTAATTTCCGCAATCCGTTCTTCAATGGGGCATTGTCGTGAAGGGTTGGTGAATGCAACGCATATCTTTTGTGGTGAACACTGCATGTGTTCCTGTGTTCACACGTGCCTGCACATAGCAGAACGCGAAGCTGTCTCTCTGCAAGGACACAGCCTGTATTTCAGTATTCTGCAGCGCTGAACCCACGTGTCTTGTGTGCGCGTTAATCATCAACTACGGCACTCGTTACCATGAGGCAACGCAGATCGCGAGAACTGAAAATCGACCTTTTCTCCGAGCTATTGTGTAAACGTGATCCAAGAGTTCTCAATGGGAGCTTTCGCGCCATTTCGCTGGAACAACTTTTGGTGGCTCTTTCGGCAAAGCTTAGAGGGCCTGTATGCTTGGCCGCTGTTGTTGGTCACGCTTGCACTGGTCGCAAATCTCGTAGTCGCGCTAATTCACAGGTGGCCCTTGGATCGTGAAAGATGGAAGCGGCAATACTGGCTTGCCTTCCTGAGCTTGCTCTTCATTCCAATTACCATTGCCATAGGCGAGGTTGGCTGGATCGATCCGTCGATGTCGCCGCGCCCTAGCCCAAGTACGTTGTTGCTGTGGACCAACAATTGCTTGTTCATTGCGTCTGTGGTACTCGGTATTTTCTGGGTCTATCGAATGAAGGGATTACGATGGTTCGTATTTGCGTTCACGCTGATTCAGCTTTGGATGCTGTTTTGGGCGGGTTTCATAGCGGGCATGGCACTTACTGGAGACTGGCTTTAGCACAAACTTTTCTACGGCAATGCGAATCAGCAACCAGCGCTCGATGCCGCGCGGAAGTTTTGGCATCAAACAGCGACTTCGACGGTCGAGAGGCTCACTGAAACAGGTTCGGGTATAGCCGCAGCGCGTGTTTTTGCCGCGAAATTCTTAGGCTTTCGAAACTTTTTGCTGTTCAGCGGCTAAATAATCGGCGTAGGGGCCGTTGAAGTCCTCGACGTGGCCGGCTTCGATGTGCCAGATGCGCGTGGCGACTTCGTCGATCACGTCGTGGTCGTGCGTGACGAGCAGCACGGTGCCGTCGTAGCGCTGCAAGGCGATGTTGAGGGCGTTGATGGATTCGAGGTCGAGGTGGTTGGTCGGTTCGTCGAGGACGAGGAAATTCGGCCTTTGCAGCATCAGGCGGCAGAAAATCACGCGCGCCGCTTCGCCGCCGGAAAGCGCACGCGTGGGCTTGAGCGCGTCGTCGCCGCTGAAAAGCATCTGGCCGAGCAGCCCGCGCAATTCCTCCTGCGAGGCTTGCGGCCTGAACTGATGCAGCCACTCGATCACGGTGGTTCCCTTGGCGATGGAATCGGTGTGATCCTGCGCGAAGTAGCCGACATCCACCGCGTGTCCCCACTTCACCGTGCCATGATCGATGGGGAATTTGCGATCCTCGTCGCTGATGTGCCCCGTGGCGCAGCGTATCAGCGATTTCAGCAGAGTGGTTTTGCCCGAGCCGTTGCGGCCCGTTAGCGCGATTTTTTCTCCGCGCGCCACATTTGCCGAGAATCCCTGAATCACTCGCTGGCCGTCATACGCTTTCGCGAGGCCCTTGAATTCGAGCGGATGGCGACCCGAGGGGAGATTCATGTCGAAACGAATGTAGGGCCGCGCGATGTTGGACCGCGCCAACTCCGAAGTCTGGATGCGCTCGACTTCTTTTTTGCGTGACATTACTTGCGAGGAACGTGTGCCGGCCGAAAACCGCGCGATGAACTCATTTAGCTGCGCGATTTTCTTTTCGCGCTGGGCGTTTTCGGATTCGATGCGCGAGCGAATCTGCGTCTTGGCGAGCACCATGTCGTCGTATCCGCCGGTGTACATGATGATCGTTTGATAGTCGATGTCGGCGGTGTGCGTGCTGACGCTATTGAGAAAATGGCGGTCGTGAGAAATCACGATGACCACGCCGTCGTAGTTACAGAGATAATTCTGGAGCCAGTGAACGGAGTCGAGGTCGAGGTGGTTTGTGGGTTCGTCGAGCAGCAGCGCGGGAGGACTGCCGAACAAGGCTTGCGCCAGCAAGACGCGAACTTTTTGTCCGCCCTGCAATTCGCCCATCGTGCGCTCGTGCAGAGATGAGTCAACGCCGAGGCCGTCGAGCAATATGGCGGCGTCAGCTTCGGCTGTGTAGCCGCCCTCTTCGCCGACGATGCCTTCGAGTTCGCCGAGGCGCATGCCATCTTTGTTGGTCATCGACTCGTGCGGCTTGGCGTAGAGCGCGTCACGCTCTTCGAGCGCCTTCCACAGAGCCGCGTTGCCCATGATCACCGTGTCGATGACTCGAAATTTGTCGAAGGCAAACTGGTCCTGGCGCAAAACGCCGAGTTTTTTCGGCCGGCCAATCGTGCCCTTGGAAGGCTCGATTTCGCCGGTCAAAATTTTCATGAATGTGGACTTGCCCGCGCCGTTCGGCCCCGTGATGGCGTAGCGCCGCCCCGCGCCAAACGTGCAGGACACGTCGTCGAACAGAACTCTGGCGCCGAAGCGCATGGAGATGTTGTTAACGGTGAGCAAAACACTTAATTATAACAAATAATTGCGGCGCGTGCTTGCCGCCTTCCAAAGGGCGTCGATCGCGCAACCGTGCGCGAATGCGCGTTGCGGCACACTGGAGCCAGAATGCGCGCCTGCCCTGTGCTATTTTGTTAGGTGCGGGCCAGCGGTAACCAAATGCCAAAACGAGCGACGAGCGAAGCGAAAGTCTCTATCACCATGGCCGATATTTTCGGTCCGGGTGGGATGCTGGAAAAATGCCATCCCGGGTACGAGTTCCGGCGCGCGCAGCTTGAAATGGCCGAGATGGTCGATGAGGCGTTTCAGAAGCATCAGCACACGTTGATCGAGGCGGGGACCGGCACTGGGAAAACCCTCGCGTACTTGATTCCGGCGATTCGAAGTGGGCGACGCGTCGTGATTTCGACGGCCACGAAGTCTCTGCAAGAGCAGCTTTTCCAGAAGGACATTCCTTTTCTGCGCAAGCATTTCGCGCCCGACTTGAAAGTGGCGCTGATGAAAGGGCGCAATAATTTTGTCTGCCGGCAGAAGGTCCATCTGATGGCGAATCAGCCGGTGCTGCGCGGAATGGACGAGATCGACTGGTTCGCGCAAATCCGCGACTGGGAGAAGTTGACAGAAACGGGTGACCGCGCGGAGCTGGATTTTCTGCCGGACGACGCGGAGCTGTGGAATCGCATCGACGCGCGCAAGGACGCGTGCACGGGGCAGAAATGTCTGCAATTTCAGCAATGTTTTCTGACGGCCATGAGGCAGCGCGCGCAGGAAGCCGACTTGATCATCGTGAACCATCATTTATTTTTTGCCGATTTGGCGCTGCGGCAGGATGATTTTGGGTCGATTTTACCCGAGTACGCAGCGGTGATTTTCGATGAAGCGCATGAAATCGAGGACGTGGCGAGCGATTATTTTGGCCGGGCCATTTCGAGCTACAAATTCGACGAGCTATCGCGCGACGCCGAACAAACATTGCGCATGGTTAATGCAGGCACGGCGGCGACCCGGCGCCCGCTGGCGCAGATTCGCGAGCGGGCGCACGCCTTTTTCGAGGCTTTTCCCGAGCGCGAGGGCCGCTTCCCATTCGAGCCGGCGGAACGCGCGGCGTTTCTGGAGCGCAATCGTGAGCCATACGACGGACTGGCGGCGGCGCTGAAACGGCTCGAGACGGAGTTGTCGGCGCTGAGTTCGAAGCCCGAGGAAGTGCTCAACATCGCCAGGCGCGCGGCCGAGTTGCGCCGGGAGCTGGCGTTCCTGTTAGAGAGCCAAGAGAGGGGCTACGTTTACTGGTTTGAGCGGCGCGGGAAAGGTGTTTATTTGGTGGCCACGCCGATTGATGTCAGCGAAATCCTGCGCGAAAGATTGTTCGAGCAGTTCGATACGATTGTGCTGACGTCGGCGACGCTGGCCGTGGGCGGTCGCTTCGACTACGTGAAGCAGCGGCTGGGAATCTCAGGATCGCGCGAAGAAGTGTTGCCGCAGGAATTCGACTATCGCAGCCAAGCGTTGCTTTATATTCCAAAGGCGCTGCCGGATGTGCGTCACGCGAATTTTGCGGCGCGCGCGGCGGAAGAGATTGCGCAACTTTTGCATTTGACGCGCGGGCGGGCGTTTTGCCTGTTCACCAGCTACGCGCAAATGCGCGAAGTTCACGAGCGGCTGGCGGGAATGATTCCATATCCGCTGCTGCTGCAAGGAACAGCGCCGCGTTCGGCGCTGCTCGATCGCTTTCGGGCGACACCGGGTGCCGTGCTGCTCGCGACAGCAAGTTTTTGGCAGGGAGTGGACGTGCCGGGATCGCAGCTTTCGTGCGTGATTATCGACCGGCTGCCGTTTGCGGTTCCGTCGGATCCCATTGTCGCGGCGCGCGTGCGAGCGTTGCAGGAAGACGGACAGAATCCCTTCGCAGAATATCAAGTGCCGAAAGCCGTGCTTTCGCTGAAGCAGGGATTTGGCAGGCTGATTCGCTCGCGAAACGATCGCGGCGTCCTGGCGATCCTCGACAACCGCATCCAGCGCATGCAGTATGGTAGAATTTTCCTGGAGTCACTGCCCGAATACACCGTTACGCAAGACCTTGCCGAAGTGGCGCGTTTCGCACAGGAATTGTGAGCGCAAGTGTTTCGCGGGACGGTTGGCATCGTTGGGACCGAACAGGAGCCGGATGTGTACGAAGTGAGCGTGGAAGAAAGTTTCGCCGCGGGCCACTACCTGCGCGGATACAAGGGAAAATGCGAGAATCAGCACGGACACAATTATCGCGTGCGGATTACGCTGGCGGGACAAGAGCTCGATAAGACGGGCCTGCTCTACGATTTCGTGCATTTGAAGCAAGTGATTCAGTCGGTGATCCGCTCACTGGATCACAAAAATCTGAACGACTTCGCGCCCTTCGACACGCTCAATCCCTCTGCCGAAAACATCGCGCGGCACATTTACGACGAGACGTCCAAGCAAATGCACGCTTCGCCCAATGGCGCGGCGGTGGCAAGCATCACTGTTTGGGAGACCGACACGTCGGCCGCGACTTTCCGGCCGTAAGCTGAGGCGCCATCGTGAACCGAGCCTTCCTGATCATTGCCATTCCTGCCTTCATCGTTTCCTTTGTGTGGCTCTACGTGGGCTACGGATTGGCGGTGGCCGTGCCGGTCATTGTTGGGGAGTTGGCCGCGGCGATTGGCGGAGTTATTTATTTGCGGCGGCGCGCGTCGCAAACGGCAGGACGCTGACACGAAAGTTGGCGCATAACCAATGTTCATCACAGAAATTTTCAAGTCAATCCAAGGCGAAAGCAGCTATGCCGGCCTGCCGTGCATTTTTGTGCGCCTGACAGGCTGCAATTTGCGCTGCAAGTGGTGCGATACCGCGTATGCGTTCCACGGCGGGACGAAATATAGCCTCGATGACATTTTGAGACGCGCCGCTGAATTTTCCGGTGGTCGCGAGAACGGCGGCAGGGACGTCCGCCTCGTGGAAATTACAGGAGGCGAGCCGCTCTTGCAGCCAGAGACGCCGGAACTGGCGCGGCGGTTAGTGGACGCGGGATATACGGTATTAATCGAGACTAGCGGAGAGCGCGACATAAGCGAGTTGCCGCGCGAAGTGGTGAAAATCGTGGATGTGAAATGCCCCGATTCAGGTGAAAGCGGGAAGTTCAATCTTGCAAATCTGGAAGCGCTCGAGACGAAAGATGAAATCAAGTTCGTGATTGCCAGCCGGCGGGATTATGATTTCGCGTGCGAATTCATGGCCAAGCACCGGCTTTCCGAGCGAGTTCATGAAATTCTCTTTTCGCCAGTTTTTGCCGATCCGGCTGGCGCATGGCCGGCGATGGATGCGCGCGAGCTGGCCGAATGGATTTTGGCGGAGAACCTGCCGGTGCGGCTGGGGCTGCAACTGCACAAATTCGTCTGGGATCCGGCAATGCATGGTGTGTAGAGGAACATTGAAGTTTTGGACCAATTTTTAAGCCGAGGGCGCATGTAGGAATGAGGGCGCAGTCCAAAGCGGTGGTGCTGTTGAGCGGAGGTATGGATTCCTGCGTCACGGCGGCGATCGCGAACCAAACGCACTCCCTTGCGCTGTTGCATGCGAGTTATGGCCAGCGAACCGAGGAACGCGAACGGCGCGCTTTCGAAAAGATCGCTGATTTTTACGGCGTGCGGGAAAAGCTTGTTGTGCGGTTTGATTCGTTGGCGCAGATCGGTGGCTCGGCATTGACCGACTCGGACATTGCCGTACCTGAGAACTTGCCGGATAATTCGGCGACAATTCCCATTACCTATGTCCCATTTCGCAATGCACATTTCCTTTCCGCCGCGGTGAGTTGGGCCGAGGTGATTGGCGCGACGGCAGTTTTTATAGGAGCTGTGTTCGAAGATAGCTCTGGATATCCCGACTGCCGGCCGGAGTATTATGAGACGTTTGCTCAGCTGATACGCGTTGGGACCCGGCCAGAGACGCAGATCGAAATTGTGACCCCGGTGATTCACATGCACAAAAGCGAAATTGTGCGCAAGGGCGCGGAATTAGGAGCACCGCTCGGACTCACATGGTCCTGTTACCAATCGGATGACGAAGCGTGTGGTGTTTGCGATAGTTGCCGGCTGCGGCTGCGCGCCTTCTCGCAGGCGGGACACGCAGACCCTATCGCGTACAAGGCACAAGTTGCGCCATAATCGGCATGTGCATCTAAATATATATTGGGGAGGAATGCTCTTATGAAGCGTTCAATCACGAAACTCGGGGGCCACATATTGTTGCTGGCGCTTCTTTTGGCGCCGATGCTTCTGCTGACGCCGGCGGCATGGGCGCAAACAAGCCGCCTGTCGGGCAAGGTGTTGGACCTGCAGGGCAATCCGTATCCCGACGTTGTCATCACGATAACGAACAAGGACAATGGAGCGCATTTCGTTGTTAAAACCGACAAAGACGGCAACTACCAGCAAGTCGGGCTGCAGAACGGCATCTACAACGTGAACTTCAAGAAGGACAACATCAATTACACAGACCAGGTTCAGATCAGCAACGCCACGGGGGACAAGGGTTCCGTACTCAACGAAGACTTCCAGGCGATCGCCAAGAAGTCGGGCTATGACGTCGAGGCGGCGAAAAAACAGCAGGAGGCCGCGAATAAGTTCAAGGCCATGAAAACGCACTTCGACAACGGAGTTCATGCCATTGCGGACGCCGACGCAACGAAGCAGCAACTCAGAACATCGACTCCGGATCAAAAAGCAACTCTGCAGGCCCAATTGAACACCGACTACCAGACGGCCGTAACCGAATTCGAGCAAGCCCAGCAGAGCGCTCCTGAAAAGGATCCCAATCTGCCTACAATTTTAGGAAACTTGGGAGTCGCGTACGACGGAGCGGGAAGGTACCCTGAGGCGGTCGATACTCTTCAAAAAGCAGTGGAGTTGAAACCGACTCCAGCATTGTATATGCAGTTGGGAACTGATCTGGCGCGGGTTGGGAAAGTTCCAGAGGCTGGTGCCGCGTGCGATAAAGCCGCAACCCTCGATCCGACGAGCAAGACAATCGGGGAGAGCTGCTACAAAAACATGGGCGTGGTGCTGTCAAACTCTGGAAAGATGAAGGAAGCCACCGAACCGCTGCAGAAAGCGACCCAGATGGACCCAAAGGATGCGGACGCTTGGTATTTACTGGGCAATGCACTAACCAACCAGGTTGACGCCAAGAAAGAGGGCGGGAAGGACGTTTATATTATTCCGCCAGGAACGCTTGAAGCGTATCAGAAGTACCTGGAACTTCAGCCTAACGGTCCGCATGCGGCCGACGCCAAGGCGTCGCTCGACAGCCTGAAGCAGTTGAGCGGCGGCTCGGCGACGACGGTGGTCGTGAAAAAGAAGAAACCATAGGCGTAACTGGGCTACATCTGAAGACAGGGCGCGGTCGCCTGCGAAGATCGGGTTTCCCCGGCGCAGTTCCCCGTCGATTGTCATTCCATCTGCTCGCTTCTCGACCGCGACGCCTCAGAGTGCTATGCTCTGCCAAGGCTGGCATCCGGGGGGCAATCGTGGCACAGGCAGCTTCCACGTACTTGGGGGAGCAACGACGGCGGAGCACCCGTATTGAACAGACGCTGCCAATAATCATTCGCGGCACGGATCTGTTGGGGCAGCCGTTTGAAGAGCGAACCTCGACGCAAAGCCTCAGCTTCCATGGTTGCCGTTACGCCTCCAAGCATCACCTCCCGAAGAATACCTGGATTACCATCGAGGTCCCCGCAGAACAAAGACAAAGAGAACAACTCAACGCCCGCGCGCGTGTCACCTGGATCCAGAGGCCTCGTACTTTGCGCGAGTTGTTTCAAGTCGGCGTCGAGCTGGAAATGGGGAGCAACGTCTGGGGCGTCGCGCTCCCTCCGGTGGACTGGGTGAGCAGTAGCATCGAGGGCATGGAGACGGCGAACGTTGGCTCCGCGACCCATCCTGGCGCAGACGTCACAGAAAAAGTTGTGAGCGCGATGGCAGTAGTCCCGCAAGGAGGCCCCCTCGCTTCCTACTTGGGGGATTTGCTTGCGAGCTCTGCCCGTCAATCTTCCCCCGGCGGCGCGGAACAGGCGACCGAGCTCAAAATTGAGGAAAGCCCTCTTCTGCGAGAGCTTCGTCATCAATTCGAATTTCAGGCCCAGAAGGCGGTTGAGAAAGCGCGAGAGGTTGCCGAGCAAGTGGTCGACGAGCGCGCCACCAACCTCAGGGGCGAATTGCATAATCAGTTGAGTCAGGAACATCGCGCCACGGCAGAGGCCTTCTATGAAAAATGGCGTCAGGAATTCGAAGGTAGGGAGTCATCTGCGCGGGAACGGATTTCTTCGGATCTGACGCAGAGGTTGATCGTTCAGGTGGCCCAGGTGAAGCAAGAGGTTCACGAGAACCTGAACGCTTCGTGGGGCGACGCAATCGAGCGAACCCGAGCCGCACTCTTGGAATGGGAACGCCGTAAGGGAGATTTGCACGGAGAAGTGCGCACCGTTTCCGAAGAAGTTGCGAGCCAGGCGGAGCGGCGTTTCGAGGAAAAATTGTCGCAGCAACTTGATGAGATCCGAAAGGAACTGGGATCGCGCGCGGAACACCAGATTGCTCTTGAGCAGGGGAACGCCGTAGAGATGCTGGCAATCCGGGAGAGGGTACGTCAGCATCTGCAAGAGGAAATGACTCGCGCTCAGACGCAGTGGAACGACCTTCTCGAATCCTCCATCGATAGCGCGGCACAAAGGCTCGTTGGCCGTGTTACCGACAGCTCTCAACAAATACTGCAAGCTGCCGAGCAAAAGGTGGCCGCGCGAGTCGCAGATCTCCAGCAGGATTCCGGACTCAGCATCGAAACCGCACGCGCCGCGCTTGATGAGGTGAAGAGCGCGCTCGATCAAGAAATGGCCCGCACGAAAACTTCTTTGACGGAAATCGAAAACGCCGCGACGCACTTCTCCGAATATTCCAGACAACTCGAGGCCGCGAGTCAGGACAGTTTGAATGAATTGCGTCAGCGTCTGGAATCGAACGTCGTATCGCAGCTTGCGGAACTGGATCGTCGGGCGGCTGAACTGCAAAAACGTTCGATGGAGTGTGCCGAATCACGATTGGCGGAAATGAGCAAGCAGAGAGTGGAACAAACGGCTGGCGAAGTCGACGCAAGGATTGCTCCAGTTTTGGAAAAGGCAGCCGAGGCCACCCGGCAACTGTCCGTTCGCGAAGAGCAGGCGAGAGAACTTCTACACATTCACCGTGAGCGGTTGCGACAGGCTTCTGCGCATGTGCAGCAAGAAGCAACGGAAAATATGTCATCGATGCTCACGAGATTGCAGAGCGATTTCGAGCTTGCAGGAAAACAGGTTTCTGCGAAGTGGGTCGAGGACCTTAACGCGAATACAGCGCGAATCACCGAGGAAGCCTCGATGGGACTCGCAAAAGCTTGTGAAGACCAGTTGCAACGCAGCTTCTCCCGCCTGGACGTACGCATGGAAGGCTCTGTCAATGACGTAAGGAAAAGCATCGATGAAGTGGCCGCGGAAGCGACGGAAAATTATCGCACGCACCTTGAGAAAATCGAAGCTTCTCAGCTGAGGACCACTGGCGAGCGCCTCGAAGCGCTTTCGCGGAATCAAGTTGACGCCGCGAAGAACCAATTCGAGCAAACAGCGGAAGGAGTGGCGCGGACTTTTGGGCAAGTAATTCAAGCGGCGGCGGACAAAGTGACCGAGCAGGCCGTTGCTGAAAACGATGCCCGAACCGAACAGGAGCGCAAGCGGCTGGAAGACGCAGCTGAGCAAGTCTTGCATAGCCTGCAAGCGCGCGCCCAGACCTCGTTTAGTCACTTTCAAGAACAGCTGGCAATGACCACGGAGCGAAACCTGACACAGTCGAACCAGAGCCTCGCATCGCAACTTGGTGCCACGCTCGACGTGTTCCGGGAACAGGGTAAAACTCAACTTGCAGAATGGTCTGCGAAGCAAGAAGGATTGGGTGCTGAAGGGCTTGAGCGCCATGAGGATCGGCTTCGCTCTGCGGGGAACTCCTGGCTCGACGCAACCGTGAACCAGCTTGACGCACTGAACCAGAAACGCATGGATTCGCTGATTCGCGGCGCCGAAGACGCGATGCGCAAGGCCTGCATCGATGTATTCGATGGATTGGCGCAGGCGATGAAGGAGAAACTCCTGGGCACTTTCACTGAATCCCGCAATGCGCCGGCGCCGCCGTCTGGCGAGGATAAAAGCCTGGAACGGCGCGCCTCCGCCTGAAATGCTGGTCATGGAATCAAAATCTGCGCAAGAGCCTTCGTCGCGGCGTTGGCAACTTATCGTTTGCCGGTGATCTCCATTATTGAATCCGCGACATAATCCACCTGCTCCTCGGTCATCTCAGGAAAGAAAGGCAATGCGAGGGCGCGTTCGCACGCACGTTCAGCGTCAGGGAAATCACCGGCACGGTATCCCAGATTCGCCAGGGCTTTCTGCAAATGCAACGGCCGCGGGTAATGCACGGCGGTACCTATGCCGCGTTCTTCAAGTTGTTGCTTCACGGAGTCACGTTTGTCGACGTAAACCACAAACAGGTGATACGCGCATTCGTCGCGCGGATCGTCTTGTGGCATGTCAAGCCGCGCAGCGCCGAGTTGCCTGTGGTAGCGTTGCGCAAGCGCCTTTCTATTTGCCGACCATTCGTCCAGGTGGCGCAACTTCACGCGCAGCACCGCGCCTTGAAAACCCTCCATACGATAGTTGTAGCCGATGAAATCATGGAAATACCGGTGCGCTTCTCCATGACTTCGCGCCGCGCGGCAGTATTCGGCGACGCGATCCTCGTTAGTGACCAGCGCCCCCGCCTCGCCATAGGCGCCCAAATTTTTCGATGGATAAAAGCTGAATGCGCCGGAGTTTCCTAAAGCACCGACGCGCCGCCCGCGGAATCGCGCGCCATGGGCTTGGCAAGCATCTTCGATGAGCGCCAATTTATGTGGGCGCGCAATCTTTTCGAGCGCGTCCATGTCGGCGGGTCGGCCGTAGAGGTGAATCGGCAGTATCGCCTTGGTGCGCGGCGTGATGGCACGCTCCGCCAGTTGTGGATCGATGTTGGAATTCAGCGGGTCGATGTCTACAAAGACGATCTTTGCGCCCGTGTAAGCAATGGCTTCCGCGGTAGCGATAAACGTATTCGGGCTTGTGATGACTTCGTCGCCCGGCCCAACCCCCGCGGCCAGGAGTGCTAAATGCAGCGCGCTGGTCCCTGAATTCAGTGCGATGCAATGTTTCGCTTCACAGTACGCCGCAAATTCCTTTTCGAACGCGGCTACTTCGTCGCCGAGGCTGAACGACGCGTTGCGGCAAACGCGGTCGACGGCTTCGAGAATCTCTCCGCGAAGCCCGGCATACTGGGTTTTCAGATCGAAATAAGGTACCTTCATCAGAGTCTTCACGGTTCAACTTTACTTTTTCCGGTTCCGGCGCGCAATCAAGAAGGAGAATCTGCTTCCGATATGTGACGTTGAACTCCTCGTGTTAATCTCTTCATGCGGAGATCCATGGTCCCTTCTCACATGGCAGAACAGGAGCGCCGGCCTGACACGGCGCGGATGGCGTTCGATGCAAACTCGGACAGCAAAGCGCCGCTGACTGTTTCCGTGATCATCGCTGCCTATAACGAACGGGCGTTCATCGAGGAGATTCTGCGGCGCGTGCAGGCGGTGGGCGTCGCGCATGAAATCGTGGTCGTCGATGACGGGTCCACCGATGGAACTCGCGAATGGCTGACGGAGATGCACAGGCTCCAGCAAGCCGGCGAAACGGAGGCGGAAATTCTCGGCGGACGCTCGCGTTTGCCCTTGAGCAACATTCATTTTTTATTTCAAGACCGCAATCAAGGGAAAGGCGCAGCGCTGCGACGCGGTTTTGACGAGGCTAGCGGCGATATTTTTTTGGTTCAGGACGCGGATCTCGAATACGACCCGCGCGAATACGCCAAGCTGATCGAACCCATCCTCGATGGACGCGCCGACGTGGTCTACGGGTCGCGATTCCTCGGAGGTCCTCAGCGCGTCCACTTTTTTTGGCATTATGTCGGCAACAAACTTCTGACGCTGCTTTCCGACATCGTCACGAACTTGACGCTCTCTGACATGGAGACCTGTTACAAGGTATTTCGCAAGGAAGTGATTCGGGGAATGAGGCTGCGTTCGAATCGTTTTGGCTTCGAGCCGGAAGTGACGGCGCGCGTGGCCAAGGGACGATGGCGCATTTACGAAGTGCCGATTTCTTACGCGGGCCGTTCCTACGAGGAAGGCAAGAAAATCACCTGGCGCGATGGCGTTGTGACGCTCTACGCAATTTTGCGATATCGCTTCTTCGATTGAAAGCGCTCATTGGCGCCGACTCCTTTTCACCTTCCTGTAACTAGATATGCGTAAGAGTTCCAGTGATTTTTGTCCGGCGGAGCGCCCACGCAAATGTAAAAAAGGACAGGGGTAATAAAATTGCCGCAAAGATCAGCAACGCAATAATCGAAGGCCACAGCAGACGAAGCGGCGCCCCTCCTAACAACGCCGCCCGCATCCCTTCCAGCGAATAGGTGATCGGAATCAATCGCGCGACATCCTGCAAGTACTTCGGCAAAATCGAAACCGGATACATCGTCCCGCCGAGAAATCCTGAAAGTCCCAGAAGAATCCATTTCGCGGGATTGCCGCGTTTGAATAGCAGCGTGTAACTGGTCGAGAAAATTCCCAGGCCGGCAAACGCCAGGATTGAAGCCAGCAGGATAAGTATTGCGCCAATCCAGTTTGCTGAGCGGGCCGAAAACCCGAATAAGAGGACGCCCCATCCCAGGTACACCACGGTGCGCAAGGAAGTCAGAACAAACGGATAGATCACCGAACCAAGCAAGATGACGGGAAGCGACGTTTGTGTTACAAGCAACGCTTCGAGCGTGCGATTCTGACGCGCCTCCTCGAGGCTGGAATCAAACGCATTGAAGGCCACACCCAGATAATCGAAGAAGGCAAAGCCGACCAGCGCAAATGCGAAGTAGCTGCCACCTTGGGGAAGGGCGCTCGAAAGTTGAGGGCTCCCGACGAATCGCGAAAGGTAGTAAAACGTAGCGACACCGAACAACGCCTCGCAAGCTTCCAAAATAAAGGCGCTGCGATAACCGCGTGCAATGGCAAGGTCCCGGCGAAAAAAGGCCCACAACTTTTCCAACGTAATGCGCATGTTCATCCGCTGCGTTCCTTCGAGGAATGGGGTCCCGTTAGGCGTTCGAGAGCTCCCTGTAGATGGGCTGTGCCTGCCTGTGCACACAGATTGCGCGGGCTATCGAATGCAAGGATGCGTCCTTCGGCAAGTAATACAACTCGGCTTGCCATTTCTTCCACTTCGCCGAGCGTGTGAGAAGCAAAGAGCAGCGTCGTCCCAAGCCGGCCCACGATGTCGTCTTTAAGGAAGCGGCGAAACTCGGCGGCCGCCACGGGATCAAGGCTGCGCGTAGGCTCGTCGAGGAGCAACACTGCCGGCGCGTGTAGAAGAGACCGCGCGAGACCCAATCGCTGTAGCATGCCTGTCGAATACGTGCGCGACTGGCGGTCCAATATCTCCTTCATGCCGAGCAGTTCTGCCAGCTCGTCAATTCTCCGCAATGCTTCACGGCGCATTAGATTGTTCATTGTCGCGAACAGACGCAGATTCTCTCGTCCACTCAAGCGCCCATAAAATCCCTCGTCGCCGCTGGTGTAGTAGCCAACTTGCTTGCGTGCTCCTGCTCCATCGCTCACTACATCGCAGCCGGAAATTTCGGCCTGCCCGCGCGAAGGCAAAATTAGCGTGGCCAGCACTCTCAGAAGCGTGGATTTGCCGGCGCCATTTTCACCGATGAGCGCGACCGCTTCTCCTGGCTCAACCGAGAACGAAATTCCTGCCAATGCACGCAGCGTAAGACGTGCGACCGGTTGCATGAGGGCCCGCCATCCCGAATACGAAGGCGGGAAGTACTTCTCGAGATTCCGAACAATGATTGCGCGTGCGGGCACGGATTGTGTTTATAACCGAACTTGCCGTTCGGAATCCAGTTCGACGTTGCCGGAGCCGGACGAATCCAAGTAGAATTACAAAGGCGTCTTCACGCAATCTCTAGGGGTCGCGGTCCCCACTACTCCTGACGTTGAAGTCAAAGAATATACGTCTACCTCCTATTCATGTTCGGAAAGGTTTCAATGAACAGCAACTTCACCAACGATGCTATTCTCGTGGCAACGAAACAGCAGGTTTCCTGCGAACTGGGCGAGGAAGCGGCGATCCTCAACATGAAAAATAGTGTCTACTATGGGTTGGATCCAGTAGGCGCGCGGATCTGGCGGTTGCTCCAGCAACCCACAAGCATCAGTGCGATTCGTGATGTGATCGTCCAGGAATACGATGTCACTCCGCAGCAAGCTGAAAGTGATCTACGCGCCCTGCTTGAAAAATTGCTTCGTGAGGGTTTGGTGGAGTTGACTGGTGATTCTCGCTGAGGCTTCGCGGCTACAGATTATTGACGAAAACAATTCTGGTATGCTCCGCATGAAGCGCTTTTCTGCGGTCATCGCATCTACTGTAAGAAGGAGCCAAGGGCGCCTCCGGTGGACGCTATGAACGCTACTTGGGTGCGCTTTTGTAAACTCTCCGGCAGGGAGCGTCGAGATTTCTTTCTGGGATTACTATTCCTTCCCGTTGTGGTGATCTGGTTGCGCGTATCCACGTTTCAAAGCGTTCGGCAGGCATTGGAAAAGTGGCACGGCACTGCTGCTTTGACAAATCAGCGTGATGGCGCCCGGATCTTCACCGAGTCTCAGTCTGCCAGCCGCATGTTGGACGCTGCTTCCCGCCGCGGTGTTGTTCGCGGAAACTGCCTTTCCCGTTCGATTGCGTTGTGCTGGCTACTGCGACGCAGGGGAATTCCGGCGCAATTGCGAATTGGCGCAAGGAAGATTGGCAATCAGTTAGAAGCTCACGCGTGGATTGAGGTCGCCGGGCACGCGATCAACGACTCGGACGACGTTCAAACTCGATATGCGCCTTTCGCGGGTCCCATCACCAACAAGATGGCTGCACAAAAATGAGTGGGATTGTTGGCATAGCCCACTTGGAAGGCAGGCCAGTCGATTCCGATCTGCTGCGCCGGATGACGAACTGGCTTTCCTTCCGCGGCCCGGACGCGCAGGAAATTTGGACCGATGGTCCTGTCGGGCTGGGTCACGCACTACTTTCTCATGCGAATAATTCCGAGCCTGAACGCCAGCCGGCAACCCTCGACGGGCGCACCTGGATCGTGGCGGATGTTCGTCTCGACGCCCGAAGAGAACTCGTCGATGCCCTTCGCTCGAGCAGTAGGGAAGCCAATCTTTCCGATTCGGATTCCCAATTACTTCTCCATGCGTATGAGGCATGGGGTGAGTCGTGTCTCGATCACTTGCTCGGGGATTTTGCGTTCGCCATTTGGGACGCAAAGCGCGCCCAGCTTTTTTGTGCTTGCGATCATTTCGGCATCAGGCCTTTCTACTTCGCTGAAGTTGACCATTCCTTTATCTTCAGCAACACACTTGATTGCCTCCGCCTTCATCCCGCGGTTTCCGACCGGTTGAATGACGCAGCGATCGCAGATTTCCTTCTCTTTGGCATGAATTATGATCCCGCGTCGACTTCATTTGCCGACATCCACCGTCTGCCGCGAGCGCATTCGCTACGCTGGTCTGCTTCAGGTTTGCAACTGCGGGAGTACTGGCGTCCGCCCACGGATGGCGCGATTTACTATCAGCGGCGTCGCGAATACATTGAGCATTTTGGTGAACTATTTAAAAGCGCCGTCGAAGACCGGCTGAGAACGAACAAAGCCGGAATTCTCCTAAGTGGCGGGCTCGACTCCTCTAGTGTGACGGCCGTGGCTCACGAACTGCGCAAGGAAAAATACCCAGCGTTGGAATTGCACGCGTTTACCTCGATTCATCAGAACGTTTCATCTGACAGCGATGCAAACGCTGCCCGCACTGTGGCTTCTGCTTTTCAGATTCCGCTTCATTTTTCCGTGGTCGACAACGTGGGAATCCTCGAAGGCCGCAACGATCTCAACAGGCATTGGCCCGAGCCCATTGCCTACCCCTTCCCGAGCAGCTTGACGGGTGAATTCAAAGCGATTGCGGCTGAAGTGAAGGTCTTGTTTTCCGGCGAAGGCATCGACAATCTGATGGAGTTTGAGATGAAACAACATTTTCGCTGCCTTTGGCGTGAAGGGCGTTCCGGTCGGGCACTTGCGGATTTAGCAGAGCACGTTTTGCGTAGGTTCGAGGCACCCGATGGCCTGCGAGGCCCTTTGCGCAGAATGGGGCGCTTGTTTTCGCCACGGGAATCCCGCGCGTCCTTTCCTGACTGGATACAGCCTGATCTGGCAGCGAGCTTGAATCTCCAGGCTCGTTGGAGCAGCCCGCTCGACAACCTTCCTTGGAACACCCACCCACGTCATCCTCGAGGCTATGCCTCGCTTTTCTTGCCTCAATGGGATTTCCTGTTTCGGATGGAAAATGCGGCCACAACACGTCAACCAGTTGAGGTCCGATACCCGTTTCTGGATGTCCGGTTGGTGAACTTTCTTCTAGCCATACCTTCGATGCCGTGGTTCTTCCGCAAGTACCTGCTGCGCGAAACGATGCGTGGAAGGCTGCCCGACGCAATACGATTGCGACCGAAAACTCCATCCCCTTTTCACCCCTTACTTGCAGCTCTGCAACGCGAGGAGGCAGAACCCCTGCTGAGAATGCAACCTGCCCATCAGTTGAAGCATTATATTAGCGAGGGCTGGGTGCCGTTGTTGAGGCCAGATATGAATGCGGAAGAAGCAGAACTGAAAATAAATCCTGCTTGTCTCAACTTCTGGTTGCTGTCGCTTTCTCGAAAGGCGACATCGAAGAAATAGAAGCGACCCGCGCCGCAGTCGTTGAGTTTTCGACGTGAACGGGGCCTGTAGATGTAGTAGTGTTGTTTGTTCGAGGTGCCCGAAAACTTTATGGTTGCGGTCGTGCTACCGAATTAGTATAGAATTCATGAGGTGGTAGACCGTGCATCTGGCGAGGTCTGATGTGCCGAAGAAGCCATATAAACCTCCGGTCTTGATCGTTCACGGTACGGTCACCGACCTGACCCGCCGCATCGGAACACACGGCAGTTTTGACATCAATGGGGCCAGAGGCCGCATCAAGACAAGCCCTTAGAGTTTTTATCACCGTTGGATTCGTTTGAGTATTTTCCTAAGAAGCGTGGTTTCACGACGAAGCCGGATGCAGAGTTTTTGGTAGGATCAACCCAACCTGATTATTTACCGCGTGTCTAAGAAACCATACAAGTCTCCTGTCTTAATCATTCACGGAACCGTCAAGGACCTGACGCAAAAAGTGGGGCACACAGGCGCTCCTGACGCGGGCAGGAGTAGGCAACACAAGACGAGGCTTCCGTGAAGTGGCCCTATTCTTATGTTATTTACGGTCTTCGGTTAGTGTCCAACCAACCTATTCCCAGGCTTGACCCAATTGAGTCAACTCCAAACACCCCCCAAGATATCTCGGTAAACTTTGACGCGGACGACAAACAGTCTACGCAGGACGTTGCCGACGAGACGCCCTGGTATGTGAGCGATATCTGCGACGAGAACGGCAACCCCGCCCTAAAAATCTGGAAACGGAATAATAGCGGGGGATACAGAATCCACTATAGTCACGGTCTGACGTTCTACCTGAATGCCAGCCTGACCGACATCAGCATACGCTGCGCTGCGCCCATGGAGAGGCCCATGGAGCAGAATGATGTCGCCGATTTTCTACTTGGCCCGGTGCTCGGCGTTGTGCTGCGTCTTCGCGGAGTCATATGCCTGCATGCGAGTGCAGTTGCATTCAAAGGCAAAGCGATAGCGTTTGTGGGTGCGCCGGGCGCCGGGAAGTCGACCACTGCCGCACTGTTTGCACGAAACGGTCATTCCATTTTGTCGGACGATATCGCTGCTCTCATTGAGCGTGGACGTTCCTTTTGTGTTCTTCCCGCTTTTCCTTATCTGAATCTCTGGCCGGAGACGGTGTACATGCTTACCGGGGAGGATAAGCCAGTCTCTGAATCGCCTGCCGTGGATAAGCTTCGCGTGCCCTTGGAAACCAGCGGTTCGCGATTGGAACGCGAAGCACTTCCGTTGGCGGCGATTTATATATTGGCGAATCGTTCGGGTGATTCACGCGCACCTTTTATCGAGGCTCTTCCTCCCCAGGCCGCTCTGATGAGTCTGGTGGCCAATACCTATGGCAACACAATTCTTGACACGACGATGCGAGCTCAGGAATTTCGCGTATTGGGCCAAATCGCTGAGTCTCTACCGATTCGCAACCTGTTCGTCCGCGATGGTACCGCGCAATTAGGGCGGCTGTATGACTTAGTTTGCGAAGACCTCGCTCGCAACCTCAGATGACATTTTCACCTGTTCGGCGCAGTCTGCCCGTACAGCGGCGCCATTTTGTCCTTGCCTATTAAGTCGGCTTCATAGGAGATTACAAAATCGTGGGGTCGAATTTTGTGGGTTCTGGGAGTCGTTGGGCGATCCTTGGCTTGGCCGTGGCAGTTTCCGCAACGATGGTTTATCAAGCGGGCAAGTTGAGCTTGGCCTGGTATTGGGAAAACTCAGGCCAACCTGCGAAGCAAATTCGCGCGGCCGAATTGGTTCCTGGAAATGCCGAAGCGTGGGAGCGACTAGGTGAGTCCACACAGTTCTCTCTCAATGAAACCAACCCGAGCCTCGCGATATCCTATTACCTCCGCGCAGTGCGCATAAATCCTTTGTCCGCGTCACATTGGATGGCGCTGGCAAATGCGTATGAAGCCACGGGAGATGTCTCGCACGCACAGGAAGCGTACGAAAACGCAAAGCGCGATTACCCGATCTCCGCGGACGTAGCCTGGAAGTATGGAAATTTTCTTCTTCGTCAAGGCCAAGCAACACAGGGTCTTTCGGAAATCCGTCAAGCCCTCCTGCATGATCCGAGCTTGACGCCACTGGCGATTCGAAGCGTCTGGAATTTTGATCCGGATGTGAATTTGATTCTGGGCAGCGTTCTTCCGGCAAACGAGAATGCCGATCTTACGGCGTTGGTTTTTTTTCTAGGCATTCATGAAACACAGGATGCGCTCGAAGCCTGGAAACGAATTGTTACGCTCTCTCGTCAGCAGGCCATTGATATCAGAAGGACATTTCCATTACTGGATGAACTGATTGCCGAGGATCGCGCCGATGACGCGCGACGCGTATGGCACGAAGCGCTCGAAGCGTCACGCTGGCCCGTTGCGACGGCCGTGGATGATTCCATTGTCTGGAATGGGGGATTCGAAACCCCAATTGCGAATGGCGGCCTCGATTGGCGCTTTCAGCAGCTTCCGGGAGCGTACATCAGCATCGATTCTTCCGTTTATCATTCTGGTTCGAAATCTCTGCGTATAGGTTTCACCGGTGGCGTAAATGTGAATTTTGCTCACGTGCAGCAGATTGAACCTGCTCAACCGGATGCTACTTACGACTTTCAAGCCTATGTGCGAACTGAGTCTATTTCCACGGACAGTGGACTCCACTTCGAGCTCTTCGATCCGCAGCACGAACGCGATGTCTACGTGTTGACTCCGAACATTGTGGGAACGATGCCATGGACCGTGCTGCACGCGAAAGTCACAACGAGCCCGAACACTCATTTTCTTGAAGTTCGACTAGTTCGTTTTCCCAGTCGTTTATTCGATAATAAAATTAGCGGCGCGATCTGGATTGATGACGTCACGATGGTCCCAGGGGCGGCGCAGTCTAACCACCCTTCGTTATGAGACTTCTTCGAGTAGGAATCTGCCTGCTGATCGCCTTCAGCGTTCTCGCCTTTGGCACGGTCGAGATTTGGTCGGAATCCATTCTGGAAGCCGGCGCGGCCCTTCTTTTTCTATGGTGGGCGATTTTGATCTGTCGCAATCGCGAAATCGAAACGCATTGGAGTCCCGTTTATTGGCCCCTCTTGGCTTTTCTCGGAATTGCGGCGTTGCAGTTGGCGTTCGGAGCGACTGCGTATCCGTTTCTCACTGGTGTTGCACTGTTGAAAATATCCGCTTGTTCGCTGCTGTTCTTCCTAATTGGCGAGGCGTTTCACACTCCGCGCGACTTGAGATTTTTAACATGGTTTCTAATGTGTTTTGCGTTTGGTGTGGCTGTGTTCGGCATTGCGCAGAATTTTACGTCCCACTATGTTCTGTACTGGTATCGGCCGTTGACGAATGGAGGCAATCCCTTTGGTCCATACGTAAATCGCAATGATTTTGCGGGGTTGATGGAGCTTCTCGCGCCTATCGGTCTCTCGCTAGTCCTGTTCCGTGGCGTGCGCACGGAGCAAATGCCATTCGTCGGTATACTGACCGTGGTGCCAATTGCGGCATTGCTGCTGACGGGTTCCCGCGGCGGGATCGTGAGCTTCGTCTTTGAAATAGGTGTTCTCGCACTGGTCGTCTACGTTGCACGTTCCCAAAAATCACAGATGGTGCCTTTTGCAATCGTGTTGCTGGTTGCCCTGCTTGCAGTGGGTTGGTTGGGAACGAATCGCATCTTGGATCGTTTTAGTAGCCACGCCGACGAACTCACCGCGAATCGCCGCGTAACCATGCTCAAAGGTACGTGGCATGTATTCTTGGCTCACCCACTGTTCGGTTCCGGGCTGGGTACCCTCGTCGCTGTCTATCCCCGTTATGAGACCTACTATGACGGAAAAATCGTGAATCACGCACACAACGACTACGCCGAAGCCTTAGCCGAAACTGGTGTCGCGGGCGCCATTTGCGGGCTGGCTTTCTTTCTGCTGTGGCTCCGCGAGGCCAGAATGCGCCTTGCTCGGGAGCAAACCTTATTTTCCAAGGCGATACACGCTGCCGGAATAACGGCATCTGCCGGCATGGCGGTGCATAGTCTTGTGGACTTCAACCTCCACATTCCGGCGAACGGACTAGTCTTTTTGGGCATGATCGCACTGAGTACTGCTCCAGTACTAGAACGCAAGAAACACGCGCCCATTCGTAGAGGATCGTACACGACTTCGGGCATTGACTTTGGGTCAGACCCTAGTTCATAGTTTTTGCCGGGGTCTCTGTCGATCGATGGCTTCTACGGTCCAGAAGGCACTGGACTGCGGAAGGGCGTACCCTATCTGGTTGATCCTCTTCCTTTTGTGTGGGGCTCAAGCCTGCTTCAGCCAAGATAAGGTGCAAACTTCGCAGCAGGCGAACGCTAGAATTCACGAACTCGCGCAAACGGCGCGCCCTCCGATGGGAGATATTCCCATCGGCGCGGGCGACGTTGTACATATCGACGTTTTCGATGTGCCTGATCTCTCTCGCGATGTTCGCGTCGACCCGACCGGACTTATTTCACTGCCTCTAGTTCCCGAACGTATTCCCGTCGCTGGATGCACGCCGTTTCAACTCGGTCAAAGAATCGAGAAACTGCTTCAGGTCAACGGACTGGTCATGCATCCGCAAGTCTCGGTCATGGTCAAGGAACAGAGCAGCGATCCGATTTCGGTGATTGGCGCCGTCGGACATCCCATTGTTTTTCACGAAGTGCGCCCGACAAGTTTGCTCGAAGTACTCGCTTCGGCGAACGGCATTGCCGACGACGCCGGCGATTCCGTCCTTATCACGCGCGAAACAGGACCGACGGCGACATGTGGCGAAGCTGATCCCCCTGTTGATCCACCCAATGACAAGCCCACAATAATTAAGATTCGTGTATCTGACCTGTTGCGGTCCGGCGATCCTGCTTTCAATATTCCTGTGTATGGCGGAGATGTGATCACGGTACCCCGGGCGGGTATCGTTTATGTAGCTGGTGCTGTCGCGCAGCCGGGAGGCTACACCCTGAACGATCCGGGCGAAGCAATTAATACCATGAAGATCATAGCTCTGGCCCACGGTCTTCAGGGTACAGCCAAGGCGAACCACGCTGTAATATTGCGCAAGGATCCCGCCACTGGTGAAACCAAGCAGATCAACGTCAAATTGAAAAAAATAATGGACCGCAAGGCTCCGGATGTTCGGCTGTACGCAAGCGACATCTTGTACGTCCCGGATAGCGCCGCAAAGCGGATTCTCGGCAGAGCTGGTGCCGCGGCCCTCGGAATTGGCACTGGCTTGGCGATTTATCGGATCCCCTAGGAAGGAAAGCGAAAGCTTTTCGATGGAAGAAGCGCCAAAACTCGCACCGATTGAACGACGGAGGGATTCCCTGTCCGTTGTGTCGCCGACTCCACCCCTGAACTGGGAGCCCGTTGCGCGCGATCCGAATCTGCTCGATTACTTCATCATCCTGCGAAAACACCAGTGGATGATCCTCACGTTTCTCTTGACCGTTGTCACGATCGTGACCATCGCTTCGTTCAAGATGAAGCCCGTGTATCTGGCATCGGCGCGAGTCGAGGTTGACCGCGAAAGTTACAATACACTTCCGTTCCAGGACAATAATTCTTTTGATATGTCCGTCGATCTGGACAATTACATCGAAACGCAGATCAAAATTCTGGAGAGCGAAACTCTTGCGATGAAGACCATTCGCTCCATGGATTTGCCCCGCTACCCGGAATTCGGCGGCAATCCTGGCGAATTGGTGACTCTCGGGCCCAATCAGAAAGAGCCGCCCATTTTGGGTGCGTTCCTGGGCGCGCTGAGCGTCGTTCGTGTGCCCAACAGCAGGCTCATTGAAGTGCAGTTCGCGGCGCAAGATCCGCAACTCGCGGCTCAAGTCGTAAACGCTCATGTGCAGAATTTTATCGAAGCGAATTTGCAGAGTCATTATGACGCGACAATGCGCGCCTCGGACTTCCTCCGCTCCGAATTAGAAGACCTGCGCGCCAAAATGGAAAAGTCCGAACAAGATGAAGTCGTATATGAGCGGCAGAACCAAATCTGGATGGTCGACGCAAATCAAAATACGACTACCCAAAAGCTTGCGGACCTCAGCAAGACCCTCACCGACATCCAGACCCAACTTGCACAAAAGGAGGCCACCTACCAGCTGGCCCACTCCGCAAACGCCGAGTCCCTGACTGCTGTTTTGGGAAACTCCGCTGTGCAGGATCTTGTGAAGAAAAAATCGGATCTGGACGTACAGTACATCGAAGCGCTCAATCAGTTTGGACCAAATTATCCCAAAGTTCAGCGGCTTAAGGCCGAAGAAACCGATCTGCAGAAACAGCTGGATAACACGAAACAGGGAATGATTCACCAGATCGACACGGATTATCGTGAAACGCAGGCTCGTGAGGCTCTGCTCGAACGTGACTTAAACCGCCAAGAGGTTCTGGCCGATAACATGGCCCAGAAATTGGTCGAATATAACCTATTGAAACATGACGCGGAGTCGGACAAAGAGCTCTACGATGGGTTACTCCAGAAACTGAAAGAGGCTGGGATTTCCGCCGGCTTGCGTTCCAGCAATATCCGCGTCGTGGACCCTGCGCTTGTGCCCTCCACGCCGGCACGTCCGCAAAAATTCCGAAATATTTTGCTGGCGTTTCTTGTCGGAATCGTCGGCGGAGTAGGCATCGCATTTTTGCGGGAATACCTCGATAATACCGTCAAGTCGCCCGACGATATCCTGCATTTGACCGGGTTGCCGTCTCTCGCCGTGGTACCCGCTTTCTCGAACGGGAATGGCAGTCGCTCACTCGTACGAATTTCTCGCCAGGCAGCGATCAACGCGGACGGCGCTGAGTCGCGCATTGAGTTAATTTCGTTGCAACAACCAAAATCGGTAGTTTCGGAAGCGTTTCGAGCCTTAAGAACGTCGCTCTTGCTTTCCCAGCCCGACCATCCGCCTCAAGTCATTCTGGTTACCAGCGCGCTGCCACGCGAGGGAAAGACAACTTCGGCGGCCAACCTTGCCGTAACTCTCGCTCAACTGGGAGACCGCACCCTCCTGGTCGATGCTGATTTGAGGAAGCCAGGAATCAGGAGAGCGTTGAACCTGCCCAATGGCCACGGACAGGATATCGGACTTAGTTCGTATCTCGCTGGCGTAGCGACCTTACACGACGTGATCGTATCGCATCCGGCGATTCCGAACATGGACGCCATCTTGACCGGTCCGATTCCGCCAAATCCGGCAGATCTTTTGTCCTCACACCGGATGTCCGAGGCCATCGAAGATCTGCGCCGCCGCTACAAGTTTATCGTTATGGATTCTCCACCCATTATGGCGGCTACTGACGCCGTGATTCTCTCAGCCGTCGTCGACGGCGTGTTACTTGTTGTTTGGAGCGGAGAGACGCCGAAGGAAGCGTTCGGCCGCACTCGCGACTTGCTTTCCGCCGTGAAAGGCCGGTTACTCGGAGTTATTTTGAATGCTGTGGATTCTGGCGCTCCGGATTACTACTACTCGTATCGCTACTATCCCTACTCTTATGCCTATGGGGAGGACGAAGAGGGAGACTCAAGAGCTTCAAAGACGCCCGGCAAAATTTCATAATCTCTAACGGAGGGTATTCATGCGCTCACTCATCACAGGCGGAGCTGGATTCATCGGGTCACACCTTGCGGAACAATTGATTGCCCGCGGTGACGACGTTTTTATTCTGGACGATCTCTCGACTGGCAGTGTGGAAAATATCCGCCACCTGAAAAGTAGCAGTAGATTTCATTATGTGTTCGACTCGCTTCAAAATCGCCATCTTCTGGCGGAGTTGGTTGACGAATCGGAGGTTGTCTTTCACCTCGCCGCGGCAGTCGGCGTACGCCTAATCGTCGAGAGCCCGGTCCGCACCATCGAAACGAACGTCAATGGCACGCAGATGGTTCTCGAAGCCGCCAGCAAAAAAAAGAAGCTTGTTTTTACAGCGTCCACCTCCGAGGTGTACGGAAAAAGCGACAAAATACCTTTCCGCGAGGATTCAGACCTTGTCCTCGGCCCCACCACGAAAGGCCGCTGGAGTTATGCGGCATCGAAAGCGCTCGATGAATTTCTGGCTCTCTCGTATTGGAAAGAAAAAAAATTGCCCGTTATCGTCGCGCGTTTCTTCAACACCGTAGGCCCCCGGCAAACGGGCCGGTACGGAATGGTCTTGCCGAATTTCGTGGCGCAAGCCCTCGGCGGACCTGCCATCACTATTTTTGGATCTGGGCAACAGTCTCGCTGCTTCTGCGATGTTCAAGACTGCGTCCAGGCCATCCTTCGCTTGGTGGATAGCGATCTGGCTGTGGGAGAAGTCGTTAACATTGGTAGCAATCAAGAAGTGACGATCGAAGCCCTCGCCCAAATGGTCAAACAAAGAACTGCGAGCTCTTCTCCCATCACTTATGTCCCCTACGATGAAGCGTACGAGCCCGGCTTCGAAGACATGCTCCGCAGGGTTCCTTCGCTCGAAAAACTTCAGAGGATCACCGGGGGCCGCCCTATGACTCCTCTCCACTCCATCGTCGACAGAGTCGTCGCGTATTTCCGTAACAAAAACGCGGGGACCGTCGTCGAGACCGAGCGGCCTCTACCGGTGCTCGTACCGGCGAACACAGAAGCCGAAGCCGGAGGAACGGTGGCTCTGTGAGAATTTGGGGCGCGTCTAGCGGAGAATGTAATGTTTTCGAAAGCGCTCGCGTTGCAGAATTCCGGGACCGGCCGCGCATTCGTGGAATGCGTGGTCGGTAGCCTGGCCAACGTGAACGATCCGTTTGTCTATTCCGGAACCGAGTTGGACGCGATGGCCGAGGCCCGGAATTATTGCCGCTGGATATTAGCCTTCTTTGCGCCGTATCTCGGTGAGAAAGTCGTCGAAATCGGAGCTGGTGCAGGCACTTTTTCCGAATTGCTGTTGAGAATTGATCGCATCTCGAGACTTGTTCTTTTTGAGCCGAGTGCCAATCTTTTTCCCTTATTGCAGGAGCAATTCCGGAATAATCCGCAGCTTCGCCTTCACTCCGGCGCGTTTGATCCCTCTGTGCTGGAGGAGCCTGCCGACTCAGTCGTGCTAGTGAATGTTCTCGAACACATCTCTGACGATGACGCTCTTTTGTTACAGATACGGGAATCGCTGCGTCTTGGCGGCCACGTGTTGCTGTTCGTGCCCGCTCTCGAATGGAATTATGGTTCGCTAGACAAGGCCTTCGAACATCACCGCCGTTATAGCAAGCAGGTGTTAAGGAAGAAGCTCGAAAAGGCAGGCTTTCGCGTCGAACAGGCCCGTTACGTCAACTTCCTCGGCATTGCTTCTTGGTTTCTCGCTGGCAGAGTACTTCGGCAGAAGACACTCAGTCCGCGCCAGGTGCGTTGGTATGACCGCTGGATCATTCCGTGGAGTTTTAAACTCGAGCGAATTTTGGAGCCGCCTGTCGGTCAGAGCTTGGTGGCGATAGCAGTGAAGTGAAATGATCCCGCCGACTCAAAGAGCGACGCTGACTGGATACGACAAGATACTTATTCTGATTTTCGTCCTCACCTTGCCCTTGGTGAATCCGTGGGTGCGCGGCGATGGGGTCGGCTATTACGCCTACGCGCGAGCCATCGTCGTAAATCACAATTTGCAATTCGAGCCGGACTGGCTCCGCGCGAATCCGAGTTTCTATATGGGCAGAATTGATGCCCCTGGGCATCTTCGGGCCGATCAATATACACGCACCGGCCACTTGGACAATCATTTCACCATCGGGCCGGCGCTGATTTGGATCCCATTTCTCGCCGTGGCACACGCGGCGGTTCTCACCGCGGATCATTTGGGCGCCCGCATTCCTGCCGATGGCTTTTCCTGGCCTTACATCGACACTATGGCGTTCATCACCGCATTAGCCGGATTCCTTGGACTGTTCCTTTCGTTTCGCCTGGCACGGAGATACTTTTCTGAGCGCTGGGCCTTTCTCGCAACGCTCGGCATTTGGTTTGCCAGTTCTTTGCTCGTTTATATGTACTTCAATCCGTCGTGGTCCCACGCGCACTCCGCGTTTATCGTCGCATTGTTTCTCTGGTATTGGGACCGTACCCGAGCAACCCGCACGGTTGGGCAATGGGCCGTGCTGGGCTTGATCGCGGGGCTCATGCTCGATATGTACTATCCAAACGCGCTCTTTCTTCTCGTGGTGATCGCGGAATTGGCCGTTACTGCCGCGCGCATTCTTCGCTCTCGGCTGCCAAGCAAGACACGCGAATTTCGAACGCCTGTTCTGGGGAGCTGTGTACTTGCCGCCGCCCTGGTTTTTGCGTTTCTCCCTACTCTGGTCAGTCGGTGGGTGATTTACGGCAGTCCGTTGGCCACTGGCTACACAGACGGAACGTTGTGGCACTTTACGAATCCCCTGTGGGGCCAAGTGCTTTTCTCTTCCGATCATGGGCTGTTCAGTTGGACGCCCGTTTTGCTTCTGGCATGTGCTGGCCTCCTGTTCGTGGTGCGCCGGGATCGCGTACTTGGTGCCGGAGTCGTTTTCTCCGCGTTAGCCTTTTATTTCTTAATCGCCGCGTATTCTGACTGGGATGGAATCTCCTCGTATGGCAACCGCTTCTTCGTATCGTTGACGCCGATATTCATTCTCGGCCTCGCGGCGCTCCTCGCTGCCTCGGAGAAACTGGTGCGTAACAGCCGCGTTGCTTGGAGGGGCGCGATTGCTGGGATTGCATTGCTGGTATTATGGAACCTGGGCTTGTTGTTTCAGTGGGGCATGCATTTGATCCCGGACCGCGGTCCGATTTCCTGGAGCGAAATGGCTTCGAACCAATTCCGCGTGGTACCGGCGGACCTGGCGACTTCGTTGGGCCACTACTTCACTCGTCGCCATGAAATGATGCAAGGCATCGAGAAAAAGGATTTGCGCCAACTGGGCGACAACGATCCGAAGCCAAACAAAGACCAACGACCATGACCGCCGCAAACACAACCAATATTCTGAACGAGCCCCCCGTCCTGCGCATCGCCCCGCCGCAAGGCTGGTGGGAAGTGGACTTCCACGAACTTTGGCAATTCCGCGAATTGGTTTATTTTTTCGTCTGGCGCGACATCAAAGTCCGCTACAAACAGACCGCCATCGGCGCGGCGTGGGCGATTCTGCAGCCCGCCTTGACGATGCTCGTGTTCGCTCTATTCTTTGGCAAGTTGGCGCATTTGCCCACCGAAGGCCTTCCCATTCTCGTTTTTTATTACAGTGGCCTGTTGCCGTGGATGTATTTCTCGAACAGCCTGACGAACGCCACCGCGGCGATCACCCAAAATCAAAACATAATCACAAAGGTATACTTCCCGCGTCTGGCGTTGCCGATTTCCGCCGTTCTTTCTGGACTGCTCGACTTCGCCATTGGCCTGCTGCTTCTGATTCCGTTGATGGCCTATTACCACATCCGCCCCGGCATTTCGTTGCTTCTGTTCCCGGCGTTTTTGCTCCTCGCCGTGCTGATGGCGCTCGGTGCGGGCCTGTGGCTTTCAGCCATGAACGCAATGTACCGTGACGTGCGCTACGTTGTGCCGTTTCTTGTGCAGTTCTGGATGTTCGCGTCGCCCGTGGCGTATGCGAGCTCCATCGTTCCCGCGAAATGGCGCTGGCTCTACGGCCTGAACCCCATGGCGGGCGTGATCGAGGGCTTCCGTTGGTCGCTGACGGGCCGAGGTGACCCGCCCGGCGCCATGATCATCGTATCTCTGCTGATGGCGCTGGCTGTACTGGCGACGGGCTTGATTTATTTTCAGAGAATGGAGAGCACCGTCGCCGATGTGGTGTAATCGCTTATACATAAGGGCCTGTATCGATGACTGACACCGTCATTCGCGTCGAAGGAATCGGCAAGCGCTACCGCGTCGGCCAACGCGAAAGCTATCGTGCGCTTCGCGACGTGCTCTCCAACGCATTTCGCTCGAATGGCCGGCGCAAGCCGAAGGACTTCATCTGGGCCGTCCGCGACGTTTCCTTCGAAGTCAAGCAGGGCGAAGTCGTCGGCCTGATCGGCAGAAACGGCGCGGGCAAATCCACGCTGCTCAAGTTGCTCGCGCGCATCACGCGGCCCACTGTGGGACACGCCGAACTCCACGGCCGCATCGCCAGCCTCCTCGAAGTCGGCACCGGCTTCCATCCTGAACTGACCGGCCGCGAAAACATTTTCCTCAGCGGAGCCATCCTCGGCATGAGCAAAGCCGAAATCGTCCGCAAATTCGACGAGATCGTCGCTTTCTCCGAAGTCGAGCGCTTCATCGACACGCCCCTCAAGCATTACAGCAGCGGCATGGGCATGCGCCTCGCCTTCGCCGTCGCCGCTCACCTCGAACCCGAAATCCTCCTCGTCGACGAAGTCCTCTCCGTCGGCGACGTGCTGTTCCAACAAAAATGTATTGGCAAAATGCAGGACATTAGTCGCGGAGGGCGGACCGTACTTTTTGTCAGCCATAATCTGGGCGCCGTGCGCACTCTTTGTGGTACTGGCATCCTGCTCCGGGATGGGATTGTTGCTACGTCTGGTCCCATCGACACCGTGACTGCCGCTTACATGGATGCTTTGTGGCAGGGGACCAATAGTCATACCGTGACGATTCCAAAACCGCCAGAGCGTTGCAACGTTTGGATGGAATCCGTCTCCATACTCTGCAACGGTGAACCCAATTCGATCTTGGAAACCGGCGACCATATGAGCCTTCAGATAAAATTTCGCTCACGTGAGCCCATCCAAAAACCAATCATTGGTTACTTAATTCGCTCTTCTCGCGGGGAAAACGCGGTGAATGCTAACAATTATTTTCTTCCCTCCGCGAACTACCCAAAGCCAGTCACGCAGGGCACAATCATCTGCGATTTGGGAGATCTGCCGTTAATGGCTGGTTCATATTCGGTTTCATTTTGGCTGTGCCGTAATCCCCACGAGCAGCATCACGTAGAGGACGTGTTGCATTTCAGCGTCGAAGAGAAAGACATCTGGGGTAATGGCGCGCTACCGACAAAATCGTTGTCATGCCTCTGGTGGCCCACGCAGTTCAGATTTCAGCGGACCAATGAGCCTATTCGCACTTTGGAGCTACCCGCCCCCCGCCTTTCAAGACCAGGTCGATGAACCCAAGAGAAAAAGGAGTAGCTCGACTTGATAGTTCCGAAGTGAACGTCGCGCATCACTACTTTCTCCATTATCGCAGCCTTTTCTCCGATTTGCGGAAAGCGTCGGTTTACGCCCACGGCAGGCTGCTGGACATCGGCTGTGGAAACAAACCGTTCGAGACGATGTTTGCCGACCGCGTCCGCGAACATATTGGCTGTGACATTGTTCAATCGAGCAAATGTCGAGTGAACGTCATCTGTCCAGCCACTGAGTTGCCGTTCGTGGACGCGAGTTACGACACAGTATTAATTACTCAAGTCATTGAGCACGTTGCGGATCATCAAAGCCTGCTTCGTGAGGCGTTCCGGGTCCTTCAGGACAACGGCGTACTGATCTTATCCGGTCCGATGTATTGGCCACTGCACGAAGAGCCTCATGACTATTTCCGATTCACAGAGTATGGCTTCCGGTTTCTGCTGGAGAACTCCGGATTCGACGTAATCGAAATCGAGAACAACGGAGGAAAATGGGCCTTATGTGGTCAGGCGCTGATTCATACCATTAGTGGTTCTAGGCTACATTATGAGTTTCTAATTCGCGCGATCAACCGGATCTTCGCTTACCTTGATGACCGACATCCAACTCGTAGCGATACGATGAACTATGTGGTCGTGGCCAGAAAAACGCGCTACAGGCCCTGATGTGGATTTCAAATGACCAAATCTGTCAAAGTTTCCGTCGTAATTCCGTGTTTCAATCACGGCGAGTTTCTGCCGGAGGCCGTCGCAAGCGTCGTGGCGGCCAAACGCGACGATGTTGAGTTGATCGTTGTGGATGACGGTTCCACAGACGAAAGAACTCGCACGGGGATGGGTAGGCTGGGCAAGCAGGGAATTACGGTTATTCGGCAAGGTAATCAAGGGCTAGCTGCTGCACGAAACGCAGGCATTCTTGCCTCGAAGGGAGACTATATTTTCCCACTCGATGCAGATAACCGTCTGCGCCCCGCCTATATCGAGCATGCTATGCGTATCTTGGACGGCAATCCACAAGTTGGCGTAGTCTACGGCGATGCGGAGTATATTGGAGCGCGTGCGGGACTCTGGCATGTTGGCCCGTTTGACCGGAATCGCTTACTGCAATGGAATTACATTGATGCCTGTGCCGTTTACCGGCGTTCCATTTGGGAGCAGAACGGCGGATATGACGGCACGATGCCAGTTCAAGGACTGGAAGACTGGGATTTCTGGCTAGGCGCTTTAGAGCATGGCTGGCAATTCGCGTACGTACCGGAAGTCTTGTTTGACTATCGTGTGGCCAAAGAATCTATGATCACTCGCGCAAGGCCATTCGTACCGCAAATCGAGAAATTTGTTGCTATGAAACATGGCGTCCTCTATCGGCAGGCCTGGCTCCAATTAGCAAATGAGCGTGAATCCGTGAAAGCGACCGCCCGTAATCTCAGCCGCTTACTCAAGTCTCGGTTCCGGCAGAAGTTTCAAAGAGACGGCAAGCGCGTCTAATTTATGCCAAAGGTAAGCATCATCGTTCCGAATTACAATCACGCACGCTTCCTGCGCAAGCGGATCGATAGCGTCTTGCAGCAGACGTTCCAGGACCTCGAACTAATCCTCCTCGACGACTGCTCCACCGACGATAGCCGCTCGATTCTCTCGTCGTATGCGGGCAATCCGCGTGTAAAAATCGAATTCAACGACGCCAATTCCGGCAGCACGTTCAAGCAGTGGAATGAAGGCGTCCGCCTCGCGCAAGGCGAATACGTCTGGATCGCCGAATCCGACGACTACGCCGGCCCGCGCTTCCTCGAACGCCTCGTCGCCGTCCTCGACGCCGACCCGCAAGTCGCTTTTGCGTATTGCCGTTCGTGGCGTGTAACCGCTGACGACCAGCTCGACGGATTCGCGGATTTTTACCTGAGTTGGCTAGATCCAATCCGATGGAACGCGGATTCGGATTTCTGCGTGGAAGGGCGTCAGGAGTGCCGCAACTATTTCGTCCGCACGAACCCAGTCCAGAACACCAGCGCCGCCGTCTTCCGGAAGGGTGTGTACGAACTCGCTGGAGGCGCGGATGAGAGTCTCCGAATGTACGGTGACTGGAAGCTTTGGACCGGCATGGCCCTCGCGGGCAAGGTGGCTTACCTGAGCGAGCCGCTCAACTACTTTCGATTTCACGACACAAGCGTTCGGCGAAGCATGGAGGGAGCGCCACACATGGCGGAACGGCTCCAGGTCACCCGCTGGATTCTAGATCGGGTTACGCCGGACGATGGCGTTCTTGAACGGCTATGCGAGGAGCAAGCCATCGATTGGGTCCCGCTCCTAATGAGCACACACGTTCCCCTTCGCCTAAAGTGGACAATCCTGCGGTGCGTGAGAGAGATCGATCCTCATCCGGTCAAAAGGGCGGTACGGCCTGCATTGACCACTCTTCGGTTAAAATTTTTGCGTCACTGGCGTCCTCCGCAAGCGGCGATCAGTACTCAACCCAAATGACTAAGCCGCTCGTTTCCGCGCTGATCGATACCTACAATCAAGGCCAGTTCCTTGAGCAGGCGCTCGCGAGCGTCTTCGAGCAGGGGCTTTCGCCGTCGGAGCTTGAAATCGTCGTCGTGGACGACGGCTCAACCGACAACACGCCTTCGATCATCCAGAAATTCGTTCCCCGCGTCCGGTACCTGCGCAAGAAAAACGGCGGCCAGGCCTCTGCCTTCAACGCTGCAATTCCCGAAACACACGCTCCGATTGTCGCTTTCCTTGACGCGGACGACTGGTGGGCGCCGGGAAAATTGCGCGCGGTCCTGAATACGTTCGAGCAGAATCCCGGCATTGCGGCGGTTGGCCATGGATATTTTGAAGCTGCAGACGGAGCGCCCGTCCAAAATTACGTCGTCCCGGAATCAACCTGTTTGGTCGACTTGTCCAGTGTGGATCGCGCTGTGCAAGCGTTCGCCGGACGCTTCTTTCTGGGCACCAGCAGGCTCGCCGTCCGCCGCGCCGTTCTGGAACGGATCGGCCCCCTCCCCGAGCAATTGGTCTTTTGCGCCGATACTCCTATTCTGACGCTATCGCTGGCCTTGGGCGGCGCTATCCTGCTCGACCAGCCGCTTTGCTATTACCGTTTGCACGGGAATAACCTTTTTGCTTTTGATCGTGCCGACATCACAAAACTGAGGAAGAAGTACGAACTTTACTCGCTGCTGCTCGATCTATTTCCCGCACGCCTCGCCGAATTTGGCGTGCCCAGCGACATTATTTCTGTCGTTTTGGCTTCCGACCGCCTTGATCTCGAGCGTTTCCGGCTGCGGTACGAGAAAACGTCCCGCTGGGAAACCTACCGCTCCGAAAGGGAGGCCTTCCGCATTGCCTACAAGAATCCGACTCTCGGGTACAGAATTTTCAAATGGCTCGTGAGCGTGATGCCCCTTCTCATTCCGCCCCAACGGTTCTACCAACTGCGAGATTGGTATGCGCGCAAGAACTTCAGCCGCGCGCGGAGGTTCCTGGGAGACGCAGAGACTGTCGAATCGCAAACCTTCATACAGCGCCGAAAAATTGGCCAGCTTCAGTGAAATGGACAGCATGCGTGACGCCATCGTTGTGTCTGGTTGGAACTGGGAAACATTCAACGTCCCGGAAAGGGTCGCGCTGGCCCTCGCAAGCCTCGGGTCGAGAGTGCTCTATTGCGAAAATCCCGTTTCGCGTCTGCGCGGCCGAGGGCGTCCGCTCGAAGAGATCGAGAGCCGCGTATACCGGTTTGGTCCCGAGTTCTTCGGCCACCGCTTGAATATGATTCCTCTCGGTTTTCCGCAATTGCAAGCTCGAATCGTCGCGGACCAAGTGATTCAGAACGTTTCGAAACTGAACCTGAAGGACCCTCTGTTTATTTACCCTCATGGGGAATTCTTCGTGCCGCTGTGCCGCGAATTCAAGCGAAAGGGATTCTTTCTCATCCACGTGTGCATGGACTATCCCGAACCCGGCCAGGAGAAACACATTCAATTGTCCGATTTAACTATCGTGATTCCTAAAAGCGTGTTTCATCAACTGCGGCCCAAATACGGAGATAAAATAGCTTTGATTCCCCAAGTGACAGCGATGCTCTCTTCGGATTGTCCGGTTGGCGGAAATGCAAGGGCGTCTGACGAATTTTCCGCCATACCCAGGCCTCGCTTTGGCTACATCGGCCCAGTGACGGACCGATTGAACGTGAAGGCTCTGGGAAAAATGCTTAGAGCTCGACCTGACTGGCAGTTCATTCACTTCGGCGCGGCGAAATGTCTTCCCCTTCCCAATGTGCATGTGATTGCGTGGCGCGCCCCGGGAAAACTTAAGGATGTGACTGCGAATCTGGATGTCGGTTTCATGCCGTACGACTGCTATAGCAATAAGAATTTTCACTGCATGCCGCTGAAAGTATTCGACTACTTTCACGCAGGTCTTCCGGTCGTATCCACGCCCATTGTGAATTTATGGGAATATTCCGACATTATTTATTTTGGAGACGACGCGGAAGAACTCAGCCGCGCAGTCCAATCGGCGCTCGACGAGCCTGCCGATAGCCCGAAAAAATCCGCGCGGATCGCCATCGCCAGAGAGCATTCGATCGAAGGCCTCGCGGAATGCCTCCACCGTGTTCTGTCTTCTCGTGGCTTGCATGTTCGGCAAACAGAATGTTAAAGCCTGGCGCGGGGAATCTTCCAGATGGCTAAGCAGAAACTTCGCGCGCTTTTACTATGCACGCATCCCACTCAATACGGCTCGCCCATGTGGCGCCTCATGGCGCAGAAGGCTCAATGATGCCCGAGCGACGCTACCGCGTGCTTCTGGTCCCGTCCCACGTGGTGCAGTATTCCTCGCCGGTCTACCGTGAAATGGCGAAACATCCTCAGCTGGACATTCACGTCGCCTATTGCAGTTTGCAGGGAGCCGAAAGCGGCGAGGATGCCGACTTTGGCCGGGAAGTGAAGTGGGATGTGCCCTTGCTAAATGGGTATGAGTGGACGGCAGTTCCGAACTGGGCTATACGTCCGGGCTTAGGCCGTTTTTTTGGCCTTGTGAACCTGGGGCTGTGGCGCATGGTGCGCAAAGGGCGCTACGATGCCATCGTGCTCTATACAGGATATCGCTACGCGAGCTTTTGGATCACCTTGGCAGCGGCAAAACTCGCTCGGACTCCGGTCATTTTCGGTACGGACGCTACCTCCATCCAGATTCGCAGCGGCGCTCGATGGAAACTCTGGTTCAAGCCTTTCATACTTTCGCGCGTCTTCCACCTTGCCGACGGTACGTTTGCGTGTTCACTTGCGGGTAAGGAGTTCCTGAAGAGCCTCGGTTTGCCGTCCGAGCGTATCGGGGTTATTCCGCTAGTCGCGGACAATGAGTGGTGGGCGGCACGTGCGGCGGAGGTGAATCGCGCAGCCATGCGTGCGAGTTGGGGAGTACCCGAAGACGGGAGCGTCGTGCTGTTCTGCGGGAAACTCCAACCCTGGAAGCGCCCGCAGGATTTGTTGCAAGCGTTCGCGCGCGCTGACGTGGCCGGTTCGCACCTGGTGTTTGCGGGAGATGGACCGCTGGCGCCTGCGCTCGAGAGTCAAGCAACGGAACTCGGCGTCCGCGACCGCGTGCACTTCCTTGGTCTCCAAAACCAGACTCAGCTCCCGGCAGTCTATCGCTCGGCAGATCTATTTGTGCTCCCTTCGGAATACGATGCCTGCCCCGTTGCAGTGTGTGAATCGATGCTGTGTGGCTTAGCGGTCGTGCTCAGTGATGAAATTCGCGGAAGGCGAGAGCAGATTGATGAGGGGGAAACCGGGTATATATTTCGTTGCGGAGATGTTGAAGCGTTGGCGACATTCCTGCGCGGCGCGCTTGCAGACCCCGACCGCCTTGCAGCTATGGGTGCGGCGGCCCGCCGCAAGATGGATTTCTTTTCTCCCCGGACGCACGTCAGAGACTTCGTTCAGCTTCTGGACGACACGCTAGGAAGCGTATCTGCCAATGAGACCGATAAAAACAGGTAGAAGCACATAGAAGACGGCCAAAAAACACGTCATAATCAGGCTATGTATGGCTAACGTGGGCGAAAAGCTCGCAATCAAGGATGGCATTCCTTCTTCAGCAGGATTTCGCCTCTCTCGAGTCCGAACCCAGGCCTGGATCTCCCTGGCCCTGTTTTTGACGGCGATCCTTGCCGCGTGGCAGGCCGCGCAGTGGATTTCCGCCGGCCAAACCAAAATGCTCATCTTTGCGGGCATGGGATTTGTCCTCTGTGCCATCGCGCTCACTATCTTAAGAAGCTGGCGCACGGGATTTTATCTCTTCATTGTCTGGCTCATGTTCGAAGATCTGATTCGCAAATACCTTGGCAATAATATGGCGATCTATTTCGCCAAGGACGTTCTGGCGGGCCTCACCTACATATCTCTCTTCATCGCAATTCGCTGCGGCCGCGCGAAACGTTTTAGACCGTCGTTCCTGCTCTTCTTTACCTTTTTTTTCTGGCTCGCCGTCCTCGAAATATTTAATCCCTATTCGCCCAGCGTTCTCTACGGAATCCTGGCGATAAAGGTTTTTTTCTATTATGTCCCGCTGATGTTTGTCGGATACGCGCTCATTCGCGACGATAGAGACTTGTGGCGATTCTTGATTGCCTTCATGACTCTCGCTGCAGTTGTCTCCGCATTGGGAATCATTCAGGCCGTCGTCGGCCCCACATTCTTGAATCCCGCGACGCTTGCACCTGAGCTGCAAGATCTCGGGGCACTTGAAAAATTCACTCCGCTGACAAATCAGATGTTCTTGCTGCCTTCCTCGGTATTCGTCAGTACCGGCAGATTCGCTTTTTTTCTGGTACTGGCGACAATCGTAGCGTTGGGGGCGGCCGGCTACTTTATTCTTTCGAAGTTGCGAAGGCGGAAGATCGTCCTCGCCGGAATTGGGCTGATTGCAGTAGCTGTCCTTCTGAGCGGTTCCCGCACGGCATTTATGTACTCCCTAATTAGCACCTCTGCCCTGACCGTGGCATATCTTTGGGGCGCGCCGGTGGGGGGTGGAGAAGGTCGCCGACTGATGAGGGCCATCCGACGGAGCATCATGTTCGCAGCGACCGGGCTGGCGATTTTTGTCGCGTTTTTTCCTACCCAGGCTGCCTCTCGCCTTGGATTCTATTCCCAGACTCTTATGCCCGACAGTTCGGCATATCAACTCAGTGACCGGGGATGGAGTTACCCGATCGGCGAATTATTAAGGGCATTTTCCAACCCGCACTGGGTTGTCGGCAACGGCAGCGGAACCGACACGCTTGGTGCGCAGTATGTTAGCAAGATCGTTGGACGGCCACGCCTGCACAACGAAGTGGAAGAAGGCTACGGCCAACTTATTGTGGAAATGGGAATCCTGGCGCCGTTCCTCTGGATTCTCTGGACGGCCACTCTTCTCTGGTCTTCTTGGAAAGTAGTCCGCACGCTCAAACACACGCGCCTGTTCCCCATTGCGATAGCGATTTTCTGGTACGCATTTATTGTCCTGTATCCGCTCACGTTCCTCGGACTCGATATGTACGAAAACTTTGTAAACAATGCTTTTCTGTGGATTTTGGCGGGGATCTTGTTTCGTTTGCCGGATCTAGCGGCTGACAAACCAGACGCTTTCATTTCTGTCACAAAACCTCGCGCGAATTTGTCATTTTAAGAATATGCGAGAGAACGGTGCCAATAAGCAGGATCGACAAACGTGACCGGGATAAAAAGGAAACCGCGCATCGCTGTGATTTCCCCGTTTCTTGACAGACAGCATGGAACGGAACGGTGCCTGGCGGAGCAGATCGAGGCCTTGGCAGACCATTTCGAATTTCACATCTACAGTTCACGCGTTACGGATTTGGATCTCAAGAAAGTCGTATGGCATCGCATTCCGCCGATCCCTGGTCCTCACCTGGCGCAATACATATGGTTCTTTGGCGCCAACCAGCTATGCCGATGGGTAGACCGGGCCTTTCGACGGCTGACGTTCGATCTGACGTATTCGCCCGGGATCAATTGCTTCGACGCTGGATTGATCTCCGTGCATATCGTTTTCGCCGAATTTAATCGGTTGGCACGGGGAAATTTACAATTTGGCTCAAATCCGCCGCGCTTCTGGTTCACACTTCTCCACCGGCGAATTTCGTATCGAGTTTTCATCTTTCTGGAGCGGCGCGTCTATTCGCGTCAGGATTTGCCATTAATTGCCGTATCCCGCAGAGTGCGTGACACCTTGCAACGGTTCTACGGTCGCCAGCAGAATCTGTTTGTCGTATATAACGGAATCGAGCCGAACAAATTTAATCCATCGGTTCGGCAAGCCCTGCGTGCAGGTGCGCGCAGCGGGATGGGGTATTCGTTCTCAGATTTCGTGCTGTTGCTGATTGGCAACGACTGGACTATAAAGGGACTGCCCTGCTTGATCGAGGCGGTTGGGATGCTCCAGCAGCCGCAAATGAAGATCCTTGTGGTTGGCAACGACGTCCGCTCACCATTCCGGAAATTACTAGAACAACAGGGCTTAACACAATCTGTACAATTTCTTCCGTCGCGTCCCGACCCTGAGTTTTTCTACGCCGCAGCCGATGCTTATACCGGTCCTTCGCTCGACGACGCTTTTGGAATTCCTCCTCTCGAAGCGATGGCGTGCGGACTTCCCGTCATTATAAGCAGACAGTCTGGGGTGAGTGAGCTTGTGACGCATGGAGTCGACGCATGTATTCTCGAAAATCCTATCGAGCCCGCAGAACTGGCAATGTTGATTCGCAGACTTTACGAGGACGAAGAATTTTGTGGACGACTGGGGCGGAATGCCGTTCAGACAGCTGCTGCTTGTACTTGGAAACGCAACGCCGAACAATTGCGGAGTATTTTTGAGAAAGTCATGGCCGCAAAAGCGCAATCCATCCCGAGCTCGCGTGTAACATGAGCTCCTATTCACCCAAAGAGTATTGGACCGATCTCGCAGATAGATACCGCCATGAGGATGGGAAAGGATTCGCGCCAGTGCTTCATCCGGGCGCCCCTGATTGGTTCAATCTGTGCGTACATGAATTACAAGAGCGCGCCTGGCGGCGTGCGTTATCGCTATGCACGTTGCCAAAGGGAGCATCGGTGTTGGACGTCGGCTGCGGCACCGGACGATGGGTTCGCCGTTACACGCAAAGTGGATATTCTCCAGTGGGCCTCGACGGTTCGCTCTCCATGCTGAAGAGGGCCTTGGAATTGAGAACTATCGCGCCACTTCTTGCCGCGAGGCTACAATCGCTTCCTTTTCGTGATGGAACCTTTGATTGTGCCCAAGCCATCACAGTGATTCAGCACATTGCTGCGCTCGAACAACAGCAAGCTCTCGGGGAATTGGTTCGAGTAATAAAGCCGGGAGGCTACTTGATTCTTCTAGAGCTCATTCGGGGGCATGCGGCGCACGTTGTTTCCCATGAAGCTGCCGATTGGATCGACCGCGTACAAATTTGCGGAACGGAACTGATTTCGTGGTTCGGTCAAGAATTCCTTTTATTAGATCGGATACTCTCCGGAGCTGTCTCCTTTAGCAAGGGAATGCTCGTCGACTCTCATGCAGATGGTTTATCGCTGCCCACGATTTCCGAGGCTCGAACAAAGGGGAAGCAATTGGCCAGGCGCCTATATTGGAACGTGAGGCGGATTACAGTAGGTTTGTCTACTTGGGTAGAGCCTATGGCCGATCGGTTGTGCCCGCCCGAATGGGCCACGCATGCGGTGTTTGTTTTCCGAAAGCCGCTCGCATAGCCATGATTGTGGGACTCTTTCCCGGGCTTGCCAGCGTCGGCGGCGTTCAAATGGCTGGCCGCCAAACCGCTGCCGCTCTCGCTTCCATTGCCTGCGAACGCGGCCGTTCGTGCGTGTTTCTCAGCCTCAACGACGCAAACGGGGAACACGAAGCCGCAGTAGGAGGGTTACGTTTTAAGTATCGAGGTTTCGCCCGCAGCAAATCGCGATTTATTGTCGCTGCCCTTCGTCTTGCCCGCGCTCGCCCAGACGTCATTTTTGCGGCGCATCCCAATCTCGCGCCAATCGCCGCAGTTATGAAACTCCTCGCTCGCCGGGCGCAAGTCATCGTTGGCACTCACGGAATTGAAGTTTGGCAGCCGTTGCCTGCGCTCCGACGGAAAGCCCTCCACAGCGCCAGCATGGTCCTCGCTCCCAGTTCTGACACGGCGCGTAAGCTCACATTCGTGCAAGGCGTGCGCGCCGAAAACATCCGCCGGCTTCCCTGGCCGCTTGATCCCGATTTTCTGAACCTCGCAAATTTACCGGGTAATCTTCCCCTGCCGTCGCAATTTCCGCACGGCAGGATCGTGCTCTCGGTCGGCCGATGGGCGGCGAGCGAACGCTATAAAGGCGCGGATCTGTTGATTCATGCCATTTCAGAATTGACGCAGGAATTCTCCGATTTGCATCTGGTACTCGTAGGCGAAGGTGATGATCTGCCACGGTTGGAGAAACTCGCGCTTGCCGCAAACACGCGGGACAATGTCCATTTTATTTCAGGCCTTTCCCGCGACGAACTCGCAGCCTGTTACGCTGCATGCGACATTTTTGCTCTACCGAGCACAGGCGAGGGGTTTGGCTTGGTTTTTCTCGAAGCAATGGCTTTTCAGAAACCTGTCATCGGCACAACTCTTGGTGGAATTCCAGATATCATCGAAGATGGAATCACCGGAATATTAGTTGAGCCGAACAATTCGTCGTCGCTTCCCCGTGCGCTGCGTGTTCTGTTGTCCAACGATGATCTGCGACTAGGAATGGGCCAGCGGGCCGGAGAATTTGTTCGCGCACACCATGGATTCGAATGTTTTAGGGCCACACTGGCCGGGTACTGCGGATCGAGCGCATAAGAACGGGATTCGCGCCTCCGCGACCCGGAAGCTGGCTTAACAAGAACAAACGAAGTGTAGTGGCGGATAAGAAAGGAGTACGCGTTGGCGATGCCATCGGCAGCTATTCCGCCGGTCCGTAGGACGCTGGGTGCCCCGGTTGCCGCGATCGCTTTGTTGGGGCGGCAAGATCTTCCTACCGATGGAGTGCGTGATTATTGTTTGCAGTTGAGCCGGGCATTTGCGCGTCGGGGAGAACATCTGGATCTGGCCGAAGTGCGTTGGGAAACTGAGGGGTGGCTGCGTGCTAGCTTACAACTTTGGAGAGAAAGCCCGGCGTGGAAAGGGAAGTGGGTACTTCTCCAGTACACCTCGCTAATGTGGTCGCGACGCGGCTTCCCTTTGGGTGCGCTGGCTGTGCTCGGGATTCTCAGGATGCGAGGCGCGAAGATTTGCATGGTCTTTCACGACATACGAAACGACCAGGCACATGGCTGGAAAAACCGCTTGAGGGTGGCTTACCAATATCAGGTGATGCGCAGAGCGTACGCCTGGGCAGCACGCTCCGTGTTGACTGTACCAGCGGCGAATGTCCCCTGGCTTCCGCTAAGCGCTGATAGAGCGATATTCGTTCCCGTGGGAAGCAATTTCCCTGAGAGCGACCCGCAAAGCCAGAATAGCGGTGTGAGATCCGCCAGCATCCTGACTGTTGCCGTGTTTGGTGTCACGGATGGCTCACGAAGCGGCGATGAATCGGCCGATATTTCTTACGTTATCAAGCAGGCTATGTCCTCCGTTGCGAGCCTAAAGTTGGTCGTGATGGGAAGAGGGGCAGCGGAAGCTGAAGCCACACTGCGAAAAGATCTGGACGGATCCGGAGTGGTGCTGACCGTCCTTGGAGTGCTGCCCCCAGAGCAAGTCCAGCAACAGCTCTTGATGGCTGATGTGTTGCTTTGCGTGCGCGGGCATATTTCCACGCGACGAGGGAGCGCGATTGCGGGAATTGCGTGTGGCCTTCCTGTTGTTGGCTACCGCGGAGAAGAAACTGCGGTCCCAATCACCGAGGCCGGTGTGCTCCTCGCTGACCCCGGCGACCGCGTGGGCATTGCAGAAGCGCTTAAGCGCGTGCTGTGCGACGCCAAATTCCGCGACGAGATGCGTCGGCGCAGTCTAGTGGCCGAACAGAAATATTTTTCCTGGGACGCCATCGCGGAACAATTCTTACGCGTTCTGTCCGTCGAATAGTGATGGGTCCGCGAAACCGTGCGCTCAATCCGCAGCCGTTTGCTATTATGCTCGCCTCGTTTGTTGCCGGACGGCGTGTAGGCACGCGAGGAGAAAATGGCGCTACGCTGGCGCATTGCAATTCTAATCAGTATGGCGATCGCCATCAGCTACCTGGACCGGCAAACGCTGCCTGTGGCGATCAAGGCCATTAGCAAGGACATCCCTCTCTCAAACGAGCAGTTTTCCGATTTGCAGTCCGCGTTTTTGTTGTCGTACGCCTTCATGTACGCGGGCGGCGGGAAGCTCGTTGACGCACTCGGAACACGGCTGGGATTTACGCTGATTATGGTGTTCTGGTCTCTTGCGTGTGCCAGCCATTCGCTGGCGGCGACGTTCGCGATGCTGATGGCAAGCCGGTTCTTGCTGGGTGCAGGAGAAGGCGGCGGTTTTCCGGCGGCCACGCGCGCTGTGTCCGAATGGTTCCCGCCGCATGAAAGCGCCACGGCGATGGGAATCATCAACGGCGGAACAGCGGTGGGAGCTGTTGTCGCGCCGCCGCTGATCGCGCTGGTGCTGAGTTTCCTGAACTGGCGCTGGATTTTCGCGATCACCGGCGCGCTCGGAATCGCCTGGATGGTCTGGTGGCGGCTCGCGTATTTTTCGCCCATCGAGCATCCGCGGATCAGCGCGCGCGAGCGTGAAGAAATTCGGCTCGTGACCGAATCGGCCGCAGGCGCGCGCAAATATAACTGGCTGGAGCTGCTGCGCATTCGCGAAGCCTGGGGATTAGTCATTGCGAAATTCCTGAGCGATTCGGCATGGTATTTTTATCTTTTCTGGCTGCCAAAATATTTATACGACGCGAGGGGCTTCGACATCAAAGCAGTTGGGACGTTCGCCTGGATTCCGTACGCGGCGTCCGGCATCGGCTGCCTTGTGGGCGGCTGGTTTTCGAGTTATTTGGTGCGAAGGAGATTTTCCGTGAACGCCGCGCGGAAAGTGGCGCTGGGCCTGAGCGCCGCCGTGATGCCGAGTATTTTGCTCGTGCCCCACGTTGCGGTCTCGTGGGCGATCGCGATATTCAGTCTGGCGTATTTCGGGCAGCAATCGTGGTCCACGTTGGTGATGATTGTGCCGGCCGATTTGTTTCCGACCAACGCGGTGGGAGCAGTTGCGGGGCTGGTAGGGTTCGGCGGCGCGATGGGCGGGATTGCGTTCGGGGAACTTGTGGGATACCTGCTGGATCATGGATTCGGCTACGGCTTGGTGTTCACCATGGCCGGAATGCTGCACGTGGTTGCGTTCCTGGTGATCCTCGGGATGGTTCCCGTGATACGGCCTCTGGCGCAAGGGAACAATCTCGAATATGAAGGAGCACGATGAAGATCAAAAACATCCGCACGCGAGTCGTCCGGTGGAGGGGGAAGACGGCTCCGCTGCCGCCGCACTTCTGCACGAATCCCATGGACCTGCTGTCCATGCCCGAGGCGTCGATGAGCACGTTTACGTTTCACGGATGGTTGATCGTCGAGGTGTTCACCGACGATGGCCTCGTGGGAATCGGCAACGCCGCGCTTGCCCCCCCTGTGACCAAGCAGGTGATCGACCTCTACCTGAAGCCACTGCTGATCGGCGCGGATCCGTGGGACATCGAATTTCTGTGGCAGCACATGTACCGCAAGACGATGGCGTTCGGGCGGAAGGGAATCGGCATGGCGGCCATCAGCGCTGTGGATATCGCGCTGTGGGACATTTTGGGCAAGTCGGCAAAACAGCCCGTTTACCGCCTGCTCGGCGGCCGGACCAAGCGGCGCATTCCGGTGTACGCAAGCCGGTTGTACAGCGTGCCGCTCGGCGAGCTTGCGGCGGAGGCTAATCGCTACAAGGACGAAGGGTATCAGGCGATGAAGCTGCGTTTTGGCTGGGGCCCCAGCGACGGCGCAGCGGGAATGCAACGGAATCTTGATCTGGTGCGCACGGTGCGGGAAGCGGTGGGCGATGCAATTGACGTCATGGCGGACGCCTATATGGGCTGGACCCTTGATTATGCGAAGCGCATGTTGCCGCTGCTCGAACCATTTCATTTGCGGTGGCTGGAAGAGCCGGTGATTCCGGACGATATTGGAGGCTATGTGGAACTGAAGTCGTACGGCAGAATTCCCATCGCGGGCGGCGAGCACGAACACACGCAATACGGCTTCCGCGATTTGTTGGAGGCGCGCGCCGTGGACTATATTCAATTCGATACGAATCGTGTGGGAGGAATCACGCAGGCGCGCAAAATCTCCGCCCTCGCCGAATCGTACTCCGTGCCGGTGATCCCGCATGCCGGGCAGATGCACAACTACCACGTCGTGATGGCAAGCTTGAACTCGCCAATGGCCGAATACTTCCCGATTGTGGACGTAGAAGTGGGCAACGAACTTTTCTGGTACATCTTCGAGGGCGAGCCGAAGGCGCAGAACGGCTTTGTGGACCTCGATGAAAATACACCGGGACTCGGATTGCGCGTGAACGAAGAGGCGCTCGTAAACTTCGAGGTGATCGAGTGAGGCGAAGGGCGTAATGCGGCTCGTGCAGATTCAAAAGGAAAAGACTCGGCGCGTGGGAATTGTCGAGGAGCCGAAGCTGCGTCTGCTCGGCGATTGCGAATCGGTTTATGCGCTCGTGGAGGAAGCGATTGCAGCAGGCGCGAAAATCGGCGCGCTCGCGCAACGAAAGACCACCGAGGAGTTGCTCGGTTACGATTCGATTTATCGCGGGGCTTCGGAATGGCGGTTGCTCGTACCTGTGGATCATCCTCGGGAATCGGCGCGGTGCCTCGTGTCCGGCACGGGCTTGACGCATCTCGGCAGCGCGCGCGAGCGGCAGGCCATGCACGTGAAAAACGAGGACCTCACCGACAGCATGAAGATGTTTCGCTCGGGAATCGAGGGAGGGCGTCCGGCGTCAGGGCAGATCGGCACGCCGCCAGAATGGTTTTACAAAGGGACGGGAACGATTTTGCGTGCGCACGGAGAAGCTCTCGAAACTCCGGCGTATGCGGAGGACGGTGGCGAAGAGGCCGAAATCGCCAGCATCTATCTTGTGGATGCGAGTGGCGTGCCACGGCGCGTGGGCATGGCTGTCGGAAACGAGTTTTCCGATCATAAGTTCGAGAAGAGAAATTACCTGAACCTGGCGAGTTCGAAGATTCGCACCTGCGCCATCGGCCCTGAGCTCGTACTCGACGCCGATTTTCAATCGGTCTCGGGCGAGGTGGCTATTGAGCGTGGCGCAAGCGTGCTGTGGTCCAAACAAATTCGCACCGGCGAGGCGGAAATGTGCCACAGCCTGCGGAATATCGAACACCACCACTTCAAATTCGACACGCACCGCAGACCCGGGGACGTACACGTACACTTCCTCGGCGCCGATTGTTTGAGTTTTGGAGAAGGAATCGAGCTGCGCGACGGCGACGTCATGCAGGTGCGATTCGAAGGGTTCGGGCGCGCGCTGCGCAACCCCTTGCGCGTCACGCGAGGTGCAACAGAACCAGTGACCGTTGTTGCCATAGGATGACGCAGACGATGGCGAAACCACGAGTGGCGATTTTAGGATTAGGCCTGATGGGCACGGGCATGGCCAGCCGTCTACTCTCGGAGGGGTTTCCGGTGGCGGTGTATAACCGGAGCCGTGAGAAAGCGCAAGCTCTGGCGGCAAACCGGGCCATAGTGGCAAGCTCGCCCCGCGAGGCTGCGGCAAACGCGCGCGTCGTGATCAGCATGGTTGCGGATGATGCCGCTTCGCGCGCGGTTTGGCTCGGAGAAAACGGGGCCCTCGCAGGCGCAGCGTCGGGAACTGTGCTGATCGAATCTAGCACGCTGACGACCCGCTGGGTCCGCGAAATGGCAGCGGCAGCGGCGCGGCAGAACTGCGAATTCCTCGACGCGCCAGTGACTGGGACGAAACCACACGCTGCATCCGGCGAGCTCCTATTCCTGGTGGGTGGATCGGCGGAGGCGCTGGAGGCGGCAAGACCGGTGTTGGCAGCCTTGGGCCGCGACGTTGTTCATCTGGGGCCAACGGGCAGCGGCGCCGTGATGAAGCTCGTGAACAATTTCCTTTGCGGTGCACAAGCCGCGTCGTTTACCGAGGCAATGGCTCTTGTCGAGGCAAGCGGACTGGATCCTGAGCAGGCGGCGACAATTCTTTGCAATGGTGCGCCTGGCAGTCCTCTCATTAAGACAATTTGGGCACGCGCTACGACCGGCGATTTGACGCCGAATTTCGCTCTGCGACTGATGGCGAAAGATTTGAAGTATTTTCTAGAGGAAGCAAAGCAGCGCGGGCTAACGTTGAAGACCGCTGTCCCGGCGATCGAAGTCTTTGAAGATGCAGTCAAGCATGGGTACGGTGATCAGGATTTTGCGGCAGTGATCGAGGCGCAGAGGCGGCGTTAGCGGCTGCGCCGACGCGGAGCACAGCCGGGTGTTACGGATCTGAGCGATGGTTCCGGACAATGCGCATTCTGAAAACCGTGCAGGCCTACTATCCATTTCAAGAGAAGGGCGGACCCGTCGTCAAGGTGCGCGCCATCGCTCTCGGCCTTTCTCACCGCGGCCATGACGTCACGGTACTCACTGCCGATTTTGGATTCAAGCCATCTTTAGCCCCCGCCATGAAAGCACAAGAGTGCCGTTGGGGATGGTGTGCAGAAGAACAAGGCGTCCAAGCGATTTTCCTTCGCACTCGCGCGCGCTATCGGGCGCTGACGCTTAATCCGGACGTGATAGGGTATTGCTCGGCATCACTCGCGAAGCACGATGTCGTGCATATTTATGGCTTGTATGATCTGTTTGGACCAGCGGTCGCATTTTTCTGTCGCAGGCGTCATATTCCGTACGTTGTCGAACCCATGGGAATGTTCCGTCCTATCGTTCGAAATTTTCGCGCCAAGAAGCTTTACCACACAGTTCTCGGAAACCGCCTTTTGCGTGGCGCGCATCGCGTGATCGCCACGTCCGAACAGGAGAGACAGGAACTCGTGACCGGTGGAATTGATCCTGTTCGCACCGTCGTCCGGCGAAATGGAATAGACATTCCAGTTTCATTGCCACCGGCGGGTGCGTTCCGCGAAAAATGGAAGATTTCACCGCAAGCACAACTCGTTCTTTTTCTTGGGCGCCTCGTCCCTAAGAAAAGTCCCGATTTATTGCTTGACGCGTTCGCGCTCTGGCGTCGCGAAACGTCACACGCCGCTGACTCCATCCTCGTTTTTGCTGGTCCCGAAGAAAGCGATGCATACTTGGCGCGTCTAAAGTCCCTTGCAGCGGCATCGGGGATTACCGACAATGTCTTGTTTACAGGACCGCTCTATGACGATGCAAAGTGGGCCGCGTATCGGGACGCCGACGTCTTCGTTTTGCCTTCGCAGAACGAGAATTTCGGCAATTCTGCTGCCGAAGCGATGGCTTGTGGCACACCGGTGATCCTCACTGACCAGTGCGGCATCGCTCCCATCGTCGACGGACGAACTGGTCTGGTTGTTCCTCACGATTCTCGTGCTCTTGCCGCTGCCTTGAAACTGTTGCTCGGTGGTGGCAGCCTGGCCCGCCAATTCAGTGATGCTTGCCCCGGCGTCGTGCGTGGCCTTTCGTGGGAGCAGCCGCTATCGGACATGGAAGCCATTTACAGCCATGCGGTGCTGGAGGCTCAGGTCGCATGAACAAATGTCCAGTATTTGGTTCCGCTCGGATTGTCCGCGATCTACCATACAGTGCATCCGCGCGGTATCCGCACGACCGCCTGCGCTGGTGCAGCCTTGCGTTCTTGAAGCAGCCGAGCTAATCCATGTGTGGAATCTGTGGCGTAATCGGCTCCGAAGACCAAAATCAAGCTGCCTTACCCCTCCAGCGCATGATGCGCGCTATGGAGCATCGCGGCCCCGATGGTAATGGCGTGCTCATAGCTCCATGCGCCGCCCTCGGCATGCAGCGCCTCAGCATTATCGATCTCCCTTGCGGCCAACAGCCCATTTGGAACGAAAATTCTACGCTCGCGGTGGTCTTCAACGGGGAAATCTATAACTTTCGTGAATTACGGCGCTCGCTCGAATCTGCCGGCCACGTTTTCCGCACTCAATCCGACACGGAGGTGATTGTCCACGCCTACGAAACCTGGGGTGAGTATTGCCCACGGCATTTGCGCGGCATGTTTGCGTTTGCAATTGTTGAAATACCCGAAGGCAAAGCCGGACTCCCCCGGCGTGTTTTCCTCGCGCGTGACCGCATGGGAATCAAGCCCCTGTATTACGCCACGATGGAGAACAAATTCTTCTTCGCCTCCGAAGTGTGCGCGCTTCTCGCCAGCAATTGCATCCCGCGCCGTCTCTCCGCCGAGGCGCTGTCCAGCTATCTGCTTTTCGGTGCGATCGGCGAAACCATGACGCTCGTCGATGGAGTTTATTCCCTCCCGCCTGGCCACTGCGGCTATGTTTCTTGCGATCAACCGTCCGCGTCGTTTCGGCCCAACCCTTATTGGAGCGCCACCCAAGCCACCAGATCGGACGCTCCCGAGCCAACGGGAACTTCACCGGTCGCACGAGTGAGGGCGGCGCTCGAAGATTCCGTCCGCTGCCACTTGCTTGCAGATGTACCTTTGGGGATTTTCTTGAGTAGTGGCATTGACTCCACTGCGCTCGCCGCCCTAGCCAGCCGCCAGCGTTCCGGCATAAAAACATTCACCGTAGTCTTTCCTGAGCAGGAATTCAGCGAAGCCTTGCTCGCCCGCCGAACGGCCGATCTTCTCGGAACCGAGCATTCCGAGTTGCTTCTGAGCGGCGATGAAATGCAGTTGCGCCTCGACGATGCCGTTGCCGCTTTCGATCAACCGAGCGTCGATGGCATAAATACTTATTTCGTATCTTGGGCGGCGCGCCAAGCTGGTCTCAAAGTCGCGCTCTCCGGCTTGGGCAGCGATGAAATTTTTGGCGGCTACCCCACGTTCAGTTCCACTCCTCGAGTAGCACGTATGATGGCGTTCTCGCGACTGCTCCCATCCCCGTTCCGCGCAGCCGGAAATGCACCCTTTCGCGCGTGGGCCACGTGCACATCGCATCCCGATTCAGTTTTCAAACTCGCTGGCGCGTTTTCGGATCCGGACGATTTCCCGCACCCGTATTTCTTCACGCGAACGCTCTTCCCGCCACGAACCGTGTCGCAGCTTCTTCGCGCCAATCGCTCTGGCTGGGAGAGCTCATTGTGGTCCGCCTGGATGAACGCTGCCGCCGCCGAGGCCGCCCAACTCGATCCTTTCACTGCCGTTTCCTGGCTGGAAATTCGCTCCTATCTGGTCAATATGCTCCTTCGAGACACGGATACCATGAGCATGCGCCATTCGCTCGAGGTTCGCGTTCCATTCTTGGACCATCCGCTTGTCGAATTGGCGCTCAGTCTTCCGGCGCCCATAAAAAACAGGAATGGCATGCGCAAGGCCCTGCTGATTGAGGCGCTTGGAGGCCTCTTGCCAAAAGAGATTGTGTCCCAAACCAAGCGTACATTCACGTTGCCTTGGGAACATTGGCTGCGTGGCCCGCTGCGCGACCGCGTCGAATCTGGACTCACAAATTGTGACCAAACCCTCAGCGATATCATCGACAAGAAGGAAGTTAGGAGTGTCTGGCGGAACTTCTTGGCCGGGCGCACAAGCTGGTCGCGGCCTTGGAGCCTATTTGTGCTCAACGAATGGGTCCGCCGAAATTTGGCCGGAGTCACCGAACGCCCGAACGATAAGGACAAGAAGGCCGCTTCCGCGTTATCCTAATCGCGGCAACCAACTGGCATTCCGAACTCCAGCAAGAGGGAATTGACAGGCGCATGATTATCTTGGGAATCAACGCGTACCACGCAAATGCGTCGGCAGCTATCGTGGTGGATGGTCGCCTTGTCGCGGCCGTCGAAGAAGAGCGCCTCAATCGCGTGAAGTACGCCGCAGGGTTGCCGGTTAAGGCCATCCAATACTGCCTGGAAACCGCTGGAGTTAAGTTATCCCAAGTCGATCACATCGCAATACCGCGCAATCCGTGGGCGCGCCTGGGTACAAAGTTGCGCTTCGCCCTGCGCATGCCTCACTTCGCCATTGAACGTCTCAAAGTTCTATCGCGCTTTGCCGGAGTGAAGGACGAGCTCGCAGCTGCATTCGAACTGGACCCGCAAAGCATTCGCGCGCAATTTCATCGCATTGAACACCACCAGGCTCATCTGGCCAGCACATTTTTTGTTTCCCCTTTCGACCGTGCCGCCGTGCTCTCTGCCGACGGTTTGGGTGATTTCGCGAGCACCATGTGGGGAGTCGGCGAGGGTTCGCAAATTCGCGTCGATGGCTCCATCGCATTTCCCCATTCGCTCGGAATGTTCTATACCGCGATGACGCAATATCTGGGCTTCTGGAAGTTTGGTGATGAGTACAAGGTAATGGGCCTCGCCGCTTATGGTTCGCCCGCGTATCTTGACGAGCTCCGCGACGTCGTTCGCGCTGAAGCTCCCGTCGGTTTCCGTCTCAACCTTCGTTATTTCACGCATCATAAGACCGGTCCGGAAATGACCTGGAAGAAGGCGAACGAAACCCCAGTGCTCGGCCGCCTCTTCTCGCCGCTTCTCGAGGAACGCCTTGGCCATACTCGCGCCCCCGAACAGCCTCTCGAACAGCGCCACAGGGACTTGGCCGCGTCCATGCAGACGCATCTCGAAGAAATCTTATTGGCCAACGTGAACGCTCTCCACGCGCGAACTAAAGCGAAAACGCTCTGCCTGGCCGGCGGCGTCGCCTTCAATTGCGTGGCTAATGGCAAAATTCTCGAACGCACGCCTTTCGAGCGCATCTACGTCCAGCCTGCTGCTGGCGATGGCGGCCTTTCTCTCGGCGCAGCGTTTGCCGTGTACCATCAGATTCTCCGACAACCGCGCAGCTTTGAGATGAATCATGCTTTCTGGGGTCCCGGTTTCACACCCGGCGATATTCGCAAAGCCGTTTCGAGCCGCGGCTCGGATTCCGAAGATGTTCAAGTCACCGAACTCCAAGAAGACGCGCTCGTGCAGGCCACGGCCAAGCATGTCGCTCAGGGGAAAATTGTCGGCTGGTACCAGGGACGCGCTGAATGGGGTCCGCGTGCTTTGGGGAACCGCAGCATCCTCGCCGATCCGCGCCGCGCGCAAATGAAAGAGATACTCAACCGCCGCATCAAACATCGCGAAACCTTCCGGCCTTTCGCTCCTTCGATTCTCGAGGAAGCCACGGGAGAATATTTCGAACGCACCCATCCCTCGCCGTTCATGACCTTCGCGTATCCGGTGCGCCCATCGAAGCGCGTGGTAATTCCTGCGCCAACGCATGTCGATGGCACCGCGCGCTTGCAGACCGTCAGCCGCGAAACTCATCCGCTCTATTGGCGGCTCATCCGCGCTTTCGGCGACTTCACTGGCGTTCCTGTTTTGCTGAACACGTCGTTTAACGACAACGAACCGATCGTTTGCCGGCCCGAAGAAGCCCTGGCCTGTTTCGATCGCACCAAAATGGACGTTTTGGTTTTAGGGAATTTTCTGCTGGAGAAAAAATCGCAAGAGATCACGCGCGAAGAACCTTCTACTGCTGTTTTGGATACAAAATCGTGAGCACACGGATTCGTAACGTGGCCTCGGCATACTTCAACAGTAACGCGGAACTGCTGTGAACATTTTATTGCTCAACCAATATTTTCCGCCGGACACATCCGCGACGGCGAAAATCGCCGCAGTGGTCGCCGATACCCTATCGAAGCGTCACCAGGTTACCGTTTTGGCCGGGCGTCCGTCATACGATCCGGATGAGCGCTATCCTTTCGCTTTCCTTCACCGTAGCGTCGTGGGCAATCTCACCGTCGAGCGTGTGGGTTCTACCACTTATCCTCGTCACCAAATGCGCCGCCGCGTGGCCAACTATCTTTCCTACGCTGCTCTAGCTATTCCTCGCGCCATGCTTATCAAGGCCGACCTCGTTCTTGCCATGACCGACCCTCCTTTTAACGGAATCGTCGGTGCGACGATCGCTCGTATCAAGGGCATTCCTTTTGTCTATAACATCCGTGATCTTTATCCCGATATGGCCCTGGGCGGCGACATTGTCCGTCCCCGAAGTTGGGTTGCCCTCTGGGAACGCCTTCACAGGGCTGCTTTGCGCCGAGCCGCGCGCGTCATCGTTCTGGGCGACGACATGCGCGACCGCATCCTCGCAAAGGGCGTCGATCCCGAGCGCGTCGTCGTGGTTCGCGACGGCACTTCGCTTCCGGCTGCCCCTCCGCCTCAAAACCATCCCGCAATCGGCGAGATACGTGGCGCCGCCGATTTTGTAGTGCTTCATGCGGGCAATCTCGGATTTTACGGTGCCTGGGACACCTTGCTCGAAGCCTCAAAGCTGCTTCCTGCGAATGGCACTCGCATGATTTTCGTGGGGGATGGGGTTAGCCGCGAGCGCCTCGAAGAATCGAGCCGTGACTCGGCAACGGTGCGTTTTTTGCCGTTTCGGCCGCCGGAAGAAATACCGTGCGTCATGGCTGCGGGAGACGTCCACGTCGTCACAATACGGCGAGGGCTTGGCGGCGTTGTGGTCCCCAGCAAGGTCTATTCAATTCTTGCGGCAGGCCGTCCAATTCTCGCCGTTGCCCCGGAAGATACTGATGTCGCACGAATTGTGCGCTCCACAGACTGCGGCCTCGTCGCGGATCCCGACAAACCATCGGAAGTCGCTGATGCTATCCGGACGCTCAAGAGCGATCCGGCCCGGCTGGCTGCGATGGGCGAACGCGCCCGTAAAGCAGCGGAAAACTATGCTAGAGTAAACGAGTTACAGAAATTCGTCGCAGTCCTCGAAGGCATTCACCCCCCTGAATGCAGGAGCAACCCTAATGTGGAAAAGTAAGAAGGTACTTGTCACCGGCGGCGCCTCTTTCATCGGTTCAAATCTTGTCGACCAGTTGCTCGAGCGCGGCGCGCAAGTTCGCGTCGTGGATGATCTGTCGAGCGGCAGATTGGAAAACATTCAGAATCACGTCAAGGCCGGAAGGGTCAGCTTCATCGAAGCGGATTTGCGGGAACCCGGCGTAACCCGCAGCGCCATGAAGGACATCCAAGTCGTATTTCATCTCGCCGCCGATCATGGCGGACGCGGCTACGTTGACCTGCATCAGGCGGGACCGGCTTCCAATCTTTTCCTCGACGGACTTGTTTTTTGGGAAGCGGTGAAGGCTGGTGTCGAGAAAGTCTGTTATGCCTCTTCGGGATGCGTCTACCCGAATTACATGCAGACAGACACCACCAAGGAAATCTATCTCAAGGAAGCCGATGTCAAAGCGCCTCACGACGCCGATAATATGTACGGCTGGGCAAAATTGATGGCTGAAATGACGCTTCAGGCGTACCATCGCGAATATAAACTCGGCGCTGCCTCGTGCCGTTACTTCACTGTCTACGGTCCGCGCGGCGTGGAGAATCACGCTGTGATCGCCATGATTGGCCGCGCATTCGTGGGCCAGAATCCGTTCGAGATTTGGGGCGACGGCCAGCAGATCCGCAATTGGACTTACGTGGACGATATCGTCAACGGCACCATTCTGGCCGCGGAAAAAATCAACGACGGCACCGCCGTGAATCTCGGCACCATGGAGCGCGTCCGCGTCATCGACGCCGCTCAACTTGCGCTGGAATACGCGGGCAAAAAGGCCGACTTCAAGTTTCTGCGTAATATGCCCACGGGTCCGGCAAACCGCGTCGCGGATAACTCTCTCGCCAAACAACTTCTCGGCTTTGAGCCGAGGGTGAAATTCCGCGATGGGTTGCGCCGCACCATGGATTGGTATTTTGCCGACAGAAAACCAGAACAAGTAAAAGAACGCCTCGAAAAAATGCTCACGGCTCGTTAGTTTCGGAGTTTGCTCATGTCGACCATTTGGATTGCTTTCGTTATCGCCCTCCTCGCCTCACTCAGTTTGACAGCCCCGGTGCGCCGGTTCGCCCTGCATGTCGGCATGGTAGATAAGCCCGACCCGCGCAAGGTCCATGTGAAGCCCATGCCGCTTCTCGGCGGGGCTGCCATTTACGCTGGTTTTGTCTTGGCCGTCGTTGTCACAATGCACAACAACACCCGAGCTGAGATTCTGGCGGTTCTCGCGGGCGCCACACTCCTCGCCATCACCGGCATACTGGACGACATCGGCATGCTTCATCATCAGGTTAAGCTATTCGTCACCATGCCTTTGGCCGCGTGCGTTCTCATAGCGTCTGGAATTCACGCCCAGGTTTTCGCCGATTTTCTGCCGGGAAGGCTCGGCACCGTCCTGGATATCGTGCTGACTCTTTTCTGGGTCGTTGGAATCACTGCGGCATTCAGCATTCTCGATCACATGGATGGTCTTTGCGCCGGCATCGCCGCCGTGGCTGCGGCTTTTTTCACCGTCGCCGCGCTGCTTAACGGGCAAATCCTCGTCTGCACGCTTGCGGCTGCAACGCTGGGCGCGGCCTTGGGTTTCTTGCGGTGGAATTTTTCTCCAGCGAAGATTTTCATGGGCGATGGTGGCGCCATGTTTCTTGGATTCTTGATGGCGGCTCTCGGGTTGAAACTGCGGCCTGCCGATGGATATTTTCTGGCGGACTGGCTTGTTCCAGTTTTGATCCTTGGCGTGCCGATTTTTGACACTACGCTAATTACCATCTCCCGTTTGCGTCGTGGTCTGTTACCGTTTACGTCTCCAGGCAAGGACCACACCGCCCATCGCCTGTCGAATCTGGGTTTTGGCCAAAGAGGTGCCGTCCTCTTCCTTTACGGTTTAGGTTGTCTCTTTGGCGTGCTTGCCCTTCTGGTGACGTACTTGTCCCCGTTGCAGGTTTACGCCCTCTGCGGCGTGCTGCTTCTCTCGGGTGTCGCTGCCATAGTTTTCCTGGAGCGCTCCCCCTACGAGCGCCAGCCGAAAGTCTTTGAATTACTTCGTCCCACGGGTTCTGACTGACCGCGCAGTCCTATCTTGCGCAGGCAGGCAGATACGCTATACTCACTTGCCTTCCCTGCGATGGTGGTATGGTTGCCCGCGCGGATATCTCGAAAGTGACGTTAGCAGCCACTTCAGGGCCTCCATCCCAGGTAGAGTAGCGGGCCACGCAGCAGACTCCAGTGCAAGAGGATGCCCTTGTCATCGCCTGATCAGCCATCGAACAGCCGCCCCGTCCCTACGACATCCAGCGGCCCTGTCGCCGTAGTCGGCGGTTCCGCGGCGGGCCTTTTCACCGCGTACTTGCTCGCCCGCGCGAGCGTACCCGTCCGTGTGTTCGAACAATCCCCCTGCATTGATCCCGCTGCTCGTACTCTGATTGTCACGCGGCGTATGAATGACATTTTGGGCAAAGTTGGCTCCCCGAGCATCGTCAACGAAATTCGCAAATTTGAGCTTTTCACTGACGGCCGCGCCGCCACCATCACGCTCGACCAGCCAGATCTGATCATCGAGCGCTCCGCGCTGATTCATTCCCTCGCCAAACACGCGCAGCAGGCGGGAGCGCAAATAGCCCTCGGCAGAAATTTCCGCGGTCTCAAGGCAGAGAACGGCAAAATCACTCTGGAGTTGGAGCGCGCCGCCGAAAACAGCACCGAGCAATTTTCCGCGCAAACAGTTGTCGCCGGAGACGGATCCTCCAGTCGCGTCGCCCAGGCGGCAGGATGGCCTAAATCTAAAACGGTCCCGCTCGTTCAGGCCATTGTGCCGCTTCCCAAAGATATGTCGCCCGATACCGTCCGCGTCTGGTTCGTTCCCGCCGACACGCCGTATTTTTATTGGCTGATACCTGAATCCGCCGAGCGTGGTGCGCTCGGTTTGATCGGCGAAGTAGGTTCGGAGGCGCGCAAGCATCTCGAAGCATTCCTGGTGAAGCGCAATCTCGAGCCACTCACCTTTCAAGGCGCCCGCATCCCGGTGTATACGCGCTGGGTTCCCGTGCGGAAGAAACTCGCCGGAGGGGAAGTCTTTCTCGTTGGCGACGCCGCCGATCAAGTCAAGGTAAGCACCGTGGGAGGCATCGTCACTGGTTTGCGCGGAGCAGCCGGAGTCGCCGAAGCGATTCTAGGCGGCGGCGCAAGCCGCGAGTTGCGCGAACTGCGGCGCGAACTGGATATGCACCTTTTGATTCGCCGCGCCATGCACCGCTTCACGCAGGATGATTACAGCCGGCTGGTCGATTCGCTCAACGCGCCCGCCAAGCGCTCCCTCAGCCAGTATTCACGCGACGAAGCTCTAAAAGTTCTCTGGCGCGTTTGTGTCAGCCAGCCTCGTCTGATTTTGATGGGACTCCGCGGCATTCTGACCAATGGCCGCTCGTTTGCACGCGCCGGCAATCCTTAGCTTCTCTGCGCTGTGAATGTACTTCCTCGGATTATCCGCGCTGGAGCACGACACGGCCGCCGCCCTTCTTGGCGACGCCGGTTTCTCATCCGCCATCGAAGAATCGAAACTCGAGCGCGTTCGCATCGCATCCGGCATTCCGCGCTCGGCAATCCGCTTTTGCCTCGAGCACGCCCGAATCGCTTGGCGTGACCTCGACGCCGTCGCTGTCGCCGGCGAGCCTTGGCATTCTTGGGCGCGCGGCTCCGTTTTCCATGCGCGATTTCTGCCCGTTGCCCCGATTTCCAGTGCCTACTATGAAAGCAAGGCACTCGGCGAACTTGCCCGCGACCTGAACAATCAGCGAATCCTCCGTTTGCTTTCTGGGGACCCCCGCGTTCCCGTCCAGTATTTCGATCATCATCTTTGCCACGCGGCTAGCGCCTTTTACGCCTCGCCGTTCGATCGCGCATTGATTCTTACCTGCGATGAACGCGGAGGCGGCCGCACCGGAATGCTCGCCATCGGCGAGGGCGAACAAATCCGCGTCGAGCGCAACATGCCCTTTCCAAATTCCCTCGCGTGGGTCTATTCGCAAGTCACCGAATTGATCGGCTATCGGCCCCACGAGCATGAGCACAAAACGCAATGGCTCAGCCTTACGGCGGAGCCTGATTTCCTCGACATATTTCTTGAGATGTTTCGCCGCAAGTCGGGCGTGTCCCTCAAACTGGATTCGAGTTTTTTCACCACGGGATTTTCTGGCCGCCTGGCCTTCTCGAAAAAGTTCTACGATAAAATTGGCGTATCGTTCCAGCCAAATGCCGAAATCGACGACGCCAAGCGCGCGGCGTTGGCGGCAAGCCTGCAACGAGCTTGCGAAATCGTCATCACGGATTTAACGGAGTCTCTTCGAACGCGTCACGGCATACAGCATCTTTGCGTGGCGGGCGGACTTTTTCTCAATCCGCTTCTCGTCTCCGCGCTCGAGCAGAAATCCGGTTTCGATAACATCTTTGTGCAGCCCGCGGCGGGAAATGAAGGAACGGCCCTCGGTGCCGCGTCGCTGGCTCGTGGGCAAAAAACGAAGCACGCGAGAACCGCCCCTCTTTCCCATTTATATCTTGGTCCAAGCTATTCGAATGAAGACGTCAAGAAAGTCCTCGACAATTGCAAGGCTGTCTATCGCTGGCTGGACTCGGATGCCCGGAAAATGGACGAGACGGTGAAGCTGCTCCTTTCCGGAAAAATCGTCGGCTGGTTTCAGGGCGCGGCAGAGTTCGGGCCGCGCGCTCTGGGCAATCGCAGCATCCTGGCATCGCCCTGGACTCCCTACGTGAAGGAAAATCTCAACGACTACCTGAAACATCGCGAGCCTTTTCGCCCATTCGCACTCTCTGTTCCCGAAGAAGACGCCGCCCGGTACTTCGACTTTACGTCGCCCGCCCATTTCATGGCAACGATGGGCCGCCTTCGCCCCGAGCACCGCAACTTGCTTGCCATGCACACGCTGCCCGGCAATCTGGTGCGCCTCCACGTCGTGGCGCGCGAAGCCAATCCCTGTTTCTGGAACTTGTTGAAAGGTTTCGGCACTCAGGCGCCTGCGCCCGTCTTGCTCAACACTTCCTTCAACCTATTCGGCGAGCCGCTCGTGCTCTCTCCACGCCACGCCGTGCGCAGTTATTTCTGCTCTGGCGCCGACGCGCTCGTTATCGGCAGTTTCCTTCTCGTCAAATCGTGATGCTACAGCGGCCTCGGAGTGCAAACCGTTGCATACTGCAATTCGGGTATTGGCGCAGGCTGCTGGTTATACGAAAATGCTTGGGCGCGTATGAAAGGCTCATGTACCATCTCATAAAGGCTCACACAGGGAGAAGTCCGTGCGAATATCCGTCATCGGCGCAGGTTACGTCGGCCTAGTCACCGGCGCATGCCTGGCAGAACTCGGTCATCACGTTCTTTGCACTGATAACGACAAATCCAAAATCGACACGCTCGAAGCCGGCAAATTGCCCATCTTCGAGCCCGGCCTCGACAGCGTCGTCGAAAGAAATCGCCAGGAAGGCCGCCTGTCCTTTTCCGCCGACCCTCGCGCTGCCGCCGAAGGCGATGCCATCTTCATTTGTGTAGGAACTCCGCCGCTTCCGACTGGCGACGCGGATCTCAGCGCCATAGATCACGTCGCGCAGATGATTGCCGTCGAGGCGAAGTCCGACAAGCTCGTCGTCGAGAAGAGCACCGTCCCCGCGCAGACGGGCCAGCAGTTGCAGCGCGTCCTCGGGATTTATGGACGCCGTGGTGGAGTGCGTTTCCGCGTCGCTTCCAACCCGGAATTTTTGCGTGAAGGCACGGCCATCGGAGATTTTCTTCACCCGGATCGGATTGTCATTGGCGTTGACGACGAAATCGCCGAAAAGCAGCTTCACGAAATTTACCGTCCGGTGCTCGAGCAAAAGTTCAAATGCCCGGTACACGACGGCGCCTGCCCGCCGATGAAGCCTCCCGCTTGGGTGGTCACCACAATCAATAGCGCCGAGCTGATCAAGCACGCCTCGAATTCTTTCCTCGCGCTGAAGATTTCCTACGCCAACATGGTTTCCGATCTGGCGGAAAAACTCGGCGCGAATATCGAAGAAGTCATGCACGGCGTCGGCCTTGATCCGCGAATCGGGCCGCACTTTCTCCGCCCCGGCCTCGGGTTTGGCGGCTTCTGCTTGCCCAAGGACGTTCAGGCGTTTGTGCGCCTGGCCGAACGCAACGGCATAGACTTTGCCATGCTCCGCGAAGCGGAACGCATAAACCATCAGCGAATTACGGGCTTCGTCGAAAAGCTTCGCCATTCGCTCTGGGTACTGAAGGGGAAACAGATCGGTATTCTCGGTCTGGCATTCAAAGCCAACACCGACGACATTCGCTTTGCTCCATCGATCGAATTGATAAAAAAGTTGCAAACGGAAGGTGTGCGGCTGAAGGCCTACGATCCGCAAGCGATGGAAAAAATCGGCGAACAGTTCCCGGATCTCATTTGCGCATCGGACGCGTACCAGGCGGCCCGCGGCGCGGATGCGTTGCTCATCGTTACCGAATGGGAAGAGTTCCGCAATCTCGACTGGAAGCGCATTCACAAGAGCATGGCCAGACCTCTGGTCCTGGACGGTCGCAATTTGCTTTCCGCGCAGGAAATGAAGTCGCTCGGCTTCGAATATCACTCCGTCGGCAGGCCGGACCTTGCGGTTTCCAGTTCCGCCGGAGCTCTAGCCTGAACCGCCCGAGCCCTAGCCTGTGACGCGGCGCTCTTCGGCCACTTTCTTCTGAAAATATTCCAGCGTGAGCTTCAGTCCTTCTTCGAGGTTCACCTTTGGTTCCCAATGCAAAAGCGCCTGCGCCTTGCGTATATCAGGGCAGCGTCTTTTCGGGTCGTCCTGCGGCAACGGCTTGAACACCAGCTCGGCCTTATTGCCGGTGATTGCGCGAATGCGTTCCGCAAATTCCAGAATCGTAATCTCGTGCGGGTTTCCTATGTTCGTCGGTAAATGCTCCGCTGAATCAAAGAGCGCCAAAATTCCCGCAATCAAATCCGACACATAGCAAAAACTGCGCGTCTGATGCCCGTCACCGTAAACCGTGATTGCCTGTCCTGAAAGCGCCTGATAGAGGAAATTCGGCAGCGCTCGCCCGTCGTTCAGTCGCATGCGCGGTCCGTAGGTGTTAAAAATTCGGACAATGCGCGTGTCGACTCCATGCGCGCGGTGGTAGGCCATCGTCATCGCTTCAGCGAACCGCTTCGCCTCGTCATAAACGCCGCGCGGCCCGATGGGGTTCACGTGTCCCCAGTAAGTCTCCGGTTGCGGGCTCACATCCGGATCCCCGTAACATTCCGACGTAGACGCCAGAAGGAACCTCGATTTTTTTGCGAGCGCCAGTCCCAGCGCGTTGTGAGTTCCCAGAGAACCCACTTTTAAGGTTTGAATCGGCAGCCGCAGGTAATCGTCGGGACTCGCCGGCGACGCAAAGTGCATCACCGCATTCACTGGCCCGGGCACGTCGATATAGCGTGTCACATCGTGCCGCACAAAACTGAAACGCGGATTCGCCGTCAAATGCTGGATGTTCGCTTCCGCGCCGGTGCTTAAATTGTCCAGACAGACAACTTCCCATCCGCGCTCGATGAATTTGTCGCACAGATGCGAACCCAGAAATCCTGCTCCGCCCGTAATGACCGCGCGCAAATGAATTCTCCCTTAGCACATCATGCCACACACATCTCCGCGCCGAAGCGCGGACGTCGAATCAGTTGATCTTTCGCGAGACGCTAGCTGGCAGCGCGCCGGATAGCGCCGCCACCGGTGAGATATCCGGCATCTGCTCTGCGTATTTCTTCAAATCCGCCAGGCTTAGTTCGTTCGGCGTGATGCGATGATTCACGTAAACAGCCTTGCCGCCGATTTGCGCCAGCAAAAAAGTCGTCTTCGGAGGCATGCGCACCAGCGCCTGCTGCGTTTCTTCCGGTGGAATCACCAGAAACACACGCTTTTTGCCATTCCACAGCGGCCAGAACGTGTGATCGTCCAGAAAAATATGCGGCGCGTCCGGATAATAGGAGCCGAACTCTAACCCGTTGTAGCGCCCGTTGAATATCCAAATTCGTTGGCCCGTGTAAAATCCGATGCTGCTGCCTGCGTCGTATTCTCCGTAAAGAGCGATTTTATCCTCCGGCTGATAATACTTCATGATGATTTGTGCGAGCGGTTCGGAAGAAAGGCGCGGAGTAAAAACGCCCAGCGCCCAATTTGCGCAGAAAAAAAACGCGGCCATTATGCAAGCCAGTGTTATGGTGGCGGCAAAATGGTGTTTGCGGGTCCGCAGCAGCCACGCCGCAAAAAATCCAACGAACACGACAATCAATGCAGCCAGCGCCTGGTGCCGCAAATCCGCGAACGCTTGCGGTGTCAGGTCCATGAAGTCGGACATCGCTACGCGGTAAAAACCAGTGGGATGCATTTGCATCAGAGAAGAAATATCTCCGGTCGAAGAAATGCCGCGCGAAGCCCACAGCATCGCTCCGAGAATCGCCGCGATCGCTACGCCGAGGCCGGCGAGCGCGCCTTGCACACGGGGCAACCACTTCGCCGCGCGCTCCTCGGCCCGCGCCAATCCCAGGCCGAGCAAAATCGCAATCGCGGGCCACGCGCTGAAGCTGTAATACTCCATACGGCTTTTCGTCCAGGAAAAGAAAAGCAAAATGAACAGCGCCCAAACGCTCAAGAGCACCAACGCCTGTCCGCGTTCGTTCAGATTTTTCCGCCATTCGCGCATCGGAGGGATTTCGCGAATCGCGGAGGGCAAAAATACAATCCACGGAAAGAACCATACAATGTGCTCTGCGGTCCACAGCCACAGCGGCACGGCTTCGTAATCGGCCGGATATCGCCAGCCAAGCGCGCGGAAAATCTGCTCGTTGATGAAGTAAAACCAGAAAAATCCGCCGAAAAATCCGTGCCCGCTGAATAACGCGGCAATATGCCACGGCAGCGCCACAATCAAAAAAACAATTAGCGACGAAATCAGTGGCAATCTCCGCCATTCCTTTAAGCGCCCCGTGGCCAGCAGAAAAAAGAAAAGAATTGCCACGGGGAACACGACGCCGATGAGCGAGCGCGTCAGTACGGAGAGCGCGATCAGCGCCGCCGCGCCCCAGTAACCGGCTCGCGCTGAAAGTGTTCCTTGCCACGCGCGCAAAAACAAATAAAACGCCGCCGTGAAAAAGAGCGCGTAGATCGCTTCCGGAAGCATGATGCGCGTGAAGAGAAACACGCCCGGCGAAGTGCATATCACCAGGCCCGCATAAAATCCCGCGCGTTCGCCAAACCATCGCCGTCCGAAAAAATAAACCATCAGCACCAGGCCCACGACGGCGAGCGCCAGCGGCAAGCGCGTGGCAAACGCGCTGACGCCGAATGCGGCGTAGCTAGCGGCGACGAGCCAGTAATGCAGCGGCGGCTTTTCCAAGTAGCGAATACCGTCGATGTGCAGGATTACCCAGTTGTGGCTCTGCAGCATTTCGCGCGCGGCTTCGGCGTGGCCCGCGTCCGAACTATCGAGCAGCGGCGGCCAACCGGAGGTGCCCACGTAAATGCCGATGGAGAGCGCGAGCAGGATGAGAATGGAAACGCGGCGATTCATTCGAGGAAATCATTATCGTCGAATTGCAGGAGCGGGGAAAGCCCGCAGGCGCAGAAAAGGCTTTCGAGACTATCGCATTGTGCAATCGGCCTCGGATAACGACAAAACTCTTACAGCTAGAGACGCCGTGTTGTGACAAAATATAGGGCGTGAACGGCTATCCGACCATCATTCAGGGCGGCATGGGGGCGGGCGTCTCCAACTGGAGGCTCGCGCAGGCGGTATCTCGGTTCGGTCAACTTGGCGTCGTTTCAGGAACGGCGCTCGATCAGATTTTTGTCAGACGACTGCAGGATGGTGATCCCGGCGGGCACATGCGCAGGGGCCTTGATCGTTTTCCTTTCCGCACTATGGCGGAGCGGATTTGGAAAACGTATTACATCGCGGGCGGCAAGACAAAAAATCAGTCCTACAAAAGCTTGCCGAAGCATTCCAAGGATAGTCCTCGCGAACTGATCGAGTTGTGCATTGTTGCCAACTTTGTCGAAGTAAGTCTGGCACACGACGGTCATGACAACCCTGTGGGAATCAATTATCTGGAAAAGATCCGGATTCCACACCTGCCTTCCCTTTACGGAGCCATGCTCGCGGGCGTCGAGTACGTACTGATGGGCGCGGGCATTCCTCTCAAGATTCCTGGTGTGCTCAACCATTTGGCCAATCACGAGCCCGCCAATTATGAACTGCAGGTTACGGGCGCGCAGGATGATGATGACACCACGATCACATTTGTGCCGCGGGATTTCACGGACGGCGAGCTTCCGCCACTGGTACGGCCACGCTTTCTTGCCATTGTCGCCTCGAACACACTTGCTGTAACTCTGGTAAAAAAAGCAAACGGCAAGGTCGACGGATTCGTTGTCGAAGGGCCTACGGCCGGAGGACACAACGCGCCGCCTCGTGGGAAGCTGCAGCTCACCGAAGCGGGCGAACCGATCTATGGAGAACGTGACACAGTTGACCTGGAGAAGATGCGAGAACTGAGGCTACCGTTCTGGCTTGCTGGAGGGTACGGCACCGCCGAAAAGCTCCGCGAAGCCCTGGCTGCGGGCGCAACCGGGGTGCAAGTCGGAACCGCATTTGCTTTCTGCGCGGAATCGGGATTGCGGGATGATTACAAGCAGGCGCTTTTGAACAAAGCGATTTTGGGGCATGCGAAGGTCCTCACCGATCCCTTGGCCTCTCCGACGGGTTACCCATTCAAGGTCGCGCACTTAGAAGGCACGATTTCGGAACCCGAGGTCTATCGCGCCAGACCGCGCATCTGCGATCTCGGCTATCTCCGCGAGGCCTACAGGACCGCGGCGGGCACGATTGACTATCGGTGCGCGGGAGAGCCTGTCAGCGTATACCTGTCAAAGGGAGGAAAGGCTGAGGATACGACAGGCCGAAAATGCCTCTGTAACGCGCTGGTGGCGAACATCGGACATCCTCAGGTACGCTGCGGCAAACACATTGAAAGAGGCCTGGTCACTTCTGGAGATGCCTTGCGCGAAATTTCATCGTTTCTGCCGCCAAATAGCCCCGTTTACACCGCGAGCGATGTAATTGCAAAGCTGCTCCACGCGTGATCTGGCGTGCGATGTGATTCGGAGAATTGCCCTCTCGTCCAAAAGAAGATGATCTTCATCGAGAAGTCAATTGTTGTTCCGGCTGGCGCGCGCCAGGGCTCGTTTTTCACCGCGTGAAGCCCATAACCCCCTGGGGGGACGGGGACAGACGGAACGTTTCCTGATACTGTGGGAGGACGTCGGGTGGGTGGCGCACCCTTTGAGGTTTAAGGGTGCGGTTGTTGGAGGCTGTCGCTTGCCGGCATTACACCGAATCATTTCACAAGAGGAAAACGTGGCGCGAAAGGTGCGCCACCCGCCGGCACCCTACGGCCAAACCAAGTAAGTGGCTGTTCGCGAAATGGCGTAGTGGTGTCATCGGTCCGCGGCTGCTAATTTCACGAGAGCGAAAGGCGTGCCACCCGGCGTGCAAACTCCCCGCCAAGAATCAGGAGCGACCCTGTCAAGAGCAGGACCAGGGAACCGGGCTCGGGAGTCGCGACAGGCGCACCCGCGGTGAAGGAGCCGGATGATCCGTTTTCGAACGTAAACCCCAACGAGCCGAGGCCTCCTGCGGGAAAGATGCTGGCGTCGGTAGAGCCATAGCTCATGCTCGATAGCCCTGAGGCCAAGTTCACAAACAGGACGTCGCCAAAGCCATCATCGAATGCGAATTGAAACGGTTCGGACCCTGTTAGATCAACTCCAAAGAAATTCAGCCCCGCGACACCGTTCGCATCAATGGATGAGGAGATGGCCTCGTCCGTTGCTGTGTCCACTAGAAATGATCCGTTAAAGACTTCTGAACCGAACGAGCTGCCGAACGTGAGATTGTTGAGCGTAATTTGCACGTCGCTGGCACGTGCCGGACGCGCGGCTATAAGCAAGCCGACTGAGAACAATATCGCCGCGGTTGCCCACCGAATGGAATAGCGTTTTGGCATAACATTCCTCCGTAAAATCGCAAAGAAACAATCGTTGCTTTTCTGGGATCGGGCGCGGGAACCCCTGCTTGGCGATTCCCGCATTCCCGCCGCCAGACTTTCTACACTTAAGCTTTTGCCTCAACCATGGTCCTCACCATCCGCGCACACTTAGAGCGTGGAGCAAGAAAGTGGCGCAACTTGGAACGGTGAAGTAATGGTAGCCGGACCAATGCTCACGCTTGTAAAAATTAGATGGATGTTGGTCAGGGGCTTGAAACTTACGCCTGTTGGAAGTTGAAAGCTTTTCAACGTCGGTATACTGATGCTCGTGTTGTCGATGGTCGAAATTCCGTTGTTGATCCCACCGCAGAGATTCCCCAGACTGGTCTTAAAGTTGGCCAGGTCTCCTTGCACGTTGGTAAAGTCCTGGATGACCGGCGGAATTGCAGCGAAATTGGGAAGATTGGCGGGGATCAGCGAGCAGGCATTTGAGAGCAACCCTCCTGAGCCTTGGCTAGCACAGAGATTCGAGACACTGAAATCGGAAGGCTGTGGGAACAAGGAGCTCGGATCTTGAAAGAGGTTGCCGATGCCTTGCGGCAAGGGGATCGCGCTAAAGAGACCCGTCACGCTTTGCAAAGCCTGTTTTGGATTCTCCAAGTTCTGGAGAATCTGCTGCGGAGAGAAGGAGAGACTGGAATTATTCAGGTCGTCGAGACCAGTCGTCGCAACAGAATTCGCCAATTGAGGAAGATTCATCTCCAACTGCGCCAGCTTGTTTGCGAGTACGTCTGCACCAGTCGTGAGGCCGCTGATGAATTGCCCCACATTCACAGTCGGCGTTGAATTCCCGAAGATATTGAACTGCGCGATCTTGAGACAGGTGTTTTTTTCGAAACTATGCTCGCCTCCGAGCTCAAAGCCCACTTTGGTTTCAAGTTTTCCTTCGACTTCCGCGTCCACTCCGTTTCCGAATGCCTCCGCACCCACATCGCCTTTCGCATCGGCCTCCAAGTCCGGTTCGATGCTCAGTTTGCCGCCACCTGAAATCGAGCCCTTATCACACACCTCGGTATCCAACTCTAGAGGAATTGTAAGGGTCGACTGCATAGCCATGGCGGGGCCCATCGGGATGCGATCAGCGGCCAGTTCCAGCCGCGGAGCCTCGGCGTGCTGGCGCACCTCATAGGCCGCCAGCTTGGCATTTTGGTACTCGAGGGATTCCAGTTTGGCGTTCAGGCTACCAGTCTGCTGCTGCATTTCAGACTCGATCCTGTTCAGTTTGGCCATAACATCATTGAGAGTGGCTGCTTGCTGCTTTACCGCCATCTCTGTCTTCGCCTTGGCCGCGTAGGCTTTCTGGGCCCATACGCCCATGCCTGTCGCGACGACAGCCAGGGTCGCCACGGTGATAATCACGAATGCCTTTCGGGTCGCCGCCTTGGCTAGCCCCAACAGAAATGAATGTGCTCTGCTCTTCATGTTATGTCTCCTTAGCGTAATGAAGTGGAAGGACGAGCCATGCAGCCAACATGTAGCTTGATCGTGCACACCCCGGCACCTGACAGGCCCTCTGGGCGCGATATATATTTTGGTGGGAACCGTGTCAATCAAATGAGTCTTAAATATTTCTCCAGGTCTAACATTCTGGGGCAAGGCGAGTTACACGGGGTTCGGTCGAAGCTCGGCGGGTTATGAACGAGGTTTGTTGATGAAATACGTGCTTTTGTGCTAGCATTTCGCGTCCCCGAAAGAACAAACGGAGGAATGCGTGTCCGCAATAGTCCGCGGCCCTCGGGTGAGCTTCGGCGCGTTTGAGGTCAGTCCCGCTTCGGGTGAGTTGCGGAAGAGCGGCATCCGGATCAAACTTCACGACAAGCCGTTCCAGCTGTTGTTAGCCCTCCTTGAGCATCCGGGCGAAGTGGTCGACCGAAGGCAGCTCCAGAAACGGCTTTGGCCGCAGGATACATTCGTCGAATTCGAAAACGGCCTGAACAACGCTATCGGCCGCCTGCGCGAGGCACTGGGCGACACAGCGGACACCCCTCATTTCATTGAAACGATCCCTCGCCGGGGTTACCGCTTCATCGCCGAAGTAGCTCCCAAGTCGTCAACGCAGAAGAGGGTGTCTTCACAGCAATGGATCATTGGGGCTGGTATCGCAATTGTTATCACCGTGGCAGTAGGCCTTGCCATTCGACTGGACCGTGCCAAGGCGGCACCGATTAGGTCTCTCGCAGTCTTACCTTTCCGCGACTTGCGAACCGGAACACAGGGCAACTACTTCGCCGCAGGAATGACGGATGCCGTCACCACAGAGCTCGCGAGGCTTGGCGTGTCCAAGGTGACTTCTGAAACTTCCGCCGAGAAATTTCAGAACACGAAAGAGTCTGTGCCCCAGATAGCTCGAACGCTGGGAGTCGACGCTATTGTGGAGGGGGCAGTCCTGCAGGAGGGAGATCGGGTTCGAATCACAGTGCAACTTATCCGCGGAAGCACCGATCAGCACTTGTGGGCGCAGAGTTACGAACGCCAGATGTCGGATATTCTCGCCCTACAAGATGGTGTAGCGCTGGGGGTTGCCCGCGCAATCGATCTCAAGCTTTCGCCGGGCCGACCAGAGACGTCCGATTCGCGCAAACGGGTGAATTCGGCGGCATATGAGGATTATCTTGAAGGCCGTTATTACATGCAAAAACGCGACGATGAGTATGACCGTGGGAAAGGCTACTTTGAACGGGCTATTCAATTGGATCCGAATTTCGCGGCTGCTTATGCCAGCCTATCCCAATATTACCTACAGACGGAGAGGCTTTCGCCGACTGAGGCGCTAACGAAGGGCAGAGAGTACGCAGAGGATGCGCTGCGATTGGATCCTGATTCAACCGAAAGCCATCTTTCTCTTGCATACATATACTTTTACTTTGACTGGAACTGGCCATCTGCCGATCAGGAATTCAAGCGTGCCATTACTCTCGCGCCAGGAATTGCCCGCTCACATCGCTGGTACGCAGCGTATCTAGCGGCAATAGGTCGTAATGCTCAGGCTATGGAGGAAGCCGAACGGGCGGTTGAGCTCGATCCTCTTTCCGTAGATGCGCACGATGGTCTGGCCAAGACGGCAGATGCTGCAGGGCAGTATAGCGTGGCGCTTACGGAGAGCCAGAAAGTCCTTCAGCTAGATCCTGGCAATCCCATAGGTTATGCGGACTTGTCGCTGATTCACTGTGACAGAGCGGAATTTGAAGCAGCTGTTGATGACGCGGAGAAGGGCCTTGCCACAACTCACCGTGACCCCGCTTTTCTGGGTATGGCTGCCATGGCCCAGGGTCACTTGGGCCATATAACAGAGGCTAAGAATCTGGTTACAGAAATGAAGTCGGACGCTACCCGACGCTATGTCTCACCCTTATTCTTTGCCGCGGCTTTCGCCAGTATGGGCGAGGAAAAAGAGGCCATGGACGCCTTAGAAAGGGGCTACAAAACTCACGATGGAGACATGGTGAATATTAGGGGACATGAGTTTGATCGCCTTCATTCCGACCTGCGCTTCCAAGCCTTGCTCCGCAAGATGAATTTTCCGCAATAAGCCTACCGGAATGGCAGTGATAGGCGCGAACAACGATCTCGTTGTTGTTAGCCCCGCTGTCCGAGCGCGCAATGGCGAGTCTGGCGCGAACATCCGGGTCAAACTTCACGACAAGCCGTTCCAGCTGTTGTTAGCCCTCCTTGAGCATCCGGGCGAAGTGGTCGACCGAAGGCAGCTCCAGGAACGACTCTGGCCGGACCACACTTTTGTAGACTTTGAGAATGGCTTGAACAACGCCGTCGGCCGCCTCCGCAAGACGCTCGGCGACACGGCAGAAAATCCGCGGTTCATCGAAACAATGCCGCGCCATGGTTATCGTTTCCTTCCAGAAGTTACTACTGCATCGCCGAAGCGTGGGACATGGGGGCAACGTGGCTGGCTGATCGCCGCCGTGGTCGCGCTCCTTGTGGCCTTAGCCGTAGGGATGCTCCTGTTGCCGCCCTCTGGGCGCGCCAGGCCTCATTTTCCACCGCGTGAAGCTCATAAGCCCTTGCATAAGGTTTCAAGTCAGTGCCGGGCGGGGAATTGGGTGGTGTGGTCGTTGATGATTTTCCAGCCTGACGGAAATTTGCGGAAAATCAAGGTGAACATGCTTTGGGGCGGATGGCGCACCCTTTGACGTTTAAGGGTACGGTTGTTGAAGTGTCTGTCGCTTGCTGGCATTACACCGAATCATGTGACAAGAGGAAAACGTGGCGACAAAGGTGTGCCGTTCGGCCCTTGTCGCGAGCAGTTCGACCAGTGTGAGGGCTTTGGATTTGGTGCAAACGCCTGGTGGCCACAGGGTTCAATCTGTGCGCTCGTTGAATCCCCGGCCGCTCAAGATCATGGGGACACACCTCTCCGCCCGCGCTGTCCGCGTCTTGGCCTGCTTCGCACCCGAGACATGAAAGATGTAAGACTTCCTCCGTCCCGGCGTGAGCGCTTCGAATGCCGCCCGCAGCTCCGGAGCTGCATCCAGCCTGGCCTGTAACTCCTCAGGAACCGGATACTCTGACACTTTCTTGAGGGTAACCTTCTTCCCGGACTCCTCGACCTCGATGGCTTCGTAGATGTAGTTCCTCAGAATCGATTGCATAGCCGTAATTTCTTTGAGGGAGGTGAATTTAATCCAGCGGGCTGCTTGCGCCTGACCGATCTTTTGGAGGATGTGCTTCGGGTCGCTGAGCAGCGCGCCTTTGAAGAACGAGAGCGCGCACGCGTCCTTCAGCGGGATGACGATAGCCACGTTCTTTTTCTGGTAGGTGAAGCAGGGCTTGCCCCACTTGATCTGCTCGATCAGGTCACAGTCGAGCACAATCTTCCTGAGCTTGTCTGCTTCCTTCCGCCACTTTTTCGAGTAAGGTACTTTCACTGTCCCACCCTGTGCACCATTGGCCGCGAAGGCGTGCCATCCGCCGGATGTCGCTATCATCGGGACTTTTTTTGCGTACGGCGCTCAAATGAAAAATGCAAGGTCAATTGCTTATTTTTTCATTCTGAGCCTCAACCCCATATCGTATTGCCGCTTCAAGTATATCGATGTTTATATCTTTTAGAGTTTTGAATCTAATGCAATATCCGCTCACACTCGCCTTGCCTAGTTTTTTTTCATATGTTCGGGCTAGATATTTCTTATCTTTGACACCAAGGATGTAGACAGAGATTCCGGTTTTGTTTGCGCTCATACCAATCTGAAAACACTCTCTAGTCTTTCCGTTGGCATACTTTATTGTGTAGCGTCCATATCCGATAGTAGGGTTAGAAATTGTTTGATTTTTGCTGTTTTTACCACTGAAGAACCATAATTTACATTTTGGTAATACGTGAAGTGTGATGTGGTGCAACTCTTGCATGTCACCACGTTTTGGTTCAGATTGGCCAGTAATATACTTCTTGATTTGTTTTTGTACGTCCATATGCTCTGCCCCCTAGCTGCGCGCACGAGATTATACGAAGTTTAAACGTGTTTTTCGATCGCTCGCGGTTACAGGGAATCCACGCACGGCAGTTCATCGTTGAGTCCCACATAAGAACTGTGAGCGCTTCATGCTTGCTCCCGTCAGCGCGGGGAGGGGAATTGGGTGGTGTGGTCGTTGATGATTTTCCAGCCTGACGGAAATTTGCGGAAAATCAAGGTGAAGACGCCCTCGGGATGATCTTTTTGCCCGCCTTTTTCCCTGTCGAGGCGGAAGTGGCCGACCACGAAGCCGGCGTCCGGGCAAAGTGCGTGAATCTCGACTCCGGAAAAAGTCAAATGACCCATCGCGGCGCGATCAGGATAGGAATGCTGATAACGTTTCAGCACGTCCTGCCAGCCTTGGAAAATGCCAGCGGCGTTCACGAATTCGAGATCGTCTGATTTCCAATAGCCGTCCATGAAGGCGGGGATGTCGCCGCGATTCCAAGCCGCAACCTGGCGTTCGAGGACGTTTTTGATGGCCTGGACATTTTCTTGTGCATGGGGCGATGGGTTCGTTTGCGGGGAAGACTGCGCTGAAGCGAAGGTTCCGGCGAACATAAAAAAGATCACAAAAATGAATAGGCCGAAAAGGCCCTCCAGGCGTGGCGTGTTCATACTTAAGGTGCGCAGGCTCACGGCGTACTCCTTAAAGAATCAGAAAACCGAAAGTCAAAAGGCGAAAGTCAAAAGGCGAAAGTCAAAAACCCCACCCTTCGCGCCCAAAGTTCACGGGCGCTCAGGATGGGGCACCCGGAACGGCCAAAAAATGAAAGTCAAAGACGAAAGTCAAAAGACGAAAGTCAAAAGACGAAAGTCAAAAACCCCACCTTCGCGCCAAAGTCCACGGACGCTCAGGATGGGGCACCCGCAGCGGCCAAAAAACCGATTCATGTCTGTTGCGGTGACTCAAATCAACCCGGGCGGCCGTGCTGCTAAGGACCATCCAGCGGGCGGAGGCCTATATGCCCTGCCCAACCGCGGTTCTACCAAAATGGTACTTCTGTTCCATTGGCCGGGACGGTCCCGGACGGCAGAATACCGATGGAAGAAAAGCCAATGTTCGCAGCCCTCATTTTCGTGCTTTCCGGCGCCATGCTGGCCCAGTTTGTGGTGTTCTTCTGGCGCGCGAGCATGCTGGCGGTCGGCGCACAGCCGGTTTCCGATCTGTTGCGCTCGGCGGAATCGAGCTTCTCTAACGCATTGAATCAGAACGGGTTCGCGACCATTATGGCGATGAATCAAATCTGCCCCGACATGGGCTCTCATAGTCCCGCAAAGCTCTGGCAGGTGCGCTGCTATCACCGCGCTATGCGCTCGGTGGCCTATTTGTGCAAGGCCGTCGTGCCGCAAGCGAGCGCGTGGGCTCGCCGGGAAATGGCCTCCTGCACCAAGTACGTCGCTGTTTCGATGGACCTGCGCCTGCAGTCGAATCAGGACTTTGTCGCCGAACTCCGCTCCTATTAGTGCGCAATCCCAGACAGTTTTGCGTTTTCGAAATACGGAAAGATAAGCTCAGCACGACAACCTGCCTCAGGGGCGGAAGCCCAGTTCGGCATGCCGGCCTAAAGGCCGCCGCTACAAACGCAAGTGCCTCATGTCAGGCAGCGAAAGGCGCTGCCGGGATCCTTCGTTCCTCAGGACGAGCATGAGCTACAAAGCGACGCGCATTCAATGCGATCGGGGTTAGTAGGCCCAGCGCAGGAGCATGCCGCCGGTCGTAAATCCCGCCCCTACGGATATGATCATGACCAGGTCGCCCTTTTTCAGGCGTTTCTCGTTGACCGCATCGCGTAGCCCCAGCGGAATCGTCGCGGCGGTCGTGTTGCCATAGCGATCGATGTTCATCATTACCTTGGAATCTTCGATCCCGAGTCGCTCCTGTGTCGCGCGAATAATGCGCAGATTCGCCTGGTGCGGCACCAACAAAGCCAAGTCACGATTCGTGAAGCCGTTGCGTTCCAGCAGCGTTGACGCGACTTCGCACATCCGCCGCACCGCGTATTTGAATACCTGCTGCCCTTCCTGATGGACGTAGTGCATGCGTTTATCGACGGTCTCATGAGAAGACGGATGCAGCGACCCTCCGGCGGGCATATACAGACTGCACCCTCCGGAGCCGTCGACGTCGTTCATAAAGTCGATGATGCCTTCGGCTTCCGATTGCGCCGACTCGAGCAGCACGGCTCCCGCGCCGTCGCCGAAAAGCACGCATGTGGCGCGATCCCTGAAATCGAGGATGGAAGTCATCACGTCGGAGCCGATCACCAAGAGCTTCCGGTGCGTTCCGGCGCCAACGAACTGCGCACCTACCGTAAGCGCGTAGACAAATCCGGAGCACGCCGCCGACAAATCAAATCCCCAGGCGTTCTTGGCGCCGAGGCGGTCCTGTACCAAGCAGGCCGTTGCCGGGAACATCATGTCCGGCGTCACCGTCGCCACAATGATCATCTCGATTTCCGCGGGGTTGACGTTCTTGTTTTTCAGCAGCTGTGCCGCGGCCTCGGTCGCCATGTGCGATGCGGCCATGCCCGGGTCAACGTAGTGACGCTCGCGAATCCCCGTGCGCGTCCGGATCCACTCATCGGATGTTTCCACGATCTTTTCGAGGTCGGCATTCGTCGCCACGCGCGGCGGCAAGAATCCTGTCACACCCGTAATCTTCGCCGCGATTCGCTTGGCCACGTTTATCTCCTCGTCTGGAACAGCCCGCGATTGTACGCAATCGCCGCAATCCATGACAAGGAAAACAGGCGGGCGATTCAAGACGGAAGAATAGCGAGCAGGCGGCGGCGCGGGATGCGCGGCTTGATTCAAGCGTGGCGGGGAACAGAGGGTCTACGCGGGAGAGTTGGCCGCCAAAAGATCCCGCACCGCCTGGATCAATGGCAGGCCGCTCGCTGTTTTCGGCAACACTCGCGACACTCCTGCTTCTTTTGCCGCGAGGGTCATCTCTGGAGAATCGTAAAGTGTGAACAGCAGGATCGGCACGGAAGGTAAAGTGCGGGTGATTTCTCGCGCTGCATCCAACCCATCCAGAAGAGGCATGGCAAAATCCAGAATCACGGCGTCGGGCTTTGATTCCTGCGCTTTCAGTATGGCTTCCGAGCCGTTGGTGGCTTCAGCGCAGATCTGCCATCCTCTTTGGCCTTCGAGCATGATTCGCAATAACTTTCGCACGAGCGCGTTATCATCAGCGATTAGAATTTTCTTCGACACGTCGCTCCCAACTTAGAATTATTCCCCCGTGTTTTCGTATGTGGGGTAGGCTACCCAACGGATCAGATGCTGTAAATACAGTGTATCCCGTAGTGCCTTACCGCAATATCTCATTCAATGTCAGCGTTTTGCGTGCTGCCAATGAAGGTAATAACCCAATCAAATAGGGTTTCTGCCTGACTGCATGGGCGATGCCGCTCGCGTAGGATGAGAGTGTATGAAGGCCACGTACAGCGCGAGTCGACAAATCGTACCCGGGTTCAAGTTCGTGGAGCGTTCGCACAGGCGAGGTCCCCGTGGCAACAAGAGAACTGCAGGTTGTTCAATCAGGTGAACGGACAAGCCCTGCCGGTAAAGCGGTAAGCAATAAAATCCTTCTGTCTATTCCGGATGGGGAATACAGTTTTCTCCGTCCGTACCTTGAATTTATAGATTTGCCCAATCATTACAATCTGTATGAGCCGGGTCAGACGTTGAAGTATGTGTATTTCCCCAACAGCGGGATGATTTCGCTGGTGGTACCCACCGACGACGGCAGGACCGTCGAAGCGGGCGTGGTAGGCAACGAAGGAATGACGGGAATGGCATGCACCGTCGGGCTCAGACGCAGTCCCTTGCGCGAAGTCGTCCAGATATCAGGCGACGGCTTTCGGGTGACGACCACAGCGTTTCAACGTACGCTGCGATCCGCTCCGGAACTCTCATCGGCTCTCAACCGCTATGCCGTGCTGCAAGGATTGCAAGTTGCGCAAACAGCGGCCTGCAATCGTCTGCACGAAATCGAGCAGCGCCTGGCGCGCTGGCTGCTGATGGTGCAAGACAGAATCGACGAAGGCATGCTCATGATCACGCACGATTTTTTGGCCACGATGCTTGGCACTGATCGCCCCAGCGTCACCGTGGCAGCCGGCACGTTGCAGAAGCGAAGCCTGATTGAGTACACGCGCGGCGCCGTGAAGATTGTCAACCGCAAGAAACTCGAAGGCTTTGTCTGCGAGTGTTACGGAATCATCCAGCAATTTAACGGCGAACTCGGCCTAAGATAGCTACCCACCAGCGTTCGACAGCCTACAGACATTCGTGCTCTGCCCAGCTACAGTCCCCGCTTTCCGCAAAGTGACAATGCGACGACTCGTGGAAGTTAATGCTCGCGCTCAGGTCCTGCGGCCCGGTGAACGGACGAATTCTTCCGGCAAACCGGTTGGCAGCCGCATCCTTTTGTCAATTCCCGATGCGGAATTTCGCGCGATTCGTCCGCATCTGGAATTCTATATATTGGTGCACCATCGCATCCTTCACGAGCCCAGCCAGAAATTGGAGTTTGCTTACTTCCCCAGTAGCGGATTGGTTTCTCTGGTGGTCGCCACAGAAGACGGAAAGACCGTTGAAGCAGGCGTGGTCGGCAACGAAGGGATGACGGGAGTTCCGTCCGCGGTTGGCCTGCGCCGAAACCCGTTGCGCGAGGTAGTACAAGTGAGCGGAGACAGCTTCCGCATCAAAGTCCGAGATCTGCAGTCCGTATTGCTAGACGCCCCGCAGCTTCGCATGATATTGAGCCGCTACGCTGTTCTCCAGTGGATGCAAATCGCGCAGACGGCGGCATGCAACCGCCTCCACGAAGTGCAGCAGCGTCTGGCGCGCTGGCTGCTGATGGCGCAGGATAGGGTGGATTCAGCGTCGCTGCCCATCACGCATGATTTTCTGGCCACGATGCTCGGGACCGACCGCCCCAGCGTGAGTTTGGCGGCCGCGATGTTGCAGCGCAAAAATATCATCGCTTACACCCGCGGCGCAGTAAAAATTCTCAACCGGAAAAAGCTCGAAAACTTCGCTTGCGAATGTTACGGCATCATCCAGCAACTGAACGGCGAGTTGGGTCTCAGGTAATTTCCGGCAATCCGTCCCAACGACCGTGGCTCGGCACGCGCTTTCAGTTTTCGCGGGGGAGTATTTCGTACCGGAAATTGATCTCCGCTGTCTTTCTGAGAGTAGCCGCGGCGCCGCAGTATTTATTCTGGCTGAGCTCAATCGCACGCTTCACGGCAGCCTCGTCGAGCTTTCCGCGCAATCGATAAACCAGTTCCAGCTTCACCCACACCGACGGCGGCTCGATGGAGCGCTCTCCTTCGATCACAATTTCCAGAGAGTCCAGTTTCTGCCGTTTCTTCGCCAGTATCAGCACAATGTCAGTGGCGGTGCACGAACCCAGCGCCGCCAGCATTAATTCCATCGGGCCTGGAGCGGAATTGTGCTCGCGGTTCGAATCGATTGGCACTGCATGCCCGGAAGGCAGTGTCGCTAGAAATTGCTCTTTTTCCACCCATTTCACTGTAGCCCTTTGCATGGAAGCAGAATCCTCCGAAAGCAAAGATGCTAGAGAAGCGCCGGAAAAGCAATTAGCAAGAAAATGGCGCAGTGACTCAGTTTCCGGTTACGGCGTTAATCGGGACTCGGCGAAGACACCGGTGTGGAAACCGTCACAATCTTGTGATAGCTGTGAGTGTGCGTGAGTGCCTACGGTCGGCTCTTAACAGGCCGAACTGCTGGCCTGGGCCGTTGTCCGTGATATAGAAGGAGCAGTGGAGGAGGGTAAGACATGAGCAGCCAGGCCATTCTGGGTTTGTGGATCATTGGCGTATTTCTATTAGTCTGCATCGGTGAAGGCGTGGCAATCATCGTCCTGTCTTACAAATTGGGCATTCACAAAGGAAAACTCGCGCGGTATGAGCTGGTCGAGAAACAGTCGTCTGCGGCAGAGCGTCAACAGTGAGTTTCGACGGCCCACCGCTCGGAGTTTAGAGCGAAGCGTTATCGGAGGAGGCGGATTGGTCGTCGGCGGGAATATGTTCGAGGATGGGGTGTGGTTGCTGACGAATCACCTCAATGAACAGGCGCACTAGTTCCGGATCGAACTGCGCCCCAGCGCACCGTTCAATTTCTGTTAGAGCGGCGTCCGCTGCGCGCGCTTTCTTGTAGACACGCGGCGACGTAATCGTGTCATAGGCGTCGGCGACGGCGATGATCCGCGCGCCCAGGGGAATGCCGTCCCGCTCGATCTGGTCCGGATAGCCCGAGCCGTCGAAGAATTCGTGGTGGTGCTTCACCATCTCGCGCACATTTCGCAGCGCCAGCAGCGGATCCAAAATCCGCCATCCGAGAACGGCGTGCGATTTCATCGTTTCCCACTCGTCCGCATCCAGGGGTCCCGCTTTATTCAAAATTTCTTCCGGGATTCCCACTTTGCCGACGTCATGCAGCAGACCGCCGAGACGCACTTCCTCCACTTCGATCTCTTTCAGCCCCGCCGCTTGCGCAATCAGTGCCGCATACGTGGACACTTTCCGTGAATGGCCGTGCGTGTACTGGTCCTTCGCGTCCACGGCGTAGGCCAGCGAAGTCATGGTTTCGACGACTGGCGTCGGCAACTGCTCGAGAGACAACGATGGGCTTCTCTCGTTGAGCGACTGTGAGAACTGCTCAATCCGCTGATAGATTTCGTTGAACGCTTCCGGCCCGGTGGAAAATTGCCGATGCAACATGACTCCAAGGTAGGCCTCGAGCACATCGCGTTTCCACGTTTTTGAGTCGCCGGGCTCGCGGGGCTCCGCTGTAAATACCGCGTTGCCGCCTTGATGTTTCGACAGGTACATCGAAGCATCAGCGACTTGGATCAATTCCTGCGGCGTTGAACCATGTATTGGGTAAGTGGCGATTCCGAAGCTTGCCGTGATGTTCTTATCGCGCAGCAGCGGATCTGAGGCCACCCAGCTTCGGAGTTTCCCGGCAATCTGCCGCGCTTGCTCCACGCTCGTCTCCGGCATCAAAATCACGAATTCGTCGCCGCCGTAACGCGCCACCACGTCCGAGCGGCGGCAATTCTGTTCCAGAATCAAACCCACGCGCTGCAGCACTACGTCGCCTTCCAAATGGCCGTAGAAATCGTTGACGAATTTAAACCGGTCCAGGTCCATCAGAACCAGGGAGAAGGGCCGGCTCGCGCGTGTGGAGCGTTTCCATTCGGCCGAGAGCGCCTCCATCAGGAAGCGATGCGTTTTTACTCCTGTCAATCCATCGGTGATGGCTTGTTCCTGCGCCTTTTGATACGTCATCGCGTTGTGCAGCGCGCCGGCGAAAAGGTCGGCCAAGGTTCCCAGCAACTGGATCTCTTCGTCGTCGAATTCGGACGGCTCCGACGATTCCACGTAAAGCACACCCAGCAAATTTTCCGCGCAGTTGATTGGCAATCCAACAGCGGAGACCGATCCGGGCAGCACGGGCCTCGGACCCGTAGGCTCCACTTCTCGCAAGATGGCGATTTCTCCGGTACGCGCCACTTGTCCCACCAATCCTTCGTCCAGCGAAATGTGCCGACCGATGGCGTCGCGCCGTTTGCCTGCCTCGGCTTGCACCACCAGTTCTTTCGCGGAATAGTCCAGAATTGCAATGCCGATATGGTCGTAGATCAATCCTTGTTCGAGTTCTTCCGCCACTTTGGCCAGCATTTCTTCCGGATTGAGCGTGGTAATCGCGTGGTTGGAAATCTTGTTCAGCAGGGCCAGATGCCGCGACTTTTTTTGCTCCTGCGCAAACAGCCGGGCGTTTTCCATGGCGATGCCCGCCTGGCTGGCGAGCACGCGCATCAACTCCAGATGACTTTCGTCAAACGCGCGCTCCTGCTGGCTATGAATGGCCATTACGCCGACGGCGCGGTCGTAGAGGATCAGCGGCACGCCGCAAAAACACCCGGCGGGCCGCGTCGTCTTAACGCCGAGCCTGTCCAGTTCCGCGGTGAAGTTTTCGCGGATCAGCAGCGGCTGCCGCTCGCGCATCATGTACTCGGTCAGCCGGTCTCCGGCGGGCCGTGTGCGTTTTGGCTGCCTGACGTTGTCCACCACTTCGAGCTCGTAGCGAATCTGCTTATGCACGTTGTCATATGTGGCGATGTAGAAACTCGCCAGGTCGAACAAGCGCCGCATCTCGATGTAGATCGTTTCGAATAATGTGTCGGTATCAAGCGTCGAGTTCATCGCACGGCCAATCTCATTCAGGATGTGCAATTCCTCGCTGCGCCGCGAAGTCTGTTGAATCAGGTAACTGTTCTCCACCGCCATTCCGATTTGGTATCCGAGCGCCAGCAAAAGCCGGAGTTCCGCTGGAGTGAACTGGCGGCTATCCGGTGTCCCGAGCAATAACACACCCAACACTCGCTCTTTGGCCTGCAGACTGATTCCGACCACGGTTCGCAGATTCTGTGCAAGCAAAAGCTCGCGAATGCGTTTGAACGAAGGCTCGGCGTCCAACGTCCGCCACGTTCCGTCCTTGCCAAGGTCGCGCAGCACGACCAACCCGCCCAACCGGGCGACCAGCTTCACAATCGAATCTTCCAGATCCTCTTCCAGCACTTTCGAGCTGAACTCGTCCGTTAGTCCGGTGGTCACCACGGAGATGGGTCCGTGCGCGTCCCCGTAGTGCAGGCACAGCGCGCCGCTCGGAATCCGCGCGACGTTGAGCACACGGTCCAGCGCCTGCGCCAGCATTTTCTGGATTTCGCCGCCGACGAAGCTTGAAGTGGCCAGATTTAAATTCGAGAGGGCAAGCATGTTGCGTTCGACGCGATGGCGTTCCTCTTCGTACACCGCCATCACCATCAGCACGCCGCAGAAAAGCTGCGGCACCACCAGCGGCAAATGAAGATCGACGCTGTTCAGCCAAGCGCTGCGAGGTTGCAGCAAAATTCCCAAATCCAGCAGGCCCCACGCGACAAACGACGCAGCGAGCAGAAAATCCGATGGGGATTCCCGCTTCCTGCCTTCCTGCCAGAAAACCCGCGCCACAACAAATAGCAGCAGGGCCGCCCCTAAATACAGAGAAACCGACACCCACTCCTTCGTGTAGGCCACGGCCCACAAGCCCGCCAGAGCAGCCAAGCCCACAACGTTGCGGATTCGAACCGTCGCCCTTCCGTAAAGGCGCGCTGCGGTGAGAAAGAGCAACGCCGCCATCGCCAGCAGCCACTGCTCGAGCGCCGCAACCCACTGCCCCTGGCCCAGCCACGACTCCATCACGCCGCTCAGCGACGTCAGTCCAACAGCCAGCCATCCGGCCGCCCACACGAGCAGGTAACTCTGTCTTTTCAGCGCGTAGACATAGCTGAAGAACGCGGCCAGAAGCATGGCTCCGGCCAGCAGGACGACTCCGACGATTCCCGCCTGAGTCAGCAATTCATAGCTCCAGTGAACAATCGGTAGGGTGCTCTGGGAGGATAGCAGAAATTGCCGCGGACAAACCGCCGCGTGCTAGTGCGGTTGACGTTCCACGCAATGCTCTCCCAAGCGAGCTTTCCCCTCGATTTCGCATCAAATCGCCGCGCAGCCCGCGGCTGTTTTCAAGTGCAAGTATAAGAACCAGAGCTTGCCCACGGCAACGGTACGACCGTACTTTCTTGAGTTTTGCCGCCGTGGGCTGGGCTGTAAATCTTCTATTGCTTTCCCATAGAGAGTTTGGCATTCTTCCGCTTGGCATCCCATAGGGGACGGTAACTATGACGGACAAAGCGAGCGACAAATCGAATTACAAATCCAGCGGCAAAACTAGCGATAAGACTGACGTTCAGCAGGGAACTCTGGCGCTGATGATCTTGAAGACGCTCGCCTCGATGGGCGCTCTTCACGGCTATGGAATCGCCCGCCGTATCGAGCAGACCAGCGGCAATTTGCTGTCGTTAAACTACGGCACGCTCTACCCTGCGCTTCTCAAACTCGAACAAGAGGGCTACATCGCTTCCGAATGGGGACTTTCGACGAACAACCGCAAGGCAAAATATTACAAACTGACGCGCGCCGGCCGGAGACAACTGGAACGCGAAGCGCAAGAGTGGGAACAAACCGCGGCAATCGTCGCGCGATTTTTATCGCCGGAAGGAGAGCGGACATGAGAGCGCTGCGCGCTTGGCTTTCACGTTTCGGTGGATTATTCGGTCGGCGACAGCGCGATCGCGATCTCGCCGACGAGATGGAAAGCCATCTCCAGATGCACATCGAAGACAATCTCGCGCGCGGCATGACGCCCGCGGAGGCGCGCCGCCAGGCGTTGATTAAATTGGGCGGCGTCGAGCAAACCAAGGAAAGCTACCGCGAACGCCGCGGCTTGCCGTTTCTCGACACGCTGCTCCAAGACATTCGCTTCGCCTTTCGCATGCTGCGCAAATCCCCAGGCTTCACTGCCGTGGCTGTGCTCACCCTAGCCCTCGGCATCGGCGCGAACACCGCCATCTTCAGCCTCGTTGACGGCGTTATGCTCCGCTCGCTTCCCTATCCGCATTCCGACCAGATCGTTTACTTCGGCTGGCTCGACAAATCGCTTATCCCGGATTTGTCCGTCCCCGAATTTGAATTCTTCCGCGATCGCGCTACGAAATTCGCCGCCCTTGCTGGATTCCAAGGTTACGGCGATCAGGAATTAAGCCAAGGCGGCACGAAGCGTTGGATCACCGCTGGATTTGTCACCGACGGCTTCTTTGAAACACTCGGAGTAAATCCGCGACTTGGCCGTCTTTTTGGCCGCGAATTCACGCGTCCCGGCGCCGCGTATGCTGCTGTTCTCACGGACTCCCTCTGGCGCACCGCTTTTGCCGCCGATCCCAATATCATCGGCCGCCAAATTATCCTCGACAATCAAACCTACACCGTCACCGGCATCTTGCCTTCCGGTTTCAAATACACGCAGCACGCCGATTTGTTCACTTCTTTGCACCTCGGCAGCAACATGGGCAACAACGGGTTGAACACCGACGTCATCGGTCGTCTGAAACCTGACGTTTCGTTTTCTCAAGCCCAGGCGGAAGCGGCCTTGCTCGGCGCGGAATTCTTCGCCCAAGCCTCCGCCGAACAGCATCAGGGTTCGGGCGTCCTTCACCTCGACCGCCTTCAGGACTATCTCGCCAGCGACTACCGCACTACTTTGCTAATGCTCCTCAGCGCCGTGGGTCTGCTTCTTCTGATTGCCTGCGCCAACGTGGCCAGTCTGCTTCTCGCGCGCGCCGGCGCACGCCAGAAAGAAGTCTCTGTTCGGCTGGCCCTCGGCGCGACTCGCAGTCGCCTGCTGGGACAGTTCCTCACCGAAGGACTAATCCTGGGGATTGCAGGCGCAGCCGTGGGACTCGCCGGAGCCGTCGCCGTGCTGCGCGTGTTCGTTTCGGCCATCCCGTGGGACCTTCCCTCCATTGACCGGATCACTCTTGACGGCCGCGTCTTGTTGTTCACGTCGCTTATCGGAATTGGCGCGAGCATCGCCTTCGGCCTCGCCTCGTTTTTCCAGACGCGCAAGCTTGACCTCAACAGCACTCTGAAAGATGCGCGCGGCGTTGTCGGTGCGAGCCGCACTCGCGCAAGCCTCTTGAATGCCCTTGTGATTGGCGAAGTGGCCATTTCGCTCATGCTCACTCTCGGCGCCGGCCTATTGCTCAAGACCCTCTACAACCCCTACCAGGAAAAGCTCGGATTCAATCCCGAACATTTGGTGCTCATGCACACGCCATTTCGCTCGAGCATGTCGGACGCGAACGTTTGGAATTTCGAGCGCAACGCCCTCGCCCGCATCCAGGCAATTCCCGGCGTCCAATCCGCTGCTATTGTCTCCGTCGCCCCATTGCACGGGCAGGGCAATCTGCCTGCTCAGCGTGACGGCCACCCCGAAGACAGCATCGGCGGCACCGAGTACCGGCCGATCAGCTCAAATTATTTCTCCACCATGGGAATTCCGGTCCTGCGTGGCCGGGCGTTTGAGCAGAGTGATTTCTCTTCGTCAGCGCCCGTGGCGGTGATCAACGAAACACTCGCGCGCGACTGGTGGGGCAGCCAAAACCCCCTTGGTGACCGCATCGTCATAGGCGAATATCAAGGCCGCCAATATCTCCCAACGCCGCAGCCTCCCCTGCAAATTGTCGGCGTTGTCGCCGATGTAAAAGGGATGTTGCTGAACAGGCCCGCACCGGCCATGGTCTACGTGCCGGCATTGCAGGGCCTGGCGATAAACGGTTCGACCGATTGGCTCATCCAAACCAGCGCACCGGCCGGACTCGCAGCCGCGCTGCGAAAAGCCATCACCGATGTTGCCCCCGATCAGCGCATAGTTGACCTTGAGCCGATGACGCAACTGATTAGCGCGTCTGTCGCACAACCAAACTTTGAGGCCTTGCTCATGGGAACCTTCGGCGCTCTCGCGCTCATTTTGACTCTCGTGGGCGTCTACGGCGTGCTCAGTTTTCAGGTCGTGCAACGCACTCATGAAATCGGCATTCGCATCGCGCTGGGCGCTACCCGAGGGAACGTTATGCGTCTCGTCATCGTCAGAGCCACAACGCTCGCCGTCATCGGCGTGGCGATCGGCATTGGAGCTGCATTCGGATTAGCGCGCTTAATGGCAAGTTTGCTCTATCAAGTCGCGCCAACAGATGCCACGATTTTCGCGGCTGTTGCCGTCTTGGTGCTCGCTGTCGCCATGCTTGCCAGCTACATCCCCGCGCGGCGCGCGATGCGCGTCGATCCCATGGTCGCCCTGCGACATGAATGAGTCTGTAGCTCAGGTCCCGTTCGCGCGGCATCTGCGTGAACTGACCTGAGGCCGTGGCTTTTGCAGCGACTACCTTTTTTACAGTGAGCGCTTGCGCGAAGAGCACGCGAAGTCAGACAGCGTGCGCCTTCGAGCGTTTCCACAGCCGCTGCACCTATCGCTGCGTCGCGCATCGTGCTAGCGTTGTCAGAGCGAAAATTCCATTACCCGGACGATGATGCGCCCGTCGTACAACAGGCTAAAGGGCCCCCCCAACCTCCCGAGGACACCTCGAAAACGCCAAGTCTTGATCGGTAATGGAATGCACAGTCCCGCAAACTACTTTAGAACGTGCGGCTTACTTTTCTTGAGCGGTAATGAATTCACGTTGTGGTAATGGGTCAGTTTGAATTTTGACTCCGTGTGCCACGATCAAGGAAATTCAAACTGACCCATCACCCACGTTGTGCCGGTGCTCAAATCTTGACCGCAACGCAGCCTTGAGCATCCCTCCCGCCGCCTCACCGAATTCTTTCTCAGCGCACAGAATCCGGCGCCGTCGCCATCCGTTGCGCCGCGAAAACTCGATTTTGCATCCTCGTTCCGCTAAGATGGACGGTTTCCGGTAGTGGGTCAGTTTGAATTTTGACCGCTATTGTCACGAATAAGAAAATTCAAACTGATCCATCACTCGTTTTCCAGCACACGAAAGGACCGCGCCGGGCGTACCCAAGAATATGGCTCCTGCCTCAAAACCTCGCGTCCGCTTCGCGCCTTCACCGACGGGCTATCTTCACGTCGGCGGCGCGCGCACGGCGCTGTTCAACTGGCTGTTCGCGCGCCACGAAGGCGGAACGATGATCCTGCGCATCGAGGACACGGACGTCGAGCGCAATAAGCCGGAACTTGTCGACGGAATCCTTGCGGGCCTGCGCTGGCTTGGCCTTCCGTGGGACGAGGGCCCGTACTTTCAGTCGCAGCGCCTGGAAATGTATCGCGCCGCGGCGGAGAGTCTGCTCGCGAAAGGCGCCGCCTTTCCGTGCTACTGCAAAGCGGTTCAGTATGCGGGAGCCGATGCCATCGTCGAAGGCGAAGAGGGCGCGGAAAAAGCTGCGCGCATTCCTTCGTGTCCATGTCGCGATTTAACTCCCGCGGAACGCGCGGAAAAAGATCGTCAGGGTTTAACGCGCGCGATTCGTTTTGCCTCTCCGCGCTCTGGAGTCACGCGGTTCGAAGACGCGGTCTTTGGGCCGCGCGAAGTGCAGAACAGCGAAATCGAGGACTTCGTTCTCTTGCGCTCGTCCGGCTTGCCGACATATCAGCTCAGCGTCGTTGTCGACGACATTGACATGCGCATCACGCACATCATTCGCGGTGCGGATCATCTCTCGAACACCCCCAAGCAGGCTTTGCTTTACGAAGCCTTGGACGCGCCGCCGCCGATTTTCGCGCACGTGCCATTAATTTTGGGGCCGGATCGCACGCGCCTTTCGAAACGTCACGGAGCCACCAGCGTCAGTTCTTATGCCGACGAGGGCTTTCTTCCCGAGGCGTTTCGCAATTTTCTGGCGCTACTCGGATGGTCAACCGGTTCCGATGAGGAATTTCTGCGCACCATGGATCTCATCGACCGTTTTTCGCTTTCTGGCGTCAGCCGCACCAATGGTATTTTCGATCGCGACAAACTCGAGTGGTTCAATTCGCAATATTTGCAGAAGTTGCCAATCGATGAGCTGCTTCCGTATGTCAAAGCCGAACTGCAGCGCGCCGGTCTGTGGCGCGAGGAGTGGGATGGCGCCGAGCGCGAATGGTTCGCGCACACGGTCGACATTCTTCGTCCGCGCACGCGCCTGCTTCCGGATTTTGCCACGTGGTCGCGAGCGTTTTTCTCCGACGATTTCGATTACGATCCGGAAGCGCGCAAAAAATTCTGGAAGGATCCGAAGCTGCCGGATTTGCTTGGCAAGTTAGCCGATGCGCTGGACGCGCTGTCCGATTGGAATCACGATGCCTGCGACCACGCGCTTCGCGCGTTGGCTGAAGCGGAAGGAGTCAAGGCCGGCCTGCTGATCAACGCCACTCGCGTTGCCATTGTCGGGCGCGCCGTCGCTCCGCCGCTCTTTGAAACCATGCTCGTGCTTGGCAAGCTGCGGGTGATCGCGCGTCTCCGCCGCGCGTTGCCCTTTGTCTCTCCGGAGTAAATGCGATGCAGCTTCGGAGAATTTTCGCGGTGTCGGCTCCCAGCGCGGGAAGGCTTGCGCATTGCGGTGAAGTGCGAGGCAAGGTTTTCAGCGAAAGCTTTCGTTTGCGATTTGCGGACAGCTACTTTTGTTTGTCGCTGAAAATATTCGGGGACATCGCGCGCGTCTTCGTTCCCGCCGGCGCGATATCGATTTTCGCGATCACCGGAATTCTTACCGGTGGCAGGCAGGCACTGTCGTTGCAGGCCTGGTACTGCAGCGTAAATGGGAGGTTCATCTTTCCGAGCGCCGCATTCGCCGCCACAGAAAATTTGGCGCGCACGGTAAATTGTTTTGTGTAAACCAAAAGAGGCTGGTCGGAAAACGAAAGCTTTAAAGTCGTTCCCTCGGGATACAGCGTCTGCACTTCCTTGATTCCGGCAGGTGGCTTCGCCGTCAGATTCGTCGGGATCAAATAATCTTCCGAAACTTTGTGCGCGTTCATGTGAAATCCCGGCATGATTCCAACCACCACGCCGATCTCAAATGTGCTTCCGCGCGGAATCGGCTGAAGAGATACATACGTTTTTGGACTGGCAACCGCGGAAGCCGGCGGCAATGAAGTTTGGGCGAGCGCAAGCGGCGTGGATGCGAAGCACGCAAAAAAAATCAGCGCGGCCGTGAAAACAGCGCGATGCGAGACTTTGCGATTTGATTTTTCCATTTTCACACCGTGACGGACGCGCCCAATTTCTGGCTGAGGATGCGGCTCATCACTTCGTCGAGCGTCTCGCCGGTTTTCTCCAGCACGAACGCGTTCTTTTCCTCCGACCACCCCAGCTTGAAACTGGTAGTCAGCGCTGAAATCCATATTTGTCGCACCGGCGAATTCGGGCTGATCACGAAACGCGTTTCGTCATCGTCCTCGAATAGGATTTCAATTTTACCGCTGCTGCCTTCGACTTCAAATCCGCGCTCGTCGCCGACTTCGAGGAGCCTCTTCTGGAGACGCCCGAACGCTCCCTCGCATTTTTTCTGGAATTCCCGCTCGTCCATCATAAATTGTGTGATGATGTTTTGTAGAAATGGGCCAGTGTGAATTTTAACTCCTTGCGTCACGAACAAGAAAATCCAAACTGACCCGCCACCTGTTTTTTTCTGAGTCGACAAAAAACGTTACGAATGCGACGCGATTTGTTTCTCGATTTCCGACTGCAATTCGTCGTGATCCACGAGACCGATGAAACGTTTCACGATTTTGCCGTCGCGCGAAATCAACACACTGGTTGGCAATCCGATCAGGCCGCCGAATTTTTCCGCAATATCGTCATTGCCCAACATGATGGGATAACTCATGGTCATTTTCGCGCCATTCACATCAAATTGAGTTGTGTGCACGAATGGATCGACAACTTTCTTGCCGCTGTCGTCCATGGCCACACCCAAAATCGTGAACCCCTGACTTGCGTACTTTTGTTGGAAACCGATCATCCATGGAATCTCAATGCGGCAGGGCTCGCACCATGTGGCCCAGAAATTGACGAGCACTACTTTGCCTTTCAAACTTGCGAGCGGCAAATCGCCGCCCTGCAATTCCGGAAAAGTCACATCCGGTTCATTCGGCGGGCCAGGTTTGGAGACGAATTTGGTCTTCGAGCCATTGGAAACCGTGGTGCCCATGCCTTTGCATCCGGCGAATCCAATCGAAAGCACCGCAAATGAGATTATCGCGGCTCCGCATCGTGTAATAGTCCGATTCATCAAAAAAAATCCCCTTATCGTGAAAAGCGATTCAGAAATGTCAGTTTACCCGAAAGCCATGTCAGCCGGTTCATAAAAATCAGCCCGCCAATGGCGAGGAGCAGCACACCGCTGAAAATTTCCACCATGTGAATGTGGCGGCGGAAGCGTTTGTAGAATTTGAGAAATTGCCCAATGCCCACCGCGGTCAGCAAAAAGGGAATTGCGAGTCCGGCGGAATAAGCGGCGAGCAAGAGAACCCCTTTCAAGACCGTGTCCTGCGTCGCGGCCATGGCGAGGACGGTTGCCAGAATGGGCCCGATGCACGGCGTCCATCCGAACGCGAACGCGAAGCCCATCAAGAATCCGCTGACGACTCCCGGCTGCCCGCCCATGTTCCGAAAGTGGGCGTCGCGATTCAGCCAGCGGGTCAGTGCCGGGCCCAACAGGAAAATCAGCGCGATGGCGAACAAATGAATCGGGCGGAAACTGCGGGAAAAATTGGGCATCAAAAATGCCATTGCAATTCCGGCCGCCACAAGCAGAGCGCCGATCACCAGTCCGATACGAATGGAAATCTTCGCCAGAGCGCCGATCAAATGCAGGCCGAAAAGAAGAATGAATGCGCCCGCGAAGGGCGCGAGCTCGTTGCGATTGCTCAGCAGAAACGTGCCGACCGCGGTGGCCGAAGCGCCAAAGCTGATGAACACAAGCGAAAATCCGATGACGAACGCAAAAGCAGAGCGGAGCAATTCGCCGCGAGAACCTTGTCCCTGTTGAAGCTGGTCAACGCCGATGCCTGAGAGCATGGAGATGTATCCGGGCACGAGCGGCAAAACGCACGGAGACAAAAACGAGATCAGCCCCGCCAACAGCGCCGTAAATACGGTGACGTTCATCTGGTTTGACTACGCTCCTGATTCCCGTATTGGATGTGTCGCGCGCCGATACGGCGCATGCTACGTCGCGATTTTCGCACACCGCTTCGCAAAGCGCACGCGTGTGGATGGAGAATCGGGAAAAGACTCCAGGTGACGCCAGAACCATTCATTGACTTGCTGGGCAGCGCCAAAACTTTCCAGCATCGCGTTCTGTAAGCCACGGAGAATCAGTCAGAAGACTTTCGGCTTGGGCGTTCGCGCGATTTGGCTTCCGTCGTGCCTTATGGTCGTTGCCGGCGAAGACGCGTGGCGAGTGGAGGCCGAAATGACGCCAAATCAAATAACACTGTTGCGGGTTCTGATGGGTTTCGCTGCGGTCGCGCTGTTCGCGCGCAATTTTTGGTGCGACCTTGCGGCGCTCGTGTTGACGATCGTGGCAATCACGCTCGACGCGCTCGACGGCTATCTTGCGCGGCGGCGCAAACTTGCGACACCGCTCGGCGCACAGCTGGATATTCTGGGCGACCGCGTGGTCGAGAATCTTTTCTTCACTTTTTTTGCTGTGACGGGGCTGGTGTCGCTGTGGGTGCCAGTCCTGTTTTTTGTTCGCGGCATGTCGACTGATTTTCTTCGGAGTCTGGCGGCGCGCGCGGGGCGGACCGGGTTCGGCGCGAATTCCATGCTGCAAACATGGTGGGGACACGCGCTGATGGCGTCGCGCGCCAGCCGGGCTGTCTATGGCGCGATGAAATGTCTTTGCTTTTGCTATCTCGGCGTGGAACTGACACTCGTGCGGTTGCCAGCGGCAACTCTCTCGCCCGCGCAGTTCGCCTGGGTGCGCGCGGTTGCCGAAGCGCTGGTGCTGGCAACAGTCGCTTTCTGCCTGATACGGGCGGTGCCTGTTTTGTGGGAAGGGCGTCGCTATTTTTTTGCGGCGTCGCCTACACCAGCGAAAACAATTGCGGGTAGCGCGCAGTGAGCTGCGAGAGCAACGTCGGCGCATTTTTTGATCTCGACGGCACGTTGCTGGCGGCGCCGTCGGTGGAACGCCGCTTTATTTTTTATCTTCTGATGCGCGGGTTAATCGGGCCGGCGCAATTTGCACGCTGTGCGGAGCGGTTTATCACAAACATTGCGAGGAATCATCGTGCTGCAATTGGCGGCAATAAAGCTTACTTCTCGGGAGTGCCGACAAAGTGCGTTGAAGAATGGTCACAGCATTTGGCATCGCATCGGGTGGAATTCTTTTCCGATGGCCTTCGCCGATTGAGATTTCATTTCGCGGAAGGACATCGCATTTTTCTGATTACCGGAGCGCCTACGCCGGTCGCGGAACTGGTTGGCAGTGATTTTTCCGTGCCACTGACGATTGTTGGAACGCAACTCGAGATGCGCGGCGGCGTGTGGACGGGCGAAATCGCGGGCGAGCATATGTGCGGCGTTGAAAAACGGCGCGCCATTATTTACTTAGCTGCAGAGTATGGTCTGGATCTTGCGCGCAGTTTCGCTTACGGCAACAGCGTTTCGGATCTTCCGATGCTTGAAACGGTTGGGCATCCGGCGGCGGTGAATCCGTCGGCAAATCTGGAATGCGAGGCGCGCGCCCGGAACTGGCCAATCGTTTACTGGAGACAGTACCGGAGAGGACACTGGAGAGGAAACTGGCGAGGCGCTGGCGTGGGCGTTGGCGTGAAACGCAGAATCCGCGGATCGAAAATTCGCGCGACAGTGTGCAGCCATTGGGAGGACTGCTGCAATCCATAAATTGCCGGGGAACAGACCGATGAGCATGACATTCTTTCGCAATTCATTGACAACGTATGCGATGAGCGACGCGGCGGCGGGCGCGCTTCGACGCCGCCAGCGCAAGGCTCGCGCGTTTTCGAGGCTGTTCGCTGAAATTCGAGGAGCTTGCGGAGCGTTTGAGTGGGTCTCGCTTGCATATCTGGCGTGGATTACCAGCACAATCGCCGTGTTTCACAAAAATATCGCGCATCCCGGCGCATTCTTTTGCGGGCACTGCGCGATAGCCGCGACGATTCTTGCGCTCGCGGTCATTTCGAAACAGTCTCCGCACGCAAGAGCTCTTCGCTTTGCGCGCCACTGGTATCCGTTGCCGCTCTACATTTTCCTCTTCGAAGAACTGAACGCGCTGGTCCACGCCATTTTTCCTTTTTGGCTGGACCGCTACTTCATCGCTTTTGATCATGCGCTGACGGGCGTGAATCCGTCGGTGTGGCTCGCGCAATTTGCCTCGCCCGCGCTCAACGACTTTATGCAGTTTTCTTACATGACTTATTTTCTTTATCTGGTGGTTCTGCCCGCGCTGCTTTACGCGGCGAAAGAACGCCGGGCATTTTGGGAAGTGATGGTCTCGACCGCCATCGCGCATTACACCGTATATTTCATTTCTGTTCTGGCGCCGGTCGAAAGCCCGCACTTTTCGCTGGCGTCGATCGAAACCGTACGCCTTTCTGGAGGTGTTTGCACGCACCTGATCAACTGGCTCGAAAGTTACGCGCTAGTGCACGGAGCGGCGTTTCCTTCCGCACACGTGGCCGGTTCGACAGTCGCGATTCTTGCGTCGTGGCGTTATCGCCAGTGGCTGTTCTGGATTTGCATGCCGTTTTTTCTGTGTATGTGCGTCGCGACTGTTTATGGGCGATATCACTACGTCGCCGATGTGCTCGCGGGACTCGCTACAGGAGTCTGGGGTTTCTATGCGGGCCAATGGTTGATGGATCGTCGCGGGGCATTGCCCGTTGGGCACGATGGGGGCGAATTGTGAAAATAGCAATTAGAAACGAGACGACGGTCCGAAACCGCGGGCCTTTTCCGGCTCGAGCGGAATCCGGCGGCGAAATCACATTAGACTTGGGCGGCGCAAATGCCACTGCGTCGCGTGTTCATAGGCGGCGGCAATTTGCAGCAACTTCGATTCTCCCCATTGCGGCCCGTGCAAGGCCATGCCAATGGGCAGGCCGCCCGGCGTAAATCCGCAGGGAAGGGAAATCACGGGGAAGCCGGTGAAATTCGCGGGACGATTCATGCGCACCAGCGCGCCGCGTACGGATTGCGATTCGCCGGCGATGGTCACGGAATCTTCTCCGATGCGCGACGCGGCAATCGGCACAGTGGGTGCCAGGATGGCGTCGATGCTTTGAAACGCGGCGCGAAAGTCCGCGCGCACTTGCTCGCGCGCCTGCTGGGCCCTTAAATAATCGACCGCGCGCACGGCGCTGCCCATCTCGAGCCGCTTCCGCACGTCCTTGCCGTAATCCGCTGCGCGCGCCGGAAAATATCCCTGGCCTTCGTGATATTCGAGCGCCTCGGCGAGGGCGATTTGGGTGCTCGGGTCCACTGAATCCGCAATATGCGGCAAAGAGACTTCTTCCATGCGGGCGCCGAGACCTTCGAGGACTTTGGCTGCCGCTTCGATGGCACGCCTGATTTCGGAGTCCACGCGGTCAAAGAAGTATTCTCGCGGCCAGCCGAGGCGCAATTGGATTTTCTTGCCGCGCTTTGGCAGGCTTGCGCGGGCGGCTTTGTGGAAAGTTTGGCGCGGCTTCTCGCATTCGCAAATTGCGTCGAGCATGATCGCCGCATCAGCGACGGTCCTCGCGAGCGGGCCGGCGTGATCGAGAGTGACCGCCAGCGGCACGATTCCTTTGCAGCTCACGCGGCCGAAATTCGGTTTCAGCCCGACAATGCCGCAGAGCGCGGAGGGAATTCGTATGGAGCCGCCCGTGTCTGTCCCAACGGAAGCGAATCCCATTCCCGTTGCGACGGCTGCCGCGGAACCACCGCTCGAGCCGCCGGGGATGCATTCGAGATTCCACGGATTTCGTGTGGGGCCGTAATGTGGATTCTCGGTGGTGATACCGTAGGCGAACTCGTGGAGATTTGTCTTCCCGAGCAGTATGGCGCCCGCGCGCGAAAGTTTGTGGGCCACTTCGGCGTCGGCAAGGGGAATAGAGTTTTCGAGGATCTTTGAGCCGGCCGTGGTCCGCACGCCCTCGGTGCAAATGTTGTCCTTGAGCGTAATGGGAATTCCGTGCAGAGGGCCGCGATACTTGCCGCGCGTGATTTCCCGCTCGGCGGCGCGAGCTTCACGCAACGCGCGCCCGGCAGTGACGGTGATGAACGCGTTCAACCGTGGATTCAGCGTTTGTATGCGCTGGAGAGCTGCTTCAGTAAGCTCCACAGGCGAAAGCTTTTTTTTATGCAGCAACGCCGCTGCTTCGGCGATCGTCAGGTAGCGCAGTTCGTCTTTCACGGTCACCCTCTAAAAAATTCTTTCCTGCCGGCGCAGGTTGCCAAACGATCCAAGATTGGCGATCAGGAAAACAACGCGAAATTGATTTTCGTTTCGCACCGCGCCCAACGACAGCCTTCTATATTCGAAGCCAATGCCACAACATGAGCCGTTGTAGGAAAGCTGCGCCACCTGGCTCTGAAAGAGGCTCTGACTGACGTCATAACTGAACCCAAGGGCCGTGTTCCATCCGCGGCGGTTCAAACTGCCGTAGCCGACGAGCGCACGGACTTGATTGGACCGGGGCAAAAGGATTCCCGGATTGATTGAGGATGTTGTTGGAATGCTGACGGTCGAGAAATCCGCAAGGGTCAAAAACGATTCACGGTAAGGACGGATTTTTACGAGCGAGCCAATCGCCGTCAGACGATTGCGTTCGGGATCGAAGTCCACGCGAAACTGCGTGTCGAAACGGCCGCCCGGCTCGATGCGCAAGTCGCTGATGATGGGCGAGAAATGGTGCAAGCTGTCGGCGAATGCGAAGGGAGTCAACGAATCAAGGGCCTGAAAAACGTTGCGCGCGCCGGGAACGAGTGCGCCTCCGAAGGTGGGATTAAAATAATATTTCTGCGTCAGGTTCCAGCTGGCCACTTCCTGAGCGTCGCCGTCGCCATCGCGCCGGTAGAGCCGCTGCGTGACGCCGTACTGGATATCATTGGTATCGGTCAGTGTGTCGTCTTCATCGAAGTGCAAGAATCTGCCAAAGTCGTTCACGCCGTTCACGTAGTGATACGCGACCTTGGGTTCGACGACATGCTTCCATTTGATCGCGCCGTTCGTCCACACGCGATCAAAAGACGGCGGCTGCAAATCGAGGGAAAATTCCTCGGTGGTGCGCACGAACGGCTGATTGACAAAGACTCCATTCTGCAATTGTCCGCCGTAGCGCAGCGAACGCAACGTAAAGCTGGGAGTTATGCCCAGCCAAGGCCCCCAATGCAGCGGGACGGTCACGTTGGGGGCAAATTCGGTTCGCGACACGAACGAAGGAGTTTGGAATTCCGGGGGCACGTTCGTTTCGCGATGCACCGCGTCGGCAAAAAAATCGAAGCCCACATAGACCGGAAGTTTCCTCCACGGTGCACGGTCCACGGAGCTGACTCGGACCTCCGGCGCGGTCCGCAAATCGATCGCGGTGTCCGGCTGCGCGCTCAGAAAGTTTTTATAGCTCATGGAGGCAAGGCTGACGCTGAAACCGTCAAAATTTTTTGTCAGAAATGCGGTATTCCGCACTTCCGAGTTGACGGCTTGCTCGAATGTTTCCGAAAAGGCGAGGCGGAACGTGAGGGACGATAGTTGATCGAGATCCGCAACGGCGCGCCAGCCGCCGGGCAGCAGGGCGTCGAAAAAGACATGGTCCTCATGACCGCCCTGCTTGGTGACGATTCCGCCAGGCACGGCAATGCCGCGGTCGAGTACGCCGAAATAACTTGCTGTGAGCGTGGCGTCTTGCCATGGCTTCATCCGAATATCGCCCGTTTGGCTCCAACCGCGGCGGCTTAAGTATTCCGCTCCGATTGTTGCATCCATCCATTCGGTGGGCGCCCAGTAAAATGAATCGCCGAAGACAAATCCCTTTGCCGTGGTGTTACCGACCTCTGGAACCAGAAAGCCCGACTGGCGGAGCTTTCTTGCGATAGGCACTGAGGCGTAGGGAAGATAAATAATGGGCACGTAAAAAAGGCGGAAGGATGCGTTGTCCAGTGCCACGGATTTCTGCAAATGGATAACGGCTTTGGGAGCATAGAATTTCCATTGCGGGCTGTCCGGTCTGCAGACCGTCACCCACGCACGAGTGACGACAAACGTGTCGTCGTCCGTGCGTTCGACGGTGGCGGCCGCGAATGTGAGCGGGTTGGGACTGACCAGCACACTGGGATTGGAAAGATGCTGCGCGGTAACTGTGCCGCGCACGTTGCGAAATGAACCGCGGCCGGTTTTCATGTTGAATGTTCCTTCATCCGCGTCCATGTGCTGCATCTGATAATCGAACTGAACGTGGCCGCGCGCCGCCGCCATTTTTGTATCTTCATTGTACTGGACATGATCCGCGCGCAAACGGACGCTGCCGTACAAAATGTCAACGTGACCGTCCGCGTAAAAAATCTTTCCGGCTTGCTTTTGGGTGTCCGCTTCGAGCGTCATTTCGCTGCCCTGGGTTCGCAGCCGGGCCTGCGTGCGAGCCGGAGTTTGCCCGTTTGCGCAGCGAAACAGAAGCAGCGGCGATATCAACACTAATAGCGCCGCCATCGCTCGTTTACTCGGGTGGGTCGGGAGGCGGTTTTCGATACAATCGCGCATCGTTCAGGAAGAATCTAGGAGCCTAACACGCCGCGCCAATTTTGTAGCGGCGGGTTTTGTTGTTCTGCTGCACGTTCATGATCCTTGGTGGGCCGGGCGCGGGTCCGCTAGGCGGCGTTATCTGATTCGCGACACGAGGTGGTTGATTTCTGTGCATCTCCACGGCGCCAATCTGCTACGATGCTTGCGTTCCTCATGGGATTCCGGTCCGCAGCGCAAAACGAACCGGTGATTCAAGTCTGCTCGCAATGTGGCGCGGTAAGCAACCAAGCGGTTGATGTGTGCCCGTTTTGTGAGTCTGCTTTTGCGGTTGCCCAGCCCTCTCCCGCTCCGACTCGCGCCTCCGCCCCTTCTGAAGAACCTGAATGGCGCCGTGAGGTTGCCCGACGCCTGGAAGTCTATCGCTCGCGCCGACATCCATCGGAAGAGGGGGAGGAGTCGCAACCCGCTCTGCCTTTCAGCCACGGTAATTCTCCTGACGTGATTACGACGGCGACGGCGCCGCGCACGCTCGCGCGCCTTCGCCCGACGCAACGCGTGGAAATCCACGTGTCGCAGCCGCAACTGGATTTCTCCGTGGTTGAAAATTACCGGCTGCATCCCGGCGGCGCAACTTTGCCGGTTGCCGAGCTGGCGAACCGCCGCCTGGCGGGTATGGTGGATGCGGCCATCGTGTCCGGTGTATTTATCGGCTTCCTGGGACTTTTTCGCTCGATGGGCGGCCAGCTGGGATTCGTGCGCATGGATGTGGCAGTGTACGCGGCGACGTTATTCTTAATCTATGCGATTTATTTCTGCCTATTCACTCTTTTTTCGGGATCAACTCCCGGCATGCGCGCAGGCAGACTTGAGGTTGTGGCCCTTGACGGCACTTTCCCCGAGACGCGCCAGCTCCTGTGGAGGAGCTTCGGCTATTTGCTCTCCGGCGCAACCTTGCTGCTCGGTTTCCTCTGGGCGCTGTGGGACGAAGATCGCATGACCTGGCACGACCGCATTTCGCAGACATACATCGCCAGCGCCCACGAAGACGATTCCGAGCCCACGGACGGGCACGATGAGTAGACACGGGAGGAGAATCCGGGTAATGGGTCAGTTTGAATTTTAACTCCTTGTGTCACGATGAAGAAAATTCAAACTGACCCACAACCGCAAATCCATTGGCCCCGAAGTTTCTGAACCAAAAATTGGGGAAGCGCAACACGCGGCGCGCCAGGCTGCTCAAGGGAAAAGCCTACTCTCAGCCATCCGCAGCCGGGCCCCGAGCATCGAAAGATGCTGGCACCTACCCCACCAAGGGGCGCACTCATGGGCGATGATAAAGACAGCCTAGGGATGCTATAATCCAAGTTCGCTCGAGTTGGCTGTTTGCTGGCGGCACGGCAAAGCACCGGGCACGGGAAAGACACATGAGTCCACTTTGGAAAAAAGTCGTGATTGTGCTGTCGGTGCTGATTTTCGCATACGTGGCGGTCGGTTATGTGAAGGGCAAGACAGGCGACGACAAGTCTTACGTTTCGCTTAGCGTGTACAGCGAAGTACTTCAGCGCATCCAAGACAACTACGTCGACCAGCCGGACATTCACAAAGTTACTTCCGGCGCCCTCCATGGACTGCTTGACTCGCTGGATCCGCAATCGAGCTATCTGAGCCCGCTCGAGTACACCGATTACAAACAGAAAGTTGACGATAAATCGAAGGGCGGGATCGGCGTGTTCATTTCGAAGCGCTTCGGTTACGTGGTCGCTGTTTCAGTTCTGCCGGATGGTCCGGCACAGAAGGCAGGGCTTCGCGACGGCGACCTATTCGATTCGATCGCGGGTTTTTCAACCACGGAAATGTCCATTGGGCAGGCACAAGTTTTGTTGACTGGCGAGCCGGGGCAAACCGTCAAAGTTGATGTGATTCGACGAGGCACGCAGCAACCGTTCGGCGTGACGATGGCGTACGCCAAACTTCAGTCCCCGCGGATTCTGCAGGAAGAAATGCAGAGCGACATCGCTTACATTCGAATTCCTGCATTCGAGTCCGGAACGGCGAAGCAAATCCGCGAGAAGCTGGTGGAATTCCAGCGCCGGGGCGCGAAGAAGCTGATTCTTGATTTGCGTGATTGCGCTTCAGGTCCCACGAACGAAGGGATCGATGCGGCGCAGCTTTTTCTGACTTCGGGCACAATTGCAACGCTGCGCGGCCAGACCGTGGCGACGCAGACCTTTTCGGCCGACGCTTCCAAGGTTGTCTGGAAAGGACTGATGACGGTGCTGATTTCGAATGGCACGGCGGGCCCGGCTGAGATTCTTGCGGCGGCGGTGGCGGATAATCACCGCGGTGATACCGTCGGCGAAACGACATTCGGCACGGCTTCGCAGCAGAAAATAATCACTTTGGACGATGGCGCGGCGCTGATTCTTACGGTCGCCAATTATTTCACGCCCAACGGCAAATCCATTCCCAAGGAAGGCGTTGAACCCACGGTGCAAGTGAACCCGCAAGCGGTGGATGACGTTGCACAACTTAATCAGGACCAACTCGCTCCGCCCGCTCCGGGCCAACTGCCGTCCGCGAATGATCCGGTCGTGAAGCGGGCCATCGAGATTCTCCAAGCCCCTGCCGCTGCGCCGAAGGCCGCCTGATTCGCGCGTGGCGGTGAAAAGCGCGCAGATTCAAACTCGCAGAACCGATTTTTCCTGTCCCTCCATACGCAGCGTCTTTTTGTTACTGACGCTTGCATTCCTTGCCGCTGGCTGTCAGAAAAAATCGCCCAGCAGATCCGAGCTTCGCTCCATCACGCGCGACCTGGTGGCGGCTGCGCAAAAGGCCGGGGGACGCGACGCCGAGATCGTCATTCGTCCTGAAATGGGCGCGCGCCAGGGAGAACGCGCGCGGCTTGTCGCCGACGATATTTTCGTCAATTTGCCTGACGGTGCAAAGGCCTCTGCAGTGGAAGTTGCACTCGACCGGACGGCGGCGCGTTACCATTTGGCTCACGTTCCGCGCTCCAGTTCGCCTGGTGTGATTCGCTTTGATTATTTGCTGGACGGCCGGCGCACACAGTCGATTCACATCAACGTGGCGAATGCAGCCAATGCGAATCGAACGGAGTCTGTGAGCGGGCCGCGTCTCGCCATCATCATCGACGATCTGGGTGGCGATCTCGCGCCCGCCGAAGCGCTTCTGAGGCTTCGTTATCCGCTTACGCTTTCCATTCTGCCGAACCAACCGCATTCGGCGGAAATTGCGGACAAAACATTTCGGCGCGGCGATGAAGTGATGCTTCATCTCCCGATGGAATTCGAGGGCAGTACTGCAAAGCCGGAAGCTGTCGAACTGCGCGTGGGCATGGGCGCGGGCGAAGTGGATCGCTTGCTGGGGCAGATGCTTGAGGCCGTGCCGCACGCGGCGGGCATAAATAATCACGAAGGATCGCGCGCGACAACCGACCCGGCGTTGATGGCCGACGTTATGGCCGTGCTTCGGCAGCGGAATCTCTTTTTCATCGATAGCCGCACCACCGCCGCAACGGTGGCCTATGACGCCGCGCGGCAGGCGGGTGTCCGCGCCGCATCGCGCAACGTTTTTCTCGACGACGTCGAGACGCGCGAAGCAATTCTGCGGCAGATCGACCTCGCCGAGCGCGATGCTACGAAAGAAGGTTCTGCGATTGCGATCGGCCACCCGCATCCCGCGACAATTGCGGCGCTGGAGGAAGCGCTGCCGCAACTCAAGGCTCGCGGCGTGCGGCTTGTGTTTGCTTCAGCGCTGGTTCACTGAGGCGAGTCTCCTCTTTTTGGCAAGCGGCTCTCTTCAATTGAGAATATCGGAGAGGAATCCCATCACGTGCTCTGCGATTGCGCCGGCCGAGGTGAGGGCGGGGGATTCCATGCCGATGAGCTGCATGACGTTTGGGAATTGCGGATCGCGCTCGATAATAAAATCGGTTGGGTGATGGCTGCCGGGCGGCGCGAGCTTGGCGCGAATTCCGGTGTAGGCGGGCATCAAATCTTCGGCACGAATTTCGGGCAACATGGGCCGCGCCATGCGGACGAAATCCTCGACGGGCGGCGGATTGCTTTCATAATCATTTTTGTCCGCGATGTAATGTGCCGTGGGCCCGACGAGCACGGTATCCCATAACGTTTTGGTCAGATGCACTCCGAGACTCAAGCCTTCGGGATGCGGCAGGGGATACACGAGGCCGCGAACGAGATCGCTGCGAGCGCGCACAATTTCGCAATATTCGCCGCGCACGGGATAAATCCGATGCCTAGCCATCTCCGAGGCCATCAATGCGGCAACTTCATCGGCGAACAATCCGGCGCTGTTCACGAGGCAACGCGTTTCGATTTCGCCCGCGGAACTTGTGACGCGAACGAGCCCGCCTTTCGCGTCGATCTTCTCGACCTTCGCGTGCGTGACAATGTCCGCGCCTTGCTCAACGGCAATTCGCGCGTACGCCTTGACCAGATCTTCGCTGGCCACAATTCCCGTGGACGGCACTTCGATCGCCGCTGTTCCGGCAATGTGCGGCTCGCGCGCGCGGATTGCGGCGGCGTCGATCAGGCGCAATCCTTCGACGCCATTCGTGCGGCCACGCTGGATTAGTTCAGCGAGTCTTGGTTCTTGTTCGCGCGAGGTGGCGACAACGAGCTTGCCCGTATTGCGGTGCGGGACGCCATGAGCGGCGCAAAATTCGTATGTGAGTTTATTGCCACGAACGCACAGAGATGCCTTGAGCGAGCCAGGCGTGTAATAGAGTCCGGAATGAATTACACCGCTGTTTCGGGAACTTGCGCCCATGCCGAGCTTCGGCATTTGCTCGAGAAGGAAAACGTCTTTCCACTTTGCAGAAGCAGCGCGCGCGAGCGCGCATCCCACCACGCCGCCTCCGATAATGACGATGTTGGCCCGATCCATGTTAATGAGCCGTCAAGCACAAATTCCGCGCATCGGCTTGTTCGGTTTTCTTCCTAATAATCGCCGCCGGTTCCTTGAAATAGCGGCGTGAACGGCACAGATTTTGCTTCTGTTCCATCATGCACTGCGTAAGTTAAGGGCTGGCCGTTGCCGCTCGAAGACCAAAGCGAGGCCGCGCCGTACGCGCCGTCTTTGTTTAGCGCGTAAAACTGGAGATCGAACATTTTCAAGCGCGACTTGTCGAAATCGTAGTTGTGGACAACGCGATGCAGCGCCTCGAGGCATGCATCCGAAGGCGACATTCCTTTGCGCATCATTTCGACGACGGTATGGCCGCCTGCGATTTTGATGTCTTCCTCGCCGCGTCCAGTCGAGCCCGCGCCACCGACGTCCTGATCGAGAAAAAGTCCTGCGCCAATGATGCACGAATCGCCAACGCGGCCTGAAATTTTCCATGCGAGGCCGGAAGTCGTGGTCACGCCGGACATTTCGCCTTTGTCGTTCACGGCGAGGCAATTGATTGTTCCCGTGGGCGGATGCGCGACGACTTGCTTGATCCAGGGCGCCCAGGCTTGGCGTTCCGGTGTGTCGAGCAGCTCGGCAAGTTGCTTGTTGAAGTCTGGCGCGTCAAGGCCCGGACGCCAGTCCTTCGAGCTCGACGCCTTCCACGCGAGCCACGCAAGGCGCGACTTATCCGTGAGCAAATTCATCGGCTCGAATCCTTGATCAATGGCGAACTGCGTGGCGCCGCGGCCGACGATGAAAGTGTGATTTGTGCGCTCCATGATGACGCGCGCCACTTTCGCGGGATTCTTGATTCTCTCAATCGCGCCGACAGCGCCGCAGCGCCGCGTCGGCCCATGCATCACGCACGCGTCGAGTTGGACTACGCCGTCCTCATTCGGCAATCCGCCGTAGCCGACCGAGTTGTCATTGGGGTCGTCTTCGACGGGCGTGACGACAGCCAGGACCGCGTCCATGGTGTCGCCCGTGGAGCGCAACACGGCCATCCCAGCGTCGAGGTGACGAAGTCCATTGTGCGCGGAAATAATCGTTGGACGCTTGCCGGTTGTTGGCCCCGGTTGCCTTGTTGCTTCCTGCTGAGGCTGGGCCGCTTCGCTGAAGGTTGCCGGCAAAGCCGCGCCAAAGGCTTTACCGGCGCCCGCGGCTACTCCTCCCGCCAACGCGGCGGCGCAAAATTTTCTTCGCGTTATGTCTTTCATTTTATTCTCCGCGATACAATTCCCGGTTTCGCGCGCAGCATATTCTTTCAGCTCATTTCCTTCAAGCGAAGACTTTCGCGTCGTTTGGGAAACTTGGATCACTCGCCAGTAGTGGGTCAGTTTGAATTTTGACTCTTTGCGTCACGATCAAGAAAATTCAAACTGACCCTGCCTACTCGCCCTGCGTATTGACAGTTGTGCTAATCGCGTACACAATCCGGCGCATTCGCGCCTGATCAACTATGGTTCACCTGGAAAATCTGACCAAAGAGTACGACCTGCCGCCAGTGAAGGGGAGTCCCGCACAAGTGGTTGCCGCGGATCGCTTGAATCTGACGATCGGGGATGGAGAGATTTTCGGCTTCGTCGGCCCCAACGGCGCGGGCAAAACCACCACGCTGAAAATGATTTGCGGGCTACTTGTGCCCACTTCCGGCAGCGTGGAAGTGAATGGCATCGACGTGGAGCGTCGTCCCGAGGACGCACAGCGATTTCTTGGCTATCTCTCCGACTTTTTCTCGCTCTACGATGATTTGAAAGTCTGGGAATATCTCGACTATTTCGCGCATGCCTACAAAATGCCCGCCGCGCAGATTCCCGCGCGCGTCACGGAAGTGATTGGGTGGGTTGGGTTGGAAACGAAGCGCGACGCTTTCATTCAGGGGCTTTCGCGCGGGATGAAGCAGCGGCTGGGAATCGCTCGCGCCGTTTTGCACGATCCTCCAGTGATCGTGCTGGACGAGCCTGCTTCGGGTCTGGACCCGAAGGCACGCGTGGAGTTGAAAGAGTTGCTAAAGAATTTGAATCGCAAGGGCAAGACGATTCTCATCAGCTCGCATGTTCTTTCCGACCTTGAAGAAATTTGCACTTCGGTGGCGATTCTCGAAAAAGGTCATTTACTCCGCGCTGGAAAACTTGCGGCCGTCATGCAGGATGCCGCCGCGCCCGCGCATCGGCGATTGCGCATTCGAGTGGCGGCGCCGGGCGACGAATTACTGGCCTGGCTATCAACGCGGGACGGCGTGTTGGATGCTCATCCATCGGCGAGCGTGATTGCGGGATCGTCGAGCGTGGACTTTCATTTTGCGGGAAGCGATGCGGACCTTGCGGCGCTGGTGCGCGATTTGGTGATGAGCGGTGCGCCGGTCTGCGCCGTCGAGGGTTCATCCGAATCGTTCGAGCAGATTTACGCGCGGCTTTCCGGCGGGGAAGTGATGTGAGCGTTTCGCGATGAGCTTGTTCACCAATCCCGAAATTATTCGCAACGCGCGCATCCAATTGCGGCCGCGCCGCATGTTGATCGTCGCCGGCATTTCTGCCTCACTTTCCGCTACCCTCATCTACCTTTATTTGTTCGGACACGTTGACCTGTATGTCCAAGATAGATTTGTCGCGGGCGGCGAAAGCTTACTTCACACGATTCTTTGGATTCAGGCGCTTGTGCTCGTTGTTGGTGGCGGCATCGCCTCCATCCACGCCATCCAGCGCGAAAAAGATCAGAACACATTCGACTTCCAGCGGCTAACGCGGCTGTCCCCATTGGAACTGACGATTGGCAAGCTTTTCGGCCCGCCTCTCATGGTTTTCTTCGTGTTTCTGTGCTTCATTCCCGCCGCCATCGTCGGCGCAATCTACGCGCGCACGCCCGCGACCATTCTTCTCGGCGCCTACGTACTCCTCATTCTCGGCGCCATCGTCTACATGGCCTTCGCTCTCGTCATTTCGCTTTATCTCCAGCGTGGCACTGCAACCTGGGCGATTCTGTTTTACCTTCTATTGGTTTTGTTTACGGCAATTCCCAATAGCTCTGTGTACTTGGGCCTCGGGCCCCTTGTCCCGTTCTTTGCTCTAGATGTCGCTCGGCAAGCAACCTGGTCTGTGGGGTTAGGCACGCGTGCTTTACCCGGTGTCTTACGGCAGCCGAATTTTCCGGACTACTTTTTTGGCATCCCTGTGCATCACGCGCTCGTTCTCTTCATCCTTTATTTGACGCTTCTTGCTTGGTTCATCCCGGCAGTGGCACGAAATATAAAACGCGATCCGTCGAACTACGAGCTGTATACACCGGGACTGGCCCTCGGTTTTCTTTGTTATTTGAATTTTATCATATTTGCATTTTTTAGCTGGGGTAGTCACGGCGGAGCGCTTATACCTTCAGCGCTTCCGGGGATGTTTATAAAGCAACTTCCCCCGCCCGCGCCATTTGATACTCAATCGACCCTGCTCGCGCTCAACATCGGCCTGTTTTTCATCTTTGGTTTCGTTTTGCTGCGGAATCGGAATCGGATGCGGCGGCGGTTACACAGCGCTGAGGCCGGGCCGATAGCGCCAGAATCGATCTGGCCTGCGCCATACATTTTTCTTGGCGCGATTCTCGTGGGCGCGGCGATGATTCTGGTCATTCAATGGAAGCGCGATCCGTCGCTCGAATGGAGCCTGGCCGTCGCCATTTTCCGCGTGATTTTCTTTGCCGTGTGGCTCTCGCGCGATTTGCTTTTTCTGCAGTGGATGAACCTGCGGCGCGGGAGGCATCCGCTTCCTCTCGGCGTTCTCTATCTGATCGCGTTCTATGTTTGCGCGGGCATCATCGTTGCGCCGCTGCACCTGATGCAGAATCCGTTCACCGCGATTTTCTTGCCCACGCCTCTTTTCGTCCTCAACACAGCGCTGTGGACCACTCACGCCGCGGAATGGATTGTCGCTCTGATGGGGCAAGCGGCTATCGCACTCATTTTCGTCTTCCTCCAGCGCCAGCAAATCGAGGAATTGCAGCCGCATCCCGTTGAGTCTCGCGCCAACGCTTCCGCCTCCGCGGCTTAGCGCCCAGCGCGCGGTGCAGCGTCGTAAAGGTGGCCGGCGTGAAACGTCGGGTACCGCAGCTTCATCGACGTGCCTCATCGGCTAAAGCCGCACTAACCTCGTACCAGGTGCGGCACGGCTGAAGAGCCTGCGTGGAAACTGCAAAATCGCTACCTCAGCGGCTGAAGCCACAGTGACACTACGCCGGTTACGGCACGGTTGAAGCCGTGCCCTGACACAAGACAGTAGCGATTCCTTAATGTCCGGAAGCCCGCAGCACGGAATGCTTGCGGTCGTTACGGCGCGCAGGTATTGTCTCTGTGCTTTAGCGTCGAGGAGAATCCATGCTCGGAAAAATAATCTCGAATGTGGCTCGCGCGGCCGCGATATCGTGGGTGTCATGCGCGCTCTTGGCCACCGCTCTCCTGCTCGCAACGCAGCCAACGATTGCGCAACGAGCGCCCGCGGCGGCTCCACAGGCGTCGCGGCACGTGACTCCGCCTGCGATGCAACAGGCACTGCGCGACATGTTCGACGTTCACGCCATTTCCGAAGCGGTGATTTCGCCGGATGGACGGCGCGTGGCGTGGGTGGAATCGCTCAGCGGCAAGAATGGCGCGCCGTCGGGTAATTCGGCGGTCTACGTCGCGGACTGGAAATCCCATGCGGCGGCGCAGCGAATCACGGCAGAGACGGGAGGTGCGGCAGCGGCGGAGAGCAATGTGGCGTGGTCGCCCGACAGCAAGCAGCTTGCATTTCTATCCGACGCGGCGCATTCGGGGCAATTGCAGCTTTACGTCGCGGCTCCCGGCGAAACGGCGCGCCAGCTCACGCACGTGAAGGGGGATCTGTCGAATCCTGCATGGTCGCCGGACGGAAAATCCATCGCGTTTCTGTTCATCGAGAATGCGCCGCGGGCGGCCGGTCCGCTCGCAGCGGAAGCGCCCGACGAAGGGGTCGTGGGTGCAAAGATTTACGAGCAACGCCTAGCGATTGTGGATTTGGCGACTGGCCGGGTTCGGCAAATCACGCCAGCGGATATGTACGTCTACGAATACGATTGGTCGCCCGGTAGCAAGAGGCTTGTCGCGACCGCAGCGCATGGCAATGGCGACGACAACTGGTACGTGGCGCAAATTTACATTTTCGACGCCGCATCGTTGGTTGCCCCAAGGTCAATTTTCAAGAGCGACATGCAGATTGGGACTCCGAAATGGTCGCCCGACGGCAAAACCGTCGCTTTCATCGCCGGTTTGATGAGCGATGAGCCGGTGGTCGGCGGCGATATTTACGCGCTGCCTGTCAATGCATCGAGCGGGGGCGGCAATGCGCGAGACGTCACGCCCGGTATGAAAGCGACGGCCAGCTCGATTAACTGGTCGGCAGATTCAAAGTCGATTGTTTTCGGCGAGATTGTCGACGGCAAGAGCGGGGTCGCTTCCGTCAGCCTCGACTCTGGTGCGGTCACGCCGCTTTGGACGGGCGCCGAGCACATCGGGCAAAATCAATTCACCGTGGGCGTTTCGCTTTCGCGCGATGACAAGACCTCGGCCGCCGTGCGCGAATCGTTCAGCGCGCCGCCGGAAGTGTGGACCGGGCCGACCGGCAACTGGAAGCAAGTTACGTCGCTGAACAAAGCGCTGCATCCGGCATGGGGCAAGGCCGAGAGTCTGCATTGGAACACGGACATCGGCTCGGTGCAGGGTTGGATCGTCTATCCGGAGAATTATGATCCTTCGAGAAAATACCCGCTGGTCGTCGAAGTTCATGGAGGGCCGGCTTGGGCGAATCTGCCTCGGTGGCCCAGCCGGCGGGATTATTCCGCTGCGCTGCCCGCCAACGGATATTTTCTGCTTCTGCCGAATCCGCGCGGCAGCTACGGCGCGGGCGAAGCGTTCACCAAAGCCAATGTGAAGGATTTCGGCTACGGCGATTTCAAGGACATCATGGGCGGGGTGGATGCGGCGATTGCATCGCTGCCGATTGATCCGCAGAGGCTCGGCATCACAGGCTGGAGCTACGGCGGGTATATGACCATGTGGGCGGTGACGCAAACGCACCGCTTCAAAGCGGCGGTTGCGGGTGCGGGGCTTGCGGACTGGCTGAGCTATTATGGCGAAAATCAGATCGATAAATGGATGACGTTTTATTTCGGCGACACGGTCTACAACGACCCTGCCGTTTACGCGAAGAGCGCGCCAATCACGTTCATCAAGAACGTGAAGACGCCGACGCTGATCCTGGTGGGCGACAGCGACGGTGAGTGCCCGCCGCCGCAGTCGTACGAATTCTGGCACGCGCTGGTGACGCTGGGAGTGCCGACGCAGTTCGTCATTTACCCGCACGAGGGTCACGAGTTCGCGAATCCGGCCCACAGCCGCGATGTGGTAGAGCGCGCCGTGGCGTGGTTTGACGCGCACCTGTAATAGTGGGAACCTATTAGCCACGCCTATCAAAGGTTGAGCTAATCCACATTAATCTGCCCAGCATAAACCCTGCAAAATCTGTATAAACTTTGCATCCTCGCGTCGTGACACTTTTTTGCCTGTCCCATCGGGCTAACGCGCGCCGATGTCCCAAAACTGTCCTGTTGTACGGTAGCCACGAACGCGGAGCGGCGCTACGCTCACAGCACTGTTGCAGCCGATGTTTCAGGAAAATGTTTCGAGCGAATGAAGGAATCGCAGGACTCGCAGAGCATCGCGAGAAAGGAAGGCCCGATGGCAATGTCGCATGTGGAGGTGATGGTGGGAACACCATCGTCAGTTGATGCGGGGATGGTGGAATTCAAGGAATGCCTGAAGCGCATGCGTGACGGACATCCGGAAGACGCCCTGAACCACGCGCGACGCGCCCTGGGCGCGGCTCCGAAAAACCCGTTTTACCTCTCTTACACAGGGCTGCTGGCAGCGATGGCTGATCGCCGTTTTGGCGACGCGGAAACGCTCTGCCGCGAAGCGCTCAACCTGAAATGCAATCACGCACAGCTCTACCTGAATCTGGCGGAAGTGTACAACCAAGCCGGCAAAACTCCCGACGCGATTGAAACGCTCGAAAAAGGGATGGTGTCCGCGGGGCGGGATTTCCGCATCCGGCGTGCCCTGGAACGGATTGGAGTGCGGCGCGCGCCGCTGCTGACTTTCTTGCATCGGAATCACCCGATCAACCGGATGCTGGGACGCTTGCGGCACAGATTCGCAGGCCCTGCGCGTCCGTACTAAAGGTTCCCCCAAGCAGCCAACCCACAAGGGAAGCCCGGGGCGAGTTCCCCCCTCGTCCCGGGTGCTTTACACGCTCGCATTTCCGCGGATCGAGAACCTCAGACGCAACGGTTCGCTCCGCCGCGAGTGCCATTTAGCCAACAGCGATGGGAAGTGCATCGGAGGCTTCGACGCAAGACACCCAACCGTCCTGCCCAAGGCGTTCTCACTGCCTCCTGTAAATCCTGCTCGGTAATGCCGCCGGGACTTACGAAATGACTGACCCAAACTCCGGCGCAGCTCATGTCGAACAGTAATGGTGATTAAACCGACTCACAGAGTGTCGGGCGGCCGTCGCGTTCTTGAAAAAATAGGAACTTGAACTTGCCATCTTTCTCGAATATGGATTTTCGGTAAGGAGCATTCATTACACCGTTGGTTGCCCCTCCGAAAGCATCTCATCATCGTCTATGAAAGTTTCGATCCAGGCGCCGCCCTCTTCAGAAAACTTGTTCAATACAAGGCCCTTCATCTGTCGAGCGAGCTCGCGAGTCATCCCGTGGTATATCCCCATAGCGATCTGTGCATGTTCAACCCCGCAATTACGCAAACGTTTTGGCAGGCCGGAAGCAGCGTAATACTCCGCGCGAGTGAGGTGCGATTCAACGTTGTCCTTCGCGACTTCTGCAAACGGAGGGTCAAGATGAACCAGCGAGTCCCGAAAGCTCTTCAACTCCAAGAAAGACACAAAGGGCTCGACGTCCTTTCGGAAAGTCTCGACGGGATCACCCGGACGATACACCACGCCCTGCTCAGTTTCGATTGTGCCAGAGCTCCCAAGACATTCTGGTGCTGCTCGTAGCCACTTGTCCTTCAGAGACAAACTTCTCCATCTCGAATCGGGCACCTCATGATACCTGTAGATGAAATTGATGAACGCTTCCAACGATACGGCGTACAATAGAATTGACATCCGGGCGAACCTTGCCGTTTCTTCATCATTGTTACGACTATTGGCTGAGCGAGCGCATTCAAGGGCAAACGCTGCATCTGCTGCGAGATGCGTCGCAGGATTCTCTTTGACATAGGCGATATTCTTCCAATCGTGGGCCATGCTTAATCCTCCGTTTACGGTTAATACTTGCGGAGGACGCCGATGACGCGGCCCTGAATTTTTACGTCGGCGGCGGGAAGGATGATGGGGGCCATTTGCGAATTGGCGGGCTGGAGGCGAATCTTTCCGGCGGGCTCGCGATAGAAACGCTTGAGCGTGGCTTCGTCGTTGCCGACAAGGGCGACGACGATTTCACCGGCGTTGGCGACTTGCGATTGCTCGACGACAACGTAATCGCCATCGAGAATGTGATCCTCGTGCATCGAGTCGCCCTTCACTTGCAGGACGAACGTGTTTTGTCCGCGGCTGAAATCGGCGAGCGAAATTGTCTCGCGATCCTCGACGGCTTCGAGCGGGCGACCCGCGGCGATGCGTCCGACGAGAGGCAGGCCGACGGCGTGGCGTTCGATCACCTGATCGCGAACGGGTTTGGGGAGCTGCGTGATTTCGATGGAACGGCTCTGATTGTAGCCGCGGCGGACGAAGCCCTTTTTCTCGAGCGTTGATAGATGCTTATGCACAGTGGCGAGGGAAGTAAGTTTGAGTGCGCGCGCGATTTCCTCGAAGCTGGGCGAATAGCCGTGCTTGTTGAGAAAGCTGACCAGATAATCGAGGACTTCTTTCTGTCGCTTCGTCAAGGCCATCGCTTTCCTCCTCAGGCGTAGAACTGGCGAAAGTATAGGCGAATTAAAAGCGAAAAACAAGCAAAGCTTTTGGGGAGGTGTTTCAAGGCCAAGGCTGTGCAGAATTGGGCAGCGCCACCATTGTGTTTGGTGGGAATGTACATCGTTGGAAGGCTTGGTACGTAAGCAGGACACGAAAGTTCGGATCCTGCACCGATGTTCAGTATTGTACCGTGCTGAACTAGAGTGTATCTTCTGGACGCCTTCTGGTAGCCCCCAGCCTGCCGAAGTCGCGATGCGTAGGAAGTTGACGGGGACGAAGTGATCGCGCAAAAGTCCATTCTTGTAGCTGACGATCGGGAATGCATACGTGGTGTGCTGCGACGGTTGCTCTCGGCGCGGAAGGATTGGCGAATTTGCGCGGAAGTAGAGGATGGCGTGGAAGCGGTGGCGAAGGCCAAAGCGCTTTCGCCCGACATAGCCATTCTGGACATCTCGATGCCCCGAATGGACGGCTTCGAGGCGGCGCGTCAAATTTCCTGTGCGTGCCACGGCACGGTGGTGTTGAGCATCAGTCTGTACGATCCCAGAAACATCATCGACAAACTCATCGTGTCCGGAGTGCGGGGCTTCGTGGCAAAGATGTCGATGTATTCGAACCTGATTCCGGCGATCGACGCGCTGCTAAGCGGCGAAACCTACTTCAATCTCGAAGACCCTTTGGAAGAAACGCCACCTCTCTTTATCTGATCTTTCTCTGACCCGATGTCAAAAAAGAAGCGTCGCTATTCGTAGCGCAGCGAGACCATTGGGTCGACACGCGAAGCGCGGCGCGCGGGCACGTACGCGGCGAACCACGAAACAGCGCTCAGTAACATCGCGACGGAAATGAAGACAAGAGGGTCCCATGTCTTCACGCCATAGACCAAACCAGCCATCAGCCGCGTGAGCGCCAGCGCAGCGGCAATGCCGACAATCACTCCAACGGACGCGAGGCGCATGCCTTGCATGACCACCATCTTGCGCACATTTTCGAGAGTCGCGCCCAGAGCCATGCGAATGCCGATCTCGCGGGTACGTTGAGACACGGAATAGGCGATGACGCCGTAGAGTCCCACACTCCCCAAAAGCAACGCCATGGCGCCGGCAATGCCGAGCATCACCAGAGTGAAGGAAGTCCTTGCCATCGAGCGCTGGTAGTAATAGTCGAGGGTGTGGGGGTTCGCGAGGGGAAGATTGGCATTGACGGACCACACGGCTTGACGAACTTCGTTCATGAAGGTTTGGGAGCCGGCGCGAGGAGTACGCATGGCGAAGGCCACATCGCGGCGCACCCGGAGCGGTTCGCTTTCGAAGTTCGCGGTCAGGATAGGCCAATACACGGATGTAGGCGCTGGCTGGTTAATGCCGTCGTTGCGAACGTCGCCCACAACGCCGATGATCTCGCGCCAGTCGTCTTTAGTGGACACGCGAATACGCTTACCCAGTGCGTTGGCAGGATTATGCCAATACTCGCGCGCAAAATTCTCGGAGACGAGAGCTACGGGAATCTTGTTGTAGGTATCGGTCCAAGTGAGATTGCGGCCGGCAATCAGCGGGATGCCCATAGTTTGCAAATACTCGGGGGACATGAATTCAAAAGTGCGGAGCGCGGGGAGTTCCCCCTGTGCATACGTGCGGTCTTGCGCGAAGACAGGATCGTGCCAACCGTTTCCGTCCATCGGGAGCGCATTCGAGAAGCCTACGGAGGAGACGCCGGGAATCACGGCGAGTTTTTGGGAGATTTGCTGCTCCATGCGAAGGACAAGCTCGGGGGAGGCGGCTTGAGAGTCCGGAATATCAAGGCGGAACGTCTGGACTTGGGCGGGGCGAACAAATCCAGGGTTAACTTCAGACAAGGCACGGAACGTGCGGATCATAAGGCCGGAGCAGATCAGCAGGACGAAAGCAAGCGCCACCTGCACAGTGACCAGAACGTTTCGGGCTCGATGCCGCTCGCGGCCCTGACTCAGAGTGCGGCCACCTTCACGGAGGCCTGTGGCCGCGTGGGCGCGAGCGTATTTGAAAACGGGAACAAGACCGAACAGCAAACTGGTGAACATCGCGATGATCACAGTGAACAACAGCACGGTACCATCAATGCCAATTTCGCCGAGGCGGGGAAGGCCAGTGGGCGCCATCGCAACGAGCAGGCGCAACGCGGCATAGGCAATTCCCAGACCGAGGACGCTGCCCATCAGTCCGATTACCAGGCTTTCGAACAATAACTCAACGGCGATGCGAGTGTGGCTGGCGCCGAGCGCGGCGCGGATGGCCAGCTCTTGCTGGCGTCCTTCGGTGCGAACGAGAAGCAGGTTCGCAACATTCGCGCAAGCGATCAGCAGAACCATGCTGATGCCGCCCATCAGGACCCACAGAAGATTTCCAACGTCCCCGACTACATCCTGCTTCAGCGGCCGCACGTTGGCGCCAATATGGGCCTTCTTGAAGAGTTCAAGACTGAAGCCTGGGGGTGGCGGAAAGCTGCGAAGAACGATAGGCAACATGCGCGCCACGTCAGCATTAGCTTCCGCGAGCGTGGTTCCGGGTTTGAGCCTTGCCAGGCCTTCATAGCTGAACTGGCCGAGGAACGTTTTGCCGCGGTCAAGACGCAAAGGCAAAATCAGCGCCGGATCCGGCTGATCCAGGAAATGAAATTTCTGAGGCAAGACGCCGATGATCTGCCGCGCCGTGCCGTCGACCAAAATAGTCCGGCCGATCGCGGATGGCGCAGCGCCGAACTTGCTCCGCCAATAGCCATAGGTCACGAGCACAGTCTTGGTTGCGCTCGGAGAATCGTCCTGACGCGTGAACAAGCGGCCCAGCACTGGCGAGACGCCCAGAAGTGGCAGAGTGCCGTCGGTGACGTCCAAGGCGCGCACCTGCTCCGGCTGTGCTACACCAGTGACGCTCACAGAGTCGTTCTGGTAAATGCCGATATCCTGAAAGGTGCGACTTTGGTCGCGATAGACGAAATAGTTTGAAGGGGCCATATTCAGTTCGGCGATGTTGAGGCCCGAAGCGTTGTGCCATACGCCGACAAGCTGCTCGGGATGAGGATACGGAAGTGGCTTGAGCAGGATGCCTTCGAGAACGCTGAACACAGCAGTGTTTGCTCCGATGCCTGCAGCGAGCGTGAAAAGCGTGATGAATGTGAACATCGGCGCACGACGCAGCCGGCGAAAAACTTGCTTAAGCTGGCTCGAAAAGGAATCCATAGGTCACCCTTTGCGACTCTACATTTGACTTTGGCTTCTAGAATAAGGGTACGTTAGCGGGAGAGGAAAAGTTCGAGGCCGGAGCGGGTATTTTCAGCGCACATGTAGGGAACGACAAAGACGGGACTGCATCGGCGGATAGTTACATTCGACGTTTTCCCCGTTTTGGTAATTTCGGTGGTGTGCTAGGCTTGTAGGTTATCGAAGTGAGGATTTTCCCTGAGCGAATCGTAGTATTGGGTCAGTTTGAATTTTGACTCTTTGTGCCACGATCATGAAAATTCAAACTGACCGCTACCCGAATTGTGGTGAACTTGACTTGTGTGTGGAATCTGACCGGCTCGGAACACAAGCATCACTAGAAGCCAAATACAAATAACGGAATGATTCAGATCGTCGGAATCCCGTGATCCTGTCCAACATCTTCAAAGGGCGTCTGTTCATTACCGAATCAACCCACACCAACTGGGCGAAAGCCGGAAATTATCCTTTGGAATTTTACGGTTTCGAGGGGAGTATTCTGCGCCGAGATATTCGAGATTGACAGAAATGTTCATCTATTTGTCGGATGCAAGACACGTAGTGTCAGAGGAGCCGTTTTGATGGGCGTTCAAGTTGCTGTTCCTAGGGAAACGTCGGCAGGAGAAAAGCGCGTTGCCATGACGCCACGAGTCGTGGAGCGCGTGCTGAAATTGGGAGCCACGTTGCTGGTGGAATCGGGCGCCGGGGCCGAAAGCGGAATTCCAGATTCGGACTACGCGCGCGTTGCGACCGTGGTAAAGGATCAGAGCCAATTGTTCGGCCAAGCCGACATTGTTGTCAGTGTACAAGTGCCGGGGCCTGCGCAGATTCGCCTGATGCGTGAAGGCGCGATTCTCGCGTGTCTCGTTTATGCGCATCAGCATCCAGAAGAGACGAGGTTGCTGTGCGATCGCAATATCACCACCTTTGCGATGGAGCTGGTGCCCAGAATTTCCCGCGCGCAGAGTCTGGATGTTCTGTCATCGCAAGCGATGGTGGCCGGCTATAAAGCGGCGTTGATTGCCGCGAACCGGCTGGGACGATTTTTCCCCATGCTGACCACAGCAGCGGGCACGATTCGGCCGGCAAAGGTGCTGGTGATCGGAGCCGGCGTGGCGGGACTCCAAGCCATTGCCACGGCCCGGCGGCTCGGCGCGCAAGTGGAAGGCTACGACGTGCGAGCCTCCAGCCGCGAGGAGGTGGAATCCCTCGGAGCAAAATTTGTGGCTGCCAACGTCCGCGCGGAAGGCGAGGGAGGCTACGCCCGGGAATTGACCGCAGAAGAGCGGCGTGCGCAACAAGACGCGCTGCTCCAGCATGTCCGGCAGTCTGACGTGGTCATCTGCGCTGCCAATGTTCCGGGACGTCCCGCTCCCAAAATTATTCTGCGGCCCATGGTGGAAGCGATGAAATCCGGGTCGGTCGTTGTGGACCTTGCGGCCGACGGCGGCGGCAATTGTGAGCTCACGCAGCCCGGCCAGGAAGTTCAACATGGCGGCGTGACAATTCTTGGAATACTTCAAGTGGCC
>DAHUXN010000018.1 GCA_027307115.1 Acidobacteriota bacterium
CCGGAAGGCTTCGGCGCCAGCCGGCCGGTGGCGGACAACGCCACGACGAATGGAAGATTCTTGAACCGTCGCGTCGAAGTTGCGCTGGCGAAATAGAAATAAAGGTGACGAAATTCCAACCGAGGAGGACGGGCGAATGAATAGGAAATCTACTTGGAAATCTGCAGTTAGACCGATTTTAGGAGGATTGCTTCTGCTCGCCATGAGCAGCATGCGAGCCACATATGCCGCGCCGCCAACCGATGCTTGCGCGCTTTTAACGCCTGCGCAGGTCAGTGCTGTTCTGGGTGTCTCCGTCGGTGTCGGCGAGCGCATCGTGCCTTCCAGCTCCGCTTTGTGCGGTTATGGCGGTGCAGGCGCCGCAAAGCGCGTCGTGGTGGCAATTATCACCGTAAATATTTTCACCCACGAAAAAACGCCGCTTGAGGGCATCAAGGAGGAGGCGGCCACTGGAGTCGGCGATGAGGCCCATTACATGACCACGCCCGGGTTCGGCACTGGCCTCAGCGTCAAGAAGGGAAACTTTGCGTTCAAAGTGCGTGTCTATGGCTTTTCGCTGGAACAGATCAAGGCGAAGGAAAAGACACTGGCGCTGGAGGTTCTGGCGAAGTTGTGACGCGCTCGACGTTCAATGGTCGCTGCGAACCGAAAACCAAACTCAAGGAGGATGACGATATGAGTTGGAAATCTAAAGTAGCGGTAGTTTTGGCGATGTTTCTTGTTTTCACGATATACAGTTCGCGAGCGGCCTACGCGGCGCCGACGGCAGACAACTGCGCTCTGCTCACCCCAGCACAGATTCAGAAAGTCCTCGGGCAGCCGTTCGGCGCGCCCGGGGAGAGCAAATGGCCGCCGGCCTACGGTAAACAGCCGTGGGGCACGCAGTGCCAGTACAATTCGCAAAAAGGACCGGAAACAAAGGTCACTTTCATCGTTTACTTCGAGCAAACAGCCGCAGTGGCGAAGCAGACCTTCGATAAGTTGTCCATGTGGTTCCCGGCCAAATCGAAGCCGGCCATCGGAGATTCCGCGTACATGGATAACAGCCATGCGATTCATGTGCTGAAAGGCAAGGTTCGTTACTACATCTCAATTGATCCCGCCAATGAAAAGCAGGCGAAGGATCTCGCCGCATCCATCGCGGCGCGAATTTGAAGTTATAGACCAGTACGGGCCACGAATTTCGAGCCGAATCCAAAACTTTTAAGGAGGAGTGAAATGAGAAAAGCAATTGCAGTGGGAGTGATTTGTTTGGCGGCTTTAGGCTTCGCGGCCACAGCGCTGTTGGCGCAATCGCAGTCGGGAAAGCCCACGACAGACGCGGCGAAGGCGGCAAGCGCGCAGCTCACGCCGCTGAACATGAAGACCGGCCTTTGGCAAACGACTATGACCGGGAAATACAGCGGACTTCCGCCACAAATGGCGGCAGCGATAAATCCCACTCCCCATTCGTACAAGAGTTGCGTCAAGCCGGAGCAGTTGTCCAAAGATCAGTGGGCCAAGGGGTTGGCTGGATACAAGTGTTCCTCCATGACTGTGCTGAAATCCACCGGCAGCGACGTGGACGTCCAAGCCACAGGGTGCGACGCGGGCAATGGCATGACGGCCGGGGGACACGGCAAGTTCCACATGGTGGACTCGGGCCACCTGACAGGATCGATGGATGTGACGTTCAGCGGCAACACTCCTTTTGGTGACAGCGGATCAGTGCACATGCATGCGGATTACACCAGCAACTGGATTGGCGCAAGCTGCCCAGCCAACATGAACTAAAAGCGAGCGAGCGTTGCCGACGCCGTGTGACAACTTTATGCACGGCGTCGGTCAGCGACGTCAGCGCACGGTCGCGCTTATCTGTGTGGCTGTCTGATTGGAGAATCGCATGAGCCGAAAGATAGCTCGCGTCTCGCAGCTCCTTGCGTTGGCGGCGACTGGTCTGCTGTTTCTCATCACTTCGGGATGCAGCTCCGGTATTGCTCCGAAGGGCCGAGAAAGCAGCGGAAGTCCGTCTCAAGCCAATGCAAGTCCGGCTGGAAGCAGCGGAGTGCCCCGTCCATCTCTAGGGTGCTACGCCGACCGTACTCTAAACGCTCCCGCTCCGTTTCATCTCTCCTGGAAATTGGACGATTCAACCGGGCACTCCGACTGGGAGGCCGACGTGACGGCGAACACCATCGATGGAACTTGGACCAACAGCACCGGGACGCGAAAAATTCACGGGATCCGGAACGACAGCTCAAGTTGGCAGATGGCCTTCGCCGCCTTTCCCTTTGGCTCGCAGGCAGGCCACTTCCGCATGCTTTACGGTACGGCAATGACTGCCAATGGTCATGAAACCGTGAATGGTTATGACACTACCAAATACGCAATCGACACTACGCACGCATCCGCTGCAGATGCTGTCGCGCTTACGTACGCGCTCGGCGCAAAGGGCTACATTACCGGAACTGCCTTGGCTGACAAGGAAGGCTGCGTCGTCAAGTTCTCACTCGATGAGGCGTTTGAACAACATGACGGAACTCTGGACAAGGAGCACCTCGACGTAGGGATGACCAAACAATGACGATTGCAAGGTCGCGTAGGAGAAATGCTGTTCACGCCGTCTGCCGACGCGGCGCACGGATTCTAGAGTGCCGCGGCCAGAATGGTCGCACTGGCGGTCATTGTTGAGTGTCATGGAAAGGAAGAGATTGACGTGAACTGGCAAATGACTGGTCACACGCGGGTGTTTGCATTGGCGGCGACTGGTTTGCTGCTGGCCGCTGTGGGATGCAACTTTGCTCCTCCCGGACAAGTTCAGAAGGGCGCTGCGGAAATGGCATCGAAGCCGGCGGTCACGTCCGCTATATCTTCGACCAGCAGCGATAGCCCAGGGATTGACCTCCAGTGCGTCGCGGACCGCATTCGGAAAGCTCCTGTGCCGTTTCACTGGTCGTTCAAAAAAGTAGCGCTGCCGATGACAAACGCGGACTGGGAGGCGGACGTGACGCCCGATTCGATTGCAGGCACCTTGATCGACAGTTCCGGCACGCGGGCAATCCACAGCGTTCGTTCCGATAGCACGAGTTGGAGTACGGCCGTGCTGGCTTTGACCGGGCCGCTCCCGGCAAGCACGTTCGCGCTGGTGAACAACTCATCGGCAACGGTGCGTGCCGGCACGGAGAACATGAATGGTGAGAGCACCATCAAGTACGTGATAGACACTTCGCGAGACATGTCGGCCGACGCTTCGCTAATCCGAAGCGTGCTGGGCGCGAATGGATCTGTGAAAGGTTCCGCGTGGGTGACGCGAACCGGGTGTCCCATTAAGTTCGTTCTGGATGTTGAGCAGCATAACAACGACGGGACTGTGCAAAAGGAGCATTACGAAGAAAATGTGACGAAGCCATAGCGCCGTCTCACTTTTTATGTGTGAGGAAACGAAAATGGACAATCGTTCCGCGCAGCAACAGCAGGCTGAACTCATCAAGGACTATCTCTCCGGGCAAATCCCCAACCTCGGCCGGCGAGCACGGCGCGGCTGCCTGACCAGACTTTTTTCGCTGTTGCTTGTGGGGATTCTCGGCGTCGTTCTGCTCTATAGCTTGGTTGCAATAACGGCCCCCTGGTCATTCCATATCGGTGGACGCTGGACGCCCCTGCTCACGTGGCACGGATACGGCGAGCTTGTTACAAAAAACGGAACCGAGTATCCGCTGTATATTAATTTCTATCCGTCTTCTCATTTTTCCCAGCTTCACCTGGAAGGCCTGCGCCCGACGGGCGGATTACAGGGCTCGGGTTGGCTCTGCACTTCGCCGGGCGTCACTCAGTATCTCGACCTGAGCGGGACGATCTATGGTGGGTGGCGGAGTACTAATAGCAGTCTGATGGCTTTCCGTCTTCTCGAGCACAGAATCATCAATACGGGAGGGTACTGGGGATTCTTCGATCTGAGAGGCAGGTGGCAGGGTCCGACACTCGTAATGGATGAGCGCGGAGATCACGGAGAGATAGGAGCGCCGTTCCGCTCCGGCTTGCGCATTGATCACGCGTCGGTGACTCTGAACTGGGGCAGCTACTCAGAGTTTAAGGCTGCCTGCGCGAAGTCGCGGCACTGAAGCCGGCCAAGAATGACGGATAAAGTTGTGACGTTTCCATGAATGCCAATACAACCGCTGCTCCCATGATTGGCCCGCGCGACCGCGAAAGCTTTTTTGAAGCGCAGCGGCGCAATCGCCATGCGACCTGGCGTCTCTCCGCAGTGTCGGTATTGGCCACCGTGGTAATGGGCATTCCGCTGGCGCTGACTATCACGCCGCTGCTCTACGCCGCTGCATTAATCATCGCTGACATAGTGAGTATTTGGGCGCCGCTGCCGTCCAGTTTCTGGCAGCACGCCAACGAAATCGCTCGATACGGAATGGTGGCCATAGGATGGTTGACGCAGGGCAAGACCGCAAATCCCCAGGCCCTTGTGATCGGCGCAGCGGTGTTGCTTCTGCCCGGGGCGATTTTGTCCCTGGGACTTTGGCTCGGAGTGAACGCGCTGTTCCGGCGCGCCGGAGTCGGAGGCGCGCTGCTGGCGCTGAAAGCACGGGAGCCGAATCAGTCAGAACTCAAGGAGTTGCAGTTGGCCGATGTAGTTCAAGAAATGGCCATTGCTGCCGGCTTGCCCGCGCCGAAGATTATGCTGATAGACACGCCTGCCGCAAATGCCGCGGCCATCGGGACGTCGCCCAATGACGCGCAGATTGTAATATCGCGCGGGATGCTCGAACAACTCAATCGCGACGAACTCGAAGGCGCGCTCGCGCATTTGGTGGCATCGATTGGCAATGGCGACTTGCGCATCGCTTTCCGAGTGACGAGTGTTTTCGAGACTTGCGGTCTTCTGGTCGCTGTCATCAACGCTCCGTTTGGTCGCCGGTCGCGCGGCACGCTGTGGCGAATCGTTCGTTACGGATTGTTCGGGAAAAAAGACAGTGAAACCAGCGCTCAGGAAGCGGCTGCCGTGGCTGCGCTGCTCACGCGCAGCGCCGGACTTGAGACCGACGACATCGACAATTTTTTTGACACAACTTCGCGCAAGAAATCGGTGCTTCGGTCCATTCGCAACTTCCTGTTTTTCCCGATCTTCTTCACAAATATGGCCATCAAGCTGTCGCTATGGTTTTTCTCCCTCAGCATACTGGAACCGAGCATGGCGCTTCTGTGGCGCAAGCGCAAATACCTCGCGGATGCCTGCGCTGTCCAACTCACGCGGAATCCGGACGGCTTGGCGGAAGCGTTGCGGAAACTCAACAGCGACCGCGGCCCGATCCCCGGAGGCGCGTGGGCTTCGCATTTATTCCTGGTCAGCCCGGCGGGCGGCGATCGCGTAAATAACCCGAAAGCCAACGGCGCGCAACAGCAGATGTGGGCGGCATCCGAAGCGAGCGGAAAAAGCAATTCGTCAACGCCTGCTTCCGCGGATCTACCCTCGGTTATGAAGCAAATCAGCGCGACGGGAAGCGCGGCCATGGCAGGAGATGCCAATGCGATGGCGCGCATGATGGCGTTCCGCCAGGCGGCCGCAACCGCACTCGGCAAATCCGTTGATGAAATGCCCAATCTGACGGACATTGCCGCGGCGCAGCACGGCGACAAAGCCGCGTTGCAGCGTCTCGCAGAATTCGGCAATAAGACGAAAGCGAATCAGCCGGCCGCGAGCGATTCGCAGGAATCTGCGGAAAGTTCGAGCAACTTCGCCGGTTTCTTTCCTTCGCTAAAGCGCCGGCTGAAACGCCTCGATCGCATGGGCGCGCATGTCGAGCTTGAATCGGATGGAGGCAAATCCTGGATCGTGATTGCTGTGCTGGCGGTATTCCTCGGGCCGTTTGCACTGGTCGCGCTGGCGCTGCTGCTGTTGCTCATCGCGATTATGGTGCTGGCGAGCCTGGCGTTTCTGATGGTGTGGATGGCCTTCATTCACGAGCTCTTTGTCGTGTTACTGCATCATTAGCGCGGGCATTTTGGAAAGCAGGGTGTGGAACCGTGTCTACCACAACGCTGATTGTGATTGGCTTGGTCGCGGCGGCGCTGCTGATCTGGTTTATCGCGGTGTTCAATTCACTCGTGGCGTTGCGCGTGCGCGTGCAAAACGCCTGGGCGGATATTGAGGTCCAACTCAAGCGCCGCCACGATTTGATTCCCAACCTCGTCGGCGCGGTACAAGGTTACATGACGCACGAACGCTCGACGCTCGAGGCGGTCACCGAAGCGCGCACAAAGGCCGTGGCGTCGAGCAGCGGAACAGTCGCGGATCGCGCGCAGGCCGAATCGGCTTTGAGCGGGGCGCTATCGAATCTGTTTGCGGTGGCTGAACAGTACCCGCAACTGCGGGCGGTCGAGAGCGTGCAATTGCTGCAGGAGCAGCTCACTTCAACGGAAAACCGCATCGCCTTTGCGCGGCAGTTCTACAACGACGAAGTGATGAAGTTCAATACCGCTCAGGCGACCTTCCCGCGCAATCTTTTCGCGGGCGTGCTTGGTTTTTCATCGGCCACGATGTTCGCGACCGAAGAACCCGAGCGCGCGAACGTGCAAATAAAGATATGAGTATTGGATCTCTTGTCGTGGGGCGCACATGCCAAGCAAGAGCATCGTGATGCCGACATCAGTTTGCTTGCAAGCGCATGGAATGCGGCTAAACTAATAGCCTGATGTCGAAGGTCTATGCAGGGACGTCGGGGTGGTCCTACCCTAGCTGGAAACCGCGATTTTATCCGGCAAAACTCGCTTCCGCGAAATTTCTGAACTATTACTCGACGCGATTGAATTCCGTGGAAGTCAATTATACGTTTCGCCGTTTCCCGACCGAAAGCCTGCTGACGCGCTGGATCTCGGCGACGCCTGAGGACTTCAAGTTTGCGGTGAAAGCGCACCAAATGATCACTCATATCAAGCGCTTGCGCGAAACGGGTGAGTGGCTGGCTCGGTTCGTTGATTCCGTGAAGCTGCTGCACGAAGCGAACCGCCTGGGTCCAATGTTGTTCCAATTGCCGCCGTACTTGAAATGCGATGTGGAACTTCTGGCCAATTTTCTCGACGAAATTCCCCGTACGGTGCGGGCCGCGTTTGAGTTCCGGCACGAGTCTTGGTTTTGCGATGAAGTGTTCACTGTGTTGCGCGAGAAGAATGCCGCCCTTTGCGAAGCCGAAAGCGACAAATTGGAGACGCCCAACGCGGCGACGGCGGATTTCTCCTATCTGCGCCTGCGCAAAGAGAATTACTCAACTAAAGCTCGCGAAACTATCGCAAAAAGAACAAGGAACCTTGCCGACCGAGGGGACGTTTTTGTGTATTTCAAACATGAAGACACGCCGGAAGGAGCGCTCTACGCGGAAGGATTGCTTCGGAAGTCCGAGAATACACATTAGAGTTCCGCGAATCGCCAAATGTGCCTTGAACGCGTTCGATGCGAACCGGGGTGCCTTTGGACATGGAGGCGGATACCTACCCGGTTTTAGTACTTTCGTACCGCAGTTCTGCCTCCAAAAAAGTGACTTGGCTCCTATCGACCTTCTCGAAGCTTTTGCCCACAATGAGCCCATGTCAAATACAAACGTACTTCTCGGACAAGCGTGGGTTGAGCGGCATTGGTGGTGCGTGGACTGTCGCGTTCCGACAGACCTGGACCGCCATGGACGCTGTGGCAGCTGCGGCTCAGATGCGGTGGACATGATGATTCGGCCGAATCCGATAGGGAAAGAGATGCGACCGGCCCCGACCGTCTTCGAACGCCTGCCACGGTACACCCGCACGTCCTAACCTCGTAAACGGGCCACTTCCGTGCAAGCCGAGTCCGCCCTCGGCTCCGCCTACGTGCAGGTGTGCCTCTTAATTTGCGCGCCGACTACCGATGCCTGCCGACTGAGCGGGTTTCTAACGCCGGCTTCTTGCGCTCGGCAGCGTTCCAATCGTCGGGAGGGAAGGCGATATGCCAGAAGTATCCAGCGGCACGATTGAATTCGATTCCGGCTTGAATTTTGCCGCCTTCGGATTGGCCAATATAAACGACGCGGCACTCGACCGCCTCTTCACTCTTTATATTGGTCAGCGTCAGCGTCTGGCCGCGATTAACCACTTTTGCTAAACGGATCATGCACCCGTGTGCATTTACCGATTCAGTTGAGGCCCTCTCCTCAAATGTTTCGGCTCCTTGCTGTCCCTTGACAATCACCGGCATGGCAATGTAGACGCGCTTGCTTCGGCGCGCTTCGCGCTTGGGATCAACGGCACTCGATTCCACCGAAGACGAAGCTGGATCCGATTCTTCTGAGGTAACTTCTCTCGGCGGAGCAGACGCGCCCCGGCCACCAAGAATTTTTTCCCAAGCCATGGATGCCCCCTAGCGGGAATGATGCCCTGCTTCCGCCTGTGGAGAAAAATTTCCGCGGGTTGCGTATCCATTCAGTCACTTCCCGCGGCAGCATGGAATCACGGCGGCTTCGTGTGTCGTTTGCTCCGCCAGTTGCACAGCTTGGGCACAACCAATGATAGAGTTAGCGCCGAATTCCGGCGCGGCAGACGTTTGTAAATGTAAGAGCGGGCTCAAAACGCTATGAGACCTTCGCAAGAAGTGAACGTCGTCTCGACACAAACCGGGCCTTCCGGACTTGCGGCACGGTTGGGCCTGTTCGACGCCACGATGATTGTCATGGGCGGAATCATCGGCTCGGGAATTTTCATCAACCCATATGTCGTGGCGCGCCAATTACACACGGCGACACTGATCCTCGGCGCGTGGGTGATTGGCGGCATGATTGCTTTGGCCGGCGCATTTATCTACTCGGAGCTGGCCGCGCGAATGCCTAAAGTCGGCGGTCAATATGCTTACTTGCGGGAGGCTTATCATCCGGCGCTGGCGTTTTTGTATGGCTGGGTATTGCTGCTTGTGATTCAGACGGGCGGGATGGCCGCCGTGGCCGTCACATTCGCAAAATATTTCCTCGAACTCACAGGACTTCACGTGGGCGAAGGACTGATCGCGACGCTCGCGCTCGGATTGCTGACCGTTATCAATTGCCTGGGCGTCCGGGTAGGGAGCACGGTACAAAGCACGTTGATGGTGCTGAGGATTTTCGCGATTGCGGCGCTGGTGGGCTGTGGAGCATGGTTCCTGTTGCGCAACGGAACGCCGGTGCCAGCCAAGTCTACCCTCCTCGATCGGCCCGTGTCGTTCGACCTGGTGACCGCGATGGGCGCGGCGCTTGTGCCCGTGCTCTTCGCGTACGGCGGATGGCAGACCGCGAATTTCGTTGCCGAGGAGGTGCGCGAGCCACGCAAGAATTTGCCGCGGGCCCTGGTAATCGGAGTGATTGGAGTCGTGCTGCTCTATCTTTCCGTGAACGTTGTCTGCGTTTACGTACTGGAGCCTGCGGGGCTCGCGGCGGCGACTACCCCCGCTTCGGCCGTGATGCGCGTGGCATGGGGACCAAAGGGAGCAGCATTGATTGCCGTGGGAATTGCGCTCTCGGCGTTGGGATTCCTGAGCCAGTCGATTTTGACCGCTCCGCGCGTATATTTCGCCATGGCGGAGGACGGATTATTTTTTCGCTCGGTTGGTTGGCTCGATCCACGGCGACGAGTGCCCGTGGTAGCCATTGCGTTGCAGGGGGTTGCTGCGATTATCATCGCGCTTTCCGGCCGCTACGATCAAATCCTGAGTTATGTTGTGTCAATGGATTTTTTATTTTTCGGCCTGACAGCGACGTGCCTATTTGCATTTCGCCGCCGCGATTTCAAAGAGGGCCGCCGGCCTCCCGAAAAAGGCCTGGCCCGAATGCCGGGGCATCCCGTGACTACTTTTCTGTTCGTCGCCGCGTCCTGGCTCGTTGTGATCAACACAATTTTCAAATACCCGCATAACACAGCAGTCGGATTTGGGATTCTATTTGCGGGGATACCAGTGTATTTTTTCTGGAGCGCGCAAAAGAGAAAGCGGGACCAGGAAACGTGAGCACGCGACGGGAGATTCGTTCGACGTATCTGGAATGGGCAAAACTGCGCTCGCACGCCAAATTTAATCTGGCCACCAGCGGGATCGACGGCTATCCATTGGCAGAATTGCCCGTAAAAATCGAAGACCTCGAAATTTCTGCCGCAGGCAGTTACGGCTATCCTCCTCTGCAAGAGCGCGTAGCGAAGAAAAATGGCGTGGGACCAGAGTGCGTGGTGGCCGCGAACGGAACGTCGATGGCAAATCATCTGGCGATGGCGGCGCTTCTCGAACCCGGCGATGAAGTGCTGATCGAACAACCGACTTACGAGCCGCTGCTCACCGTCGCGGAATACCTGGGTGCGAAAGTCCGCCGCTTTCCGCGCCGTTTCGAGGATGGGTTCCAAATCGATCCACGCGAGATCGAGCGCCATATGACGCCGCACACCCGGCTCATCATCCTCACAAACCTTCACAACCCGAGCGGAGCGCGCACTCCTGAGTCGAAGTTACGTTTGGCGGGCGAAATTGCGCAGAGCCGCGGCGCGCAGGTTCTTGTCGATGAAGTCTATCTGGATGCATGTTTTGATCCGAGCGCCCGTTCGGCATTTCATTTGGGATCCAACTTTATCGTCACGAGCAGTTTGACGAAGGCCTTTGGTCTCTCAGGACTCCGTTGCGGCTGGATACTTGCCGCGGCTCCGTTAGCGGAGCAGATGTGGCGGCTGAATGACCTGTACGGAGTGATCCCGGCGCATGTGGCGGAATTGTTGAGTGTAATCGCGTTTGACCATTTGGCGGAAATCGCGGATTACGCGCGCAAGCAACTGGAAACGAATCGTCCTGTGCTCCAGCGGTTTCTCAATTCGCGCAAGGATTTGGTCGCGATTCGCCCCGACGCCGGGACAATTGCGTTTCCCAACATTGTTGCAGGCCGCGTCGATGCCTTCTGCCAGCTTCTGCGGGAGAAATATGACACAAGTGTTGTTCCCGGACGATTCTTCGAAATGCCGGACCATATTCGCATCGGAATTGGCGGCAAAACGGAGATGCTTGCGGAAGGTTTGAAACGCGTCGGACAGGCCTTAGACGAAATGGCCACCTGGTCCTGACATCCGACCGCGGCGCGTCTCAATCCCCCAGCGCTTTAGAGCAGAGAACCCAGCGATTGTTTCGGCCGCAACAGACGAAGAAATGCCTTCGCGGGGTGCGAAAGAGGCCGGTCACGCCGGAAGATCAAAAATAAATCGCGACGCAGATGCATCTCGCGAATGCGGACTTCGACAAGCTGGCCGCGCTCCACTTCCACCTGCACGCACATGCGCGGAACGATCGCGACGCCCATACCCATTTCGACGAATCGCTTGATACTTTCGATCGTGGGTAGCTCGACGCCCATGCGTAGCGTGACGTGGTGACGCGCAAAAAGCTGAATGACGCGCTCGCGGTAAGGGGATGCCACGATGTGCGCGATGAATACTTCCTCGCCAAGCTGGCGGATCGGCACACTACGATGTCTTGCCAGCTTGTGGCGCGGATGGACGACGAAAGCGAGAGCGTCACGCAACAGCGCCGCCGCTGACAGAGACGACTCGGATGGCCGGTAGGAAGCAATGCCCAGATCGAGGCGATAATTCAAAATCTCCCGCGGGATGTCGCGCGAGTACACGCGATGGATGGCGATTTCGATCTTAGGATACTTGCGGCGGAAACGCGCAAGCGCCGGAAGAAGCGCATGGATGGAACTTTCGTTTACACCGAGCGATAGCCGGCCGCGGCGGAGGCCCGCGAGGTCCTCCAGGCTCCGTTTGGCCTCCTCGCGTAGGTTCAGCATTCGTTCCGCATATTCGACGAGCAATGCGCCTGCCTCGGTGAGCGTGCCCGCTCCCGTCCCGCGCACGAACAGCGGCTGGCCGACCCATTGTTCCAACTTTCGCACGGAGATACTGATAGCGGGCTGCGTGCGATATAGCTTTTCTGCGGCACGCGAGAAGCTGCGCTCACGCGACACAGTCAAGAATACTTGCAGTGAACCTAAATCCATAGTTGTCCTCGCAATGTACCTGTATAACCAATGCTTATATCGACTGCAACAATTATAAATTGGACGGTGGCACCTGAATTGCGATTCACTGATTCCCTACCACACGGGGGGGGAACCATGGACACAGTTCAATTCTTCGACACGACGCTTCGTGACGGCGAACAGTCGCCCGGCTTTTCGATGAATCAGGGCGAAAAGGTCCGCCTAGCGCGCAAACTCGACGAACTGGGTGTCGATGTGATCGAAGCCGGCTTTCCCGTGGCGTCGGCGGGCGAGCTTGAATCCGTGCGCGCGGTTGCAGCACAGATCCAACGCGCGCGGGTTGCCGCATTGGCCCGGGCGCGTCGCGAAGACGTAGAAGCAGCGCTCGCTGCTCTGGAGCCCGCGGCACGTCCACGCCTGCATATATTTCTGGCTACATCGGATCTGCACCTCCAGGCGAAGTTGCGCATTTCGCGGCAGGAGGCCCTCGATGCCGTGTCGCGTTGGGTGCGCTATGGATGCGAGCACTGCGCGGAAGTTGAGTTTTCCGCCGAGGACGCGAGCCGCAGCGACATCCGCTTTTTACTCGACGTGATGGAAACCGCCGCCGAAGCCGGCGCGACAATCCTTAATATTCCCGACACTGTGGGTTACAGCACTCCCGAAGAATACGGCGCTATTTTCCATCGCGTGCGCAGCCACCTGGGCCGCCGCGATGAAATCATCTTGAGCGCGCATTGCCATAACGACCTGGGCCTGGCAGTCGCAAATTCGCTAGCTGCGGTACGCGCGGGCGCACGGCAAGTGGAGTGCACGATTAATGGCATTGGCGAACGCGCGGGAAACGCATCGCTTGAGGAACTTGCTGTAGCGTTGGCCGTGCGTCAAAGCTTTTTTGACGTGCGCACCAACATTCATCTCGAAGAAATATACTCCGCCAGCCGCATGCTATCGGAGATCACGGGTGTGTCCGTGCCGCCAAACAAGGCCGTCGTGGGCGCAAATGCGTTTGCCCACGAAGCGGGAATCCATCAAGACGGAATTCTGAAAAATCCGCTCACGTATGAAATCATCCGGCCGGAAGCCGTGGGCGTGCCGGCCCGGCGGCTGGTGCTGGGAAAACATTCGGGGCGCAACGCACTGCGCACGCGCATCGAAGAACTCGGCTATAGGCTGAGTGACGCCGAACTCGCGCAATGCTACGGTGCGGCCATGGGACTTGCCGACGCCGCGAAAGACGTCACCGATCGCGACCTGCTGACGTTTGTGCACCAGGCCCGCCGGGGACGCTTGGCTCCGAACGTGCCGGGCGAATCTGACGCAATGGCCGCCGCAAGCAAAATTCAATGACTGGCATTCGGAAAACAATCGCCGTTCTCCCGGGCGACGGAATTGGCCCGGAGGTAATTCGCGCCGCTATCTCCGTTGTGGAGGAATGCGCGCGCGGGTTCAGCCATCGCTTTGAGTTTGTCGAATTGCCGTTCGGCGGCGCAGCGATTGATCAGTGTGGCGAACCTCTGCCTCGCGAAACGATGAAAGCCTGCCGTAAGGCAGACGCTGTGCTTCTAGGCGCGGTCGGTGGTGCCAAATGGGATAGCCAGCCGCTCGACCGTCGTCCCGAAGCCGGCCTGCTCGGACTTCGCAAAGAATTGGGGCTTTATATTAACGTGCGGCCCATCCGTCTGCTCGAATCGTTGCGCGCCATTTCTCCACTGCGAATGGAACAAAACGCCACGATCGACATGGAAATTGTGCGTGAACTCGCAGGAGGAATTTATTTCGGACCGCGGCAAAGCAGCGGTTCGAATGGCGATGAAGTAGCGTCGGACACGGAAATTTATTCCTCGAAGGAGATCGAGCGCGTGGCGCTGTACGCCTTTCGCCGCGCAGCCGCACGCCGCGGTCAGCTGGCCAGTATCGACAAAGCGAATGTGCTCGTCAGCTCTGGACTGTGGCGAAGAACGGCGCAGCGTATCGCGAAGGACTTTCCGGAAGTGCAATTTGAATCGCTATACGTCGACAATGCGGCGTTGCAAATTATTCTTCGCCCGGCGCAATTTGACGTGATTCTCACATCAAATATGTTCGGCGACATTCTAAGCGACGAAGCCGCGGCGCTGGTCGGTTCGATTGGCTTGATTCCCTCGATGAGTCTCGGCAAAGGTACGGCACTTTACGAACCGATTCACGGTTCCGCGCCGCAGCTTGCCGGAAAAGATTCCGCGAATCCTATCGGCACGATCCTGTGCGCAGCGATGATGCTGCGCGAATCGTTTGGCCTGCCCGCCGAAGCGGCGGCGATCGAAAAGGCCGTCGCGTACGCGCTTTCGCGGGGTTTCCGCACGCCGGACATTGCTAAACGAGGCGCACAAACCGTCGGCTGCACGGAAATGGCCGCGCGCGTTCGCGGAGCGGTGGCGGAATCGCATGCGGAAACGGAGCGGTACGGTTGGGGCGTATAACCGCGCCTAGATTTTCCTGAGGACCAGGCAGCTGGCAATTATGTCGTGAAGTGCCTGCTTTTTCGCCGTGAAGCCCGCCATGATGTAACCGATCCAAAGCGGAATCAGGCCGGTGATGAACTTCGCAAAGAATCGGCCGCTGGCTCGCGCAAAGGAGACTGGCCGATACTGCATATCAGTGACGATCAGTCCCAGTGCCATTTTCCCTAGCGTGCCCTGCGAAGGCGAGCTTTCCATCCACGCGTAGTAAATCCAAGTTATGGCCGTAATGACCGCAATCAAGGCCAGGATTGCGAGCACGAACGCTCCGCGAAGGAACATGTCAGGCGTCGGATTCTCTGGCAAGTTTCGCAGCATGGCGGCAATTCCACTCGCGAATATCACGACGACAATCAAAATCATGCAAACGATTCCCAGGATCACGGAGTCAATCAGATAAGCCACGAACCGAAGCCAAAAGCCTGCGTAGAAAAGCTGGGGCGGATAGGCGGTCGCGGTCGGCGGTGTCCCCGAATAAGAGGTGGGTGCAGGAGACGCCGCTACGATAACGGGCTTGCCGCATTGGGTGCAGAACGTCGCCCCGTCGGCATTTGCCGTTCCGCAATTTGAGCAGAACATACGTTGTCACCTCGGCTGTTCGTGAACGCTAAATCTTCCGCAGCACCAGGCAGCCTGCCATCATGTCGTGCAGCGCCTGTTTCTTCTCAGTGAGACCAGCGCAGATGCAATCTATAGGGAAGAAGAGTAGCACTCCAATCAGCGGCGTAATACGAAATAGGATCATGCCGAAAAATCGTCCCGATGCTCGGCCGAATGAAATTCTCGCTCCAGAAAGATCCGTCGCATAAATACCCAGAGCTTTTTTGCCCAGCGTCGCTTGCCAGGCTGAGCTTTCCATCACTGCATAGTACAACCACTCCAACACGATCGCCGCAAGCGCAATCCGAAAGATCCAGCCCATGCCGAGAAACCGTACCAGCGCATCCGGCGTTTCTGGCGGAAAGGTTCCGCCCGACCGCAGGAGACCTGATCCGGCTAGACTAGAAATAACTACAAACGCGAGCGGAATACCCAAAATCAATGCGTCAATGATATAGGCAACGAAGCGCAACCAGAATCCGGCATAGGCGGTAGTGGGCGCGGCCACTGGGTATGGGACGGGATACGACGGAGGTGGTGGCGCTGGCGCTACGCGGAGTGGAGGAACCGCTTCGGATGAAGGAGGTACGAAGCCTCCGCCGGGCGCAAGCGGGATGCCGCGCGGCGCCGCGGGCGCGCTGCCTGTCGTCTGCCCGCAATTAGGACAGAACCCGGCAGTTTCCGCCACTTGCGTGCCGCACTTCGAACAAAACATAGGGCCTCCTTGTTCAACTGCATCGAAAAAGGATTTCGGGCATCGTACTTTCCCCGCGGCACAAGGTCAACCGCGAAGAATCCATCGCGGCGAAGAATCGGCAGCGCTGCATTGCGCGCTCACGCGGCAGTTGCGTACACTGTGCCGTGCACGCTCGTTCCTTTTCCTTAGCTCTTACTTTGATACGGAGGCAAAGCCAATGAAGTTGCACTTGAAGCGGGGAATTCTTTTTCTGGGATTTTTGCTTGCGGCATTCGCGGTAGCCGCTGGGGGTTACGCGCTGGGAAGCAATCGCTACGGCCAGCCCAAAACAATCATCCACTTGGTTGTTGTGAAATGGAAGCCCGGCGTCACGGATGCGCAGAAGCAGCAGGTGCTTGATGGCATCAAGAAAATGGCGGCCGAGACCCCGGGTATCGAAAACATCTGGGTGAAGCCCGCACGCGTGCAGCCACGCGATTTCAGCACGGCGTTCGTGATTGAATTCAAAGACCGCGCCGCCGCCGACGCTTACGCTGAGAGTGCCGCGCACAAAGAATTCGACGATATGTATGTCCCTCTGCGCGCCAACAGCCTGTCCATTCAAGTGACAAATTAACGGCGGGGGCGGGCCAATTGTTCCAGTTGCATTTGGACTGATTCCGGTGATGCCGCAGCGCTCGCGGCGCGGTCCATTCCGAGCATTCGCATCGTCATTTTGTCCATCCAGCGGTCGGAGAGCAGCCAGCGCATGGCAATCGTGATTTGCGCTTCGCGCGTGACGGTGTAGCGCGCACGCGGATTAGGAGCACGCACGGCGCGCAGGATCACGCGCGCGCAATCCTCCGGCGTCGTTTTCGAACCGGCTACCCTTTTTTGCACCAGTTTCAAAACAGACAGATACGCCTGCGCGTATGGGCTCGCTGCGGCATTGTTCATGTACCGGGAGGACAGCTCCGCGGCCGCCCGGTTGATGTTCGTCGGTATGAAGCCTGGCTCAATCAGCACCACGCGAATGCCAAACGGCGCGACTTCCATGCGCTGCGCGTCGGAGATCGCTTCCAGGGCATGTTTGCTCCCGCTGTACGGACCAAAAAGCGGATTCGAAACCCTTCCGGCAACCGAGCTCATGTTGATAATCCGGCCGCGGTGGCGCTTGCGCATTCCGGGCAGGACACGCTGGCTCATGCGCACTGCAGCAAACACGTTGGTTTCGAATTGCTTGCGCAGGTCGTCCAGGAAGACTTCTTCCATCACAGCGGCAATGGCAATGCCAGCATTATTCACCAGCACGCTGACCGATCCGGCACGCCGTTCCACTTCCGCCACGGCGCGGTTCGCTGATTCGTCGCTGGTCACGTCAAGCTCGACCGTCTCCAGCGGCAGACTTTTTTCTTCGGCCAATTGTTCGAGTGCGGCGCGCTTCTCCGCGTTTCGTCCCGCGGCGAAAACGCGATATCCCTCGGACGCAAAAAGAATCGCCGTCGCGCGGCCCAGGCCATCGGTGCCGCCAGTGATTAAGACCGTATCTGGTTTGCCATTTGCAGTGGAGTCCACGAAGCGCCTCCCGGAAATTCATTCGCAACTATGCAATCCATCTAGGCGAGTTGTTCGCCGCAAACGCCGGAGCAGGCTTGCTCTGCAATTGATCCCGGAGCGCCGCCGGCTGGTGTCGCGCCTTGAGATACAGCACCAAAGCAATGATCACAATAATCAGCGCGGCCACGATGGCCAGCTTTAGTATCTTCGACGAAGGGACATTTTCCTCGTAAGGTACTCGCTTGCCCAGCTTGTCTTTCGGGTTCTCTTTCGGGTTTTCGGCTTCAGCCATTGTTTTGACTCATCTCTTGTTCTTCATCCTCGTCCATGACCATGCGATTGAACCCGTCTGTGTAAACGTCGTTTGGGGATATCGGCGCTTTCGCGTTCCTTGCTTGCTGCTTGCGCGACGCCCTATTGGAGGCATGCTAGGCCCGCCGCGCCGTCAAGTCAACGCGCGAGTCAGTGATTTACCTCACTGACAGGTCGGCGCATTTGTGCCACATTTTGAATCAGCGGAAACTAATTCTCTTGGGGAGGATGCCATGATCAGGAAAGTGAAGGGCGGCTACAAAGTGCTGTCCGAGAAGGGGAAAAACCTCGGTGGCCCGTACAAAACGAAGGAAGAGGCCGAGAAGCGCCTCCGCCAAGTCGAATTCTTCAAGCGAAATAAAGGGTGAACGAACATAGCAGCGAGTCGTTAATTTTTCCGCGACATTCTTGCCCTAGCTTTTGGTTTTCTGCAGACGAAAATGCCCCGCCTCACGGATTATTGTTGACTTCTGCTCTTCCGTAAGCTCCTTCTTTTCAAGCGTTGGCCCTCCGCGTTCTTATAACAGCCCGAAGGTATATCTATGTGAATATAAATAACTTAGCGGCAGTCAGCGCTGATCGCGAGTTTTCGCGCCTTAAGGGGGCGTTGTGGGCGGTCGAAAGGAGGGCGGAATGACATGCGAGGGATTCAGTGTGTGGCGAATCCTCGAAGAAGCCGAAACGAAAGATGAACACGGGACAATTCGCGTCGTCACCAAGAAACAACTTGTCGGCGAAATTGGGAAGCCGAAAGAGGAGATTTACGTGACGTGGATGGAGCTTGTCGAACGCTTCGGCGAGGGCTATTATCTGGTCGAAATCCCCAAGGAGATTTGCCGCCGCTACGTGGTCCCGGACAGACAGTTCGTGCGCACGCCGGCGTATTTCGAGCGCAGTGAATTTCAAAGATTCAAGGACAAGGTCCTTCAGGGCTCCAATCCTGAAACTGAAGAAAGGAAGAATTTGCAAAAAGCCAATGATGAATCGTCACCGTAATGCGACGGATCTTTTCGCTGGAAGACCAGACTTACCTGCACAATCAGAGTCCTTTTGGACTTCGGTTTTTGCCATTTTCTTGCTGCACCTAGGAAAAAGAAACCAACACTTGAGAATCTGGGAGTATCGAAAATCGGCAAGCGCGCCGTGGTATTGGCAGCGAGAATCGTCACCACTCCTGAATCTTTCGGGCTTGACGTTTGACGATTTCTCCGTAGAGCCTACCACCGCCAGACACGGCAAGCATTTTGAAGCACTTTCCAAGATTTCAATTAAGGTGGCGGGATTCAGGCCAGATCTCTTGCTCAGATTACCGTCGCTCCAGGGTCCGGCGAAGAAGTGGGTCCTGATAGAGAATAAGACGACTGAGCATGTTCAAAACAACCAGTTACAAAACTACCCCGCTTTGTCGATGGCGCTCACTCAGAATCGAATCGGAAATGAGGTTTGCTTGTTGATGTCGGTTGGATCAGACGATAAACTATGTGGCCAGGCGGAACAGCTGCAAAGTAATCTCCGCGATAAATGCGGAATTATCCTTTGGGAAGATGTACTGCGCCGTATGTATGAGACTGAATTTAAGTGTGCCGATCTCCCTGTTACTGAATGGCGCGAATACGGCGCCGCCCTGGACACTGATGCAAAGTGGGAATAGAGAGGTTATTTCCACACGGGCTGTGAAATTCACAGGAAACGCGTGAAAAAATATTGGCACCCTACTTGACGAATACGGAGAAACACGTATACTTCTTGGATGTCGGAAGACCGGGCACGCCCGGAGGTCCCGGCGGGCCGGTAATCTCTCCCGTAATAACGAGGTGAGGTTGGAAACGAACACCGGATAGACAACAGTCGAGCTTCGAGCAAATCCTTCTCAGGAGACTGTGGAAGGACTGGCCCGGCGCTTGACGCCGGGTTTTTTATTTTCCGTCACATCAGTTTTGCGATTGTGGCGGCTCCGCCGGGAGCGGAGAGTTCCGAAGCAATTCGGAACATAGCTCTTTGACAACTGAAGGAAGCTGGCCATTGCGCACGCGATCTCAAGTTCGCGCGCGTAATGATCCGCAAGTTTAGCTCGAGTAGCGCAAGTGGAAAGGCGAACTCTCCACACGAGCGCAAGCACCTGAGGCATATCCGCGAAGGGCTGCAAGACCCTTCGTCACGGTGTTCCTCAGGACCTTGATCCTAGTCGGATCAAGGCGTGTTAGGTGAGTTTTATGGTCAAGCTACTAAGGGCGTACGGTGGATGCCTTGGCGCCAACAGACGAAGAAGGACGTGGCTAGCTGCGATAAGCCTCGGGGAGCCGCAAGCAGGCTTTGATCCGGGGATTTCCGAATGGGGAAACCCATACCGATGAACTCGGTATACGGCTCGCTGAATCCATAGGCGGGTACGAGTCAACCCAGGGAAGTGAACCATCTCAGTACCTGGAGGAAGAGAAATCAAACGAGATTCCGAGAGTAGCGGCGAGCGAAATCGGAACAGCCCAAACCATGGTGCTTGCACCGTGGGGTTGTAGGACCGCATAAGTAGAGTTACCAATCCGGAGGCTAGGTGAACCTGCTGGAAAGCGGGGCCAAAGAAGGTGAAAGCCCTGTAACCGAAAGCTTACCGGACTCGAAGCGGTATCCTGAGTACTACGAGACACGTGCAATCTCGTGGGAAACCGGGGAGACCACTCTCCAAGGCTAAATACTCGTTGGCGACCGATAGTGAACAAGTACCGTGAGGGAAAGGTGAAAAGCACCCCTGCGAGGGGAGTGAAATAGAACCTGAAACCGTATGCTTACAAGCAGTCGGAGGGCTATGGCTCGACTTCGGTCGAGCAAAAGCCTGACGGCGTGCCTCTTGCTTAATGAGCCGGCTAGTTATTCTCACAGGCAAGGTTAAGCGTAAAGCGAGCCGAAGCGAAAGCGAGTCCGAATAGGGCGACAAGTCTGTGGGAATAGACGCGAAGCGGGATGATCTACCCTTGGCCAGGTTGAAGGCCGCTTAACCGCGGCTGGAGGACCGAACCGTTGTGAGTTGAAAATCGCTCGGATGAGCTGAGGGTAGGGGTGAAAGGCTAATCAAATTCCGTGATAGCTCGTTCTCCCCGAAATGCCTTTAGGGGCAGCCTTGTATGATCTGCCACGGTGGTAGAGCACTGAATGGACTAGGGTCCCATCCAGGATACCGAATCCAATCAAACTCCGAATGCCGTGTACAGTAATACAGGAGTGAGACTACGGGGGATAAGCTCCGTGGTCGAGAGGGAAAGAACCCAGACCGCCAGCTAAGGTCCCTAAGTACAAGCTAAGTGGGAAAGGACGTGTGGGCGCACAGACAGCCAGGAGGTTGGCTTAGAAGCAGCCATCCTTTAAAGAAAGCGTAACAGCTCACTGGTCAAGTGCTCACGCACCGACAATCCAACGGGGCTCAAGCTTGTCACCGAAGCTGTGGAATTAACGTTTCCTACGGGAAACGTCATTTGGTAGGGGAGCATTCTGTGGTGTTCGACGGTAGACCGAGAGGACTACTTGACGCCACGGAAGAGACTCTGCCGGCATAAGTAGCGATAAACACGATGAGAACTCGTGTCGCCGAAAGTCTAAGGTTTCCTGAGGAAGGTTAATCCGCTCAGGGTTAGGCGGGTCCTAAGGTGAGGCCGAAAGGCGTAGCTGATGGATAGCAGGTCAACATTCCTGCCCCGCCTGTCGAACGTTATCACGATGGGGTGACGCAGAAGGATATGGGAGTCGGGTGATGGATGTCCCGATTGGGCAGTGTAAGCCGGATCCCGCAGGCAAATCCACGGGGTCATTCAACGGTGAGACTGCTGACGAGGCCACACGGCCGCAAAGTCCCTGATTTCACGCTGCCAGGAAAAACCTCTAAGGAGTACGACAGGTGCCCGTACCTCAAACCGACACAGGTAGACAAGGTGAATATCCACAGGCGCTCGAGAGAACGCTCGCTCAGGAACTAGGCACATTAGCCCCGTAACTTCGGGAGAAGGGGTGCCCCGTTAGGGTTTATAGCCCGAGGGGGCCGCAGTGAAAGGCGTTCGGCGACTGTTTAACAAAAACACAGCTCTCTGCTAAGTCGAATACGACGTATAGGGGGTGACGCCTGCCCGGTGCCGGAAGGTTAAAGGGATGGCTCAACTGCCGCAAGGCGGCGAAGGCTTGATCTGAAGCCCCGGTGAACGGCGGCCGTAACTATAACGGTCCTAAGGTAGCGAAATTCCTTGTCGGGTAAGTTCCGACCTGCACGAATGGCGTACCGATCGAACGACTGTCTTGGCGAACGGCTCGGCGAACTTGTGGTTCCGGTGAAGACGCCGGATGCCCGCATCTAGACGGAAAGACCCCGTGCACCTTTACTGCACTCTGGTCATGATTAACGGATCGGTCTGCGTAGGATAGGTGGGAGTCGGTGAACCTCAGGTTTCGGCTTGAGGGGAGACAACGGTGAAATACCACCCTGATTGTTCTGTCGTTCTAACCTGCAGCCCTCGACGGGCTGGGGGACACGGCCAGACGGGTAGTTTGACTGGGGCGGTCGCCTCCTAAACTGTAACGGAGGCGCTCAAAGCTCGGCTCAGGCGGATTGGAAACCCGCCGTGGAGTGCAAGAGCATAAGCCGGGTTAACTGCGAGACACACATGTCGAGCAGAAGCGAAAGCTGGATCTAGTGATCCGGTGGTTCTGCGTGGAAGGGCCATCGCTCAACGGATAAAAGGTACGCCGGGGATAACAGGCTGATCTAAGCCAAGAGTTCACATCGACGCTTAGGTTTGGCACCTCGATGTCGGCTCATCGCATCCTGGGGCTGTAGAAGGTCCCAAGGGTTAGGCTGTTCGCCTATTAAAGCGGTACGTGAGCTGGGTTCAGAACGTCGCGAGACAGTTCGGTCCCTATCTGGTGTGGGCGCAGGAAACTTG
>DAHUXN010000039.1 GCA_027307115.1 Acidobacteriota bacterium
TCGCAGTCTGCGCCTGAAGGCGCCCCAAAACGTCGGTGGCACGAGCTTGCGGAATTTCGCCGCCGATTTCGATGGCAGGCTGCTGCTTGCGCGCTTCGGAAAGGGCGATTTCGCGGAGCGGATCGGCAACTTCCTCTACAACCGTGCGAACAGCAAACAGATCCACCTGACCTGTTTCCGGGTTGAATTTCGAGCGCAGATCCTCGTCGGTCTTATAAAACTTACGCGCCGCGACAACCATCGCTTCCTCAATGGCCGCGACGATGATCTCCGGCTCGATATGCTTGTCCCGGCTGATCTGTTCGATCGTCTGGTAGAGCAAACTCGCCATTCGCTACATCTCCCTAGAATTCGACGACTAAATTCGCTTTGCGAACATTCGCCAGCGGGAAAGAGATTGTCCGGTCCCGCACCGATATCTGAACGACTCCATCCGCAAATCCCGCCAGGCGGCCTTCGACAAACTTCGCGTTCTCGACTGGCTCATTCAGCCAAACCTTTGCCAGTCGCCCAGCGAACCTCTCGTAATCTGAGGGTTTGAGCAATTTCCGGTCTAGACCGGGCGAGCTCACTTCCAAAACGTAGGCGGGCCCAGGCACTAAATCCTCGACATCGAGGATTACGTTTAGCTGCTCGCTGACGGCTTCGCAATCGCTGTGACTGATGCCCGAGCCTATGCTTTGGCCCGGCGACGGTGGCCGGTCGATGTAAAGCCGTAACAGGCGCTGCTTACCCACCTGCCATTCGACGTCGACGACTTCAACGCCTACCGAGCGTGCTACACGCTCTGCCGCTTCGCGGATCTTGTCCAGGTTCATCGACACCCGGAAACCCTGGCCTTCGAATTCGAGCGCCCCAAAAATTGCAGCGCCACGTGACTTTCGCGGCCAACAAAAAAGTGGGCTCGCGCCCACTTGAACTTTCGCCCAACTTCGAACAGCACCAGTATAAACTTAGGTACTGCGAAACGCAAGCCAACACTCGGGTAGACGGAGAAACTGCGAGTGGGTCCCGTAGACGCACGGGGATCAAGACCTAATGATCCCGCTTCCGAGCAACCCACCCCGCCGCGACTGAACGATCCCGTTCCTGCGGCTGGTTACTTTTGCGAGGGCTTGGAGGCGCCCGGGCGCGACGCAGCCGGCGCAGCCGCCTTAACCGGATATGAGGTGTCGTACAGCTTAATGATCTGCTGAGTCACGTCGACTTGATTTGCCGAGTACAGCACAACCGGAGCGCTCTGAGCCGAGGTACCATCGTCGAGAATCAGATTGTATCCGTTCTGCTTGGCAAACTTGTCGAGCACGGTCAGCATTTTCTGGCCAATGCGATTGATGGCCAACTGCTGAGCGTCGTTCCCGTCATCCTGTAGATCCTGCTGTTCACGCTGGAATTTTCTCGTGAGTATGTTGCCCTGAGAAGCCAAGCGCGCTTTCTCTTCGTCGCTCAGTGTGGTCTGGCCGGCCTGAAGGCGTTGCTGCAGGTCGGCAATCTGCTTGCGAAGGTTTTCCAACTCTGTTTGCCGCGAAGCGAACTGAGCTTGAAGTTCTTTGGAGGCCTGTTTGCCTTCCGCAGTGCCCGCGATCGCAGCCTGGAGATTAATGACTGCGATTTTTCCACTTGCGGCCGCTGGTGCAGTGGATTCGACCTGCGCCCAAGCGGCCGGGACGATTAAAAGCACGGCAAGCGCCGCCATACCAGCATTTCGAATCTTCATTCTAGCTCCTCGATACGAATCTTTTGGGAAACTGCAAACTTGTGATTATAGCGAGCCAACCTTGAACCGGTCAATCGGAATTGGAACTAGGACCCTTTGTTCCGCCGAATTTAACTCCGGAACGGCCCGCACCCGAACGTGCCTACTGATACCGATGCGTCAAACGCGACCGCAGTTGGCCGGTATGTTTCCGATTTCTGGCCCATTCGAATGAAACCGAACGCGTCTTGCTCAGCGTTCAGCGCGGCAAAGGAATCAGCAACAATCGGCCATTCGCCTGATCGACAACTGCCGCAACGTTTGTCAAGGGGTCGATGGCGACGGAAAATTCAGCCGACCCCCCCATGGGGAGCACGAACTCGACTTTAGCGGCTTGGATCGACAACACCGAATTGGGGTTCGTGGCCAGGAAATTGAAAACCGACAAGGTATTGCTGGCGTTATTTACCGTCACGCCGGTGCCAGTCTGGAAATTGTAGGCAATCGCGGTTGGATTGATACCCATGCGGATAGGTGTAGAGGTAAACGCCTTCGGATCGACCACCGCTAGATCGTTTAGAAGACTATTGGCGACGAGGAAGGTATCCGTTATGGGGTCAAAAGCCGCGTCACTCGGTACCTCAAAATTATTGAGGCGGCCCACGATAAAATGGCTCCCGAGATCCACGATATCAACCGTGTTTTGCGTGGTGGCGGTGACCGCCAACAGATTATCAATGGGGTTAATGCTGACACCAAATGGACGCTGATCCACAGGAATGGTGGTAGAGGTGGCAGAAATCGCGCCGCTGCCGATTGTGAACTCCGAAACCGTATTCGAACCACTGTTGGCCACAGCAACCGTGCCGGTGTCAGGCTGTATAGCCACACCCGCTGGAGAAGTGCCTACCGATACGGTCGCGGTCACGGCGTTGTTGACATAGTCCACAACCGTGGCGTCGCCGCTGCCATTGTTCGCCACCACGCCGAGGCCCAGTCGCGGAAGCACAGCGATCCCTTCAGGGCACGAACCCACAGAAAATGTGTTCGTCACCGATATCGACGAAAGACTCACAACCGAGACACTTCCAGTTCCCGTACAGGTTCCGGCCGGATTGAGCGCACCCTGGCTCGTCACAAGCGCCTCGCCAAGATCGGGATCGATCGCGACAGCGATTGGGTTTAGTCCGATTGGAATGGCACCGATCACCGCGAAACTCTTCTCGTTCGAGGCCGAACCGCCGGGAGTCATGACATCCAGGGAAAAACGCCGTGGCGCAGCGAGCAGACTTCCAGGAATCGTTGCCGTAGCCTGCCGGCCATTCGAACTGACGGCTGTGGGGACGGTTGTGCCGTCCAGCCGCACCTGCGAACCGGATACAAATCCAAATCCGTTCAGGGTGACGGCGAGCGAACCGGAACCAGACGCCGTAAAGGTGGTTCCCGGGCTGAGTTCCGTAATTTGCGGCGAACGAATTGGGCCAAGCGGCAGAATGGAGACGTTGTTGCTTCCCGAGTTCGCAATCACCGCGATGTTCTCACCTGCGTCAATTGCCACCGCCTGGGGCAGAGTTCCTACGGCCACACTATTTCCAATTGGCTTCAGAGTTCGCAAATCAAGTACGGTGGCCGTCCCAGCGATGCTATTCAGCACAACGCCGACATCGGTGAGGGGATTAACAGCGTCAGCGACTTCTCCCTGAGTTAGCGAAACCGTATTTACGGTTTGATCGAGCACACTGAATCGTGTCAAGGCAGTTTGATTTGGATCGGTGAGGAGTGCCTCTTCAGTTTCGGTGTTGATCGCGACGCCCTGAACACTGGTTGACAGAGTGGCGGACGCGATCACGTTGGGAACGCGCGCAACTTGGGTTGCTGTCGCCGGAGTTCCCAAGTCCACGACCGTGACCGAGCCAGAACCTCCAGGAGTCACGACAGCCCAGTTCAATTGCGGCTCGACGGCAATCGCGGGAGTGGGACCGGTGCTGACGGGGCGGGTGTTGGTGTTCGGCGTAGTGGCGCAATTATTGGCCATGCTCGCATTGGATCCTCCGAGCACGCACACCAGATTCGGAGGATTCGTTGACAGATCGACCACAGCAGCAACGTTCGTGTTTGAGTATGCAACTACCGCGCGGTGCGTCAAGGGATTTACGCCCACGGAATAGGGCGAGGGTGCCGGCGTGGTACCTGTAGGATTACTCGGCAGAGAAAACGCCGTGACCGCCTGAGTCTGAAGATTCACGATAGAGAGCGTGTTGTCCGAACTGTTGACGACCGCGGCCAGATGCAAAATGTCGTCCACGCCAACACCTGTCGGCGCATTTCCCACCGTGAGCGTGGCGCCCGCGGAGTTGGTGTCGAGATTTATCAGAGTTACCGCACCCGCGCTTCCGCTGGCTCCATGATCCACAACCACCGCGGTGCCGAGCGCAGAATCGATCGCGACGGCTGTTGGCTGGGTGCCAACAGGGATCGGCGGATTCGGCGCGGGAGGAATGTCCGTGGCCGACGGGGAGATGGCAACGTTAATCGAAGCAACAGCCGGCAGCCCACTTGGCACATCGCTATTTTGTACAAGTATGGGAAACAGCCCCGGCGTCGAAAAAGAAAAACCAGGCGCCGACAGCGTGGCCTGCAGGTGGCGGCTGTCCACCAAAGTGGCGGGAAGCGTTTGATTTCCGGACATGACTCGCGTTGACGATGAGAAGTATCCGCCGTTTAAACTGAGCGTACCCGAAGTTGTCGACGGAGGAAAACTGTCCGGGATGGACGCGACAACCGCCGGCCGTGTCGGCTGTACAGTCAAGAAAGCCGGCTGGCTGGTGTCGCCATTTTGGCGTTCGACAGTGATTGCCAGTGAACTGGGAGCGGGACCGGCAAAGAAAGTAGACGGAATGGTCGCACGGAGAGTATTTGCGCCGAGGAATGCGGTGGCGACAGGCGCGCCATTGACCAGAATCTGGCTGGTGGAAAAGAAATGGCTGCCCAGCAAATAGACATCTTGCTGGAACAAGCCTTCGACAGCGCTGCTCGGCTCCAATGGAATCGCGCTGAAGCTGGGATCGGTGCCGGCAATGATGCTGACCGACGCGGAAGCGGACTGCCGCGAGTCTGCGGCGGAAGTAGCGGTAATCGTGACGCTGGTTTGCGCTGCCGCGGGAGCAGTGTAACAAGCAACGCTCATGCCAGGCGTCGTGGGATTCGGAGGAACAGGAGTAATGGGCATGTTCACGCTGCACGCGGTTGGAGTGATGGTGCCCACGGTCGTATTTCCGTTCGCAATTTGATTCACAGACCAATTGACGGCCGTGTTCGAATTTCCAGACACGGTCGCGGTAAATTGAAACTGCTCGGTGGTACCAATGGAGGCGTCCGCAGGAGTAACGGAAACGCGGATGCCAGTGTCGAGGCTGACATTGGTGATGGCAAAGACTGAAGTCTTTGCTTGACTGATCGCAACGATGCTGACCACAGGAGGGCTCGGCAAATTAGCCGGCGCAGTGAAAAGACCTGTGGTGCTTATGGTTCCGAGAGTGGCGTTTCCACCTGTGACGCAGCCGGTTGGCAACGTGATGTTGGTTACCGTGGAGCTGCCCGTGGCGTTGCTGGCAGGCGCCTGATTGCAGACGTCCCATGTAATCGTGGTGTTCGCTTCGCCGACCACGGAGGCGCTATATTGTTGCGTGCCCGCGAGTACCACCGTCTGATTGACCGGCGACAGGGTGACGGTCACAGGCGTGGAAGCGCCTCCGCCACAGCCTGCTATGAATGCAGCCAACGCTAGAATTGCTAACTTACCCGATCTCATCCACGTCCTCCAAAATCTCCTGCGCGTTTCGCTGCTCATGTCGTCTCGACGTGTTCCACTCTAGAACGTCCGCGCAATCGTAAAGCGGAACGTGCTGCGCGGTTCCACAAGCCCCGTTGGAAATCTTTGGATCTGCTGATCCAGAATATTATTTAATGTAGGAATAATCTGCGTCTGCAGTACACCCGGCGGCAAAGCCGCCATTTGCTCAGGACTGATAAAGTACGCACCACGAGGGCCCTCAATCGTTTGATTGAGTCGAGTCGGATTATAAGCGTAATAGAAACGGAAAGGCGCCCGCACAATCGGCAGGAAAACGACAAATTCGATTCCCGTGGAAGTGCGCGGCTTGAAATTCGTTCCGGGCACAACGGAAAGCGTCTGAGATAACGTAGTATTCGGGAAGAGCGGATTCGGGAATTCCGAGTCCAATTGCTGGATGGCGGCCGGATCCAGCCGCAACTGGCTGGGCCGCAAGATCCCGTCGAGACCCACATCCGCGAAAAGATCCATGCTCACCGGGCCGGCAATCGGAATACGATACTCGAAGTTCCCGACGGCTTGGAGATCTCCGCCGGGCCGGGTTGCGAAGTATTGGAGCACCGGGACGTTGATCGTCTGTATCGTGGGGCCGCCCGTCGAATTCAGGACTGTCGGATTTACGAAGCTGATGGGGGTGTTTACAGCGGACGGGATAAACGTCCACGGAGAGATGTTGAAAAAGTCGAAACCTCGAACCGTGTCCTCGCCGCCAATATAAAACCGTTCGTAGGGCGGAATTACTCTCCCATTGTAGCCGGTCGACCAGGCGGATTGAACGCGCAAGCCGATGACATTGCGCTTGTGGAAAGTGGGATGGAAATATGTCATCTGGAAAACATTCGAGATGGCATCCACGTTACCACCCAAGGGGCCACCCTCAAATCCGAGCGAATAGGAAAGACTTTTGCCAGCCGTCGGATTCAATTGATCGTTCACCGTGTTGTAACTGATCGAGGGACTGATTTTGCTGGAGACAATTCCGTTAAGCGCGGAAGATCCTTCAAGGCTACTGAACTGTATGGATTGGAATAGCAATTGGGAGGCTTGGCTGAACGTTGTGATATCGCTTTTGGTCCAACCATAGGTGATCCCAAGCCGCGCGAACGCGAAGCGGTGCAGCGGGTAGCTGGCGAAAAGAGTGAAGCCCTTGCTGTTCTGGCTGTAATTTTGGGCGAGCGCCGGATTGATGGCGATGTTTTGGCCCACTAGAATCGACAGTTCTTTCTGTTGGTTGAAATTGAATTTGTTAGAAAAAATCGTGAAGCCGGTCGAAATAGGGCGATCGAAAAGATAGGGCTCCGTGAAGCCGAACAGGATATTGCGTTGGATGCTGCCGAACTGAGTGGAAAAGGTAAGCGTCTCGCCCAGGCCCAGAAAATTATTGGTCTGATAGGCAAGGCTAAGGAAACTCCCTGCCAGGCCGCTTACGCCTCCTGAAAAACTGATGGACTGTTTCCCCTTCTCTTGTACCTTCAAAGTAATGTCGACGGTCCCAGCCTTAACGTCGCGTTTCAGGTCGGCGTTTTCTTTCTTAATCGTGTTGAAATAGCCCAGTTGGTTCAGGCGCAGGATGCTGAGTTCCCAGTAACGATCGTTGAACAGCGCGCCTTCGTCGAGCAGCAACTCGCGTCGAATCACCTTATCGCGCGTTGTCGTGTTGCCCTGGAATTCGATGCGCCGAACGTAGAATTGTTTCTCCTGGTCAAAATCCAAGGTGAGATTAATAGTCTTGGTGGCGGCGTCTTCATCGAATTCGGGGGAGGCAGTAAAATCAATGTAGCCGAACTCGCCATAGAGTTTTGTGTAGTTGTCGATTGCCTTGCGAATTTTCGATACGTCGAAGATCTGCCCTTTTTTGAGCGGGAATATGGTTTCGAGAAACTCGGGCTTGAAGTAGAGGTTCTCGTCGGGGTTGGCGCTGCGAATCACCAGCCTTCCCATGCGGTATTGCGAACCTTCTTCAATGGGAATAGTGATGTCGGTGCGAATGCCGCGGGTACGGCCGATGTAGGGAATAGGGCCAACGGGCAAGCCATTGTGCTGCACCTTGACGTTCTTGAGGATCGGTTCGTTCACCACGACGCGGAAGTAGCCGTGGTCGCGGTATAGGCCAGTGACTCCCACGGCTATGTCCTCGTCCAGTTTGTCGCGATCGTAGGTCTTGCTCCATATATTGATGTCCGCGAACCCTAGTGGAATTGCAATCGGCCGCGAGTGGCGCATCGAGCGGATGATTTTTTCGCTGGAAAAAACGTGGTTGCCCTGGATGATGATCCGGCCAACCTTGACCTTGGGACCTTCGTCAATATTAAACGTGAGGGTAACCGAGTTTGTCGCCGGAATACGCTCGTAGGTCGGTTTCACCGTCGCGTACATGTGGCCGTGCTCAGCGAGCAATTGCTGGATCACCACCTCGGCGCGTTTCACCTTGGTGGGATCGAAACGGCTTTCAACGGACAAATCTACTTTGCGATCCTTAAAGGCGTCGAGAATGTCGGACTCGGAAACGGATTTATTCCCTTTGTAATTGATGTTACGAATCGTGGGCCGCTCTTGAACGTAGAAGACAAGGATTTTCCCGTTGGGATTGTCCGGGCTGTTTTCCACTTCCAGGCGGATGTCCTCAAAAAATTGCGTATTCCATAGAGCGCGGAAATCGCGACGGATAGCTTCAGGATTGTAAGGATCACCGGGGCGCGAGAAAATGCGCGCCATAAGCGTCTCACGCTGGACGCGGCGATTGCCCACGAATTCAATTCGTTCAATCACTGGCTGCTGAGAAGCGGTTGAACTGGCGGGCTGCTGCGCTGTGGGAAGTTGCTGGGCACTCACAGGACGTGACAAAAACGCGAGCAAACATCCGCACACTATCACGACGAGCGCGCTGGCGTGCAGACAATATTTCCTCTGTGCGGCTTCAACGTAAATCAAAGCCGCGCTCCGCCTTCCAATGTTTTGTACTCCCCCTGCCAGACCGTCCCCACGGCTGGCACGCGCGTAGGATTCCTTAGTGGGCCACTGGGGTTGCTTCTACCACCGGACGGAAGCCCAGGCCATCAGTGGTGAGATAAATCTCAATGATGGCTGGGCGTTGAAGCCCGCCTTGGATTAACGCCTCCGAGAGCGGATCCTCTACGTACTTCTGAAGAGCGCGGCGGAGCGGACGTGCGCCATAGTTGCGATCGGTGCAGGTCTTTTCCAGAATCCACTGGCGCGCTTCGGGCGTCATTTGAATTTGCACCTGGCGATGGACCAGCGTGTCGTTAATCTGACTTACCAGCAGGTCAATAATGCGCGACAGATCATCATCCGTGAGCGCGTTGAACAAAATCACTTCATCCAGCCGGTTCAAAAATTCCGGATTGAACACCCTCTTGACCTCGGCCATCACAATATCATCCAAGCTTTTCGCGTGCGTGTCTCCCAAGCCGGACTGGAAACCCAAAGTGGCCTGTTTCTGCAGAGCACGCGCGCCGATGTTCGAAGTCATGATGATGATTGTATTGCGAAAATCCACTGTGTTGCCGAGACCATCCGTCAGCTGCCCGTCCTCGAATACCTGGAGCAAAATATTGTAAACGTCCGGATGCGCTTTTTCGATTTCGTCGAGCAGAATGATGGAATAGGGAGTGCGGCGAACGCGTTCCGTCAGCTGCCCGCCTTCCTCGTAGCCGACATAACCTGGAGGTGCGCCGATGAGTTTCGAGACCGAATGCTTTTCCATGTATTCGGACATGTCAAAGCGCACCAGCGATTTCTCCGTGCCAAAAAGGAATTCCGCCAAGCGGCGCGCGACCTCAGTCTTCCCCACGCCCGTGGGACCCAGGAAAAGGAAGCAGCCGACGGGACGGCCGGGAGCTTTAAGTCCAGCGCGACTGCGGCGAATAGCGCGTGCGAGAGCGGTGATGGCTTTATCTTGACTGATAACGCGCTTGTGCAGCTCATCCTCGATGCGCAGCAACTTCTGTTGCTCATCTTCCTTGATGGCGTTGACGGCAACGCCCGTCCAACGGGCCACTACTTCCTCGATATCGTCGCGCGTGACCGTGCCTGTGGAAGAGTCGTCGATCTTCAGCTTTTCGCGAAGGGCGCGCAGATTTTCTTTTTCTTTGCGCTCCTCTTCGGAATAGAAACGCGCCTTTTCGAATTCATGGTTGGCAATGGCGGTTTCCATGCGGTGTGTGATGAACTTCACGCGCTTTTGCGCCTCGGAAACTTCCTCGGGGAGCATTGCTTGACGCAACTTCACGCGCGCACCCGACTCGTCAATCAAATCGATCGCCTTGTCCGGGAGGAAGCGGTCCGGGATGTAACGGTTTGAAAGATAGACGGCATATTGGATAGCTTCGTCAGTGTAGGAAACGGCGTGGAATTTCTCATAACGGTCCCGGACGCCCTGCAAAACACGGATGGCCTCTTCCTCGTTGGGAGCGGAAACCTTCACGGACTGGAAGCGGCGCTCAAGCGAGCGGTCCTTTTCAACGGACTTGCGATATTCGCCCGGCGTCGTCGCGCCAATGCACTGAATCTCGCCGCGGCTCAGCGCGGGCTTTAGAATGTTGGCCGCATCGAGCGAACCCTCGGCGGAACCCGCGCCGACGAGCGTATGGAGTTCATCGATGAAGACGATGGCGTTCTGGCTCTCCATCAACTCCTTCATGATCGTCTTCAGGCGTTCTTCGAACTGGCCGCGGTATTTCGTGCCCGCGACAATCAAGGAAAGGTCCAGCGACAGAATGCGTTTGTCGGCGAGGAACGGCGGCACGTCACCATCAGCAATGCGCTGCGCCAACCCTTCGACGATAGCTGTTTTGCCGACGCCGGGTTCGCCGATCAGCACAGGGTTGTTCTTCGTGCGGCGGCAAAGGATCTGGATGGCCCTCTCAAGTTCGCGATCGCGCCCGACAAGAGGATCGAGCGTGCCGTCCATGGCGGCCTGAGTAAGGTCCCGGCTGAATTCCGCGAGCAACGATGTTTCTTTCGGTCGATTTACAGGCACTTTTTCACCCGCGCTGCGCGCAAGCTCCTCGCGAACGCCTGAAAGACGCAATCCCCTCTCTTGCAAAATCTCCGCGCCGAACGACTTCTCCTCACGCAAAATCCCCAATAGGAGATGTTCGGTTCCCACGTGTTTATGATTCAGACGCTCGGCCTCTTCGGCCGCGTAGTTCAGAATGCGGCGGCATTCCTGGCTGAGCGGCACTTCGACGGAGGTGGAAATCCGCTCGCGCACGGTGATGCGTGATTCGATTTCCTTGCGGATGGATTCGATCGTACCATGCGCGCGCAGGAAGCGATTGGCGAGAGCTTTGTCTTCCCGCAGAAGACCTAGAAGCAAATGTTCGGTCTCGATATAGGGGCTGCCGTACTGGCTAGCTTCATACCGCGCGAAAAAAATCACGCGCCGAGCCTTCTCTGTATAGCGTTCAAACACGGGTCACCCGAGCCCTTCCAGGATAGAAGAATTCCCCGACAGACCACGCCCGTCGGCGCGAGGCGCTCCATTATCCGACACCAACAAACCGTGCTCCAAACGCATTACGCGATCGGTGCGCCGCGCCAAAGAAAGATTATGTGTTGCAAGAATTGAAGTCAGATGATGGGACCGGTGTAAGCGCTGCATGAGTTCGAAGATCGACTCCGTATTTTCCTCGTCCAGATCGCCCGTTGGTTCATCGGCCAGCAACAACTTTGGCCGGGTCACCAGAGCCCGGGCAATTGCGACGCGCTGCTGTTCTCCGCCCGAGAGCTCGCCCGCACGATGCTGTGAGCGATCTGACAGGCCAACGTCATTCAACCACTCGCGCGCCACATCGAGCGCCGCGCTCGCTGCGTTTCCCCGAACCAACAGCGGCATTGCCACATTTTCGACGGCAGTGAAGTCAGCCAGAAGCTGATGTCTCTGCCAAATAAAACTCACCGCGCGACTACGAAAGTCTTCCAAGTCGCGTTCCGCAAACCCCGCCAGCGAATTTCCGTCGAAGTATACTTTACCGCTTGTTGGCATGTCCAGCGCAGCCAGGAGATGCAGTAAAGTGCTCTTGCCCGAACCCGAAGGGCCCACGAGAGCGACCATCTCGCCAGACGTAACCGTGAAACTTACATCGGAAAGGGCGACAATCTCAGCAGCGCCGGAGTGAAACAGTTTCCGCAAGCCATCGACGCGCAGGAGTTCCGTGGGGCCGTTCTGCACGAATGCAGACGCTCGCTTGCTTGGCGTCATCGGTCCAATCGTCGATGCTCCGCTTGGGCTGGTCATTGTCATCAATTTCGTCGTGCACTCGTCGTGAGCTTGCTCATAAACTCCACTAATTCCTTGTCACTTCCCGTGCCGAACCTCCAGTTACTTATCTCTTTGGATTCTGCGGCTTATCAAAAGGTCGCTTTCAGCTCCCTTTCACAAGTCCAAGTTCTTGCACATTATGAGTGCAAAAGTTCCTACCGCCGAAGAGAATCCCTGGCCAAATCCAGTGATCTACAGCTCTATTGTAGCACGTTGTGTTTCAGCGCTCGTGTCTACGCAACCATGCATTGCGCGGGCATAAGCGGTGCCGAGTCATGGGACTTCAGTTCTGGGAAAGCGCCCTCGCGATTCACTCCGCGCGCAAAATTTCAACCGGGAGCGTACCTGCGGCAGCGCGAGCGGGGTAAATCGTTGCGGCAATGCAAATCCCCAGCGCGGCGGCCGTGATCCAAATCGCATCCCAGCCGCTGGAATGAAATGGGACGTACGGAATGGAATAGATCTCAGGGTTAAGCGGAACCAATTTCCAGCGATTCGCAATCCATGACAGCGAATAGCCGACGGCGAGCCCAATTGCGGTGCCGGCGATGCCGACCAGCAGTCCTTGCAAAACAAAAATGTTACGCACCTGAATGCGTCGCGCTCCCAAAGCCATCAGGACGGCTATATCGTGCGCCTTATCCGTGACCGTCATCGCCAGCACGACCAGGACATTGAGTCCAGCGACGAAGGTGATGAGGCCAATGAAAATAGCGGTGACCAGTTTTTCGAGGCTCATCGCGCGGAAGAGCGCCTGATTCTCTTCCATCCATGTGCTCGTGTGATAGCCGGGCCCTGCCTCACGCGCGAGAACCGCCGCAATCTTGCCAGCATCGTCGAGATTGCTCACGCGAATCTCGAGGAGACTCACGACGTCACCGATTCCGGCAAGTTCCTGAGCATCATGCAGCGTGATGAAAGCCCAGTTGGCGTCGTAATCGTAGAATCCGGAACTGTAAATCCCCGAGATGCGAAACCGGCGCGAGCGTGGCAACAGGCCGAAAGGCGTCAGGCTACCCTGCGGACTGAGAACCGTGACGTAATCCCCTGCTTCGACCTTCAAATTATCCGCAAGAATGTTGCCAACCAGAATTGCAGGGATACCGTCGGAATCCAGCTTGAAGTCGTCATTGCCAGTCACGAGATGGTCGAGTGCTGAGTCCCATCGCTTTTCGAGCTGAGGATCAATGCCCTTCAGAACTACACCTTCTGTTTGGTTGCCCGCCGACAAGAGCACCTGGTTGTACACGGCAGGAGTAATGGATTCCACGCCTGGCGTCGGAGCCAAGCGCGTCATTAGTTGGCGATAATCTCGGATTCCCTGGGTTCCGTTGGGCTTGATGTTGACGTGAGCTGTGACGCCCAGCAGACGGTTACGAATTGCAAGGCTCGAGCCTGTATTCATCGCCAATGCAATAACCAGCGTGGAGACTCCTGCAGCGACACCTGCAATCGAAAGAAAAGTCACCAGCCGCAGCACTGGCGGTTTGTATTTGGAGCGCAGATACCGGCGTGCAATCATCCATTCGAAGCTCATTTCGTTTCTTCGCTCGCCGCTGCGGCGTCTATGTCAGAGTCCTTTTGCGGTCGAAGCGTCGGGAACAGAATAACCTCGCGGATCGAATTCGAATCCGTGAGTAGCATGATCAGGCGATCAATGCCAACACCCTCGCCGGCCGTAGGCGGCATGCCGTGGGCTAACGCGCGTATGTAATCCCAGTCGACTTCCTTGGGCACCTCCGCGCCGCCGGTTTCGACTTGTGCGCGAAAACGGCGTTCCTGGTCCGCTGGGTCGTTGAGTTCGGAGAAACCATTGGCAAGTTCCATGCCTTCGACGAATAACTCGAAACGCTCCGTCACCGATGGATCATCCTTCCGGCATTTCGAGAGCGGAGAAATATCAGTGGGAAAATCATAAATAAAAGTAGGCTGAATAAGATGCGCCTCGGCAACAGCCTCAAAAAGCGCCCCAGTCAATTCTCCGGAGGAAGATTTGTCCAGGTCGCGAATTAGATCCAACCTCTTGCCGCGGGCAAAATTGTTATAGCGTTCTGCGATGCTGCGCGGACCTTGCGATGTGCTCAGCTCATCGATCGAGGGAGCGTTGCCTGCATTGGCAGGCCAAAACTTGCAGATCGCTTCGCGCATGGATAACGATTCGAAATGACTGAAATCGAGTTCGTGTTCGCCATATTTTATTTTCATGCCACCCGAAACATCTTTGACGAGCCTTGCAAATAACTCCTCCGTCAGTTTCATCAGGTCTCGGTAATCGCTGTAGGCCTCATAAAACTCAAGCATGGTGAATTCCGGGGTATGGATAGCGTCCACACCTTCATTGCGGAAATTGCGATTAATCTCATAGACGCGATCGATTCCCCCCACGATGAGACGCTTCAGATAAAGCTCGGGCGCAATGCGCATGTAGAAATCCACGTCAAAAGTGTTGTGGTGAGTAATAAACGGACGCGCCGTGGCGCCGCCGAGAATCGGGTGCATCATCGGGGTTTCGACTTCCAGATAGCCGCGAGCGTCGAAGAATTCGCGGATGTAGCGAATGATCGCCGCGCGCTGAACAAAGATATGGCGCACGCGCTCATTCGCGATCAGGTCCAGATAGCGTCGCCGGTAGCGCATCTCTACGTCGGCCAATCCGTGCCATTTCTCCGGCAACGGGAGAAGCGCCTTCGTTAACAAAGTGAGTTTTTCGACCCAGACAGTCAGCTCATTTGTTTTTGTGCGAAAGAGGTGCCCGGAGACGCCAATGACGTCACCCATATCGAGTAACTGAAACAGTTGAAATGCTGCGGCACCCACGGCGTCGAGCTTCACGTAAATCTGCAGCTTCTGCCCTTGGCCCTGGATATGCGCGAAACCGGCCTTGCCGTGCAGTCGGATGGTGAGAATGCGGCCAGCGACGGAAACGTTCACGTTTGTTTCTTGGAGCTCTGCCGCACTTTTTTGTTCGTAAGCGCTGACGATCTCCTGCGCCGTTTGTTTCCAAGCGAACCTGTGCGGATAGGGATCGAAACCTAAACCAGCTATTTCTTCCAGCTTCTTCTGGCGTTGCAGCAGTTGATCGCGCGGTTCGAATTCCAAGCGGCACTCCGTCTCTCGTTGAGCCGTGCGCAGTATAACGAGCGCGTTCGCAAAGCGTCAAGGAAGTGGCGAAATATCGTAAAGGAAGCGGGTGGGCTTCCCTGGTCTGATATAATGCTCGACGGCTTTCTGGGGCCATCGTGTTCTGGCGAAAAAAGCAAGGTTCATCGAGCTCTCGAAGCTCGGTACAAGATGACTGGGCTGCACGGCTTCCTCAGCACAAGCATCATTTCTATGAGAGCGTGGTGCGGGAATGGGAGGATGCCTACGTAATCCTCTCTGTCGTGCTGGATGAAGCCCTCGCGCACCACTCGCAGGGTGAACTCGTCAGAGCGCGAGAGGGCGCTGAAACAGCAGCCGCAGTAGTGGACCGCCTGGGAGAACCGCTGCTGGCTGTTTATCGAATACTCGAGGTGCAGGGCCGTCGATTGGCAGCTGTTCCGGTCGTTAGTCCCCTTAATCCGGAATTCTTCCGCGGAGAAGCCGCCCAACAGAATGCCACGTGGAATCTACTGCTGCATCGGATTTTGTTCGGGAGCCGCTCGAGGTATCTGCACAAGTTGCGGGCGCTCGAAATGATAGTCTGCACCGTGGTTGATCATTTTCGAGAGACCGCCGAGGAGCTTGCCGATGGAGTGCAGGTCCACCCGCAAGAATCCTGGTCCGCCCTCGATACCTTGCACTACGACTTGAACACCTGCCTACGCGAATCGATCGTGATGCTAAAATCCTTCCTCCGAGTGTTACCGGATGCGGGCGTCGATGGACTCAGAGACGAGTTGAATGCATCGGTCTTTGCGGTTCGCGGTCGCATTCGTCCCAAGCTATCCAGGCTAACGCGAGTTTCCTCCTAGACGCGCAGGCAGATTCTGAAGACAATGGACGGGCAACTAAACATGCTGCCTCGATCGGGCGGCACAATGGGACGCCGGTGAATTTATTGCCATCCGATGCGTCCTGGGAACATCTAAGTACAACTTCTGGAACGGGCGTCGCATCGGAACAAAGGGTGCGCCGCGACGGGTATCGTGGCCCGAACGAGGCGAGACGAAAACGGAGAGATGCCGGAAGCGGATGCGCTCCGGCTCGCGCAACAGGGCGATGCGGCTGCGTTCGAGCGGATTTACCAGCTGCATAATCGCCGGGTTTACTCGTTATGCTTGCGGATGGTTGGCAATACAGCGGAAGCAGAGGACCTGACTCAGGAAGCATTCCTGCAACTATTTCGCAAGATCGCCACATTTCGCGGGGAGTCGGCTTTTTCGACTTGGCTTCATCGCTTGGCCGTCAACGTAGTGTTAATGAGGTTGCGGAAGAAAACTGGCTCGGAGACCTCGCTCGAGGAAGTGACGGAGCCGGACGAAGAAACTGGCGGACCACGCAAAGATTTTGGCGGACCCGACCTGGGATTGAGCGGCTCCATCGACCGCGTGAATTTGCAAAGAGCCATCGATCAGTTGCCGGCGGGTTATAAGTCTGTGTTCGTGCTGCACGATGTGCAGGGTTACGAGCACAACGAGATTGCAGAGATCATGGGCTGCTCGATTGGAAACTCGAAGTCCCAATTGCACAAGGCCCGCATGAGATTGCGAGATCTGCTGCACGAGCGAGAAAGGGCGAGGGCCAGAGAAGAGCGCGAGGCTTTCAAGCGCGATTCCGAGGCTGAGGAATAGAGATCATGTCTGCCATGAATTGCGAGAAGTTCTGGGAATTCAGTGAACAGTGGATGGACGGCAACCGCCATCCCGAAGCCGTGTCACATGCATCTGCGTGTGTCCGCTGCAAGACGCTGATCGAGGACCTGGAAAGTATCCATAAGGCTGGCACCGCTCTCGCGATGACCGAAGAGGATCCTCCTGCTCGCGTCTGGCTCGCAATCAGAGCGCAACTGGAGAAGGAAGGACTGATCCGGTCGCGTCGGATCCCGTGGCGGGAGAGATTTGCGGCACTTGGGGGGTTCCGACCCGCTCTCGCTGGGGCCTATCTTTCTCTTATCATCGGCGGATGTGTTGCACTTGGATGGCAGACAAATCCAAGCCATCGTCTTCAGAACCAAGCTGAGTGGCTGAATCACGCGCAGGCGACAATGGCTTCTGTTGAAGCGGGGTTTACCACGGGCAAGGCGACGAATGTTTCCGCAATCCAATCGGAAAATTCAGACGTCACGGCTACGCTGAATAAAAATCTGGCCATTGTTGACAACATGATTTCAATGTGTGAAAAAAGCGTGCGCGAAGATCCGCAAAACGAAATGACCCGGGATTACTTGTACACGGCCTATCAGCAGAAAGCGGACCTTCTAGCTACCATGGCCGATAGCGAGGGACGATGATGGCAATTTCTTTTTCCTCGAAACCCACGTGGCGGGCGGCGAGTGGCTGTGCGGTTGCATTGCTGCTGGGTGCGACCTCTCCCCTCTACGCGCACCACTTGGAAAAACAATTCACTGTTCAGTCGCACCCGCTGATCACCCTGCACAATCCGAGCGGCAGAGTGACTATCTCATCGTGGGATAAGCCGGAAGTGATGGTTGTCGCCGATCACGGAAGCCCGAAGATCGAGGTGGATGCCGAGCAAAACGGGAATCGCGTCGATGTGGTTACTCATCTGCTTTCCGAAAACATCAGTCCCGATGAGCTTCGCGCCAATTACGTAATCACCGTCCCTGAAGACTCAGAACTGCAGATTCATAACGACTCGGGTGCCGTGGGTGTTTCAAAAATTCTCGGCGATATGAATGTCGAGACGGTAGCGGCGGGCGTGGATGCCGAAGACATAGGGGGATATCTCGTGGTTCAGACGGTGGGAGGCGCTTTCGCCTGCATGCGGTGCACCGGGCGCATCGAGGTGCACTCGATCAGCGGTGACGTGCGGCTTGTGGATGATCACAGCTCGAGCATTTTCGCGCAGACTTCGACGGGTAACATCGTCCTCGATGGCGATTTTCTGCCAAACGGGATCTACCGCCTGAAGAACTATAGCGGCGCAATCAACGTGCAGTTTTCACCCGCCGATTCGTTCGATGTGAGCGCCACGTCGCTTTACGGCAAAGTAGATAACCAGGCGAAGCTGATTCCTCCGAACCATCCGAACCAGCGGCCTCCTCGTTATTCGCGCAGTTTGTTCGGCAGTTTCAATCAGGGCCGGGCGAAGCTCGAACTATCGTCATTCAATGGTACAATCAACATCCACAAGCGTGACTGACGCACCCAATCCTAACAACAGAAAGTATTCACCTGGAGCGTCTCAGGCCGCGGCACACCTCAATCGCCGCTTGATCGCCTTGACTGGCTTTATGGGCTGCGGAAAATCCACCGTGGCGCGGTTGCTCGCGCGACAGATCGGATGGGTTCACGCGGATCTGGATAAACGCATCGTCGAACGCGCGAACATGCCCATTTCCGCCATTTTTGCCCAGCTCGGCGAGCCGGCATTCCGCAAGATCGAGCACGAGGAATTGAAACGAATTCTTGGAGAGTCCGCAGAAGCGGCGCGGCCAACGATCATTTCGCTAGGCGGTGGAACCATGGCCCAGGCGCAAAACGTCGACGCGCTGCGCCAAACGGGCTGTCCCACTGTATGGCTGGATTGCCAGGTTGACGAACTTCTCAGGCGTTGTTCCCACATTACTGACCGGCCGCTCTTCCGCGACGAAGCAAGTTTTCGACAGCTGTACGCGCGGCGGTTGCCGTTTTACGAATTGGCCGAGTATCGCGTGGAGAGCGCCGTCGAGCCGCTCCGCGTGGTTCAGAACATCATTGCGCTCGGCATATTGGAAGGAGTCCCCACGTGAGCCGAAGCCTAAGACTTGTGCAACGTTATGCACTGATGCTGGGCGCGCTACTCTGGCTGGTGCCAGCGGCAAGTGCCCAGACTCTCGCTTCCGACAAGGGCAAGTTCCGTGACATGGTCAACGGAAAGCAAGTCGGCTCCGAGCAATTTGAAATCGAACCGAGCGGCGGAGATTGGGTGGCCCGAGGCACTTCAGTTGTGAAAGCTGCGCAGGGCCCCGAAACGCATATAACTTCGTCGTTGAAGCTCCACAGCGACGGCACTCCACTGCATTACGAATGGACTACGGTCGCTGGTCCGAAAAACGCCACGGCATCGATCGATTTCGACAATGGCACGGCTACGATCCACTTGCAGGTCAATGGCGGGAAACCGTTCACGCAGCAGTTTTTCTTCAAGACCCCGATCATTGCGATTCTCGACGACAATCTCTATCACCAGTACGCGATCCTCGCGGATCTGTATGACTGGTCGAAGAAGGGGCAACAGAGTTTTCCCGTTTTGATTCCGCAGGAAATGACGCCAGGAACAATCACCGTAGAAGCCCTTGATCCGGAAGATCGAGGTGGGAAAAGCCTGCAACGCTTGAGAGTGCACAGCCAAGATCTGGAAATCACTTTATATCTTGACGGAAAGCGTTTGGTCCGAATTGCGGTTCCCAGCGCGAACGCGGAAATTGTTCGCGAATAGAATTCTCTGCGTCAAATAAAAAAAGGCCCGGGTTCAGACCCCGGGCCCTTTCTTTGTCTGCGAAGAAAAATGAAGCTCAGAGCACTGCAGCCCGCGTTTTGATCGGATGCTCCGCCGGCGCTTCTAGAGTCACAGGCACCTTGATCTCCGAACCTTGGCGGATAATCGTAAGCGGTACACTCTTGTGCTCGCGCTGCTCTCGCAAGTGTTCCCGCAGATCGTCAACTGTTTTCACGGCAGCACCATCGACGCCAGTAATCACATCTCCTGCCTTCAATCCAGCCTTGGCGGCGGCGCTGTTTTGGCTAACTTCTCGAATCAAGACTCCCGCTTCGCCCGGAACATGGAAGTATGTGCCGAGTTGCCCGCTAACATCTTCCGCTTGAATGCCGAGAACTGGCGTCATGCCGGGGAAGAGTTCCGGCATGCTGAACTTGAAATTGAAGTTGCGCGGCGGAAGGACCTCTCGAAGGCGGGCGTCCATGCTCCGCGCGCTGTCTCCGACCTGGACTGTTAACTTCTCATCGTGCCCGTTGCGGACGACCTCAACTGGCACTGATCGCCCGGGAGGCGTCTCGCGCACAAGGCGACGAAATTGCACGGTTCCCTCAACGGGCTGGCCATCGTATTCGAGAATCACGTCCTTTGCTTGCAGGCCAGCCTTGGCAGATGGGCCGTCTGGCAGGACTTCAGAAACAATCACGCCCTCGGGTCGAGGTAGTTTGAATTCTTTTACCTTCTCCGGGGTGACCTCGGCGATCTCAATTCCCAGCCAACCGGCATCGTCGCTCGCATCCAGCAGTCCCTGTGTTTGCGCGAAAAGTTGCTGTCCCTGCGCCGCAACGGCTTGCGCATCAGCCTCGATTCCCGCCTGCTGTGCATGCAGCCGGGCCGTGAGCCTGTTCATATCCGCTCGATTCGTCAATCCGTTCTCGACCATCTCTTTAGCCACCTCCGACTTAAGTTCCATGGCATTTCTCTGAATTTCTCGCGCTTGTGCCTCCATATCAGCCTGAAGCCGCCTCATGTCCCGTTGCCACTGAGCCTGATCAACAGCTTGGCTGAGGCTCTCGGAAGCCGATGCCTGTGGCGGTGATGAGATCAGCGCAGGCGTCTGTAACGATTGCGCACAGGCAACCGCAACCAGCACACCTAGGGTTGCCACCACAAAAACTCCCTGCTTGATATACGTAGTAGCGTGCATTTTTGTTCTCCGTCCCAGAATTTTCCAGCCCAGCTAAACCGTAGGATGTCCTTGCACCAACCGAATGCCGCCATTCACAGTGCTCATCGAGATATCACCGCCGCCGCTCCCGAGTTGGCCCCGAAACCGGCGAGGGTTGTAAGCGTTGAGTGTGCGCAAAGGAAAGTCGGAATGAAAATCGCCGTTGCGATTCGCCACATTAATTTCGGCATCTGCACCCGCGGGCAATGACAGCACAACCGAACCGTTGACCGTGGCGAGCTGAATTGGATCCCCCTGTGGGAGTCTCTTCAATTCGAGCCGCACGTCGCCGTTGGTGGTCCTCGCGTTGAAGCGGCCGTCGCCGTCGAGCACTTCGACACTGCCATTTATAGAGTCGAGCGTCCCTGTACCCGAAACTCCTCGCACGTGCACATCGCCGTTTACCGTGTCAACGTTCGTTAGTTGGACGTGGTACGGCACGCTGACGTGATATTCGACCGTGACTTCGACCCCGCTGCCTCGCGGATAGTGCGTGCTCACAGCCATATGCTCACCATCCGACTCCACGCTGATCTGCACACGATCAAGGTCAGCCGGATTGTGTAGCGCCGTCTTGACTGCGCGAATTTCCACTTGATTGCGATCCCAGCCGTCGACCCGCACTGAACCGTTCACATTTGCCAATGAAAAAATTCCCCCGGGCTGCAGAGGGTATGTGTGATCGAACACCTGCGTGGACGCAGATGCCGGCAGCGCTGCGAAAAAGAGAGCGGCCAAGAACGCAACAGAAAGCCACGTGGTTGGACGAGCACAGAAAAGAATCAATTTTTGCATCACTAGAATTGCCGAATCGATCGCCCGGGTCGTCACTCGAATCATCACTGCCCTCCTGAACTCAAGCGTGGTACTTGGCCCGTGTTTACGAAAACGTTTGTTTGTTCTCGCGCCTTAATTCTGAGGCGGAGGCGGTGGTATAGGAATTTTCATGTTCGACAAATCCATCTCAAGCTGGCGGCGAAGCTTGTCCATTTGCTGCTTTAACAGATCCATCTGGTGCTTCTCTTGATTCGAATCGTTCAGAACCAAACGAATGTTGCCTGACACGGTGCGTAGTACAAGCGTCGCGCCACCGCCGTTGAGCTCTCCCACCGCGCGAACGGCGTGGCTGCCTTCATCCGGTTCGCCGTAAGTCACTTTCAGCGGAAATGCAGGATCGACGATAACGCGATGATCGCCGCCGAGTTCAACTTGGGCATCGACAGTAACGGGGAGCAGCTTTGGAAGATAAACGACGATGTCGCCCTCACCTGCCGCCAGGCGGCACGGAGTCGTGAGCTTTGCACCCGGACCGAACCAAGCCGTGATGCCACCTGAGCCCGTGGACGCCCGCACGGAATTTTCAACCTGCATCAGATAAACATTCCCGGCTCCAGTCTCGAGTTCGGTCGGCCCGGAGGCGCGGACAATCCGAATCCCGCCGCCTCCCGTGCGTGCGCGAATCAGACCGGAAGCCTCGCCCACGTCAATCTGGCCACCGCCGGTGCTCACGATCAATCCAGAGCCCGAATGCTCGAGTGAAATATTACCCCCGCCGGTTTCGAGCTTGCCCGCCCCACCTATCGAAGCTACGCGAATGTGTCCGCCGCCGGTGCGCAAAACGGCCGTGCCCGTAACGGGTCCCACCGTAATATTCCCGCCGCCTGTCGTTGCCACCAAGTCATTTCCTGCATTCTTAACGGAGATGTGCCCGCCGTCCGTGACCAGCCTGGCAGGGCCGCCGATCTCACCGGTGGATATATTTCCGCCGTTGGTGCCAATCGAAACGCGGCCCTGGATGTCACCGACGAGCACATTCCCGCCCTGCGTGGAAATATCGAGGTTGTAATTCCGCGGCACGGCGACTTCGAATGTCACCGAGAGATGCTGTTCCCAGCCGTGATGCGGCGTGCGTGCGAACAATAGGACGCCATCGGGCGTATTGCGCGCAACCAGGCTGAACGCGTCCAGGATTTCACGCGCGCTGGAACCGTTCGACCTCACTTCGACGTGCACGCGATAATCGACCGTCGCCGACTCATGCGTGCTGATATGAACGTCGCCTTCATCGGCGATGAGATGCAACCGCAGGCCAGCACTCGTCGAAAGCTGGCCCGTCTTATCGGCCGACAAACCATCGGAGCCATTGTTTGCTTTCCGTTTCGCAAACGCGAGAGGTCCGAATGCCAGCATCGCGGCCAGCGTCAAGATCCCGCCTTGCCAATACCGTTGTTGCACGGATCGTCTAGCTCCCATTTACTTCTGCCCCGCCGGAGTCTGCTGAATTGCCGCGGCACTTTGCAGCCGGATGTAATTATTGGGGTCGGTGCGCATGCGGTCGCGAAGAACAGTGAATGCTTGAGGGTCGGAGAGCAGCGCGCCACGCGCGGAAAATGTGCGAAGCGAGTTGATGGCCTCGACGCGGACACCAATGTTCCCGTCCTTAACCAGCGCATCGAGCATCGTCTGAACCACTTGCTGATTCGGCTGAGCCTCAGTCAATGCCTCAAGCGCCTTCAATCGCACAGCCGCGTTGCGATCAATGCGCACTGCCTGGCACAGGGCCTGCTGCACGTCAGGATCATTGGCGCGAGCTCTTAGCAATTCCACCGCGTTGATTCGCACGTCCGGACCGAATCGCCGGTTGTTGTGGAGCACGTAAAGAAGCACCTGCTTTACTTCTTTATCGTCAACGGTGCCTTGAACTACGACCGGCTTCTCGGTTGTCATCTGCACTTCGACGCGAGGCGGACGATTGTCCGTGGTTGGAGTCCAATTGATTCCGGAAACAGCGGCGGTCTGCAATTCTTGATTGTCCATCGTCATCGAACCCAACGCCGCTGGCGGTCGCGACGGGGACGAGGTGCTCACCTGTGACCGCCGCGGCGCCAATGTGCCGATGGAAAAACCGATGAGGAGCAACATGACTACACTTGCCGCAGGATGCAACGCGAGCCAGTGCGCCGGAAAAATGGATTCCGCCCAACGCGCGAAAACACCGCGATGATCCATTTCATCGAGAGCATCCTCGAACCGGTTGCGACAGCTCGACAGTAATGCAGGGGATGGTTCCGGGCGCCGCTGCGAGGCTAGAATTTCCAGCATGCGCCTCTCCGCGGTCAGCGCGGCGACGCATCGCGGACAACGGTCCAGATGCTCTTCGAGCGAATCGCGCTCAGCGCCTTCGAGCTCGTCGAGCGCAAAGAGCATAACCTGCGATTCAAACTCCGGACACGCTTGCTCGTCGGAGTGCGGATTGAATTCCTGCTGCATAGAGTTCTCCTTGCTTACCTCATGCCGTCCAGGCTGGCGCGCAATTTGCGCGTCGCGCGGAACAGCGAATTCTTCACGGTCTCTTCAGAAGTGCCGAGCATGTCGCCGATCACTCGCAATTTCAGTCCCTCGTAATGCTTCAATTCGAAAACCATTCGTTCGCGCGGTGACAGCCCGCCAAGTGCCGCGGTGATGTGCCGGCCCAATTCCTGTCCCAAGAAGTGGCGCTCAGGATTCGCCGCCGATCGATGCTCTGTTTGCTGATCGAAAAAGTCGGGAGCCGCGCCATCGGCATCCGCTGATTCAGGAGCTTGTTCCTCGCGCCTGGTGTTCTTGCGACGCAGATGGTCCAGGCATACGTTCGTCGCAATGCGGTAAATCCAAGTATAAAAACTGCACTCGAACCGGAAACGCGACAGGTTCCGGTAAGCACGCAGAAAAACTTCCTGATAAACATCCCGGGCGTCTTCGCTGCCGCGCAGGAGGTTCAGAGCCAGTCGCAGCACATCGCGGTCGTAGCGGCGAACCAATTCCTCAAAAGCCGGGCGATTGCCCGCTTGCGCTTGCCGGACCAACACTTGTTCATCCGCTTTTTGCACCGCGCGGTACCCCGCACCCCCTTCGAGCGCCGCACTTATTCCCGTCGAGTTCATAGCCGGATGCGAATTACCTGTCGTGGAGCCTGCTCGTCTTGCGCGCTTCTCGGCGAATCCGCTGGCTTGACCACGTCTCTGTCCTTCATCCGGTTAGACGGCGGCTATCCTCCTAGGTGAGCACAGATATGGCTTAAGATATTAGCGCGAAACGCGCTCTCCCAGACGAATCAGACCGTAAACGGCCACACAGATGACAAAATCCAGAGCCATGCCCAAGTCAATTTTATAGGTCTGATGGCGCAGATCGGCGGGAAGATGCGCGGAAAGCGACAAAAAATATATGGCGTTGCCAATCAGAATTGCGGCCAGGTATTCCAGCCACCGCCGCAGCCCTGTTCCCAGAAATTTTGCCATTTTCGTTGGACGTGAAGCATCGCCCTCATGCCTCATGATTAATAAATGTAGGGCTGGCGCATGCTCTTAGTAAAATACTATGCGACTGGCGCAATACTGGGTTGCCTGTCACTAAACTGACCTGTGTAACTGCGAAACGCGCGAGCACCGGTGAGATAAGAAACTTATCCTCAGCACCCCGATGACTTTGGACCTTAACACGTCCGTGACGTACCTGAAGGGCCTAGGCCCGCATCGTGCCGCCTTGCTCGCCGAGCGTGGCATCACCACCGTAGGCGATTTGCTCTCCTATTTGCCCTTCCGCTACGAGGACCGCATCCATTTCACGCCCATCGCGGAGCTCGTGCCCGGACAAGTGGCGACCGTGCGCGCGGAAGTAGTCAGCGGTAGCCTGATGCGTTTCGCACGGCGGCGCGGCGCGATGTTTCACCTAATGGTGCAGGACGGGAGCGGAAAACTTGCCGCGCGTTTTTTTCACGGAGGCTATTTGGATGGAAAACTGAAACCAGGTCAACCTCTCGTGATGCATGGAAAAGCGAACCTGGATCCCAACCGGCCGCTGCGCACGGAAATGATCAACCCGGAATTCGAATTGCTGCGCCAGAGCAATAATCCCGCGGATTCGACCGAAGTTGGCCGGATTGTCCCCGTCTACGAGGCCGTCGGCGACATAAGCTCACGCATGCTAAGACGGATCATCTACGCCGCGCTGCAAAAATTCAGAGGCGACGTTCCCGACCCGCTGCCGCCGGATGTGTTGCGTCGGTATTCGTTTCCTTCGCGGCGCGATGCGCTGATTGCGATCCATTTTCCTCCCCATGATGCGAATGTCGAAACATTGAACGAGTTTCGCAGCCCGGCCCAGCTACGCACGGTCTTCGAGGAATTCTTTCTTTACCAGCTCGGTCTCGCCGTCCGCCGACAGCACGAGCAACAACGAGTCGGCATCGCCATGCGCGTCAGAGAGGCGCCGATTCGTGAGGCACTCAAGCGCGTTCTTCCCTTCAAACCCACAGGGGCGCAGAAGCGCGTGCTTGCCGAAATTGCCGGTGATCTCGAGAAGCCGACGCCGATGAACCGCCTGCTCGAAGGCGACGTAGGCAGCGGCAAGACAATCGTGGCGCTCGAGGCTGCAACAATCGTCATCGAAAATGGCTATCAAGTCGCGCTGATGGCGCCCACGGAAATTCTCGCCGTACAGCATTACCTTTCGGCGCGGCGCGTTTTTGCGGCAGCGGGCTACTCCGTTGAATTGCTCGTCAGCGGAATGAAATTCAGCGACAAAGCGCGGACGCTCGAGCGCATCGCCTCCGGGCAGAGTCAATTCGTCGTGGGCACGCATGCGCTGATTGAGGATCGCGTGGCATTTGCGAAGCTTGGCATGGTCATCATTGATGAACAGCACCGCTTTGGTGTGCTCCAACGCAAGCGGCTCTCCGAAAAAGGGGCCGCACCGCACGTGTTGGTGATGACGGCGACACCCATTCCGCGCACTCTGGCTCTTACGCTTTATGGCGATCTCGAGCTCTCCGTTATTGACGAGATGCCGCCTGGGCGCAGTCCGGTCGAAACGCGTTGGAGCGCTGACGCACAGCTTCCGGGAGTCTGGGAATTCGTTCGGCGCGAAGTGGCCGCCGGCAGGCAGACTTACATCATTTATCCAGTGATCGAAGAATCGAAGCAGGAGCTGAAAGCGGCCACGGCCGAATACGAACGGCTCTCAAAATCGGTTTTCCCGCAATTAAAAGTTGGCTTGCTGCACGGCCGCATGCGCAGCGACGAAAAAGATGATGTAATGGAACGCTTTCGACGTAATGAATTGCAAATTCTGGTCGCGACGACCGTAGTGGAGGTTGGCGTCGATGTGCGCAATGCAACAGTAATGGTGATCGAGCATGCCGATCGCTTTGGGCTGGCGCAGCTTCATCAGCTGCGCGGCCGCATCGGGCGCGGCTCAGCAAAATCCTATTGCGTCCTTGTTGCCCCCAAAAATATCACCGGTGAAGCTCGCGAACGTCTCGAAACCCTGGTCGCTACATCGGACGGGTTTAAAATTGCCGAGCAGGACCTGAAGCAGCGGGGACCCGGCGAATTCTTTGGTACCAAACAGCACGGAGACATCGCCTTTCACATCGCCCATCCGCTTCGCGATCACAAACTTCTTGAGCTGGCGCGTGGCGAAGCGTTCGCCCTCATCGAAGACCACTCTCGTGGGCCTGAAATGGCGCAACTGTTTGCGTACCTTGGACCCGTGTGGCAGAAACGCTTCCAGGTTGCATCGGTGGGATGAATGGTGCGCGTGATCGCTGGAAAACTCGGCAGCCGCCGCTTGCGCACTTTGCGCGGGATGGAGTTGCGCCCGACGAGCGACCGTCTGCGCCAAACACTCTTCGATATTTTGGGCGCGACGGTGGAGGATTCTTTGTTCGTCGATGTTTTTGCCGGAAGCGGCGCGATTGGAATCGAAGCAATGAGCCGAGGAGCGCGCCAGGTTGTTTTCATCGAGCGGCACGGACCAGCCGCCAAGTTGATTCGCGACAATTTGAATTCGCTCGGTATCAAGACAGGCGGTGAAATTCTCGCGATCGATGCAATCCAGGGGCTGGAACGACTAGCTTCACGGCACGCTCTTGCTGATTTCATTTTTCTCGACCCACCGTATGCGCTCGCCACGGATTATCTTCGCGTGCTGGATTTTCTGGACGGCTCGCACTTGCTCGCGCCGCGCGGAATTGTAATCGTCGAGCATCGCAAGAAAATGGAGTTGCCCATGCGCTTGGACCGGCTCGAGTGTTCGCGCACCGTTGAACAGGGAGATTCGGCCTTGAGCTTTTACCGTTTGGCCATGGCCGCGTAGGAATGGTCGGCGGACCAAGACAGCTCAACTCGATAGCACGGAAACCAATTTGGCGATGTCGCGCTCCGTGTTGTAGAGGTGCGGCGAAATGCGCAGGGCATTTTCTCGCAAGCTGACGAACACCTGCGCGGCGCGCAACTTCTCAAAAAGTTCTTGAGTCCGCGCCGGCGTTCGCGCCATCAGGCATACGTAAGGGCCCCGCTTCTCTGCGGTGTTGGGGCTGGCCAGTACGCATGTATCTCGCGGCAAACGCTCAATCAGATGCGTCATCAGATTTTGATTGTGTTCGGCGATGGTTTTCACGCCGACGCGCTCGATAAGTTCGAGAGAAGCCTGCATCGCCGACAGATTCGAGAAATTGGCCGTCTCGGGCGCGTCCCACCGCCGCGCTCCCCCTGCTGGTTTCAGTTTGTCCAGAGGCAGCGAATGAAAATTCCGCGCGCCTTCCAGGGCCATCCAATAAAACGGCGATGGCCGCAATTTCTCCATTGCCTCGCGACGCGCCCAAAAAAAACCCGTCCCGTACGGGCTGAGCAGCCATTTGTACCCGGAACTGACAGCGAAATCCGCGCCCGTTTCGCGCAAACCGATCGGGATGGCGCACGCACACTGGCTCAGGTCAAGCAGCAATGTCACATCAGCTTTTCGGCACGCCGCTGCCAGGCGCGGCGCATCCAAACGCGAACCGTCATCGAAGCGCACCAGGCTGGCGGAGATCATGCGCGTCCGAGCCGTGATCTGCGCGATGTAATCATCCGCCGAAATAAAACGATCGCTAGGCGCCACCACTTTCACGCGAACCCCCCGCGCTTCAAGCGGCATGAAGGTCGAAAAGTGCGCAGGGAACTCTCCTCGACCCAGTAAGACCTCGTCATCCGGTTTCCAATCGAAGCTCGACGCTACCGCAGCCATGCCGCTGCTCGCACCGGAAGTGATGGCGAATTCTTCGGGCTCCCCGCCCATCAGTCCCGAAAGCAGAGAGCGAACGCGATCGGGCAAATCGAAATACACGCTCTCCGGCATGCGATGCGGCAATTTTTTCCATTCAAGGGCGGCCTGCGCGGCACGAGCCGATGCCAGCGGCAACGGGCCCTGCCCCGCGGCATTTAAATAGGTGACGCCGTCGAATTCCGCGAATTCAGAACGATAATCCACGTCGCCCCCGAATTTTTTAGAAATGGCCCCGCAAGTCGCGAAAGCTCGTCACAAGAATCAACTTGCCTGTGCCACTCTCAAGCTCTGAGTGCTCCAAAATCCATGTGCCGTGATGCGGAATGAAAACGGCATTCAGTCCGGCGCGTAGAGCAGGATTAATATCACTGCGCGGGCTGTTTCCCACCATCCAACCGTGAGACTTCACAATCTTGAATTGGTGAATCACTCGCTCATAGGTCGAGTGGTCTTTCTCCGTCACGATTTCCACGGATTCGAAATATCGCGCCAAACCGGAACGCTCCACCTTGGCAGCCTGCTCGGCAGGTTCGCCCTTCGTAAGCAAAATCAATCGATGCCTTCCGCTCAAGTACGCGAGCGTTTCCGGCACTCCTTCGAGAATCTGCGGCGGCGTGCTTTCGAGCTCGGTGGCCATTTTTTCGATTTGTTGCACCACCTCCTTGCGCGCCATTCCGCCCGCCAATTTTAAGTATGTATCTTCGAGCGACCGGCGAAAGCAGCGAACACCGTAGCCGTGCTGTAAAACATTGCGGCGTTCCGTTTCGTTCAGAATGTGCCGGGAATATTCTGCCGTGTAGCCAAGATGGATAAGGCATGACAGAAAGCGATTGATCGTCTGCTCGAAGAAGATGTTGTTCTCCCAGAGCGTGTCGTCCGCATCAATCAGAATTGTCTGTCGCGCCATTTCTCGTTTCCTTCAACTACTGTTCAAATTCTTGCTTGGAGATGCGCTCAGTACCGCAGGCGCACCGCTGGTTCGCGTCGAAAAACCAGTCTTGCAACGTCAGGATGCCTTGCGCACACCGGCGGCAAGCCGCTCCAGGATTCCTCGCGCGAGTTTTTGAACTTCCCCGAATTGCGCCAAGTACTCTTGAAATTCACGATTAAGGTCCAGCGCGCCCGCCACATCGAGCTTCGTGCGCAAAATCATATCCCGCAAATGAATGGGATGCGGTAAAACGGCCTCGTCGCGCAATTCTTCCAGCGCCACTTCGGGATCATAGTGATACATGTCGCCTCCAACGCTGGAACTATTTTAGCAGGGATGGGTGGGAATCACGCAGCGGCAGGCATGAATTCGTAGCGATCGATCTGTGCTGCGACTCCACGCTGTTCTTCGTGAGTTTCCACGCGTACGATGTTGGCAAAGCAGCGAATGCGAACGTCACCTGCGAGCGTGATTTGTTGCGGTAACGTGAGCACCAGTTCAACCGCGCTACCCTCTTCGGGAGGAGTATCCGTAACGAAGTAGACGCCGCGAAAGCTCACGTCGCGCGTTTGCGCTACTTTTTCTTCCACATTCCCGTTGTGTGTGAAACGCACAAGCAGAGGAAGCGCCATCGTGAATCGTCGGGCTGTTCGGCGCTCCGTTGTCTCTTGATCCATGATGTTCCTCCCCGGAAAGCCGATGGAAATTATCATAACCCTAGCACCGCGCGAGGCAAGGCGCAATTCTTTTCGCCCTCGCAGTGAAGCGATTCCGCGATCCCCAATTAGCGGTACTTCGCCAGGACGCTTGGCACATGATTGCATATCCGCTACACTGCGAAACTCGTGATGGCCGAAGCATTTCACAGAACTTTTTTCCTCAGCGGTCCCGCAGGACGGCTCGAAGCAATGCTCTGGACAGTCTCAAACACGGACCCGCGTCGCGTTGCCGTTGTTTGTCATCCGCACCCGCTCTTCGGCGGAACGATGCACAATAAAGTTGTGTTCCAGGTGGCAAAGACGCTTCACGAACTCGAAATTCCGGTGCTTCGTTTTAATTTTCGAGGCGCGGGGCTCAGCGAAGGCAAACACGACAAAGGCCGCGGCGAGGCTGGCGACGTTCGCGCCGCGTTGGATTATCTGGCAAAGGAATTCGCGGCCAAACCGATCCTCCTGGCTGGCTTCAGTTTTGGCTCGTATGTGGGTCTGCGTGTCGGTTGCGAGGATTCACGCGTTACGGAACTCGTCGGTCTCGGAATACCGGTGGACAACTCGGATTTGTCTTTTCTTGCGGAGTGCAGAAAACCGAAACTAATTCTGCAAAGCGCGCACGACCAGTTTGGCTCGCGTGAACACGTCGAGGCGCTGTACGAAAGACTTCCCGAACCGAAGGCGCTCGTGTTCGTCGATGCGCCGGATCACTTCTTCGCCGGAAAACTGCCAGAGATGGGGCATGAGCTCGGGCAGTGGGTCATCAAACAGGACCAGTAATTCACATTCACGTCAGCGTGCCGCGAACATCTTCCGAAACTGTTCCTGCGAAGCGGGCGGAATCCCTACTAGTCTTAGATTTGCCTTTACGTGCTCGGCTCGCTTCATGCCAACAAGCGCTGTTGCGATGCCGGGGGTTGAACGAACGAATTGCAGCGCGCACTCAAGGTCGTCCTTTAGCCCGAATGTGTCGTGAATCACCGCAGACACTTTGCCGACCAGGTGCGACTGGAGCAGCGAAGCGCTGGCGATCAGCGTTACCCCCAACTCCCTCGCTGCTTGAACCATGGACATGGTTTTCCCGCCGACGCTCTGGTTTGGGCGCATCAGCGCCTCGGGCATCGCGAGATTGAACGGCAATTGCACGAAATGAAAACGATGGCCGCTTCCCCCCACCTGCCGCGCCAGTCCCACCATTTGCTCAAGTGAAAGATAATCCGGGGCGCGGGAATCATTGCGAAAAGCATTCCATGTCGCCATTCCGTACGCGTGAACCCTGCCCGCGGCTGCCTCTCTCTCGAGGGTTTCGAACGCCGTGACGATCCGCCGGTTGAATTCTTCGCGGGGCACTTCGCCCAATTGTGTTTCCGGATTATGCAAATAGAAAACATCGATGCAGGAAATCCCCAAGTTTCGACGGCTTCGCTCGATCTGATCTTCCAGGTATCGCGGCGCCATGCAATGGCATCCTGCGGCTATGTCTTCGACAGTGAAGATTCCTTTCGATATGTATTCCCGGTAAAAATAATCGTTAGCGTCGGCGGGCATGTCGCCATCGGGTGTCAAAAATCCCGCTTTCGTGCAAGTAAGAATTTCCTCTCGTGCAAATCCATCGGCGAAAAGCTTTTCGAGCGCGCTTCCGACCGACCGTTCGCTGCGCTGGAGGCGGTAGTTGATCGCTGTGTCGAGGACGTTTATGCCGCCCTCCACTGCCAACGCAATCCCCTTCGTGTAGCTCTCATCGGTACTGGAGTCCGGCTCGCCCAAATACGTGCCGATCCCAATGGACGAAATCATTAGGCCGCGGCGGTCGCGGAAATGTTCCGGCGCCGCGCGACCTTCGAAACGCGCGGCAAATATTCGCGTGCCTTCCGCTGTTGCACGCCCTGGCTTAAGCGGGGATGGAGAACCCATGTGGGTCGGCCGCGCTCCCATCACGGCCGCTGAGTATAACAGGCCGGAAAATATCCGCTCTCACAATTCCGCCATTCGCGCAACGCAATGCACGTCATTCCAAAGCGCGCGAGGTCATGCCGCCGGTCGGCTCGCCTCCCGCAACACCTTGCGCAATAATCAATTGTCGCGCTTCCACACGAAGTTTTGGCAGAGAGCGTGCAAAAATGAATGCGCCGATTATGGCTCCCAGACCGCCCAGCGCAACTGTCCAGGGCGCACCGATACGATCTGCGAGCGCACCCGAAAGCAACGAGCCGAGCGGCGCCATGCCCATGAACATCATCGAGTACACGGCCATCGTTCGTCCTCGCAACCGATCCGGCACCATCGCCTGAATTAACGTATTCGAAGATGCCATCTGCACCATCATCGAAAAGCCGACCGGCACCAGCAGAATCACGGAGAGCAAATACCATCGTGAGAGCGAAAACAGTATCAGCGCCACCCCAAATCCCGCGCAGGAGACCGCAACCCATCGGCTCAATCCCTTTAGTCCTGTTCGCGATGCCAACATAAGAGCGCCCGTCAACGCGCCGATCCCCGTCGCGCCCATCAGCGTCCCAAGTGTCGTGGCGTTTCCGTGCAGAATGCGGGCGGCAAAAATCGGCATCAAAACGGAATAGGGCATAGCCACCAGGCTCACAAGGCCAAGAAGGAGCAACAGCGCGAGGATCGGGGCCGTACGCCGCACAAAACGGAATCCCTCTGCGATGTGCTCGAATGCCGAAGCGTGGTGCTCTTCTACTGCTCGACGGCTAATGCGCATCATCAACAGTCCCGCAATTACGGCGATATAGCTGACGGAATTTGCAAAGAAGCACCAGCCCTCGCCGATGCTCGCAACCAAAATTCCGGCAATCGCCGGCCCGATCACGCGCGCGCCGTTGAACATCGACGAATTGAGCGCGATGGCGTTCATCAGATCTTCGCGGCCAACCATGTCGACCAGAAACGCTTGCCGCGCAGGAATATCAAATGCGTTTACGACGCCCATCAGCGAAGCCAGTAGAATCACTTCCCATACCTTAACGCGACCGGAAAGTGTTAGCCCGGCAAGAATACCGGCCAGGACCATTGAGGCTGCCTGCGTCCCGATTACCACGCGCCGCCGGTCCCAACGATCGGCAACCATGCCTCCAATCGGGGCTAACAGAAAAACCGGAATCTGCCCGGCAAACGCGACGGTGCCTAACAAGAGCGAAGATCCCGTCAGGCGATAGACCAGCCACGCCTCCGCAATGTTGTCCATCCATGTGCCGACCAGCGAAATCAATTGCCCGGCAAAGAAAAGCTGGAAATTGCGGTACCGCAGGGCGCGAAACATCACGGACCAACGTGACACCGAAACCCCTGATGCCGTTTCACCAATCGCGGGTTTTTCAGCCGTGTTTAGGGAGACGTTGTCGGGCATTTGAATTAATTAACTGGCATCCGTGCTGGCCAGCACCCGCGCGCACGCGCGGAGTATTTTCCGGTAAGGCCAATCTGTAGCGCGAAACAAAATCTCGCCAGCCCGCGGCTTCGAATAAAACCAGCGAGCCACCAATGATAGATGCTCTTCGCGCTCCGTGGTCTCGCCATGCAAATTGAAGCGATCACCGCCGGATCCAGTTCCCTCATCAATTCTACCGTGGCTCCCAGGTTGCGCTGTCTCGCTCGTCTGCAATTCCTCAAAATGCCTGCGCAAAACCGCTTCGACGGATCGCGGCTCACCCGATTCATCAAAACAAATAAACAATGGCGGCGCAATCAGCCCATTCACAACGGCGAAAATCGCCACCGTCTTGTCACGAACCGCACGCTGTAAAATCACCGCATTCAATGCATCCACACGCTGTGCTATCTCAGGCAGGCCGCGAAGCGCACTATTTACCTTATCTAGTCTTTTGTGCAAGGCGGCCGCGCGCTCAAAATCCATCGCTTCACTCGCCGCTTCCCGTTCGCGCTCCATCGCTCTCGTCAGGAATGCCCCGCCGGATTCCAGCGTTTGGAGTACGCGATTCACTTCGATGTCGTAATCTTCCTTCGTGCAGCCCGCGAAGCACGGCGCGAGGCACATCTTCATCTCCGAGTATATGCACCCGGGAAAACTGGGGTCGCAGCGAATCTTGATCTGGCACCGGCGAATCTTGAAAAGGTCCAGGAACTCATTCGCGAACGATTCGGCCATTTGCCGCGATACGAACGGACCAAAATAATAACCGCCGTCCTTGAAAATCCGTCGCGTGACGTAACATCGTGGATATAGATTCCGCAGGCTAATCTTTAACAGCGCGGGCGCTCGCAGATGCAAAAACGCGCGATAATTCTTGGGGAAACGCGCCCGTGCTTGATGATACAGCACCAGCGATTGTTCAAATCGCGAGCCTGTCGCGCGAAACGAGAATTCCATCGCAACGTCGCGAAGGTTCAGTTTCTTCGAAGCAGCGTCCGGCGGACGCAGCAAACGCTCCGCCGCACGACGAAGATCAGCTGTACGCGCCAGATATGGTTTCGCCGCGTGCGCTCCCGCAACCGCGCGGGTCTTGACCAGAAAAACGCCCGCATGATGCGGGATCGAAGGGAAAAACTGTTCCTCGCGCGCGGGATCAAATTCCAAACCAGCATCCAGAGGCAACACGAAGAAAGGATACACCGAAGACAAATTCACGATGAACCGATTCTATGGAATAATTCCGCAAAATGTTTCAAAGAGAAAATGCTCAATAGGACTTCAGCACCCAAGCGGCAATCACCAAACGCTGAATCTCGCTTGTGCCTTCATAAATCTCGGTGATGCGCGCGTCACGGTAGGCGCGCTCCACTGGATATTCCCGGCTGTAACCGTTGCCGCCGTGGATTTGCATTGCTTTGTGTGTGACGCGCGTGGCCATTTCGGAGGCGAATAATTTTGCCACTGAAGCCTCCATCGAAAATCGCGAGCCTGTTTCCTGTTTCCACGCCGCCTTGCGGACCAATAGGCGCGCGGCATCGACTTCCGTAGCCATATCGGCAAGCATGAACTGAATCGCCTGAAAATCTGCGATGGGATGCCCGAAGGCTTCCCGCTGCTGCGAGTATGCGAGGGCCGCTTCAAATGCGCCCTGCGCAATGCCGGTTGCCTGCGCAGCAATTCCGATGCGCCCGCCATCGAGCGTCGAAAGCGCGACTTTGTAGCCCTCCCCTTCGGCTCCGATGCGGTTCGCTAGCGGAATCTCGCAATCAGTGAAGGACAGCTCGCAACATGCTGTCGCGTTGATGCCCAACTTTTTCTCTTCCTTGCCCACGGCGAATCCTGGAGTGCCCTTCTCGATCACCAGCGCGGTGATTCCCTTCTCGCCCTTCTCCGGCTGCGTATTCGTGTAGACAATCGCTGCGTCCGCCGCACCGCCATTGGTAATCCAGGCCTTAGTGCCGTTAACAATATACTTGTCGCCCCTCCGTACCGCCTTGGTCCGCAAAGCAGCCGCGTTTGATCCAGCCTGCGGTTCGGTCAAGGCATAACAACCGACTTTTTCGCCACGCGCAAATGGCATAAGAAATCTTTGCTTTTGCTCCTCGGTTCCGAATCGGTAGATGGGTTCGCAGAAGAGCGAATTCTGCACAGAGAGAATTACACCCGTGGAAGCGCATACGCGGGAGATTTCTTCGATCACGATTGTGTAGCTGACATGGTCCATCCCCGCGCCACCGTACTGTTCGGGAAACGCAACGCCTGTAAGGCCCAGTTCAGCTGCTTTGCGAAATGTCTCGCGCGGGAAATGTCCCGTTTCGTCCAACTCCTTTGCCAGCGGCTTCACTTCTGTTTCGGCAAAATCCTGTACAGTCCGCTGCAATAGTGCCTGTTCCTCTGTCAGCCCCAGGTCCAAGTCCGTACTCCCATCATTTATCGTTGCGCGTTATGGCAGAGCGATATTGTACCGGGACGCCGCGGAACTGTCAGGTAGCATCGCATTCCCGGTGAAAGAAAAAATTCATGTGTTCAGCGCGTGATGCAATTTTTCAAAAGTCATGGAAAGATCCTCGGGCTCAAGACGTGTCTCCGCGACAGTGGTCATGAAATTCGCATCACCGACCCAGCGCGGCAGCACGTGAAGATGCAAATGTCCAGTGACGCCAGCGCCCGCACAGCGCCCAAGGTTCATGCCTAGGTTATAACCGTGAGGATGATAAACGCTGGCAAGCGCTTTCTGTACATTCTGCGCAAGACGCATCATTTCCGCGAGGGCCTCGGCATCGCATTCCGAAAGCTCCGCAACATGCGCGTAGGGCACTACCATGACGTGGCCAGTCGTGTAGGGGAAACGATTCAGGATCGTAAACGCGAGTTTGCCGCGAAAAACGATTTGAGCCGCAACATCATCGTTCAATGCCATGGCGTCGCAGAAGATGCACCGGTCGTTCTTGCCTGCCTCAGCAATATAGCGATAGCGCCAGGGAGTCCAAAGAAAATCCATTCCGCTCGACCGGGTTAGCCCTGGGGCGCGTGCTCGGAGGAAGATGCAGCCGCAGCGGGCGGCGCGGCCTTATGAACGTTGACGAAGTCCTTCAGTTCCTTGCTTGGTTTGAAAAACGGAATTCTCTTGGGCGGCACTTCCACCTTCGCGCCAGTCTTCGGATTGCGGCCGATTCTGCCTCGGCGTTGCCTGGTACGGAAGCTACCAAAGCCACGAATTTCAATCTTGTCGTTCTTCTGCAGCGCCTCAATAATGCTTTCAAACACCGTCTCGACAACCGTTTCGGACTCTTTGCGCGGCAGCTCCGTCACGCGGATAACCTCTTCGATCAAATCCGCTTTCGTCACTGTACGCTCTGCTGCCTCCGGCTTACCGGTAGCGCTTGCCATGGGCCGACGGCCCTCCCTCTTGCCTAAAGTTTAGGTTCGGATCTGGGCTGAATTTGCTGCCTAGGCCCCGAGACCACCCCGTCGCCACAGTCTACAGGACACTTAGCGGCCCTTCCATATCACCATTGGGCCCACAACGTAAATCTTTTTCTGCGGGCAACCCCCGAGTCCTCGGGCTGAGTTCGGCTCAGTTCGCTTGCCGTTTGGCCAGGATAGCATCGCCGATAGTGGCATTGGGCGATGATTTTGACGACCGGAACACCTCAATGTCGTGTCGCTCGACCTGCTTCTGCGCCGCGCGATAGCTCAAGCTGATTTTCCGCTGCTCAGGGTCCAACCGTATAATCTTGAACTCATATTCCTTGCCTTGCAGGAGAGGCCCTGTACCCTTTCCCGTTTTCTGCTTACCGCGATCACCCGATTCCCCTTTCGGGCGCCGTTCTTCAATTTCTGAAATGTGACAAAGGGCTTCAATGCCTTCTGCAAGCTCCACGAACGCCCCAAACGCCGCGTTCCGGACGACCTTTCCTTTGAGTACTTCGTTTAGCTTGTGCCCTGCAAACCAGTTCGCCCAGATATCGTTGACTTGCTTCAGGCCCAGCGATATGCGCCGGTGCTCGCCATCAATTTTCAGCACCTTTGCTTCCACGGTATCGCCCTTTTTCAATTTTTCACTCGGATGCTTCACGCGCTCTGTCCAGCTCAGATCGCTGACGTGGAGCAAGCCTTCAATGCCCTCTTCCAGTTCCACGAACGCGCCGAAATCCGCGAGATTCCGCACTCGGCCGCTGACGACAGAGCCCACCACGTATTTCTCCACCACTCCCGCCCACGGGTCCTGCGACATCTGTTTCAATCCTAGCGAAATGCGCCTCTGCTCCGGCTTCAATTCCAGCACAACCACTTCCACTTCATCGCCGACCTTCACCATCTTCGAAGGATGTTTCAACCTCTTTGACCAGCTCATCTCGCTGACGTGCACCAGTCCTTCCACGCCAGCCTCAATGTGCACAAACGCTCCATAGTCCGCCAGGCCGACGATTTTCCCACGCAAGTGCGTACCCACTGGAAAGCGCTCCGGAACAGTCGCCCACGGGTCAGGAAGCAGCTGTTTACGTCCCAGCGAAATGCGCATCTTCTCTTTATCAAACTTCAGGATCTGTACTTGAATTTCCTGGCCGGCTGAAACAACTTCGGAGGGATGCGCGATTCGTCCCCAGACGAGATCGCTAATGTGCAGCAAACCATCCAGACCGCCCAGGTCCACGAAGACTCCATACTCCGTAATGTTTTTTACTTTCCCGGTTACAATCGATCCCTCGCTTAGCGTCTCCGCGAAAGCCTCGCGTTGTTTCCGCTGCTCTTCTTCCAGGATCACGCGACGGCTCACCACCACGTTTCCGCGTTTGCGATTCAGCTTCAAAACACGGCATTCGAGCTCGCGATCCTTCCAGGCTTCCAAGTCGTGCACCGGCCGCAGTTCGAGCTGGGAAGCCGGCAAAAACGCGCGGATCCCGATGTCCACCACCAAACCGCCTTTAATGCGATCGACTACTTTGCCCGTAAGTGTCAACCCTTCCTTGTGCGATTTCTCGATTTGTTCCCAAACGCGGCGCCGGTGGGCGCGCACGTGCGATAGCAGGACGTAGCCATCCTTTTGTTCGGGGAGCCGCTCCACGGCGATCGAATCGCCCGATTGAAAGTGAATCCCGCCCGCATCTAGAAATTCTTGTGCCGGTACCAACCCTTCGAATTTGGCCCCTACGTCCACCACTACGCCCAAGTCCGTGACCGCAATAACGCGTCCGTCGAAAATCTCTCCGCCAACTGGGCCTGGCTGCGGAGCTGCGTATTGATCGATGAGCTGCTCCATTGGCGTATCGACCGCCTTATCAGCTGCCTGTTGATTCGTTTCCGGACTTTGTTGCTGACCCTCCGCGTGGGGATCTTCGCGCAACTGTTCTCCCGGGTATTCGGGATTCTCGGCCAAATTTGCCGCGTTATCGGTTGGAAACGAAGTCCCAGCAGCTTCAGAACTACCCGCACCAGCTTCCTCAACCGCTCGCGCCGGCGGCGGCGTCACAACGCGAACCGCTCCCGCCCCTTCCGCAGCAGAAGCTTCCGCCGCCAATGCGTGTGACTCTGGGTTGTTGTACTCCGGCGACATGCTGATGTTCTCCCTGAGGAAGCACCCGCATACCGAGGATGTGCCTCGGTAACTCCACCCGACGGGCGAGAGCAAAAGAGGGGATGCAGCGAGAGTTAACGCGCTGTATCGTCAGGATGATACGCGCCCGGCACTTGCATTGTCAACCATCGGCGCGAGCATACGGGCGCCACAAAACGGCTCAGCAGAAAGAACCTATGGTGCGTCCGGGCTTTCCGTCATCTCTTTGTAGAGGTAAACGATCCCGGCAACGGCGGCAGTGACGGAGAATACAAAAATTATCAAACCTCTTCGTTTCCGAGCGGCGAACTGATCATTTTGCAGAGGGGGCAGGCTGTCAGGGACGACCTTCACTCCGTACGTGCGGCCCGGAGTAATCGTATAAACTTCGCCATCGAGTTCGAGACTTAGCGGGCCTGCGATACTGGCAATCTTGAGCTCGTCCGGCGCGATGATCGTTACTTGGGCTGTAGTCGGCTGCACGGTCTGGGGTCGCACAAGGACATCTAAAGCTCGAATTGCCACGGCGCCGCCGCGCGCGGACATGAACCCGGCAGTACCGGACGTGAGAACCGCGGTCACTAGGGATCCGTCGGTCGTGAGCTTAGCTAGGCTGGAAGGCGAGAAATAAACTTGGTTCCCTGCAAATTGTAGGCGAACTTGACCGCCTGAACCGGTCGCCACAGTGTCGCCATTGTAGATATTCGCGCCGTTCGCCGCGGCATTGCCATCAAGTTGCGCGTCTTGCGCGGCGAGGACAAAGCCCAACGGTCGGTTCGGAGTCCCGGCGCCGACGGCAGGAAGGCTGATTAAAGAAGCCGATAGGACGCAGGCGAGTAAGCTTCTACATGCGAATCGCACAGATGCCTCCCGGAAGGGCCACTTTTACTTTAAGCCTGTCCACGCAAGTCGTCAATGGCTTATTGCAACACACTCTCCAAATCAGGACACTCGGTCGGATGACCCAGAACCGACTTTCGTGGTTCCGCTGGGTTTGGTAAGCGCATTGCAAAATTCCATCGCCGGGCAGAAAATGAGTTCATGTTCAAGGAAGGCCAGCGCGTGCGCGCCAACCTCGCGGGAATGCAGGCAGGCGGCGTGTTGTTCCATGCCGCGGTGACAGACGCGGTCGGGAATATCGTGCGCCAAACGTCGGAGAATCCGCCCACGTATCTAGTGCGCCTGCTGTTTTCCTTCAAGGGCGTGAACGAAGTCGAAGTCCCCGCGGACCGCATCACCGCTTTCTAGCTCCGCGCTGTCGCCTTACCTTAACTCCGGCGCTATTGAGCGCATTGCGCTACAATAGCGCGCGACGCCGGAGGCTCCATGCTCCATCGCTTTGTCTTTCACAATACGAAACTCATACCGATCGAACAGGCGCGCTTCTCACCGGGCCAAGCCGGTCTCCTGAATGGCTGGGGCCTGTTCACGACGCTGCACATTTTCGACGGCGAAATCTTTGCCTTCGAGCGCCACTGGAAACGCCTCGAGAAAGATGCGGCACGCACGCATTGCCCGTTTCCCTTCGACGCTGAAAAAGTCCGCGGCCGACTGACCGAAGTCATTCGCGCGAATCATGTGCAGGAAGGTTGCGCGCGCATTTACGCCATCTACAACCAAGTCGGCCATTGGCGCAGCGATGAAAGCATGCCCATGGTGGACTTGTTTCTCTGCAGCACGGATCTGCCCGCGTATCGCCAACCCGCGCGTTTGAATCTTCGCGAGCACGGCCGTCACGCCGCATCGCCACTGGCCGGGGTGAAAGTTACGTCGTGGCTCAACAATGTCTGGAATCTCTACGAAGCGCAGCAGGGCGGGTTCGATGAAGTGGTGCTTCTCAACGAGCGTGGCGAAGTGGCCGAATGCACCGCCGCCAATCTTTTCTGCGTTCACGGAGGGCGCGTGCTCACGCCTTCTCTCAATTCTGGCTGCCTCGAAGGCATCACGCGCAGCATCCTGCTCGAAATCGGCCCGCGCGCCGGCGTTCCGTGCGAGGAAACAACGCTCCGGCCGGCGGATTTATTTTCCGCGGACGAAGTTTTCATTTCATCGACAAATCGCACTCTTCTTGCGGTGGGCGAAATTGCGGGGCACCGCTACGCGAATGCTCCCGGCCCCATCACCCGCCGTCTCGACGAAGCTTTCACGGCTTACATCAAGGAATACCTCGCACGCAATTCCGCGGCCGTCGCGAAACGCTGAAAATTGACACACTCCCTGAGGCTCTCGCCATTCTTGCTTTTGTTATCGCTACCCGATTCGCTACAATCGATGTGCGTCCGGAAGTCTTGGACTAAGGAGCCGTAATGAGCGATCTGGCAAGCAAAACGTGCGTGCCATGCCGAGGTGGGGTGCCGCCTCTAAAGGGCAAAGAGCTCGATGGATATCTGAAACAAGTTTCCGGCTGGAAAGTTGTCGACGAACACCATCTCACGAAAACGTTTACCTTCCCGGATTTTAAGCAGGCTCTTGCCTTTGTCAACAAAGTGGGCGCCGTGGCGGAAGAGCAGGGCCATCACCCCGCGATCGATTTCACTTGGGGCAAAGCAGAAATCACCACATGGACTCATAAAATCGATGGCTTGACGGAAAGCGACTTCATTCTCGCCGCGAAGATCGATCGTCTCTAACCCGCTTGCCAGTGGACGCAACTAGTCGAGTCCCTGTGATACACATTCAGAGGCGACCCCTTCGGCCACAGGATGTCGTGAATTGCAAATGCTCGCATCGCGGTCAGCGCTCAAAACATCAAATATTGGTCGAACTCGCAATGGCGATCTCATCGACGATTCGCGGAAAGGCGCCTATCACTAAAATGGTCTCTGAGGAGCACACCTCCAAGCGGAATGAAGGCCTGACGAATTCGAAGTCTCCACACAGACGCGGCCACGTTTTTGTGATTTTGCCACTGCTATTGTTTTTTGCGATCAGAACTGCGCAGGCGCAGACGAACGCATACGCGCAGCCACTCCGACTGAACCTGCATCAGGCAATCGAACTCGCGTTAAAGCAAAATCCCAGCGTGCAAATCGCCAGCCTGAATCTGGCCGAGAGTCAAAAAAACAGCGCCATCGCGCTCTCCGCCCTGCTGCCGCAGGCCGATTTCAACATCTCCGATCGCGCCATCCGTGCAAACATCCGCGCCGGCATCGGCCTTACGATTCCCGGCGTACCCGAAGCAGTCGGGCCGTTTCAAGTTTTCCAGACTGGCTCAAATTTTTCAGCGCCCGTTTTTGATCTCTCCCTCTGGCGACGCTGGCAAGCATCGCGCAAGAATATCCTTGGCGCCGACGCGCAGCGGCAGTCCGTGCGCGAACAAATCGTGCTTCTCGTTGTTTCACAATACTTGGCCAGTCTGCACGCCAGCGCTCAAACGCAGGCGGCGCAGTCGCAGGTCGATCTCGCCCAGGCACTGTTTGATCAAACTTCGGATATGCAGAAAAACGGCGTCGCCACGGGCGTGGATGCCTTGCGTGCAAACGTCGAACTGCAGAATGAGAAGCAACGCCTCATCGTCGCTCAGACGAATCAACAGATTGCGCTTTACGGCCTCTCCAAGTTGCTGAATCTCGATCCGCAGCAAAAAATCGTGCTTGATGATCAGACCAGTTTTTTCCAGACACCGGAAATCAGCGCGGACGAAAGCCTCGCGCAGGCTTACCAATCGCGTCCTGAAATGAGGGCCCTGCTCGCTGAGCAACAGTCCCTCGAATACCAGAAGCGCGCCGACAGCGAATCGCGCTGGCCTGCCTTGGTTTTTAGCGGCGATTACGAGCAGCAGGGTTTGTCGTCCAGCACTATCATACCCACGTACGTCTATGAAGCGGGGATTACGCTGCCTCTATTTACGGGCGGACGCATTCACAACGAAATCGCTCGCGACGATTTGGAAGTACAAAAAATTCAGCAAAGCGTTGTGGACGAGCGCAATCAGATCGCGCTCAATGTGCACACGGCTATCGCGGAACTTGATTCGGCGCGAAATCAGGTGCAGGTGGCGAATCTCGGTGTCGATTTAGCCAACCAGGAAGTGCAGCAATCGCGCGACCGGTTCAAAGCTGGTGTTGCGGATAACATCGAGGTCATCACCGCGCAAGACGCACTAGCGCGCGCCAATGAAAATCAAATATCCGCCCTGTATCAGTACAACCAGTCGCGCGCCGACCTGGCGCACGCCATCGGGCGGATCGAATTGCTTTACAACAAGTGAAAGCGAGTTATATCAATGAGCACTAGAGCCACCGAACTCGAGCCTGAAAAAGAACGGGAGCCGGAAAAAGAAGCAGCGCCTCCGCAGGAGGAAAAAGTCACGGACCGCAAGCCAAGCGCTCTGCGGAACCCACGCGTGCGCCGCGCGCTTCTGATCGCTGGAGTTGTCGTCGCGATTATTGCCATCCTCTTGTGGCTCCACTATCGCAATCGCGAATCCACTGACGATGCCCAAGTCAATGCGCACATTATCCCGATCGCTCCGCGCATCTCCGGCAGCGTCATCGAAGTCCTCGTCAAAGATAATCAGACCGTGAAAAAGGGTCAGGTCCTCGTTCGCCTCGACCCTCGCGATTTTCAGGCGAAACTTGACGACGCCAAGGCTGCGTTCGCCCTCGCGCAGGGTCGTGCGCAAGCCGCCACCGTAGATGTCCCACTCACATCCGAAACCACCCAGAGCGGTACAACCAGTGCCAGCGCAGTTGTGGCCGCCGCTCAAGCAAATTACGAACAATCGAATCTGGCCTTGCAAACGGCGCTGACTTCCGGTTTGGCTTACGCCCAGGCCAACGTGCAAGAAAAGGAAGCGAAATACCAAAAGGCCGAATCCGACCTTACGCGCATGAAGCCGCTCGCCGCCAAGGCTGAGATTTCCCAGCAGCAATACGATGGGTATGTGGCCGCTGAGCAAGAGGCCAAGAGTCAACTCGACGCAGCACGTCAGAATTTCTCCCTGGCGCAGCAAACGGTTTCTGTGCGCCGCGCGCAAGTTGCGTCGGCGAAGGCCGAGCTCGAAAAAGCCCACGCTGGCTTGACCGAAGCCCAAGCAAATACCAAGCAGGTCAAGGTGAGTTCTGCGAACGCCGCATCCGCGCGTGCCGCTGTCGGGCAGGCGCAAGCGAACCTCGACGCCGCTCAGCTCAACCTCGACTACACTACGATCGTTGCGCCCGAGGACGGAACCGTTACAAACAAAACCGTCGAAGTCGGCGAAATCGTCCAGCCCGGCCAAGGTCTCCTGCTACTTGTCCCACTGAATGACGTTTGGGTCACGGCGAACTTCAAGGAAACTCAGCTCGCGCGCGTGCAGCCGGGCGACCGCGCCGAAATACACGTCGACATGTACGGGAAAACTTTTCCGGGACACGTGGATTCCATCGCAGGCGCCACTGGCTCGCGCCTCAGTCTCTTGCCACCGGAAAACGCGACTGGCAACTACGTCAAGGTGGTTGAGCGTATTCCCGTGAAAATCCTTATTGATCCCGACGTCTTGAAGCAAGCGATTCTGCGCCCCGGAATGAACGTCGAGGCCACAATCATCACGAAGTAAATTCCCCGATGGCGACTTTTGCACTTCCGCGCGAGCGCACGCAGGACGTTAATCCGTGGCTGATCGCCATCACCGTGATGCTGGCGACGTTCATGGAGGTTCTCGATACCAGCGTCGCGAACGTCTCCCTGCCGCACATTGCGGGCAGCCTCAGCGCGGGAGTCGACGAGAGCACATGGGTTCTTACTTCTTACCTCGTCTCCAACGCCATCGTCTTGCCACTCACCGGCTGGCTCTCGAATGTCTTTGGACGCAAGCAGTTCTATATGGCTTGCGTCGCCATTTTCACTGTCAGCTCTTTTTTCTGCGGCCTCGCTCCCAGTTTGCCCATGCTTGTCTTCTTCCGCGTCATCCAGGGCGCGGGAGGAGGCGGCCTTCAGCCAATTTCCCAGGCAATTCTCGTCGATAGTTTCCCGCGTGAAAAACAAGGCATGGCCATGGCCGTCTACGGCATGGGCGTCGTCGTTGCACCAACGATTGGCCCCACGCTTGGTGGCTGGATCACGGACAGTTTCACTTGGCGCTGGATTTTCTTTATCAACATTCCTGTTGGCATTCTTTCCATTCTGATGACGACGATGCTGATCAAGAATCCGCCCTATATGAAGAAACTGCGTCTCAGGATCGATTACGTTGGTATCGCATTCCTCAGCGTCGGCCTCGGATTTCTTCAAGTTGTCCTCGACAAAGGCCAGCGCGACGATTGGTTTGGCTCCCACTTCATCGTTTGGGCCAGCATCATCGGCGCTGCCGGGCTGGTCGGCGCAATCATTTGGGAGCTGCTGCAAAAAGAACCCGTGGTGGATTTGCACCTCCTCAAGGAGCGAAATTTCGCTGTTGCTGTCTTCACGATGTATATTCTCGGCTTCGTCTTATACGGAACAACGGTCTTGCTCCCTATACTGATGCAAACCCTCATGGGCTACAGCGCGATGCAGAGCGGACTGGTCTTGCTTCCCGGCGGAGCCATCATGATCGCCATATTGCCCATCGTTGGCTTCCTGCTCGGGAAATTTGAAGCGCGATGGCTTGTCGTCGTTGGCCTCACTATCACAGCGTCCGGACTCTTCATGATGTCGCATTTCGATCTGCAAATGGGCATGTGGACGCTGGTAACAGTGTGGATCGTTTCACGCGCGGGCGTGGCTTTCCTGTTTGTCCCAATCAACGTAATCGCGTTTTATTTCGTCGCGCCAAAGAAAACAAACGACGCCACAGGACTCATCAATCTTGCCCGCAATATCGGCGGCAGCATGGGAATCTCATTCGTCACCACCCTGCTCGATCGCGGCGCGCAGAAACATCAAGCTATTCTCTCCGGACATATCACCTCGCTGACGCCCGGTTTCCAGAACCAAATGCACGCGCTGGCCCAGCGTCTCATTGCCGCCGGTTCCAGCCCGATAGAGGCTCTTCATCAGGCGGAGAAAATGTTCTACGGAGTCATCCAGCAGCAGGCGATGATGCTTTCGTTCATCGACGATTTCCGCGTAATGGCTTATATCTGCCTCGCCATGATTCCTGTTATGTTCATCCTGAAGAGAGCCAAGCCAGGCAAGTCGCGCGTCATGGCGCACTGACCTGCCGGTCACTGTTACAATCGTAGCTGGCTTATCGGGTCCTCCAGTTAGGAATGGCATGTCGGCAGAAAACTCTGGCCCAGATTCTTTCATGGCTCGCGCGATTGAACTTTCGCTCGAAAATATTCGCTCAAATCAGGGCGGCCCCTTCGCCGCGCTTATCGTAAGAGACGCCGAGATTATTTCCGAAGGAACCAATCGCGTCACCTCGACCAACGATCCCACCGCGCATGCCGAAATCGTCGCCATTCGCGAAGCCTGCCGGAAACTGAGACGATTCGACCTGGCTGGCTGCGAAATATACGCAACCTGCGAACCGTGCCCCATGTGTCTCGGAGCTATTTACTGGGCGCGCCTGGCAAGAATCTATTTCGCCAACACAGCCGCGGACGCCGCGAAAATCGGCTTCGATGATTCGCTGATTTACGAAGAAACGCGCCGCCCGCTGACTGAGCGCCGCATCCCGATGATTCCCCTGATGCGCGACGCTGCCATAAGAGTTTTTGACGCATGGGAAGTGAAGCCCGACAAGATTTCATACTGAACTTTATGCCTATCAGGCGCCGTCAGTTCCCGTTCGCTGGAGTTCGCTGAGAATTTCGAGGAGCACGTCATGAACGTAAAGCTGACACACAACAACTACGGCGAATCAGGCATTCAACTCCTGCGCGTCATGCGGCGCGGCAGCGTTCATGAACTGAAGGACCTTACCCTCTCAGTCTATTTTGAAGGCGATTTCGATGCCGCTCACACCTCAGGCGACAATCGCAAAATCCTACCGGCCAATACCATGACGAATACCGTCTACGTCCTCGCTCGGCAATATCCAACCGAAGCCATCGAAGAATTTGCGCTTCATATCGTCGAACACTTCCTCACGTATAACCCGCAGCTTTCGCGCATTCGAGTCATGGCCAACGAGCGCCCTTGGTCTCGCATCCTCATCGCCGAAAAAGCCCACGCTTCCGCATTTATCTCGAACGCAGGCGAACAGCGGACGACGCACATCACCGCCACGCGAGGACACACAATTCTTCAATCCGGCATTGAAAATCTGCTCGTCTTGAAAACCACAGGGGCTGCCTTCGAGGGCTTTCTTCGCGATCCCTACACGACGGCGAAGGAAGCGTCGAATTCTGTTATTTCGGTCAACATGAATGCCACATGGACATACCAAACGTCCGAATCGGAAGCGCCCTATTCCGCTGCATGGCACGGCATCCGCAAAATCCTTCTCGAAACATTTGCGAATCATGAAGGCCGCTCATTGCAGCATACCGTCTACGCCATGGGCCAGGTTGTGCTCGATAATTTCGAAGCTGTCGCTGAAATCCGCCTCGGCCTCACGGACAACCTTTACTCTCCCGTTGATCTCAAACCGTTTGGCATGGAAAACGAAAACGAGGTTTTCATGCCCGCAGAGAAACCGCGCGGATTGGTCGAGGCTACATTGCGCCGGGAATCCTGATTCTGAAAATATGCTAACAGCCCACGGGGAATTTGCGGGGAACCCATTTGCTCCCGAAAAAATGAATTCTGTCCCCTATTGCATACCCCGCTCTGAAATCGTATCCTTTAACTCCCACCCGTTATTTAATCCATTCAGGATCATTGGAATTTCATGAGCGGGAAAATCCTTGTCGTTGATGATGATATTGACGTGCGCAGCGGCCTGCAGCTGCTGTTGCGCCGCCAAGAATACGAAGTGCGCACGGCCAGCGACGGAAATGGCGCCCTCGACGTCTGCGCGTCGTTCGATCCAGATCTAATTCTTCTCGATGTCATGATGCCCGGCCGCGATGGCTTTGAAGTCTGTCACGAAATCAAATCTTGCCCGGAGACGCGCTTGATTCCCGTCATTCTTGTCACCGGCCTGTCGGACAAGAGCCATCGCATCCGCGGCATTGAAGCCGGAGCCGACGATTTCCTTAACAAGCCGATCGACATGACAGAATTGGATGCCCGCGTCCGTTCCCTGCTTCGTTTGAAATCGTTCACCGACGAACTCGAGAATGCTGAAGCGGTGCTTTTCAGTTTGGCATTGGCCATCGAGGCACGCGACCCCTATACACACGGTCATTGCGCGCGCTTGTCCGAATTTTCCGCGCATCTCGGCGAACGCATTGGGCTTCCCGACGACGACATCACCGCTCTGCGCCGCGCCGGAATTGTCCACGATATCGGCAAGGTCGTTGTGCCCGACGCGATTTTGCTTAAGCCCGGGCCCCTCACTGCCGACGAGCGTTCCGCGATCAGAAAGCATCCCGCGGTTGGTGAGCGCATTTGTTCACCGCTGAAATCATTCCGCACCGTTCTCGGCATTATTCGACACCATCATGAACGCTGGGACGGTTCAGGCTACCCGGATGGGTTGCGCAGCGACGCAATTCCTCTCACCGCGCGCGTTTTGCAGATTGCCGACGTTTACGATGCATTGACGACGCAGCGCGCTTATCGCGTCGCGCTGGCTCCGAACGACGCCTGGAAGATCCTTGAAGAAGAAGTAGATCGCGGCTGGTGGGACGGAAATCTGGTGCGCGAATTTCGCGAAATGATGAAAGGTTGGAGCATTGTCGGCGCAAATGGCAATGGAAAACGCCGCCACGCAAATAAATTCGCCAACGCAGCCAATTCTTCCTTGACTAAATAGCTGATCGCTCAGTACCGCCTTAATTTTGCGACGCGTCTTAGCAACGTGGTTTCCCCTACAAGGCGTACTTCTTCACCTCCGCCAGCAACTCCGCAGCCTCCGGCGGCGTAACCACCTTGCCGTTGAGGATTGTTTGGGAATCCATGGTCTCGCCATACATTGCGACATCCCCGTCATGGTCCGGTTGAAAGACAGCGCCAGCTAAACTTATCCCCGCGAAAACGCCTCGGCTGCGTGAGTACGACAGTATTTGGGCGTGTAGTTGCAGATCCGTGCTCGCGCTGGCATGGCGTCCGACCGGCCCCGCTGCCGCAGTCGCCTCGCCACCGATTTTGAATTTGTCACTCAACAGCTTCTTCAGCCCGTTGCGGTTCCGGAACACCAGAATCAGATCCGTCGCGGCCCCGCCAATCTGGAATCCAAAGCTCCCGCCGCTGATCATCACAAACGCCGGCGGGCTCCAAGTCCTGCTCGGTTTGTCGCCTATTCGGCAGACAACTATTCCCTTGCCGTAATTGGCACCCACAATAAACGCAAAATGCATTTGCCCCGGAATGATCGCAATGCACGACGCCGATTGCAGCAAATCCAGTGGTATGGAACTCTCCGGCGTGTCCACGATTTCCTTGAAAACATCCGTTGCCGCCTGGATGCGGCTTACGTCATCGCTTCGCGACGATCCCGCCAGCACTGGCATCGCCAATCCCATCACCAGAAGGCCACAAGTCAGCATCCGTTTCATGGGCAACGTCCCCCTTTTATCAACTTGAGATATTGAAAGCCGTTCTTAGGTTAAATGCTTTTCCAGAATTTCACAAACTCCACCTTCAAGCGCCGCGCGAGCCCACCGACGGGCGATTGCTCTACGCGACGCTCGGAGTTATGTTGAAGCCAAATCAATCAGCTCTCCTCCCCTGAACCTACTGTGCCCTGCCGGCCACATGGAGCTGCCGCGCGCGCGGCGCCTTGGGCATCGAGATTTCCAACACACCATCCTGAATTGCCGCCTTCGTCTGCGACGGGTCGATCTCGATTGGCAACTCCAGAGAGCGGCAAATTTGATTTGAGAGGCGCTCCTGATAGATGGTCCGTCGCGATTCCTTTTCCTCATGCGTCTCTCGCTTGCCCGAAATCGCCAGCCTCCGCGGCTCAACGCTCAGCTTTAAATCTTCTCCGCGGAATCCCGGCACTTCGGCGCGCAGCGTTAGAGCGTCATCGCTCTCCATCAGTTCGACGGCAACCGGATGCAACGTTTCCTTCTCTGCATTCAGCCAGTGCTCCAGGTCGCGGCCAGGCTCGTGCCCATCATGCTCGAAAAGTTCATACGCTCTCTTCGCAATCGAATCATGAAGCTCCTGGGCGTGGTCGAATAACTCATCAAAATCCGCCAATTCAGGACGCGACGCTTGAGGATGCCTCGTGATCTGCAAGTCTCGATTTTTGGATAGCAATTGTTCTTTCATATATAAGTCCTCCTTTATGATTTGTGTGTCCTTCAGGTAGATTCTCTGGCGAGCGTTGCGGTTGTCTGAAAACAGCGCACTCATCAAGAATGGATTACAGGTATTTCTGCTAGAATCACGCTGCCCGTGCATAAAAACATGCGCGCTTAAACACGATGTGCGCGGCAATATCATG
>DAHUXN010000057.1 GCA_027307115.1 Acidobacteriota bacterium
TTGATGGTGTGGCGGAGTTGCGTTTCGCGATGCCGCCGCTGGGAGCCAACGGCTCTGAGTTGGTGATTCGAGCCCAGTCGGAATCGGGGAACGACGAAGTGCGTTACGCTTTGCGCTCGAAGGCGAAACCAACGCCGCCGGAAACGAAATCCTGAATATCTCCATGCAAGTGACGATTCAAGTTGTGATTAACGGCGAGCCGCGCGAAATCCCCGACGGCCTGAATATCGCCGCCCTTCTCGCACACCTGGGGATTACGTCGGAGCGCGTCGCAATCGAGCGCAATCGCGACATTCTCCCGCGCGCAAATTGGGAGGCGACTCTTGTTCAGCCCGGCGATTCCTACGAAATTGTTCACTTCGTCGGCGGAGGCTAGGTTCCCTTTTGTCCCGGTCAAAGTGCTTGTAGTCCGCAAATCCTCCTCTTTTCCTTGTGTCGAATGGCTGATCTGGCCAAGTCCTTCAGGGGTTAAAACCTCTGAAGAAAGGGACGTCTCATGTCGCAAATAACGCCGCGGCCTCCTAACAGTTTCTTGAAAAACTCTACTCGCTGTCATTCCGTCGAGCAGCCGCGAGGAGGAATCTGCTGTTTCTTGGATTTGTGCAAACTCCGGTTCCCTTGCGGCGGCAGAAATGGCAAACAGAAGCACTACTTTCTCTGCCGGGCTAAATTCCTGTGAGCAGGTGGCCGAGTTTTCTCTTTTTCGTGAGCAGGTAGCCGCGCGCGCGCCGCGTCGTTGGCGGCTGGCAGGGAACGCGTTCTGCAACGCGAATTCCCCCGGCCTCGAGTTGCGCGACCTTATCCGGATTATTCGAGAGTAAACGCACGGCGCGGACGCCGAGCAGCTTCAGCGCCTGCGCGCAGAAACGGTAATCGCGATGGTCGGCCTCGAATCCCAGCTTGCGATTGGCTTCGACCGTGTCCATGCCGCGATCCTGCAATTCGTAGGCCTTCAATTTATTCATCAGGCCGATTCCGCGGCCCTCTTGCGGCAAATAAAGAACGATTCCACAGCGCGCGCGCGATGTGCGCTCGAGAGCCATCTCGAGTTGCGCGCGGCAATCGCATCGCTCGGAGTGAAACACGTCGCCCGTCAGGCATTGTGAATGGATGCGGACGAGCGGCGCGTCTCCTCGTCGAATCTTGCCATGCACCAGCGCCACTGCACTTTCCGCGGCGTTCGCGCCGTCGATGCCGAGAATCGTGAACTTCCCGTATCGCGTGGGCAACTCCGCGCGCGCCACGATGCGCGGCTTGCCCGATTTTTTCTTGCGAGCCATCAGCGAGCCTTTATGAGGACGTGAAAACACATCATTATAGCAGTTACTGATTGCCGCCCCGGAAATGTTGGGAATTCCTCCATCAAATCAAGGCAGAGGTGACGGCGGAGACTAATTCGGGGATTTCAATGCGGATTTGCGTGCCATCGCCTTCGCGGCTGTGAATGTCCATTCGGAACTGGTCGCCATAGAGAAGGCGCAATCGCTCGCGAACATTGCTGATGCCAATTCCATTGTTGTAAATGACGGCGAGGCGGTCGGCGGAAATTCCCATGCCGTTGTCGTCAATGTCGATTGTGAGCCGGCCGTCAACTGTCCGCGTGCGCAGACGGATTTCGCCGCCTTCGAGTTTTGGCGCAAGTCCGTGGCGAATCGCATTCTCGATAATCGGCTGCAACAACATGCTCGGCACAAAAGTATCGAGCGTGCTCTCGTCGACTTCCTTGAAGAATTGCAATTTGTCGCGGCCGAAGCGCGCGACTTCGATATCGAGATAGTCGTCGATGAAGTCGAGTTCATCGCGGAGCGGCACGAACGTCTCATGCTTGCGCAACAGGCGCCGCAGGATATTCGACAGCTTGATCACGACGATGCGCGCCATATCGGGATCGTAACGGACAAGCGAAGAAACGGTGTTCAGCGTGTTGAAAAGAAAATGCGGATTGATTTGGCTGGAGAGTGCATCCATGCGCGCTTTGAGCAACAGCTGCTGATTTTGTTCGAGGTTCATTTCGATGCGCGTGTTGTTCCAGATTTTGATGGGCATGGCGACGCACATCACCGTGGCCAAAATGATCAGCGGAACCCAGCGCCAGTCCGGATACGCGAGCGTGTAGAGCCACTTGCCGTGGACAGCGTATGCGAGAACGTAGCGGCCCAGCTCGAGCACCGCGCACGCGCCGAGTGGAATCATGGCCCAGTTCAATTGGCCGTGCCGTGCCAGCCGCCAAAGAGATTTCGGGATGTTGAGAAAAAGAAACGGACCGAAATGCCAGACGTCCTCTTTGTTGGGCATGCCCTGACGAATAACTCCTGCGAGCAGACCGACAAGCGCGGCGAGCGGAGTGGCGATCCATTCGTGATTGCCGAATGCGGGCAGACTGAGCATCGAGCCGCCGAGGAGTCCGACGATTCTTCCGCCGAGCAGTCCCAGCAAAAACGCGCCGGGAAGCGTGAGGTCAAAAAAATGGTAGCCGACGATGCGGAGGACGACTCCAATCGCGAGCGGTGGCGTGAGAAAAAGCAGTAAAAGAACTTTTTGATCCGAATCGCGGATTTCATTGAAAAGCACGCGGCGAAACTTCACAAAGCGTACAAGCAAGGCCGCCAGCGACGCCGAGAAGCCGACCTGCAAAACGAGCGTAAAGAGCAGTTCTTTTTGCGTGCCGAGGGGTTCCATGGGGCTTGCGTTCACGTTAGCCAATCCGCGCTGCGAAGTAAAGCCCGCAACGAGTTTCGGGGTGACTCGGTATGAATTTTCCTAACCGTGCCACAAAGAGTTGAAGGTCAAACTGACCCAATGTCCGATTTTCTGATGCGATGACGCCGGGACTAGCAGTCATTTCAATTTGGGGGATTTATCCACGCCGATGGAGAAGGTCATCAGCGCCTTCGCGACGAGCTTGCCATGGTCGTCCACCACGTCGCATTCGACTACGGCGAGATATTTTCCCAGCCGGATCACGCGCGCTTCGGCAAAGATCGTGCCGCGCGAGACTGGCTCCAGAAAATTGATTTTCATCTCCACGGTAGCCGTGCGCGAGCCGGGCGGCAGGGACAAATACGTCGCGAGACCGCCCGCCGTGTCCGCGATGGACGCCAGCACGCCACCGTGCACGACCCCGTGAATCTGCTTATGCCTCGGCTGAACTTTCATTTTCAGGACCGCGCGTCCCGGCCCCGCGCCATCGAACCGGAATCCGAATTGGCGAGCCGTGTTGCTAAAATGGAAGCGGCGCCCGAGCGCGGTAATGGTGAGAGGCTTGACGATCTCCTTCGGTGGTTTGTTTTTTGCGCGCGGCATGTCAGCCCGCCGTCACTCCGCCATCGAGCGGAAACGCCACGCCCGTCATCCAACTCGATTCGTCGGAGGCAAGATACAGCGCGAGATTCGCCACATCCTCGGGACGTCCAATGCGGCCCATGGGGATCTGTGATTCCCGCAAACGCCGGTACGCGGCCGGATCCGTGGCCCGGGAAATCGCGCCCAGCGCCATCTCCGTTTCAACCATCGCCGGGCAAATGCAATTCACGCGGATGTTTTCGTGCGCGTGGTCGAGAGCCATCGCTTTGGTGAGGAGCGTGACGCCGCCTTTCGAAGCGCAGTACGCCGCGCGTTGTTTGATGGCCACGATGCCCAGATACGAGCCAATATTGATTATCGAGCCGCCGCCTGCTCGCCGAAGCGCCGGCATTCCCGCGCGCGACATCAGAAACGTTCCCGTAAGATTCACCGAGACAACGCGATTCCAGTCGTCGTCGGACGTTTCCTCGACCGAGCCGACGTGAACCGCGCCCGCATTATTGATAATGATATGCAGCTTTCCAAAACGCCCTTCCACTGCGTGCACGGCGTGCTCGACGGAAACTCTGTCCGTGATGTCGCATTCGATGGCCAGAGCTTCGCCATCAGCGGCAGTAATTTCCTGCGTGACCGCTTCGAGTTTGTCGCGCCGCCGCGCCGCGAGCGCCACCTTCGCCCCTTCGCGTGCCAGCGTGAGCGCGCAGGCCCGGCCGATGCCGGTCCCGCCGCCGGTAATGATGGCCACTTTTCCAGAAACTCGTTGCATCGAGGGGCAGCCCCATTACGTCTAAACAAGGACGAGAGTTTGCGAATCTAGCATTGCGCGTCCGGGATTCGCAAGCGGCGCGTCGCGCATTTCGAGGACTCTGATGAAAATCGGCATCACATGCTATCCGACGTATGGCGGCTCCGGAGTGGTCGCCACCGAACTCGGCATGGAACTGGCCGCGCGCGGGCACGAAATTCATTTCATCAGCTACGCCATGCCGACGCGCTTGAACCCGGCGAACGAGCGCATTTATTTCCACGAAGTGGAGACGACAACATATCCGTTGTTCGATCATCCGCCGTACACTTTGGCGCTGGCGGTGAAAATGGCGGAAGTCGCCGAGTCCGCGCCGCTCGATTTGCTCCACGTACACTACGCGATTCCGCATTCGGTGAGTGCGCTTTTGGCCCGCGAGATGTCCGCGCCGCGCCGTTTGCCATTTATCACCACGCTGCACGGCACGGACATTACGCTCGTCGGCAATGACCGCAGCTACCTGCCCATCACGCGCTTTTCAATCGAGCAGAGCGACGGCGTGACGGCAATTTCAGAATATCTCCGCGAACGCACGGTGCAGGAGTTCGACATTCGCCGGCCGATTGAAGTGATTCGCAACTTTGTGAATTGCGATCTCTATTGCCGCCCCAAAGATCAGAGCCGCCGCAATGAGTGGGCTCCGAATGGCGAACCGATTCTGATGCATCTTTCGAATTTCCGTCCGGTGAAGCGTATTACCGACGTGATCGAAATTTTCGCGCTGGTGCGCGAAAAGATGCCCGCGAAGCTGTTGATGATCGGCGATGGTCCGGATCACGGCGCCGCCGAGCATCTCGTGAAAGAAAAAAAGTTGCGGCGCGACGTTTTCTTTCTGGGCAAGCAGTCGCGCATTCAGGATTTCCTCGGTTTGGCGGACGTTTTCCTGCTTCCCTCGGATTTGGAATCGTTCGGCCTGGCGGCGCTGGAAGCGATGGCCTGCGAAGTGCCGGTAGTCGCGACGAACGTGGGCGGTGTGCCGGAAGTGGTAACGCATGGCGTTGACGGTTTTCTCGTTGCGCCCCGCGACGTTGCCGGCGCGGCTAAATATGCCATTGAGATTCTGTCGCGCGCGGATCGCGGCCGCGAAATGGGGAAGCAGGCGCGCATCAACGCACGGAAGAAATTCTGCTCGAACGACGTGATTCCGCTCTACGAGGCGTATTACCAGCGCGTACTCGACGCATCCTCAACCGCCGCCCGCGCGTAGCTCTCCTAGCCGTTTACACGAAATTATTGGCGTGGAATTGTGAACATTCGGCAGGCGCGTCCGCACTACTATTCTTACTGAATATTTCTATTGAAACGCCGACGCGGGTTGAATGGAATCGATGACGCAGTTGATGTCGGCTTGGGAAATTATACCGGTCTCGGCGGACTTTGAAGTGAAAAGCAGCCGCATCTGCTGTTCGTGTGGATCGAAAAGCCGCACCACAACCACGTGGTCAGTCGCAGGATCGCCGAACTGCAATCCGCGATTGTTTCCGGCCTGGAGCGTGTAAATTGTCTTGGTTCCGTACGCGCCGTACCCAAGCTTCCACTGCAGCAGCGTGCTGATGCGCACGGCTTTGTCTCTGGACATAAACGGTGAAAGGCCCGCGGGCGAAGCTCCATACACCGCATCGTACAGCGCGTAGTTATTCGAAAAAAAATCGGCGCCAAAGATCGTCTGGTATTTCTGGTAAGTCTGCGGATCTCCCGTGCGTATGCTGTCCACGATGTTTTTCTCGCCTTCGGGATTGAAGAACAGCAGCACCGCGCCAGACTTAAAATCAACCTCCGAGCGATCGTTCTGCGAGTTCTGTTTGTCGATGCCTTTCCACGGCGCTGCGAACTGGAATCCGTAGAATGAGAGCCCTTTCTCTTGGATCGGTGACGCGACGGTGGAGGGAAGGGGCTGAGGAACGTCTCGAAGGAAAGGCGCTGACGCGGCCCAATGCCGCGCTTCGAAGTAAATCAGCGTTTGCAGGCCGAAAAGCAGCGCATAACAGCCGACGGCGAGGGCGACCAGCGCCAATATCACGGTGGCGCGCGCGGATTCCTTTTTCTCAGGCATGGCGTCGAGATGCGAATCTAACAGGCTCGACGCCAGAGTGCAAACTCCCAAAAAATGCGCGGGTGGGTCAGTTTGAATTTTCTTGGTCGTGACACAAAGAGTCAAAATTCAAACTGGCCCGATACCGAAAATGCTTCGGCGGCGGCACAAACGGCCGAAAATTAGCTCTCGTGGTTGCCGTTCCCGTTCCCGTTTCCATTCCCGCCGTGCGCCGCTTCCTCGCCATCCTTATAGAGGTACTTAATCGAGTGCTTATAAACGAGCAGGTTCGGGCTGCCAAAGCGGGTGAGTTTTATGCAATCCTGGTCATACCACTCGACGATGCCACGCAGCACTTCTCCATCGCTCAAGACCACAGCAACAGGCGTGTGCGCCTGCATTTGCTTGACGTAGTAGAAGTTTTCGGCATGCGTTTGATCCGGCGGAGCCGGTTTCTTACGCGGGCCAGGGCCCTGAGGTTCGTGCGCTCCGCGTGGCGGGTACTGTTCCTTCACTTCTGTGAGCGTAGGACGAAATAGCTTGCGGTTCACGATTATGGCTCCTTGCGTTTTTGCAGCGCTCTTTATTTGACTGCCCAGACCCAGCTAGGGTTTCCTATAAATTAAAATAATTTTTGACTGCTCGGCCCGATGACTTGATCAGTGGTTTCCAAGGGTCACGGCTAAAGCGTCCAGCCCGAGTTGGCGGCCCACGTTGCGCCGCAATCGGCTCTGCAAACGATCCAGACCGTCCGTGGCCCGCGCGACCCATTTGTCTGTAATGCTGCCTGCCAGTCGCTCAAACTCATCTCGTAGATCTGGGTTGCGGGGCACAAAACTCTTTGGGCTATGGGACAACTCAAGCAGATCTGCCAAGAGACTATAGAACAGCGGAAGGAGATTTTCAAACGATTCTGATTCATTCTTGGCCAGCCGCGCCGTCGCCGCAAAAATCGCGCGGTAGGATTTGCCGGCCGCTGCGTCCGCAATCAAGCGCAAAACCTCGCGACGAAGCCTCACTGACTCCTCCAAATCCAGTCTCAAAGTCGCGCCGGGGCGCCCGTCCGCAAGCTGCGCGGCGAGTTTGCGCTCGGGAGATTTCCATTTCGTGCGCTCCTTGAGCAGTCCCTCGATTTTTTCAGCTTGCACAGGCGCGAACCAGAAAGTCAGGCAGCGTGAGCGGATCGTCGGGAGCAGGGAATCAACGCGCGGCGCCAGCAGAATCAGCGTTGCGCTCTCGGGAGGCTCCTCGAGAATCTTGAGGAAGACGTCGGCGTCTGTCCAGCGCATCGTATCGGCGCCATCGAGAATGAAAATGCGCCGGCGGCCCTGCGGTCGGAAATATGCGGCGCGCTGCACGGCGCGTAATTGGCCCATGCGAATCATCGGCCGCGCCACGGGATTTTTCCGCCGGACAGGATCCGGGACGATGGTCCACACATCAGGATGAGTTTCCAGAATCAGTGGCATGCGCTCGACCGTCGCGGCGTCGGGATTTTCTCCCCGCTCCGCCAAACCTTGCTCGATCAGCGCAACCGGCTCGGCCAGTCGCGCGATCTTCACGCACGTGGCGCACTCGCCGCAAAAATCGTCGCGGAGCCTTTCGCAATTTGCCGCTTGCGCGAACATGCGCGCGAGCGTGTATTTCCCCACGCCTTGTGGACCGACGAAGAGCAAAGCGCTTGGCACGTGTTCGCGGCTGAGCATGGTGCGCAGGGAAGAGACAATTCGTTCGTTGCCGAGAAAATCGCTGAAGCCCATCAGGATTTGGCGGAGCGCCGCGGATTTCGCAAAACGCGGCTTTCGACAACCTCCATAACTTGGCGATGAATCACCTCTGGCGCAAGCATCTCGCGTTCGTTCCGATTCATGCAGTCCACCGCACTCCAATTTGGGCGCTTAGCCAGCCGCTCATAGACGTTCGCGGCCGCTTTCAAATGCGCCAGATTTGCTTCCTGCAAATCGTGCCGCCGGCGCGTATAGCCTCGCGCGTTCTTTTTGCCGACCATGGTCTGTGCTTTCGCGGCGGGCAAGCGCAGATAAATCACGATATCTTCGCGCGGCAAGCCGTAGACGCCGTATTCCAACTCCTCGAGCCAGCGCAAAAATTCCGGCAATTGCCGCCGGGGAACTCGCGCGCCCTGATGCGCCAGGTTCGAGCCGATGTAACGGTCCGCAAGAATCATTTTCCCGTGCGCGAGATTTTCTTCAAGCTGAGATTTGTTCTCCAAACGGTCGCCCGCATAGAGCAACGCCGAAAAATGCGCGTCCACTTCCGCCAAGTTGCCGAATTCGCCGTTCAAATACCGCGCGACCATGCGCCCAAAAAACCCCTCGTAACGAGGAAAACTGACCGTAAGGTGCTCAATGCCGCGTTTGTGAAGCGCGCGCGAAAGCATTTCGAGCTGCGTGCGCTTGCCGGAGCCGTCGATTCCCTCGAGCGCGATGAATTTCCCACGGGCAGGCATCAGAGTGGCGGACAGTCTAACATATTCGACAACTTGGCCTCTTTCGGAGAGCGTCGCGAAAAACAATGCCGATTGAGCGTGCTAGAATGCGTCATGCCTCGCGCTGCGACAATCGCGTCGAACGTCGAACAAATCCGTGAACGCATCGCGCGGGCGGCAGCTCGCGCGGATCGCCGTCCGGAAGAAGTTGTGCTGGTCGCCGCCGCGAAGACGGTTTCCGCCGAAGCGATACGCGCCGCGTACGATGCGGGCGTGCGCGCGTTCGGCGAAAATCGCGTGCAGGAGTGGGAGGAAAAACAGCCGCAACTGACGGATCTGAAGGCAAGTTGGCATTTGATCGGGCACCTGCAGGGCAATAAAGCGCGTCGAGCGGCGCGCCTCTTTGACTGGATTGATTCCGTGGACAGCGCAGCGCTGGCGCTGAAGCTTGACGATGCCGCGGGCGAAACGAACGAGTGGCTCGCGGTGCTGATCGAAGTTCAACTCGATCCCGCCGAAAAAAAGTCGGGCGTCGCGCAAGCTGACCTTCCAGCCCTCGCCGAAGCCATTGGGCAGATGCCGCATCTTGAGCTTCGCGGTCTGATGGCAATTCCGCCATTCTGCGACGATCCGCGCGATTCGCGTCCTCATTTTCGGCGGCTGCGGCGGTTGCGCGACGATCTCGAAAAACAATTTGACCGCTCGCTTCCCGAGCTGTCGATGGGCATGAGCCATGATTTCGAGATTGCCATCGAAGAGGGCGCAACGCAGGTGCGCTTGGGGACCGCGATCTTCGGCGAACGCGCGAAAGAATGACCGCAAAGCAATGATCGACGTGACACTACGCGACGGCGCGGTCGTTTTTGTGGTGCGCATCGTGCCCAGGGCGAGCCGCGATTCGATTGACGGTGAATTTCAGGGCGCGCTGAAGGTTCACGTCACCGCGCCGCCCGTGGACGGTCGGGCCAATGACGCTCTGCGCGGCATTCTGGCAGAACGTTTGAATGTCTCCGTCTCCGCTGTTAAGATTCTTTCAGGCGAGAAGACCCGAATGAAGCGAGTGGAAGTGAGCCGCGTGACGCCGGCGCAAATTCAGGCGCTCGCTTAGAGCCTCGCGTCACTCAAAGAAGAGAGAGCCATGCCCGATCTCAAAGCAATTCAATCCGAACTTCGCGCGCAAAAACTCGATGGCTGGCTGTTCTACGACCATCATCATCGCGACCCGATTGCCTACCGCGTGCTGGGGCTGCCGCAAAGCCTGATGGTCACGAGGCGCTGGTTCTACCTGATTCCGGCCGACGGCGATCCAGTCAAACTGGTGCACAAGATTGAAGCCGGACACCTCGATTCCCTTC
>DAHUXN010000062.1 GCA_027307115.1 Acidobacteriota bacterium
AGCCCCCGCCGCGTGGACGCAATTTCAAATGGAATGTCCGGCTCGTCTTCGTTCTGGTGATTCTGCTGGCGATTTCGACCGTTGAAATTGTCCGCGAACATCGGCCCTCGTTCCTCCGCCCGGGCGTGCATTTATACGCATACGTGGCCAACACGGCGGATGGCACGCTGACGGCAATCAACCTGGTGAGCCTGACGGCGGTGGCCACAATTCCAGTAGGCCCGTCGCCGAGCGGCATACGCGCGCACCCGAAACGCAACGAGATATGGGGCGTGAGCACTTCGGGCGGGTACGCATGGGTGCTTGACACGCGCACCAGCCAAATTGTCGCGCGCATCCCCGTGGGAGCAAATCCTTACGCGATTGATTTTTCTCCGGATGCGAAACGGGCCTACGTGGCCGCGTCAGGCTCGGACGCCGTGGTGGCAATTGATTGCGCGTCACGCGAGGTCGTTGCGCGCGGCCGCGCGGGACGCCGTCCGTGGATCGCGCACGTCACGCCCGATGGCAAACTGGTTGTGGTGACCAATCGCGGCGATTCCACTGTATCTTTGCTGAACTCGCTGACACTGGCGCCGCTCGGCGTGGTGCATGTGGCGCCGCAGCCCGAGCAAATTTCGATTCTTCCCGACAGCTCGAAGGCGTTCATCTCTTCGGGCGATTCGGATCAAATTTCCGCAGTCGACCTTCGCAAGCCCGCGTTGATTGCGAACCTGCACCTCGGCGGGTCGGCCGGCAGCTTCGTACTGAAGAATGACGGCGGCGAACTTTATATCCCTTCGCCCGATGCTCACGGGCTGCTGATCGTCAACACGTGGACGAACGAAGTAAGCGATTACGTTCTTCTCGGCTCCGCGCCGACGCGGGCCGTTCTTTCGCCCGACGATCAGTTTCTTTACGTCGCGGACTCCGCCGCGTCCGAGATCGTCCCGATCCAGATTAATTTCCGGCAGGTGCTGAATCTTGACGTCATCAAGACAGGCCAGCAGCCGCAAACGCTGGAATTCACGCCTGTCGGGGGCATGTTGCTGGCGGTGGACACCGCTTCTGACGATCTTGCGGTGATTCGCACGGTGGGCTGCTCGCAACCGGGCAGCTCAGCAGGATGCCTGATCGCGATGATTCCCGTGGGACGGAGTCCGCGCGACCTGGCGATCAAGCAGTTTTGAGCTTTCCTAATGAGGATAATGGGTCAATTTGAATTTTGAAACTCCTTGTTCTGAAAACCCGCGCTAGCAAAGCGGGGAACGCGACTCGGGAGTCGCGACGCGCCGGGGCGGGCCCGCCCCTACGAAGGCAAAAGCCCCACGCTCAAAATACGAGCATGGGGCACCCGCAAAAGCGCACAAGGCAAACCTGGTACCGACGCTGGACGAGAGAAAGCCTGGGAGTCGGCGGATTGACGGCAAAGCGGCGTCGAGACGCCGCACTCCAAAAAAGCGAAAGCCGCAGAACTTGGCAAAGACGGCCAAACTCTGCGCTACAAGAAGGCACGGCGGCGGAGTAATGGGTCAGTTTGAATTTTGACTCTTTGTGTCACGATCAAGAAAATTCAAACTGACCCACCACCTGATTTGAATTTTGACTCTTTGTGTCACGATCAAGAAAATTCAAACTGACCCGCACCTGGTTTGAATTTTGAATCTTCGTGTCGCGATCAAGAAATTCAAACTGACCCACCAACTGGTCTCTGTATTTCGGATTCTCCACCGCGTTTCCCGTTCACAACGCGCGCTACTGCACTGTGATCGACAGATTTATGGTGCGCGTGGTTCCTGCCATCGTCGCGGTCGCCTGAACGGTATAGGTTCCCGCGGGCGTGCCGCTCGGCGGAGTTGTGCTGCTTCCGCCTCCTCCGCAAGACGCAAGCAGCAGAAGGCTGAGCGCCAAAATCGGCCGCAAGACGCGAGATTTTGCGCGACGCGGACCCGCGAAAAATAGAATCGTGAGCGCCAACAGCAACATAATCGCCGTCGGCATCGCGGGAAGCATGTGTCGATGCACACCCGGCCTTGCCATTGGCAAGATCGAACTGCGCGCCATGGTGGTCACATTCACGGTGAAAGGAACGGGCGCCGTTCCAGAAATCTGGGCGGAACCTGGCGAAGCGCTGCATCCTCCAGCGGGCGGCGCGTTCGTGCATCCTAGCGTCACCGTTCCAGTGAATCCGTTCACAGCAGTCAACTGTAGGGGTATCGAGGCTGTTTGCCCTGCCGTCACGGTTGCAGAAGTCGTTCCGCCTGCCGGCGGCCCCATCTGGAAATCGGTGGCGGTTCCGGTGAACGTGCTTGGTGGATTCGTGTTCGCGTTGTCGTTGAGCGTCAGTGTTGCCGTGCGCGTGCCCGCCGCCAGCGGGAGAAAATCGACGTTGACCGTGCAGTTCGCTCCCACCGCCACGCTGATGTTCGCCCCTTTCGCTCCGACGCAACTGCCCGAGGCTTGGAAATCGCCGGCGTCGGCGCCTCCAAAACTGACGCTGCTGATGACCAGCGCGCCGGTGCCGCTGTTGCTGACTTGAATGGGCTGAGGTGCGCTCGCGATTCCCACAAGCGTTGAGCTGAACTGCAGCGACGCCGGCGCTATGCCAACTGTCGGAGTCGTTCCTGTGCCGCTGACGGCGACTGTCTGTGGCGACGGCGTCGAATCGTCCGCCACCGAAAGCACGGTCGAAAGCGGTCCTGATGCCGTGGGCTGAAAGGTTACTGAGATCGTGCAAATCGCGCCGGAGTTGAGCGTTGCCGAGGGCGCCAGGGGACAATTGTTCGTCTGCGCGAAATCACTGGGATTCGCGCCGCCGAGACCGATGGACGAAATCGTGACGGGCGAAGCGCCCGTGTTCTTGAGCGTCACGCTTTGCGCCGCGCTCGGCGGGCCTTCATTTTGCGTCGGGAAAGTCAAGCTTGCCGGCGTCAGCGACACACTGCCCACGGCTCCTGTCCCGCTGAGCGCGATGGTCTGCTGCGGGGGATTGGCGTTGTCGGAAATTGAGACGTTGGCTGTCCGCGAACCGGCCGCAGTAGGCTGGAACGTCACGGAGATTGTGCAGCTAGCGCCCGCGCTCAACGTTGCCGACGCCAGCGGACACGTTGTCGTGTCCGCGAAATCGCTTGCGTTCGGCCCCGTGATTCCGATGCTGGCAATGGACAGCGCCGCGCTGCCTGTATTCTTGAGCAACACCGGAGGCTGGCTCGTCGAGCCGCCAACGTTGACGCTTCCGAAATTGAGCGTGGTGCTTGCCAAACCAACGGCAGGCATTGCCGCGGTCGCTTCGGTTCCAGATAGCGCAATTGCCGCGGTGCCTGACGACTGATTGCTGTTTTGCGCGAAAGATATCACCGCTTGCGCCGTCAGATTCTGCGGCGGATTTGGTTCGTTGGGAGCGAAGTCGACTGCGATTGTGCAGCTCGCGTCGGGCAAAACTGCCGCGCCCGCGATGCATGTGTTGCTTCCTCCAAAGGCAAAATCCGTGGCGTTTGCGCCGGAAATCTTTGCATTGGTGATGCTCAGCGTTGCGTTTCCTGTGTTGGTCAAGATCGAGGTGCTCGGCGCCGTTGTCGTGCCCTGTGCGACGTTGCCAAAATTCAGCGACGTCTGCGACAACGTGACTTCTCCTGATGCTCCCGTACCGGCCAGCGTCAGCGTCTGTGGCGTCCCTACTCCATCGTCAGCCATCTGCAACGCTGCTGTTTCGGTCCCGACAACCGAAGGTGTGAACGTGACGGCGAAACCGCAATTCCCTCCTGGCGCGATGGGAGAGTTCGAGAGGCAAGTATTCATCTGCGAAAAATCGGCGTTGTTCGCGCCCGTAATCGTCACCCCGCTGACATTCAGATTTGCGTCGCCTCCATTTGTCAGCAAAATGTTCACGGGCGGCGATGCCGTGCCCGTGGGCAATGCCCCGAAATTGACGACCGCGGGATTGAACGCAGCGCACGCCGCTGGGCCTGTGCCGATTGCGACCTTGGTCAGCACCGCATCCGCGAACGCGGCCGTCGCGGCACAGCTTGTGCACGTGGGCTGAAATCCATTGTTCGAATTTGTTGCGAGCGGATAGTCGTGCGACAAAGTATCGCCGAAAACGATCGCGTCGCCCGCGGAGTCCGCCGCCACGGCGTTTGCTTCGGTGGTCACGCTGCCGCCCAAAAAAGTCGCGTAGACCAGCGACGCCGCTCCACCAATTGTGGGATTCAACTCAGTCAGAAACGCGTCCTGAGTGCCGCTGAATCCCTGCAACGAACATAAAACCGGAAAGCCGCCGGAACTCGTGCTCCCCGCGACGTAGACTTGCGTGGGAGACAGCACAGCGATTCCCCGGCCTGTGTCCGGGCCTGTTCCGCCGAGATAAGTCTCGTATTGAATCGAGGGCACTCCGCCCGTGGTTTGGCTAATGACAACGAGAAAGGCGTTGCTGCTTCCCTTCAAGGCCGTTTGATAGGCTGCGTTCGTTACGCCTGAGCTGGGAATAAAATCGGGCGATTGGGTGGCCCCGGTGATGTACGCGTCTGGTGGAATCGACGAGTCCACAGCAATCGCCATCGCCTGATCCGATTGGCTTCCGCCGAGGAAACTCGCATACACCAAACCTTGCGTGGCAAGCTTTGGATTTATTTGCATCACGAATGCGTCGAACGCGCCGCCGCCATATGTCGACTGACACGCGTTGGTCGCGGGAAAATTCACGGGCATCGACGTAAATCCCGCGACATACGCATTGCCGTTCGCGTCGACAGCCACGCTTGAGCCTCCGACCGTCGCGTTGATGCCGAAATACGTGGAATACACAAGCGCGCCGGATGCGGATGCAAATTCAGCCAAAAAGCCGTCGGACGTGCCGCCGCCGTAGGCAGTTCGGAATCCATTCAGCGCTGGCGCCATCGGCAAATCGGCCGAAGTTGTGTCCGAGGTAACAAAAATATTTCCGGTGGGATCAGTCGCCACACCTGCGACATTCTGAGTCGCCTCGGCGCCGCTCCCGCCGAAATACTTCGAATAAATCAAGCCGTCGCCCGCAGCATTGAGCTTTGTGACGGTCAAGTCGGACGGCCCATTCAACGCGCTGCCATCGGTCACCGGAAAATCCGCCGATGTGCTCCATGCAAGTACAGCGAGTCGTGGCGGCGTCGTTGATCTATCAACTGCAACCATGCCTCCCTGATCGTTTTTGGTGCCGCCGATGAATGTCAGATAAACAAGCGAAGAGGCCCCATTCTGCGTCGTATCAATCTTCGCAACGAACAGGTTCGAAGCGCCGCCGAGCGGCCCTTCGTTTCCGTTCGCGGTTTCAGGGAATGCTGCCAGCGTTGTAGTCCCGCCAACGTAGATGGCTCCGGCGGAATCCACCGCGACGCTGCTGCCTTTTTCCGCTCCGCTGCCGCCCAAAAACGTCGTGTAGCTGATTGAAATGGACGGGTCGATGATAATTGGCAAATCCGGGCGATGCTTTCCGATTACAAAACCGATTAGATTGGACGCAAGCAGTTTGTAACCGCCCGCGACATCTATTTTTGTCCCACGGTGGCTCTGATAGATTTTTGGCCTGCGCATCACGACTTGCCGTCTGTTCACCTGAAAAATGAGATTGCCGCCGCGGTCGAGACGCATCGCATCCGCGCCTACAGCGCGCAACCGCACATTTCGCAGCGAACTGCCCGGTGACGCCACCAGGTCGTATTCGAGACCGCTTTGCCCGCCGTAGAATCGCGCGTCAATACCTGGATATATTCCGCTGAATTCAACCGAAGAGTATTGAGGTACGTCCCTCAGCCATTTTCGCGGATCGCGCCCCAGGAGGTAGTTTGTCTTTCCGCGCAGCATCGCGCGTCCATGCGTTTGAACTTCGGGTTTTGCTCCGAGGAACTCCAGTTGCAACGTGTCTTGAGATGTAGGCCTGACGGCTGCGCTCGCCACATGGGCGGCGCCATGGGCCCGCGCCCAAGACAATTCCAGGCCGCGCTGCGTCAGAAAAACCGTGGCATTGGTTGCGCGCGCAATAAATTTCACTTTCGCGCCTGCCTGGCCGACATTCGGCTCAAACGCCCATGGCAGATTCGCAGCGGCATTGGCGAGTTGTTGCTTCGGAGGTGCGGAGAAGAAGGCTCGCGCGGAGGGTTGGCGCGCAACATCGGAGCGCCGCGGCGAAATCGTCAAGCCGCTAATCCACAAAACAGCCAGCGCACACGCACCCAGGACGCCGACAAAGCACACGATTCTCCCCGAGCCTTCGCAGGCCGACGAAATACATCGCGGACGGAGAAACCGCGGCCGTTTCACTGTCGCAGAATTCCAGCTGTCGCAGTTCTAACAGCTTGTTGAAAAGCGCTCTTAACTGTCATTTCCGCGACGCGAGAAGGGCATGCCTGCACGAACGCAAGGAAAATGCGGATTCCCTGCCCGCGGCAGGCAGGCTCGTCGCGATTGCTCCTCGGAATGACAACAGGTAGAGTTTTTCAACGAGCTGCTCGTCCACTGAGAGGTGCAGGCGCACTATCGCGCGAATGGTGTGAGCATGTCAACTACGTATTTATTTAGTACAACATTGTACTTATCGGGGCAGCATCCTATTGCGGAGACCATGCGTAGACATCGGAGCCAAGCGGCACTTCAATGAACCCCTCGGCGGGGAGCACGTCGACGGGCAATCCGTTGCGCCAGAGCGAGACGCTGAATCGCAGCGTTGTCTGTCCGGCCAACAAGAATAATTCCCTGGCCACGCTCAATTCGATGATTTTATCCAGGGCAACCGTGATTCCGCGGGGTGCGTTTTCCGATGGAGTTCCCTTGCGTTCAACGGACAGGTTTGCAATTTTGCCGTTGTGGATGTGCGCTACGAGCTTCATCTCCGACTGATCCTCGAACGCAAATCGAAACTCGCAAGCACCAAGTTGCTCGAAAGGCTCTCGCAACGAGTCTACGCGGAGATAAAAGGAATCCGCGCTGAATCCGTAGAATATTTCGCCGAGCGAGTACACTTGCCCGTGCATCGTGCCGTCCCGCCGTTCGGCCGCGTAATAGCCTGCTCCGAGCCATTCAAAATATGAAGTCACGCGGCCATCCACTTCCACCGTGAGCCAGTCCGTTGGCGGCACGGGGCGCGAGCGCAACAGAACTCTTTTGATCAGATGCGCCAACGCTTCGGGCGCCTCGCGGCCCAACGCTGAATACACCTGCACCAAATGCTTGCGGTACAATTCGTCGAATTCTTGGTCGTTCGCCGAACCGTGTTCGGGTCCGTACCACCAGCACCAATCGCTTCCCTCGGCGGCGAGCAACGCCTCATACGCAAGGGGAAGATCCTCAGCGCGCGAGGCGTCGGGCGTGCCTTCCCTGCCGGCTGTTTGCACTTTTGCGTACAGTTCGCGTGCATCTCGAAGCAATTCCCACGCGCGAATGTCCTCCGCGTCTCCAATCCAGATGTTGAAATTCGCGTCGATCCACGAACCGGGGAAAATGCCTTCGAGCGCGCCGATTTCGCCTGCTTCCGCAATCGCTTCCGTCGCCGTCAAGGCGCGAATGTCGGGATCATCAGCAATGCGTCTGTAGAGCTGCCGCAAAAATTCCCTACCGCTGCCGGGATAATACTCCCAGGCGTTTTCACCATCCAGAATCACGGCTACGGTGGCCGGTTTCGTTCCGTGCGTTCGTTCGCCAATCAGGCGCAACCGGCGGTGAAAATCATCGGCGGCGGCCGCGGCATCCATACGCGAATAAACGAAACCGATTAAATCGGATAAATAATGGTCGCGGAAAAATCCATGGATTTCCCCGCCACGAATCTTGAATTTCCACGGCGAATACAGCTCGTGCGCGTTTTCCGGAAAGCCAACGCCATCGCGCCAGAATCCGATGTTCCGCGTTCGTCCAAGAATGCCTTCGTCGGTGGCAAACCAGCGGAAACCCAATTCGGCGGCGATATCCAAAGTCTCGTCAGACACCGAACCTTCCGAAGGCCAGAGTCCCGCAGGCTGCTGCCCGAAAACGTGTTGGTGATACCGGCGCGCGCGAACCAGTTGTTCCTGCGCGTCTTCGGCGAACCGAAACGGAGGCACGAGCGCCGGCGTATGCGGATTGGCGACGCGCGCGATTTGCGAGTCGCACAGCAGCGGCAATATTGGATGGTAGAATGGCGTGGTCGAGACTTCGATTTGCCCGCGTTCAGCGGCGGCGCGGTACTCGGGCAATACACGCGCGAGCAACTCCGCCTGTTTTTCGCGCAACGCTTCCTTATCCGCCTCCGTGTAATCGGCCCCTTTCCTTGCGAGCGCGGAAACAATCGGATCGCGCGCCAAATATTCTTCGTCCATCCACGCGAGCTGCGACAGCAATTGCAGATCCCGCCAATCCCGCGCGCTGAATTGCGCCGCGGCGCGCTCGCCCGATTTTTGCGCCCATTCAAATAGCTCAACGAATCGCGGCCAGCGGCTCATCAGGCGCTCATGATTCAACTGAAACGCGCGATGGAGAATTTCGCGCTTGTCGGCCGGCGTGAGTTCATCCGCGGCCTTGAACGCCGCGCGGAACCACGGATCGTCAAAATCGCCGCTCGCGTACTCTTCGATTTGCTGGGCGAGCGAGGGAACCACATTGAATGTCGCATGCACGCGCGGAAACTCGGCGAGCGTCCGCACCATTCCCCAATAATCTTTCAGCGCATGCAGACGTGTCCACGGCAGGATGTATCTCTTTGTTGCGGGATCCCGGTATTGCGGCTGGTGCATGTGCCACAAAAGAACCAAATGCACACGGGTCATGCTCTACGACTCTCCGACGACTCCTGCGCCATCGTGCTAGAATGACAGCGCGCTGCCATGCGCATCCTCGACCGATACGTCTGCCGCGAAGTCGTCGCCCACGCACTGCTGGGTCTTGCCGTTTTTACTTTTGTTTTCTTCGTGCCGCAGCTTGTACAACTGATGGCGTTGATCGTCCAGCATGCGGGAACTGCCGGCGAAACGGCGTTGCTCCTGCTTTCTTCGCTTCCGCCGGTTCTGATCTTTACGTTGCCCATGTCCATGTTGGTTGGAGTGCTTATCGGGCTGGGGCGTCTCTCCGCCGACAGCGAAATCGTGGCCCTGAACGCGAGCGGCGTGAGCCTTCGCCGCTTGCTCGTGCCCATCGGGGCTATCGCTCTGACGGCCACTATTTTTGCTTTCGCCATCACTCTCTGGCTCGGCCCGCGTTCCCTGCGAACGTTGCGGTCCCTCGAGACTCGCCTTCGCACTTCGCAGGCCTCTTTCGCCGTGCAGCCGCGAATCTTCGACGAGCGATTCCCGCACGTTGTTCTTTACGTGCAAGACGTCGGCGCTTCCGGCACACGCTGGCGCGACGTTTTCCTGGCGGATTCGAGTTCCTCTGCGGGCTCGAAGGTTACCTTCGCAAAGGACGCCATTGTAGCCGCCGATCCGCAGCAGGACAAGCTCACACTGCGCTTTGACGATCTTTCGACTCACGAGTTCAACCCAAAAGAGCCGGAGCGTTACAATCTTTCCACCTCCGCCGCTCAATCCATGGACATTTCACTCGAAAATGCCGCCGCGGCTGCTCAGGGCCCGCGAGAACTTTCCGACAAAGAGCGGTCAGTCCGCGAATTGCTCGCGATCAAAGGATCTGGCTGGCTGGACGCGCGCATCGAATTGCAGGAACGTTTCGCTTTTCCCAGTGCGTGCCTGCTGTTCGCTCTTCTTGGAGTGCCGGTGGGGGTCCGTCCGCGCCGCGGCGGGCGCGCCGCAGGCTTCATACTTACCGTGCTTTTAATTTGCGGCTACTATTTATTGTTCGTCACCGGCGTCCATCTCGCAGAGCAAGGCGCTCTGACGCCAGCTCTCGGCGTCTGGACCGCGAATATCGCGACGATGCTGGTCGGGCTGATTCTGCTGCGTCGCATCGAGCAGATACGCCCCGAGGCGCGCTGGCTCGAACACCTGCGCGACGTGTTCCTCCGCAACATCGGGGGCAAAGCCCGTCCCGCGACAGCCGCCGGGACGCCCGCTCCGTTGCCGAATGGCCGCGCACTGTTATCCGCCGGTGAACCGCGCCCGGCGAGTTATAAGACGAGCGCCTTTCCTTTGATCTTCGATGTCTATATTCTGCGCACTTTTATTTATTGGCTTGTCATGATGCTGGTCGGATTCATGATTCTATTCGACGCGTTCACGCTTTTCGATTTACTCGGCGACATTTCCCGAAACCACATTTCGCTTTTTATGGTCGCGAGCTACTTTCTTCATCTTCTGCCCATGATGGTCTACCAGCTTCTTCCGCTGGCAGCTCTGGTAGCCACACTCATCACACTCGGCATTCTTTCGAAAAATAACGAAGTGACGGCATTCAAAGCTTGCGGCATCAGCCTGTTTCGCCTGGCGCTCCCTTTAATCCTCGCTGGCATAGTGCTCGCAGGCGCGATGTTTTTTCTCGACGACACGTTCCTTCCTTATGCCAATCAGCGCCAGGACGCGATCCATGACCAGATCAAAGGCCGCCCGGCGCAAACTTATTACGAACCGGCTCACCAGTGGATCTTCGGAGAAAGCGGTAAGATCTATAATTACCAGCTCTTCGATCCCGATCACAATTTGTTCGGCGGGTTGAACGTTTTCGAACTCAATTCCGCGAATTTTCAAGTTCGACGCCGAATCTATGCAAGCCGCGCTTCGTGGGAGCCGAGCCTGAACGCCTGGGTCCTTGAAAACGGCTGGGTGCGGGATTTCAGCGGCTCTTCCGTCACGCATTACGCCCCATTTCGCGTGGCTTCTCTTCAAGATATCTCCGAGCCGCCGTCCTATTTCAAGCGCGAAGTATTCCCGTACTACCAGATGAATTGGTGGCAGCTGAGGAATTACATTCGCGGCCTGCAGAAGGCCGGCTTCGACACCTCGCGACTGTCCGTCGAGTGGCACAAGAAATTCGCGTTCCCGCTGATGACCGCCATTATCATGTTCCTCGCCATGCCATTTGCTTTTCTGGTTGGCGCGCGCGGAGCAATGGGCGGGTTGGCTCTTGCGGTGGGGATTGGGATCGTTTACTGGGCGACTGCCGCGCTGTTCGAAGCGATGGGCGCCGTGGGACAACTGCCGCCATTCGTCGCGGCATGGGCGCCCGACGCGATCTTTGCTTTCGCGGGACTCTACTTCTTCTTAAAAATGCGAACGTAACGGATAATTAAGTACCTGATGAGTTCATGAAGCCGCGCTGTGTCCCGCGCATTGCAGCACGCCGAGGTATGCGCTCCAGGGACCGACGGCGTCGCGGTATTGATGGGCCAATATCCTTGAGATTTGGTGCAGATGCGTTAAGTCATGAACCACCCAGGTTGCCAGCAGCCCGGACAGAGTAACCACTCCGAGGGAAGGATGTTTTCCCCGCCGCTGCAAATCCTCTGGCCGCAGATTCAGTGCACGCAGCTCTTCCAAGTTTCCCGCCCGTACCTGTGCAAAGGTGTCCAAAAGGTTTTCGAGCGACTTGCCCTGGATCTCGCGAGCGTGTCCCTCACGATCGAAAGGCTCAAACGTCTTGGCCTCGCCAAATTGCAACACCATCTTGATTCGCGGGATCCAATCCGTGCGTTCGCCATGAACAAGATGACCGACGACCTCGAAAACATTCCAAGTATTTTCGCCCTCATTTCGGAGCGACCACGTTTCCGGCAGGTCGCGCAAGAGCGCCGTGAGAGCAGCGGGGGTGCGAGCGAGAAGCGAAATCGTGTCCTGCAGTTTTTGTTCCATCATGCTTGTAGTTTCCTAAGTTGATTTTCGATATTAAAGTAGTTCCTGAAGTTCCGGGCCGCAGTCTACTTCGAAATCAGCGAGCGCACTTTCTGAAGCACCAAATCGATTCCTACTTCGTTGTGCCCACCTTCCGGAATAATAATGTCGGCATATCTCTTGCTCGGCTCCACGAATTCCAGGTGCATCGGCCTCACCGTTTTCTGATATTGCTCGACCACGGATTCAAGGGTACGCCCGCGGTCGCGCATATCTCGCACGAGCCGCCTGATGAATCGCAGGTCGGCGTCCGTATCGACGAATATTTTGATGTCCATCAGGTTCCGAAGCGCTTCGTTCTCGAAAATCAGTATTCCCTCCACCAGAATCGCCGGCTGCGATTGCAGCCGCGCCGTTTCCTGAACCCTCCGGTGTTGCGTGAAATCGTAAACGGGGCGCTCGATGGATTTGCCGCCTTTCAACTGCCGAACGTGCTCGATAAACAGCTCGGTATCAAGCGCGTTCGGATGATCGAAATTACGCTGCGAACGCTCTTCCAGCGACAAATGCGACAAGTCTTTGTAGTAGTGATCCTGCTGAAGGACAAGGACGCCGCTGTCGGCAAGCTCCCGCGAGAGCCGGTTCGTGATCGTCGTTTTTCCCGATCCCGTACCGCCGCAAATGCCAATTACAAATGCCGAAGAGCTCATCGCGCTCCGCGTTTCCCATCTTTTTTCGCGGCTTTCTCTTCAATCACTGCCTGCGCCGCAGCCAGCCTTGAAATCGGTACGCGGAACGGTGAAGCGCTCACATAATTCATCCCTACTTTATGGCAGAATTTTACGCTCGGCGCGTCTCCGCCATGCTCGCCGCAAATTCCGACTTTCAACTTGGGCCGCGTTTCTCTGCCGCGCGCAATCGCCCACTCGATCAACATCCCAACGCCGGATTGATCGAGCGTCTGGAACGGGTCCGCGGCGAAGATTCCCGCCTTCTTTTCGTCCACATATTCTGGCAGGAACCGTCCAGCGTCGTCGCGCGAAAGACCCATCGTCGTCTGCGTCAGATCATTTGTGCCAAAGGAAAAGAACTCCGCGACTTCTGCGATCTGGTCCGCGAGTAAAGCCGCGCGCGGCAGCTCGATCATGGTTCCCACCAGATAGTTAAGTTTTACTTTATGTTTTGCGATGAGTGCGTCCGCAACTCGCCGCGTCTCCACTTCCAAAATTTTCAGCTCCTTCCTGTCCATGACTAACGGATGCATGATCTCAGGAAACACTTTAATGCCGCGCTTCTGGCATTCGATCGCGGCTTCGATAATCGCGCGCACTTGCATCTCCAGAATTTCGGGATACGTGATGCACAGCCGGCAGCCGCGGTGTCCGAGCATGGGGTTCGACTCGTGCAGTTGCTCGACGCGGCGAATCACTGTTTCGACAGGTATGCCTATTTTCTTCGCCAACTCTTCCTGCTTGGCGCGTTCGTGCGGCACGAATTCGTGCAGCGGCGGATCAATCAGGCGAATGGTTACCGGCAGTCCGTTCATGGCTTCAAAAATGCCGATGAAATCCCGGCGCTGGAAAGGCAGCAGCTTATCTAGGGCGCGCTGCCTCGCCTCTCTGTCATCGGCGACGATCATTTCTTGTATGGCCAATTGCCTCTCGATGCTCTTCTCCGGCTGCTCGAAGTCCTTGAAAAACATGTGCTCCGTGCGGCACAGTCCGATGCCTTCCGCGCCCATTTCGCGGGCGCGCCGCGCATCGACCGGCGTGTCCGCGTTGGTTCGCACGCCCAACCGGCGAATCTTATCCGCCCATCCCAGCACCACGGAATAAGCCTTGGGCGCTTCGGGCCGCGCCAACGGAATCTCTCCCTCGTACACAAAGCCTTCGTTTCCATCGATGGTGAGGAAATCGCCTTGATGAATCAGCCGCCCGTTCACATGCATTTGCTTCTTGGCATAATCAATGTCCAACGCTTCACAGCCGACGATGCAGCACTTCCCCCATCCGCGTGCGACCACCGCGGCATGGCTCGTCTTGCCTCCCGTGGCCGTCAAGATTCCCTGCGCCGCGTTCATTCCGCCCACGTCCTCGGGACTGGTTTCCCGCCGCACAAGAATAACTTTTTCGCCGCGCAGCGCCCACTCTTCCGCCTCGTGCGCTGTGAACACCGCTTTCCCCGCGGCCGCTCCTGGCACAGCATTCACGCCGGTCGCTATTTTCCGCTTCGTCAACTCATCTCTTGTCGCCGTGGGCGCAATCACCGGATAAAACAATCGTTCGACGTCCTCGGGTTGAATTCTTTGCAGCGCCTCCTCGCGCGAAATCAATCCTTCATTCACCATGGCCATGGCCACCTGGAACGTGGCCGCCGGCGAACGCTTTCCGGTGCGCGTTTGCAGCATGTACAACTTGCCATCTTCTACGGTGAATTCCAGGTCCTGCATATCGCGATAATGGTGTTCAAGCTTCTGCCGCACGCCTTCAAGTTGTTTGTAAACTTTCGGCATGCGCTTGGCCATTTCGCTCAAATGCATGGGTGTACGGATTCCCGCCACGACGTCCTCGCCCTGCGCGTCGATCAGGAAGTCTCCAAAGAAAACTTTCTCTCCCGTGGAGGGGTCGCGCGTAAAGCAAACGCCCGTGCCGGAATTCTCGCCGCGATTTCCGAAGACCATCTGCACCACGTTTACGGCCGTGCCCAGCAGGCCCGTGATTTTCTCCACGCGCCTGTACGTCACCGCTTTCTCGCCCATCCACGACTCGAACACCGCGCCAATCGCGCCCCACAGTTGTTCCTGCGGATCTTCCGGAAAATCCTTGCCCGTCTTGCTGCGGAAATATTTCTTGTACTCTTCCACCAAGTCGCGCCAGCCTTCCGCGGGAACCTGTGTGTCGTCTTTCACCTTAAAGCGAGACTTTAAGTCTCGCAATTTGACTTCAAGCTCATCCTTCGGCAGTCCAATCACCACAGACGAGTACATCTGAACGAATCGCCGGAATGCGTCGTAGGCAAACCGCTCATTGCCCGTGATCTTCGCCAGGCCTTCCACGGAGCGCGAATTCAGGCCCAGATTCAGAATCGTCTCCATCATTCCCGGCATGGAACGGGCCGATCCGGATCGCACGCTCACGAGCAGAGGATCCTTCGCGTCGCCCAATTTCTTGCCCGTCGTTTTTTCCAAGCGCGCGAGGTTCGCCTTTACCTGCGCTGCCAGTTCCTTTGGATATTTCCGGCCGTGCTTCAAGTAGTAATCGCAAGTCTCCGTGGAGATCGTAAATCCTGCCGGGACCGGTAAACCGATGCGCGTCATCTCCGCGAGACCGGCTCCCTTGCCGCCGAGAATTTCTTTCATCTGCCCGTTGCCTTCTGCTTTCCCTGCTCCAAAGTAATAAACGTATTTCACCGGCCCTCACCTTTTACTCGAAGTTTGTTGTATTGAAAATTTCAAAAAAAAATGTCGGCGCGTCGACAGAAATCTTGGCCGACAAACGGACTTGCAAACTTAAATTCCTACTTTAATATTTTTTCACTTCTCTTCCGCAACCATTTCGGAGAAATCCGCGATGGTCGAAAATTCCCGCAACAATCCCGCGAGCAACGCCAAGCGATTTTTCCGCACCGCCGCATCCTCGTCCATCACCATTACGTCATCGAAAAATCGATCGACGGTCGGGCGCAATTCTGAAATAGATTCCAACGCTTCTTTGTACCGCCCGCCCCGTTTGTGCGCCGCCGCGCGATCCGCGAGCACCAACGCCTCGCGATGAAGTTGCCGCTCCGCTTCCTCGCGGAACAGTTCCGCATTCACCGCGGGCGTTTTCCCGCTGTCGGGGCCAGCCTTCTCGAGTATCTTTCTTATGCGTTTGAACGCGATCGCCAGCGGCGCAAAGTTCTTCGAGTGGCGTATGCTCTTGAGGGCCACTATCCGGTTGCGGACGTCCACCAAATCGTCCGCGCTTGCCGCCATCGCGGCGTTCACTTCGTCATACGCGAATCCCTGTTTCTCGCGCAGCAAATACTTTGCGCGTTCGGCGACGAATTCCAAAACTTTCTTCTCCATCTCGGGCGCCACTTGAATTCCCGGTTTATGCGCGGCCAAGCCTTTGGCGCTCGCCGAAATTGCAGCGGACAGCGACAGTGGCAATTTGCGTTCAAGTAAAATCTGAACCACTCCCGACGCAGCGCGACGCAATGCGAAGGCATCACTTGAACCCGACGGAATGATTCCCACGGCAAAACACGCCACGAGAGAGTCCAGCTTGTCCGCAAGAGACACTGCGCATCCTGTCAAATTTCGCGGAATGGAATCATCGACACCCACCGGCTTGTATTGATCGTAGACGGCCCAAGAAACCTCTTCGTCTTCTCCCTGTGCGCGCGCGTATAGCCCACCCACAATTCCCTGCAGTTCGGTGAACTCCCGCACCATACCTGTTGCGAGATCGCATTTTGCCAACTCCGCCGCACGGTCGGCCGCGCTCACGTCCGCGCCGTGAATCCCTGAGTCGAACCATTGGCCCGAAATCCACCGTGCCAGATCGCGCGCGCGGTCCGTCTTGTCGCGGTAACTCCCCAATCTC
>DAHUXN010000072.1 GCA_027307115.1 Acidobacteriota bacterium
GGCATTCTTTTCATTCGTCAATTGAACGAGGTTCGAGCCGTCCGCGTCTGCGCGCCAAATGTTCCTCGCGTTCGAGTTGCCCGAGAATGCCACAAAGACGATGTAGCGCCCATTGACACAGGCCGCAGCCCCACTGGCTAGTGCGCTAGAGCCGTTGATGAGCATTCTTCTAGCGCTCCCATCAGCCCCGATCTTCACAATCTGGTTTTTCTCTTCGAGCAACAGAGCGCCATCAGCCGCCCAGTTGAAACCGTTAATCGGCTGCTCTTGCGCAAGTGCCTGGCTGGGCGCGCTCTCCTGGCTCCCCGAGCCGGGAAGCAGGTCGAGCTCTCGCGTTACCTTAGCTTGCACCGTAGCTAGGCTCTTGCCATCCGCCGACAGCGTGAGTGTCCGATAAGCGTTCGTATCCCGGGTGATCGTCTGAAAGTTCCAACCAGGAAAGGAAACAAATCCGATTTGCCCTCGACCGATGCCCTTAGCGATGTACAGCATCAACAATCCGTGACCGTCAGGCAGCCACGCCAACTCGAACACCCGCTTGTCATCGAACCGGGCAACAGAAAGCGCTTTCCCGCTGGCCACATCGAGCGCATCGATACCGCCCAATGCGTTGCCGGGCTGAAGCAGACTTTCGGCGATGTTTTCACCATCGGACGACCATGCCAAAAACTGCGGCGGGTTCTGGCCCGGCTCAATTTCAAGCACCTTTTCGTCGCCACCGTCGATACTTGCCGTTAAGACCCGCCACTTGCCAACCTCCGGATCGTTGGCGCGCATGTATGCCATGCGCTTGCCATCCGGTGAAAATGTCACGCCACTATCAATGTCGCGCACGATCTCCTGCGGCATTCCGCCGAGCACCGGGGCGCGATACAGATTGAATTCCGTGCTGACATTTGATTCTGCCTGCCTGAAATAAACGTAATTCCCGTCTGGCGAAAAGGCGAGACTCTCATAAGACACTGCCGCGGGAGCGACGACTTGCGTATTACTCGACGTGGGTACGTTGCGCAGCCATAGGCTTTGCTTTCCGTTGTCGCTTTGTGCGCTGAGGATGTATTTGCCATCTGGCGAGATGGCGGCGCGCAGGACTGTGCCCGATGTTGTCACCTGATTGATGCTAAAACTTTGAAACGGTGCCGGCCGCGCGCGATTCAGGAATGCATAAATTCCGTAACTTGCCGCCACGGCCAGAACCACAACAATTATCACGATTACGCTCAGACTCAACTTATGCTCGCGCGCCACGGCGGCCACCGCCGAAGATCCCGACGCATGCGTTCGCGCGGTGCCGCTTGCGTTGGCAACCGCGGAAACCGGCCCACTTGAATGGGCGCCAAGTGTCCCCGTTGCCGCCATCGATGAAGACGATTCCATGCCGCTGGCAGCGCGCCGCCCGGAATCCGAATCGCGCTTCAGCCGCTGCGCGTCCGTGCGCAAATCCGATGCGTGCTGATAGCGAAGCGCTGGGTCTTTTTCGAGCGCCTTATTGACGATGCGTTCCAGCTCCGCCGGAATTTCAGGGTTCAGACGCACCGGCGAAACGGGCGCGCGATTCAAGATTCCATCGAAAATCTCCGCCGAAGTGCTTCCGGAAAACGCCTGTCGGCCCGTCGCCATTTCGTAGAGCACCACGCCAAACGAAAAAATGTCCGTGCGCGCGTCAAGCTCGCGCCCGCGCGCCTGTTCGGGCGACATGTACGCCACTGTCCCGAGAGCCGTGCCCGGGCTCGTCAGATTCGTTTCTTCTTGTGTCTGCGTCATGCCCGAGGTCATGGAATTCGCTGACGCGCGCATCTCAACTTTTGCCAGTCCGAAATCGAGCACCTTCGCTTGCCCGCGGTCCGTCACGAAAATATTCGCTGGCTTGATATCGCGATGAATAATCCCTTCCGAGTGCGCCGCTTCCAGCGCGTCCGCGACTTGGATGGCAATTTCGAGTAGCGCATCCAGCGGCATCGGCCCGTCGGCGATGCGATGCTTCAGCGTTTTGCCTTTCAGCAGTTCCATGGCAATGAAGGGCTGGCCTTCATATTCGTCAATCTCGTAAATTGTGCAAATGTTCGGATGGCTGAGGGCTGATGCAGATTGCGCTTCGCGCTCGAATCGCTCCAGCGCGATCCGATCTTTTGCGACATCCTGAGGAAGGAATTTCAACGCAACGAAGCGTCGCAGTTTTGTATCTTCAGCCTTGTAGACCACGCCCATTCCGCCGCCGCCCAATTTTTCAGCGATTCGGTAATGTGAAACGGTGCGGCCGATAAGAATCTGTGAATCCGCCATGCGCTCCTTTTTGACGTCCGGTTGGTGCTCGGATCGTAGCGCATCTTAGGCTGCGCCTCAGGCTAAGTCAATTTATCCGGTGACGCGCACACCGGGAATGCGTCTTTTTAGCTTGTTTTTGCCGATCTGTCGCTTACGGAGAAGCAATACAAGACTACCGGCTAACCATTTGTTTCTAAATGGGATACGGCACATCTAAGAAGAAGAATTGCCTTGTCCAATGCCCAACTTTCCATTACAATTCTTGTGTTACAAAACACATTTTTTTGCAGTAGCTTGCGGTGGCGGCAGACCTCCGTGCCGGCACTTAGTTCGGCCAGAACTGGAAGTGTTTTCTTCGCGTTCGCGCCAGAGCGCGTCTAAGAAAAATTCGCCAGCCCGCTTGAAAACGGCCCGCAAGGGGCCCTCAGTCTTCGCCGCGCGCCACCGGATCCGCCGAACGGCGCGGGATGAAGCGAAAACCCTTCGAGCTTCATGTTGCGTTTTGTAAAAAAACGCGCTGAGGCCAATGGGCAAGGCAAGCGTCGAGCCAATCCGCGCGACCGCCTTCCCGATCCGAAATCTAGGAGCACGTCAGAATGGGTGAAAAAGAAAATACGCCTGCCAAGGGCGCTGGGCATAAGTACGACGCCACTTCCATCAAGGTACTTGGCGGCATCGAAGCTGTGCGCAAACGTCCCGCGATGTACATTGGCTCGACCGGCGAGCTCGGTTTGCATCATCTTGTTTGGGAAGTTTGTGACAACTCCGTGGACGAAGCCCTCGCCGGTTACTGCGACGAAATCAACGTCGTCGTGCACGACGACAATTCCGTCACTGTCACCGACAACGGCCGCGGCATTCCCGTCGACATGCACGCCACGGAGAAAAAGCCCGCCGCCGAAGTGGTCATGACCGTTCTCCACGCGGGCGGCAAATTCGACAGCGACACCTACAAAGTTTCCGGCGGCTTGCACGGCGTCGGCGTTTCCGTCGTTAACGCACTGTCCGATTGGCTCGATTTGGAAATCTGGCGCGACGGCCAGGTCTGGGAACAGAGCTACGAAAAAGGCCAGCCCACATCGAAGCTGAAAGACACCGGCAAAACGAAAAAAACCGGAACGAAAATCACGTTTCACCCCGATCCTTCTATCTTCGCCGCGGCCACCTACAGTTATGACACTCTTTCGCAGCGCCTGCGCGAACTCGCCTTTCTCAATAAAGGGCTGACAATCACGCTCGAAGATGAACGGAGCGCCAAAAAAGCCGAGTTCCGTTTCACCGGGGGCATCGCTGAATTCGTCAAGCATTTGAACCGCGGCAAACAGGTCCTCCACGACTCTCCGATTTACATGGAAGGCAAGCGCGACACCGTCGACATGGAAATCGCGCTGCAATACAACGACAGCTACGCCGAAAATGTTTTTTCCTTCGCCAACACGATTAACACCGTCGACGGCGGCTCGCATCTTTCTGGTTTTCGCTCCGCCCTCACGCGCACCATCAACTACGCGGCCAGTTCTTTCGGCATGCTCCGCGAGCAAAAAGACGAAATCTCCATCACTGGTGACGACGTTCGCGAGGGCCTCGTAGCTGTCGTTTCCGTAAAATTGCCGCAGCCGCAATTCGAGGGGCAAACGAAAGGCAAGCTCAATAGCGATATCAAGGGCCTCGTCGAGCAGCTCATCAACGAAAAACTCGGCGAATATTTCGACAAGCATTCGTCCATCGCGCGGAAAATCATCGGCAAGTGCATCGACGCGGCGCGCGCCCGCGAAGCTGCCCGCAAAGCCCGCGAATTGACGCGCCGCAAATCCGCGCTCGATTCCAGCGGCCTCCCCGGCAAGCTCGCCGATTGTCAGGAGCGCGATCCCGCGCGCTGCGAACTGTTTGTCGTCGAGGGTGAATCCGCCGGCGGCTCCGCCAAGCAGGGCCGCGACCGTAAATACCAGGCCATCCTCCCGCTCAAGGGCAAAATTTTGAACGTCGAAAAGGCGCGTTACGACAAAATGCTCGGCCACGAGGAAATCCGCGCCATAATCACCGCCCTCGGCACAGGTATTGGCAAGGACGATTTCGACGCCGCCAAGCTGCGCTATCACAAAGTCATTCTGATGACCGACGCCGACGTCGACGGCAGCCACATCCGCACGCTGTTGCTCACTTTTTTCTTCCGCCACATGCGCGAGCTGATTGAGAAAGGACATATCTACATTGCCCAGCCGCCACTCTATCGCGTCAAGCGCGGCAAAATGGACCGCTACATTCGCGACGAACGCGATTTTGCGCGCGAACTCATGAAGCGCGCCACCGAAGAACATGTGGTCACCGCAAAGGGCGGCAAGGAACTCGAAGGCGGCGACCTCACTCAATTCCTCCTCAACGTGCAGGAGTACGAACAAGTCGCGGCCAAACTTGCCCGCCGTTTGCGCGATCCGAAGCTCGTCGAACTGCTCGCCGAAAGCGAACTGGACAAGAAAACCGACTTCGCCGAAAAGAAAAAATTGCAGGAGCTGCTCAAGGAAATCGAAAAGGCCAAGTTGAAACTCGAAGCCAAGCTCGAATTCGACGAAGAGCACAGTCTCCACGAAATCGTCCTGCGCAACGGAACAGCCGATAGAAAAATCAATTGGGCTCTCGCCGCCACGGCGGAGTATAAGCGCGTCCGCACGCTGCATCAGGCCATCTCCGAGCACGATAAGCCGCCCTTCAGCATTGCCCACAATGGCGACAAAGTGTCCAAGGAAAGCGCCGTCGCACTTCTCTCTTACGTTCTCGAAGACGCCAAAAAAGAATTCACCATCACGCGTTTCAAGGGTCTCGGTGAAATGAATCCTGACCAACTTTGGGCTACTACGATGAATGCCGAGACGCGCACGCTCCTGAAAGTCCGTCTCGAAGACGCCGTCGCCGCCGAGGAAATCTTCGCCACGCTCATGGGCGAAAACGTTGAGGAGCGCCGCAAATTCATCCAGGACAACGCCCTCGAAGTCGTGAACTTGGACATTTGATCATGGGAATTGCGAGGGCGGCAATAAACTACAAATTACTTGCAGTTGAGGTAGGGGAATCGTTGAAGCATGACACGACTGTCAATGAGGTCGAGCGCATAGGGTCAGCTGTCTTTTCTTTCAGTCGAGTTAGTCAGCAGTCATCGGGCATTACGTCTGTCAGATCGCAGTGCATTTACGACTGGATCCTTTCACTTGCGGCCCAACCGATATCCGAGGCTGAAAAAGGGAATCTGCTACGGTTATTCGTTACGAAAATAGCACCTCCTGGGCATAGGGCTCTCGCATTGGTCGGAATAAAACTGGCGGCTAGCACTTCAAGCAAGCCCGAAGGTTGGAATGATCTCGACACACGCATACAGAAGGTCGCTGAAACAAGATTCGGTTCTAGGAACTACGCAGACGCAGTTGAGGCGGCGCTCAAGGAAATCAATCATCGGATTAAGGTCCACGTGAAAAATCTGTCCGGTCAGGAGCTGGACGGTTCGAGCCTTATGAACACCGCTTTTTCCCTCAAGAATCCGATAATTGTGTTGGACGACCTCGCAACAGAGATGGGTAAGAATATACAAATCGGATACATGCAAATTTTCGCGGGCGCAATGACCGGAATCCGAAATCCGAAGGCTCATCAGAATATCCATATAACGGAAAGGCGAGCTATGCAGTTTTTGGTCTTGGCGAGCCTCTTAATGGAGAAACTCGACGAAGCAAGTTGTCCATAGGTTAGGTCATGATCTATCAGCTTTCGTGGAAAACATTGCCCGGGCTTAAAGGCCTAAGCTGCTCGAATTTTAGAGCCGTCGCGACCCATGCGCCGGACACAGATCATGGCGTCGCATTTGAGTGCGCCAGCGAGGCCGAATGCGCCGATTTGTTGCAGCGCCTCGAAGCTCACTTCGGCGCGCAGCATTTTTCAAATAACGCCGCCGCCTTCGAAACAGTGAAGGCATATGTGCTCGAACGGGCCGCGAAAAGGATGTGACTTTGCCGTCTCGCATCGTTCGGTCGTAGAGGTAGGCGCGCGATTTCTAATCGGTACAACAAATTATTAGAAATCGACGTAAACCACTGAAAATAAAGGGTCGGCATATATTCTAATCGGTACAAACAGTGCTTCTTATTCTGGGGTTTTGGGGAGCGGAATGAATGGCAGATGAACAGTCGCAACAAATACTGACTCCGGTTGATATCGAATCGGAAATGAAAAAGTCGTATCTCGATTACGCCATGAGCGTAATCATCGGCCGCGCGCTGCCCGACGTGCGCGACGGCTTGAAGCCTGTTCATCGCCGCATTCTCTACGGCATGTACGAACTCGGCCTCACTTCCACCAAGCCATATCGCAAATGCGCCAAGATCGTCGGCGAAGTCCTCGGCAAATTTCACCCCCACGGTGATGCTCCCGTGTACGACGCGCTCGTCCGCCTCGCGCAGGAATTCAACATGCGTTACCCGCTTGTCGACGGCCAGGGCAACTTCGGCTCGATCGACGGCGACCCGCCCGCCGCCATGCGGTACACGGAAGCGCGTCTTTCGAAAATTGCCGAGGAAATGCTCGCGGACATTGAAAAGGAAACGGTCAATTTCGTCCCGAATTTCGACGAAAGCACCGGCGAACCCACTGTCCTGCCCACCAGAATTCCCTGCCTGCTCGTCAACGGTTCCAGCGGCATTGCCGTCGGCATGGCCACCAACATTCCGCCACACAATTTGAAGGAAATTATCGAAGCCACCGTCACGCTGATCGACGATCCCGAAACGAATTTGAAAAAAATAATGAAGCTCGTTCCCGGCCCGGATTTCCCGACCGGAGGCTACATTTACGGGCGTGACGGAATCGAGCAAGCATACAAAACGGGCCGCGGAACATTTCAAGTCCGCGCCAAAGCGGCCATCGAGCAGGCGGGCAAAGAGCGCGAGAACATCGTCATCACAGAACTCCCTTATCAGGTAAACAAGTCGCGCTTGATCGCGCACATCGCCGACTTGGTGCAGAACAAGAAAATCCAGGGCATCAGCGACATTCGCGACGAATCCGATCGCGACGGCATGCGTATCGTCATCGAAGTGAAGCGCGATGAAGAGCCGCAGCTCATCCTGAATCACCTGTTCAAGCAGACGCAAATGCAGGAATCGTTTGGCATGATTTTGCTCGCCATTGTCGCGGGCCAGCCGCGTGAGCTCGGCCTGATCGAGCTGATCAAGCTGTTCATCGAACATCGCGTGGAAGTGGTCCGCCGCCGCACGCAGTACGATTTGCGCAAGGCCGAAGAGCGCGAGCACATTTTGGTCGGATTCAAAATAGCCCTCGACCATCTCGATGAAATCATCAAGCTCATCCGCCGCAGCAAATCTCCGAAGGAAGCCAAAGAAGCATTGATGGCTATGGACATTCGCGGCGCGCATCAGCCGTATGAGGATACGCGCCGCAGCGCGTCCGCTGGATTCACCGACCGCCAGGCCCAGGCAATTCTGGATTTGCAACTCCACCGCCTCACGCAAATGGAGCGCGAGAAAATCCTTACGGAGTTGAAGGAAATCCAGGCGCGCATCGCTGAACTGAAAGAAATTCTCGCGAGCGACAAAAAATTGCGGGCAGTGATCGTCGCGGAACTCAAGGAAATCGCCAAGGATTATGGCGACGACCGGCGCACGCAAATCGTCGACCGCGTCGAGGAAATCAAGCTCGAAGACTTGATCAAAGACGAAGAGATGGCCATCACCGTCAGCCATGCTGGCTACGTGAAGCGCACGCCGGTCGACGTCTATCGCCACCAGTCCCGCGGCGGCAAGGGCCGCATTGGCGCGAAGACGCGCGAAGAGGACTTCGTCGAGCACTTGTTCGTTGCTTCGACGCATACCTATATTTTGCTGTTCACATCGAAGGGGCGGATTTACTGGCTGAAGGTTTACGAGATTCCTGAAGCCGCGGCGGCTACGCGCGGCAAGGCCATCAATAATCTCGTTCATTTTCAAGAGGGCGAAAAATTAACCGCCGTTGTCGCTTCGCGGAATTTGGAAGAAGAAGGCCGCTATGTTTTCCTGGCCACCAAACAAGGTACTGTGAAAAAAACAGGCCTCGCAGAATTTTCGAATCCCCGGCCCAGCGGCATTATCGCCATTAATCTGGAGCCCAATGACGAGCTTATCGGCGCGAAACTCACGGATGGCAAGCAGATGATTTTCCTCGCCAGCCACGAGGGTCAGGCGATTCTGTTCCGCGAAACGGAGGTGCGCGCCATGGGCCGCCAGGCCGGCGGCGTCAACGGAATGGACCTTGCCAAAGGCGACTATGTGGTTTCGATGGATGCGGCCCAGCCCGATTTTGAAATCATCAAGAAGGAATTCAAGCAGACGACCGAAAACCTCGACGAACTCGAAAGCGACCAGATTCGCGAATCGCTCACGTCGCTGATGCTTACGGTTGCGGAAAAAGGCTATGGCAAGCGGACTCCGCTCGCGGAATATCGCGTCACTTCGCGCGGCGGAAAAGGCGTCATCAATCTGAAAACCACGGAGCGCAATGGCTCCGTCGTGGCCGCGTTGCAAGTGAAGGAAGATTCCGACGTGATGATCATCACCGGCCAGGGCAAAGTGATCCGCGTCCATTCGGCCGAAATTCGTGAAGCGGGTCGGTCAACACAGGGCGTCCGCCTGCTGCGCCTCGACGAAGGCGACCGCATCGCCGCTGCTGCCTCTATCCTCGAAGAGGAAACTGCGGTAGCCGGTCCAAGCGAAACTTCCGGAGATTAACCCCTTCGAGCGCCGTTTGGGACAACTCAATTTTGAGGAGGGTGCAATGGCAGCGAAACTGACTTATGTCATTGAGTTCGTGGAGGACATGGACCGCGCGGTGAAGTTTTACCGCGATATCGTGGGGTTGCCGCTGAAATTTCAGTCACCGGGCTGGAGCGAATTCGAGACGGGCGAAACGACGCTGGGCTTGCATCCCGCCTCCGAAAAAAATCGCGCGGGCAAATGCGAAGTGGGCTTTAGCGTCGAGAATCTACAGAGCTTTTACGAACAACTACGCGCGAAAGGAATTATATTTTCGATGCCGCCGAAGAAGCAGGATTTCGGCGGAACGCTCGCGCAGTTTGTCGATTCCGAAGGCGCGCACGTCAGCGTCAGCGGCGCGTGAATGCGAATCTGCTTTGGGACAGGCCCGGCGCCACGGGAACTTACTCCGTTGGCGGGGCTAGGTAGTAGCCGGGGCGGGTGCGGATTTTCAGGTTTGGCTGCGTTACGCGCACTTCGATGTTGTGATAGCCGTAACGTTCGTTGCCGGGCGGATTATAGGCGATCAAGTATTCGCCGTGAAGATCGTTTCCAATTGCGTTCATCGCTTTTTCGATGGAGCGGTCTTTAAATGTGCCCATGTGCAGGCCGCCCGTTCCCTGACTCGCGATAGCCAGCGAATTCTTGCCCAGAGCATTGGCACCGTGCTGTACAAGCCATATAATCAGCGGCAGCAGGGCGGCTCCGTTCCCGCCCATTTGTTCATTCACCACTGAAGGCGTTTGCGCGGTACCCGGCGGAGGCGGCTCGGGATACGTGCCGGGCGGGCTCACTTCGATCTGTTTTGGAGACTCGGGCTTTTTGCGGAATTCCGCGGCCGTAGTGCTCAGCCCAATCGTGTAAATGGAAATGTTGGCGAGCTGCGCGCGTCGCAGAACGAGGCCGAGTTTCGTTTCGCTTCCGCTGTCATTTTTTTCGCCCATCACCACGATGATACGGCGCCGCTCAGGAGGCTCTTTCTCGAGAAGATCTTCGGCGCGGTCCATCGCGTCAAAAAGCCGCGCGCCGTCAAGCCCTGCTTTAATGTGGCGGATTGCATCCAATACGCGATCGGAGTCGGTGGTCATCGGGCGCAGCAAATCAACTTCATTGTTGTAACCGATCACGGCTGCTTCGCCCGTGCCCGCCATCACCATCTGCGTGAAAATGATTCCTGCCTTGCTAATTTCCGGGAGCAGCGGTTCAACGCGTGGACTGGTTTCCAGAACGAGCACGATGGAGAGCGGGTCGCCACCCTGATCGAAGTGGGTAATTTGCTGCGGGATTCCATCATCGAAAATCTGAAAATCTTTTTGCGTAAGATTGAGTACGGGGTGGCCGGCGCTGTTAGAGACGGCGACTGGAAGCGTGACCAGCGCAACGCGGACGCGAAATGGCTTCTGGCTCTGCGGCGTCGCAGTTTTACCTTGCGGATGCGCTCCGGGTTTCACGCGAATCGGGCCGGCTGGCTGTCCTTGGCCAAATGCAGGCAATGCAATCAACGTGCCCATCAAAACAATCGCGCGGAAACCGGGTTGGGCGCGGCGTCTCATATCCTTACTCTATCTGATTCTCACCCGCAGGTCGACGTTGCATACTTCGGAAACGGTATCGTGGTTTGCGCTACTTAGGAAAACAGGCTCGCTGCTCGCTAGAAACTTGGCAAGAACTTATATGCATTCAAATGGAAGAGAACTAAAATGCTGCTTCTAACTTTTGTGCGAGGAGACTGAATGACGCCGAGAAAACACAAGCCATCGCCGAAGCTGATGTACCAGGATCCGGCATTCATGGAAAGCCCGGCGGCACGGCCGATGCGAATGATGGCGGAATATTTCGATCCACTGACGCGGTTGCGGCGGGAACACATCGGCGACACGATTGTGATGTTCGGCTCAGCGCGAATTCTGCCGCACGATCGCGCCGTGGCGAAGTTGAAGCGCCTGCAGAGCAACAAGACCAGGAGAAGAGATCCGATGCACCGGGGGGAGGTTCGCGCGGCGAAGGCCAATCTGGAGATGTCCCGCTATTACGAAGAGGCGCGCGAACTGGCGCGGAGAATTACGGCGTGGTCACTGACGTTGGGCGAACATCCGCGGCGATTTGTTATCTGTTCGGGCGGGGGACCGGGAATCATGGAAGCGGCGAACCGCGGCGCGTCGGAAGCGGGCGGCTCGTCCATCGGCCTGAGCATACAATTACCGCACGAGCAGGAATCGAACCGCTATATCACGCCGGAGTTGAACTTATTTTTTCATTATTTTTTCATGCGCAAATTGTGGTTTGCGCAGCTCGCCAAGGCGTTGATTGCTTTTCCGGGAGGGTTTGGGACCATGGATGAGTTGTGGGAAATGCTAACGCTGTTGCAAACGCGCAAACTGCCTGAGCACCATTTGATCTTAATTTACGGCCGCAAATATTGGGACAAAGTTCTCGACTGGCGCGCGATGGTGCGCGCGGGAACTATCAGCGAACGGGAATTCAGCATGCTGCAATTCGCAGATACGGTCGACGAAGCGTTTGTAAGGATACGCACGGGACTCGAAAAGTATCACTTGGTGCTCGATAGCGACTGGGAAGGAGTTTGAAGAAGAACGGGTGGACGCGGCTAAAATTGGAGGAGGAATATCGAGCCGCGTCCGCCCATGCTGCGAGCGTTAATTTCTGGAAAGCAACAACTCTGTCGAGAAGAATGCTTCGAACCGCCGCTTCTCATCTTGATCATGCAACATCACCACGGGAACGATGTGCAGCGAACGCTTGCACCCGCGGCAGGTGGACATCTCGCCCTGGAGATCCTGCACAAAACCGTCGGTAAAATGATATTCGGCGTGCGAGCGGCGAGCCGGTTTACTACCCACGGTTCCGCAATGCGGGCAGGCGAATTCCAGCCGATCGTCTTGCGGATCGCGATCGAGCGCCGCACGCCCCGTGCGACGGACTCCCACGGTGTCCAAACTTAGTTTACTCATGATGGCAACCTCCTGTGACCCTATTACGACTACCCTCGCACGATTGGATGCAAATCCGGGACGCAATGATGCCGCGTCCGCTGATTTCAAAGATAAAGCTATATTTTTCTTATCCTTAGGGCAAACAAAAGCAAGTCCGGCCTTAACTAGCAGAATTCCTGGAACTTCGCTCGTTTGACGGTGTCCATAATCGCAGAGGCCGCGCGAACTGGCAAATAGTACTTTTGGGGCGGTGAACGAGACCCCCCGCCAACCTTACGAGTGAAAGTGACTCTGAGACACCAAAGGGAGGAGGTGTGTCCATGCAAGATGAAAAAATTCTGAACAACTGCCTGATGGACAGCGACAGAGAAGTGAGGATTCGCGCCACGCACCGGCGACGGCGCGCCACAGTCATCGCTTTGAGTGCTGAGGCAGCGCTAGTAGTGGGTTTGGCGCTGTGGCCTATCGTGACGACGGGAAGCCCTCCGACGGAAATTGTGATGCTTCCGCGAATTCCCTATCGAGGCAGCGATGCGCCGAAACCGGAGACTGCACAGCCGCGGACGCAATCGGTGCAACCGCAGCAAGTACACGCGATCCTCTTACACCTATCGCAGCGAATCCCAGTGCGCATCGACGGGGCGAGTTCGGCGAAGACGCAAAGTGTGGCGGTGCCCGCGATCCCGGGTTCGGACTTGTGGGACACGGGCCAGACGTTTGGCGTTGCGACCGGAACGGGAAATGACGCGTCGATGATTCCACCGCCGCGACCGTTGAGTCCGCGAATTATCCAGCAGAGCGAGGGAGTGCAATCGGGTTTGCTGGTTTATCGAGTGGACCCGCGCTATCCGCGGCTTGCGATGAATGCGGGGGTTTCAGGAACGGTGGAGTTGCGCGCAATCATCGGGCGTGATGGGCGGGTTCGCTCGGTGGAAGTGTTAAGCGGGAGCGCTTTGCTCGCGCCCGCAGCAGTGGCGGCGGTACGAGAGTGGCGTTACAAGCCGACGCTGCTGAATGGAGAGGCGGTTGAGGTGGAAACACACGTGACCGTGCATTTTGTGTTTGGGCAATAAGAATGCGCCGCGAAGAAAACAGAAGGGCCGGCGCGCGGCCCTCCGTTGAGGAAGATATGCCGTTTAGAAGTGAAGAACGATTCCGGCGGACAGCCGAAAATCATTCTGCCGAGTGTTACCGAAATGGGTATTCAAATAATCGATCTGGATAAGCCGCAATCCGAGTAGCGGGACCGGGTGAATATCAATTCCTCCTCCGACCGCTGACGCAAAAGAAGTGGAACTGGTTCCCGAGCTGCTCACACGCGCGGCACCGAACAACGCATGAACGAATGGCGATACCGGAGTGGGCAAGCTCACTTGCGGGCCAAAAAGAAACGTGTTCAGGCTCGTCTTCACGCCGGAAGACGAATTGTAAGTGCCTCCGAAATCGGCCGTGACACCGACGACCTTGAACAGTTTTTCTGTTAGTGACGCATCCCAGCCGTTGGAATTCGCGCCTCCTGGATTGAGGCGAACGTACGAGTATCCTCCGTAGATTTCGGTGCTCTGCGCGTGCGCAGCGAGCGGGACGGCCAGCGAAGCAGTTGCCAGAAACGCGAGAAGTGTAGCTAGTTTTCGCATCGTGTTCTCCTTCTCCTCCGATTTGAACTTGCGCAGGGCGAGCGGAGTCTTCCATGGCTCTCCGCGACCCTTCCCAACAACTCAAACATTTCGGATTGCGTGGATGCGCCAGAGCGCTTCCCCGGACTGGTTGCGTATAGGATAGACAGTCTGGGCAGGCGGGTTGCCGAGAGGTTGGCTGGAGGTGCTTAATGCATTAAGGGGCTGCGGTCTTTTTACACTAAGTCATTTTGACTCAACGCATTAGAACTACAAGCACAAATAGAAGCCATCCTCGGACGGTTTCACGCTCTTTGCGCAAATCGACAGTAACCCTGGCATTTACATCCAACGGTTGCCGCGTAGGCCCTCAGAGGTCTAACATAGGGGTCCTGGCGCACTGGCAAGACTTCCCCCACAACGGTGTGCACGCGAAGTAAGAAAGGCCGCCCATGGCCGACAAAAAGAAACCGCTCATCATCGCAGCAATCGTTGTGGTGGTAATTCTGGTGATTCTGATTATCACCCCGTTTTTCATCGATGCTGATCGCTTCCGTCCGGATATCGAGTCTGCACTGAGCGACAAGCTCGGAAGAAAAGTGCAGATCGGGCATTTGAGTGTGTCGCTCTTCTCGGGCAGTTTGGAGGCGGATCAGATTTCCATTGCGGACGATCCGGCTTACAACAGCGGCGCTTTTCTAACCGCCAAATCACTTGCTGTGGGCATCGATGTGGTGCCGCTGATATTTTCGCGGAATCTCCGCGTGCATGCGCTCGAGTTCAAAGAACCGCGAATTGAACTGCTGCGCACCGCGGCGGGAGCATGGAATTTTTCGACGCTCGGAGGAACCACGACCGCGAAGCAGCCTCCAGCAAACGATCCACCGGCGAATGCGACGAGCGGCGGACTAAATAGTTTCACGGTCGATAAGCTCAAAATTTCGGATGGCACGATCGCGTTTGGCCGTGCGGGCCAACCGACGCGCCTGGCCTATCAAGATGTAAACATCTCGGCGAATAATATTTCTCAGGTGGCCGCGTTTCCTTTCACGTTCGACGCAAAAACGCCGAGCGGCGGAAAACTGGACTTGGCAGGAAATGTGGGACCTATCGGCACTGGCGACGCGGAAAAAATGCCGTTCGATGGGCAACTGAAGGTGAATGGCGTGCCTTCACAGGACGTGGAAAATCTGCTCGCGGTGCTGGGCTACGCGTTGCCGCAAGGGTCCTCTCTTAAAGGTGGAACGATTAAAGCGAATCTTGCGCTGCACGGGCCGCTGGATCGAATGATGACGCAAGGGCCTGTTGAGCTCAGCAACGTGACGCTCGCGGGATTCAGTCTTGCGTCGAAACTTGCCGGGGCGCTCGGTCAAACGACTTCGGCTACGGGCAACGACACGTTGATCAAACTGGCCAGCTCCAATTTGCGATATGCGGCGGATGGCGTGCGCGCGGACAGCGTCAATATCGTGATTCCGATGATCGGCGGAGTGACCGGCGCGGGAACCGTGAGCCCAAACAACGACTTGAATTTCCGGTTGCTGGCAAAGCTTGACGGGTCAAGCCCGCTGGCGCAGTTGATGAAACTGCCATTCTTCAGTCAGGGCGGAGGCTTGCCTTTCCGGATCGAAGGAACAGCGTCGAGTCCTCGCGTGATTCCGGATATCGCGGGATTTGGCGGACTCAAGGGCCTGACGAAGACGCCGCTGAATCAGCTGAACGTGCCGAATCAGGGCCAACTTGGCGGAATCGTCGGCGGGTTGCTGAAGAAGAAAAAACCACAGTCGCAACCGCAGTAATTCAAGGTATTTATTTTTTGCGGGCGGATTCGAGAACATCCCAGGCGGCTTCGGGGAAATCGACGAAGTCGTTGAATTCGCCGGCGCCGCGCAACCACAAGCCTCCATCGATCACAACGCATTCGCCATTGATATATTCCGAGAGATCGCTGAGCAAAAATGCGGCGAGATTGGCGAGCTCTTCGTGACGGCCGAAGCGTTTCATCGGATGATTTTGCCTCGCACGCTCTTCGAGTTCCTTTGCGGGCATCAAGCGCGACCACGCGCCTTCGGTGGGAAATGGACCGGGAGCGATGGCGTTCATGCGAATGCGGTAGCGCGCCCACTCGACGGCCAGCGAGCGCGTCATGGCGAGGACTCCGGCCTTGGCGCACGCGGAAGGCACGACGAAACCAGAACCGGAGTTCGCCGCGGCGTAGGTAGTGACGATATTGAGAATATTCCCGGGCTGCTTCGCGGCGATCCATTTTCGCGCGAGCGCGAGCGTGCAATGAAACGTACCTTGCAGGACGATGCCCATGACGGAGTTGAAAGCGTTCGGTGAAAGTTTTTCCGTACGCGCGATGAAATTGCCGGCGGCATTGTTGACGAGCGTGTCCACGCGCCCGAATTCCTTTTCCGCGACGGCGATGGCGTTTTCGACTGCCGCGAAATCGCGCACGTCGCAAGAAACGTATGCGGCGCGGATTTCCTTCGCGCGAATTTCTTCGCAGGTTTTTGCGAGAGGCTCTTCGCGCCGGCCGATTAGAAATAAATTCGCGCCCAATTCGGCGAAACGCAAAGCCATTGAGCGGCCGAGTCCCGTGCCGCCACCGGTTATGAGAATCGTTCTGCCTTTGAGCAAATCCATTTGAAACATCGACAAATTCTCCTGACGTCCGCGATGGCGAGAGCTTACCCTGATTCGTGATCGAATCCGATGAAAGATTTGTGGCGTCCGACGTACTGTTAGCAGCATCATACTGCCGGCGTTGTTCCCGCTGAGGATGCGACGCGCCGCCAGAACATGCGAGTGCGCAGAGGCTAGGAGAGGAGATTACGCCCGTGAGGAATTTCATCCTTGGTATCGTCGTGGCATTTGTGCTTGCTTTTGTAGGCGTGTTTTTCTATTTCGATCTGGGACTTGCTCCGGTGGCGACCGCGGACAAGCCCATGCCGATGGAGGCGTATTTCGCGAAAAAGGCTCTGCATGCACGGATTAGCAGGGAAACGCCTAAGCGTGACGTCTCGGGATTCACGACGGCGGACCTAGTAACGGGCGCGAACGTGTATCAGGCAGACTGTGCGTTCTGCCATGGACTGCCCAACGGAACCAAATCGGCGGCAGCAAACGGCATGTTCCCTGCTCCCCCGCAATTGTTCACTCCGGACGGCATGGTGACAGACGATCCCGCGGGTTTGACCTATTGGAAAGTCAAAAACGGAATCCGACTGACGGGCATGCCGGGTTTCCGCGCCTCGCTTTCCGAGCAGCAAATGTGGGACGTGGCTGCCCTGCTCGCGCGCGCGGACAAGCTGCCGCCAGAAGCGACGAGCGCGCTTAAACCAGCAGTAGTCGACCCGCCTGACCCTCCTGCAGCGAATCCATCTGCCTCCAGTCCGGCGGTGACCGCGCCGGAATGGAAAGACGCGCGGCAAATTTCTCCGGCGGAGCTGGCGAAAAAACTGTCAGGGCCGGCAGCGGGGCGGCCGGTTGTGCTGCAAGTCGGCTTCAAGGTTCTCTACGAGGGAGGCCACGTACCAGGCGCGATTTTTGCCGGGCCCGCGTCAACGGCAGAAGGAGCAGCGCGGCTGAAAACGGAAGCGGGAAAAATTGCGCGCGACAAGGAAGTGGTGATTTATTGCGGCTGCTGCCCGTGGGAAAAATGCCCGAATGTTCATCCCGCCTATGACGAACTGCGCAAGATGGGATTTTCGCGGCTAGTGGTGCTGCTGATTCCGCAAGATTTCGCGCACGACTGGATTGGCGCCGGCTTCCCTGTCCAACGCGGGCGCTGAGTCTTAGAAATCCACGTGAAGGCGCAGGCCGGGAACGAGAACTGGACCGCGGTCTTTGTTGTAGCCGGGATTGTTGATGTGCTGGAGGTCGAAGGAAACGAACGTGCCGCGCCACACGTGTGCGGTGTAGTAGCCCTCGAAGATTTTTTCGCGTCCGTAATTCAACGCGCCATCGCCAAGAAGAAAGCCGATGCCGCCGAGAGCGAGATAGCGCGCGTGGTCGCCGGAAATGGTGTTTAGAGTAAAGGCCGCGCCGGCGCGATCGTTTTTTCGGCTCCAAGCGTCGCCGCTGTAGGCCGCGCCGAGTTCGAATGTGCGATCGACTTCCGTGTAAGCGAACGATTCGTTGCGGCCGTCATTCCATCCCCAGCGTCCGAACGCGCGGATTTTATCGGTTAAATTCTGCTCGAAATTCAAATCGAAGCCGTATTTATGGCGGCCCTGGCGGCGCGTAGCGATGATATTTGGCTGCGGCGTTTTTCCGGCTAGAAATTCGTCAATCGCTTCTCGATAACTGCCCATATTTGCATGGTTCAAATACGTGACGAGGCGAATCACGCCGTCGCGGTGATGGAGAAAGCCGCCGCGATAATCGGTTTCAAAATTTTCCTCGCGCGAGCGAGCAAGGTTGGCGTCAAGTTGAATTCCGTTGGCGACCTTGGGCATCAGCGCTTCCGCGAAACGCACGGACCAGGCGCCGTTATCGTATTCGACCATAGCGCCATCGGTGTAGCCGCGCGTGTTCGCGGCATAGTCGTATGCGCCGCTGTTATCGACGGTCCAATTCAAGAACTGGAGATGGGAATCGCTGCCGGGACCGTTCGTGTCGAAGAAATCCGAAATGCTGAATTTGCCGATCCAAAATTCGAGTCGGCGTTTGGGAAGAGAAGTGGCAAGTTGGAGCCAATTGCGCTGCGCGGGAACGCGTTGCGAAGACAACGGAACGATTTGGCGCAGCAACGCGCGAGCAAGATATGGCGCGTGCGAAAGCGGAATGCCTGCCGCGGTGCGCACCACGTCGAGATTGGTGTATCCAGCGAGGCCAACTGAGTTGCCGATTCCACCGCCGGTCGAGTCTTCGATGTCGGCGAACACCTCTGTTGTATCCGTCAATTCGTAACCCGTATAGACCGTGAAGACGCGCGAGGTGTCGCTTTGTGCCGGTGCCGAAAGGCTGTTCGGGCCGCTGTACTTCGACGGAAACGCCGGATGCCACTGGAGAATGATGTTTGCCTGCCCGGAAATCCACACCCGGGCCGAATCGGAGTGGGGAAACATCGTTGTGATGTTTGAATTTTCAGACGATGGAGAATCAGAAGCTGGCGAGTCTTGCACGGAAACTGAAGTCTGCGCAGGCGGGGCTGCGGGAGGCGGCGATTGTGCGAAAGCCGGCAAGGCTGCCAACAGTGCGGTTAGCGAGAAGAAAAACAGGCAGATTTTTAGCCGTAATGGGACCATCTTCCACGTCACACGTTTTCATAGCGGTTTTTCACGGCGCAAAATCGTTCAACGGCTCAGAGCCAGATAGAATCGCTGCGTCAGAATGACCGCGACCTGGCCCGGGCGGCAACCTCGAAGGAGCCGCACTGATGGTCATAAGCAGGTGGCCATCCGCGGCGCTCACTTGCACTTAAGCCTGCCCTTGGATACCATACCCCCATAGGGTAGTCAAAGAAAAAAAATGTCGCACCTGTCCAGAGAAAAGCTAAACCTGATCAACCGTACCAAGAAAGTGGTGGGACAACTTGAGGCCGTGCAGCGCGCGTTGGAGGAAGACGTTGCTTGCGCTGATCTGCTTCAGCGACTAGCCGCCGCGCGCGGTTCCATCAATAGCCTGATGGGAGAGCTTTTGGAAGACCATATCCGCAACCACATGCCGCGAAAAACCAAATCTTCGGAAGAAGCAGCGGACGACGTGATTGAGATCGTGCGGACGTATTTGAAATAAAGCCAAGCGAGAATCCCGCCGCAAGTGAATATCCCCAGTAAAAAAGGGCGAGGCCACCTCGCGGTGCGCCTCGCCCGGGCTGGCCGGTTTTTTTTTTCCTTACGCTATCGCTTGCCCGTAGTCCTCGATTCGGGCCTCGCGTTAGAACTGCAGCTTTAGAGCAAGCTGGATCTGACGCGACGAGCCGAAGTCGCCCGTCGGGAAACGCGTGCTGGTGATTTGGCCGAACGTTCCAAGGGTCCCGTTGCTGGGGAGTCCAAGGTTCGGGTTGCCAAAGTTCGGATGATTGAAGATGTCGAAAAACTCAGCACGAAACTCCGAATTAATCCGCTCCGTGATCTTTGTGCGTTTGATGAGAGAGAAATCCGTATTCACGAATTTCGGACCAATCACCGTGTTCCTGGCGAGATTGCCGAAGTGATAGATAAAACCCCCATTCGGTCCGAGCACGCGCGGTGCGGACAGGACACCTGGGTTTGCAATCCACTGAGCCGGGTCGCCAGTCGTTTGGAGCGCCGCACTCGCGTCGGGGCGAAGTACGAATCCCGCCGTCGGAGTCGAGTCGAGAAAAATAACCGTCAGGGGGTTGCCGGACTGAGCCTGCGAGATACCGGCAATTTCCCATCCCGATACCAGACGGTTACCCTTGAACGGAAGGTCGTACACCGCGTTGATCACGAACCGGTTCCGGGCATCAAAGTCAGACGGCCCGTAATTCAAGCGTGGATTGGTGCTGTCTTCGACTGCGTTCCCATTGAGTGAATTGTAGTCGTACGATTTCGAGTACGTGTAGGACGCGTTGAATTGTAGCCCTTGCGCGAAACGCTTGTTCGCAGTGACCCACAGGGCTTTGTAATTGGAATTGCCGCTGGAATCGACTTCGTTGATATTACCCAACGCGGTCGAAGGATCAATCGGGCTCGACGCGGAAAGAGCGCCGAACGGTCTGCCCGGTTGAAGTTTGCTCGGCCCCTCCACTTCCTGTCCGATGGCGGGCTGGTTCAAATTGTTCGGCAAGCGGAGATGCGTGCCCTTTGAGCCGATGTAGCCGACCTGAAATCCGAGCGTTTCCGCGATCTGGTGCTGGAAGGTTAAGCTCCATGATTGGACGTATGGGTTGCGGAAGTTATGGAAAATCGTGTTGGGTGAAAGTCCGGACGGGCCAGCGGTGGCTAGCGCGTTCGTCATACTGATCGTGCCGTTAAACGAGATGGGATCGCCGAACGGCGGGTTTGTCGTAAGTCCGGTCACGATGCCGGAAACCGGCTGATCAGTGAGGATGGCATAGCCCCCGCGAATGGCGGTCTTGCCGTCGCCACGGGGATCCCAAGCAAACCCAACGCGAGGTTGGAAATTTTTGTTATTGGCGTTGTAGGGCTCGCTGAAGCCATTGGTGCCAACTTGCACCAAGCTGATACTGGCCGGATCGAAGATGACAAAGCGGTTCTGAGCATCCGAGAGGGTTTGGTTATCGTCGTAGCGCAAGCCGAGTTCGAGTGTAAGGTTCGGGCGCAGCTTGTAGCTATCTTGAATGAAGAGGCCGAACGCCGGTTCGAGAATTTTGCTGGCGCCGTTCCCTAGATTTGTCGCGAACGAGCCGGCCTGATCGTTGATGAAGTTGCTTACACTCGTGAAAGTGAAAGAGCCGGGCGTCAATGCAAAATTGTTGTTATAAAATCGGCGAACCTCGCCGCCAAACGCAAACGAATGGTTACCGCGGAGATAACGGACCGTGTCGCTGAAGGCCACAGTGGTGTCGCCGCGTCCCTGCGGGAAACCGGCCGGGCCGCCAATGTTGAAAAACCCGGACACATTGATCTGTGGAAGGCCAATGGCAGTTGTCGTTCCGTCGTTGATCCCGAAAGTTGTCGGATTCAAAGCGCGGTTAGGCGAGAACGTGATGTGAATGCGGTTATACCCAAGGCGCGCTTCGTTCGTCAAACTGGGTCCGAAGATATGCTCTTCTTCAAGGGTCATGATCTGGCGCCGGGATGCGCGCGTATCGCCCCAATCCGGCAGGTTGTTGCCCTGCAGAGTCGGCTCCTGGCGAAGATCCTGCTGAATGTTGTAATAGCCGTGAAGGCGATTATTGTCATTGAGCGTCACGCTGATGTCGCCGCTGCCCTGGTCAATATTGACCGGAGCGGTTGTGCCGCCGACAAATCCGTTAAACGTCGTTGGGTCGGTCGGATTGCCGGTCCCGACAGCGTTCGCCGCCGGTAAGAGGGCGGCGATTTTTTGAATGGCTGCGTCGCTCGTGGCCGCAACTTGGACCTGATCGGCTGGGCTCAGCGTGTGGGAGGTAAGGCTAATCGCCTGCCGTTGGCGCGTGCCCTCGTAGTTGAGGAAGAAAAATGCGCGATTTTTCTTGATCGGCCCGCCGGCGGATGCGCCGAACTGATTACGAATAAACGGCGATTGTTGGATAGGCACGCCCGTGGAAGTTTTTGTTGGATTGAAAAAATTTCGTGCGTCGAAGTAGCTATTGCGGAGAAACTCGAAAACCTCACCGTGGAACTGGTTTGTTCCGGAGCGCGTGGCGATATTCACAATCGCGCCGGAGTTGCGGCCATACGCGGCCGGGAAAGTCGAATTGTCAATCTTGAATTCCGATACAGTATTGATGGACGGTTGAAACGTGATCTGATTCTGGACTTCGTCGCTGAGGTTGATACCGTTGATCATCCAGTTTGTAGTGTCTTCGCGTTGCCCGGCGGTATTGATGGCGAAAGATCCCTGGCCGCGCAGGGGCGCAGTGAGGAAGCCACTTTGAGGCGGGGTGACGGTTCCCGGGACCAAGAGGCCAAGGTCCACGAAATGGCGGCCATTCAGCGGAATCTCCTGCACGGTGCGCTGGTTGATGACCTGGCCTACCGTGGCGTTGCTTGTGTCCACCAGCGGCGTGCCGCCGGTGACCGTAACTTCTTGCGTAACCTGGCCCACGGTCAATTGCGTGTTTTCAGTCACAGTTGTCGCGACGCTGAGCGTCAGATCCTTAATCACGGACGTCTGGAAGCCGTTCGCGCTAATCGTGACTTGGTAGACGCCGGGAAGGAGTCCGGAGACGAGGTAAGCACCGGACTGATCGGTCTGCGTGGTGCGGTCGACTCCTGTGTTTTGATTGTGCACAACGACTTTCGCGCCCGGCACTGCGGCGTTCGAGGTGTCCGTGACGGCACCTTGGAGGGTTGCCGTCGATTGCGCCCGCGCGACAGTGTTCAGCGCGAAGAGAAATACAACAACCGCCGCCAAACGAACTGCGAAGGCGAGGAAGGAAGTCTTCCGTCCGCCTGCTTTCTGCTTCTGCATGATTCCTCCTTGGATTTCGACTACCCAATAGAAATTTTGCTTGTGTTACGGTCGTCCGGTTCGCATTTCACACCCCGGGAAGGGCGAACCCTAATCGGCGCGCAAAGCCGCGCGCAAAACTCACTGAGTATGTCTTGTAGCAACCCGAAATCCACAAACACCATCATATTGGGCATTGTGAAGACATTGAAACGGAAGAAGATATGGCCATCCTCTCCTGTGTTCGCTAGGGAGATTAATGAAAAAATATGAACTATGGAAGTCAAATATGTAATTCGGGAGCGAAGTTGTAAACAGGCAGACTTCGCAATGCTTATCGTCAGACATCCTCGCGCAGCCCAATACTCTCAGAATGAACAGACATCCCGATTGCTCGATGCTGTCATCTCTAGTAGTCTTTCTGGTTGCGGCGGCATCCGCAGACACCACCGACGCCGGTGGGGACGATGACGTAGAGTTATGAGAGGACAGAAGACTTGACTCGACGTAATAAACTTTCCGCGGGGATTTTGGTGGCGGGGTTGATTCTGCTGGCGTCTTGCGGCGGAGTTATCAACCTGCCCGTGCCTGTTGTCAGTTCTCTATCGCCTTCCAGCGTGCCAGAGAACTCGGTCACATTTACATTGTCAGTGATCGGTTCCGGATTTGCGCCAAGTTCTACAATTACGTTCAATAACTTGCCGCGTCAGACGATTTTTCTGACTCCTTCCAAGCTGACGACGATAGTGAATCCTGGCGACGTGTCCACACCTGGAACCATTCTTGTGGGAGTAACTACGCCCGCACCTGGCGGGGGAATCTCGCAAACGGCCGACCTGAATGTGACGGCTACAGCTTCTCCAGTCCCTTCGATTTTGTCGATTACACCGATTAGTATTCCTGCGTCTGGGGGGTTTACAACGATAACAATCAATGGATCGAACTTCGTCCCCACCTCGGTGGTTACCGTGAATGGAGCTAACCGGCAAACCAATTACACGAGCGGCGCCGTGCTTACGGTCAACCTTCAGTCGTCCGACATCGCAACGGCCGGTACGCTGCGGATCGCTGTTTTGAACCCTCCTGCCTCAGGAATCACACCGCCGGGAGGCGGTGTGTCAAACATTATTTTGTTAAACGTAGTGAATCCTAGCCCCATAATTAGCGCCGTCTCTCCACCTGTGGTGGTAGCGGGAACCACGACGACTGCCGCGATCCGGATTACCGGAAACGGCTTCGATTCGGCGAGTCAAGTGCTTGTAAACGGCAGCGGCAGACCCACGACGTTTGGGGGAGCAACAACGCTTGATGCGCAGCTCGCAAGCGGGGATCTGGCCGCTGCGGGTACATATCCCGTGCAAGTAGTGAATCCCACGCCGGGTGGTGGAACTTCCGGGAGCCTATTTTTCTCCATTGTGCCGTCATTGACAGGCGCGGGATTGCCCGAATTGGTGGACGTTGCCGCGGACGGCGCACAAGCAAATGACGGAGCGGACAATCCGTCCACTTCGGGGCCCGCGATGGATGCCACAGGGCGTTTCGTTGCATTTGTTTCGTCCTCAACGAATTTGCTGGAGACGACAACCATTAATCCGCCACCTAATCCGCTGACGAATGGCGAGCCAAACATATTTCTCCGCGATACGTGCTTGGGAGTGACGACCGGATGCTCGCCGAAGGAAATTCTGGTCAATGTAGGGCCCACAGGAATCTTGGCCAACGGGGCAAGTTCGCAGCCAGCGGTGGCGTCGTCGGCCGCTAAGATAGTGGCGTTCAGCTCGCTGGCGACGGACCTGGTTTCGGGATTCAGTTTTGACGGAACGACCTCGCAAGTCTTCGCGGCAAACCCTTGCGCGGGCGTTGCCGCGGGATGCACGCCAACGATGACTTTGGTTTCCGTCGGCTCTGACGGTGTTACGCCAGCCTCGGGTCCGGTGAACCAAGCGTCCCTCAGTCCAGATGGCCGCTTTGTGGCGTTCACATCGACAGCTACCAATCTGGTCGCGGGCGCGACCACGGCATCCTCTGAAGTCTATTTGCGGGACACGTGTCTAGCTGCGGGAACAACTTGTACACCGACGACGAAGCTCGTTTCGGTGGCGGCGGACGGAGTGACGCCCGCCGACGGCTCAAGTTCACAACCAGTGGTTGAGTCCAACAAGAGTGGGCAGTTTGTAGCCTTCATGTCTACCGCGACCAACCTTGTGGCTGGTTCAGGAGGAGCGGCGGAAATTTACCGCGTCGCGTACTGCATTGGAATTACGAAAGGCTGCACGACCTCCGCGGCACAATTGATTTCGACGCCGGATGGGGCGGCGTTTGCGGATGGTTCGAGCGTTGAACCAACAATGACGCCCGATGGCCGGTTCGTGGCATTCGCGTCAAGCGCGTCAAATTTGGGAGCGACTTCGGGAGGCATTAGCGAAATTTATTTGCGGGATACTTGCCAAGGCGTGGTGTCAGGCTGTACGGCGAAAACCACGATCGTCTCGTTAGCCGCTGATAATGCGACCCCAGCAAACGCATTAAGCGAACATCCGAGCATCGGGAATTCGGGACAATTTGTAGCGTTTGCGTCCCAAGCCAGTAACTTGTCGACGGCGACTTTGAACGGCCTCGAAAATATCTACGTCTATAACACGTGTATTAATGGGGCCAGCGGTTGCAAGCCGAGCACAGTCCTGGCAAGCGTGTCGGCGACAAAGACGCCAGGAAACGGAGCGTCGCTGAATCCGGTGATTAGCAGCACAGGGCACGTTGTCTCGTTTTATTCGGCAGCCGGCAACCTTGTGAACAACGACCTGAATGGATTTCCCGATATTTTCCTCGCGGCAACCACATTCTAATTGCATGTCAGACAAATTATTCGGTCGTTCCGGATTCTAACAAGCATGCGGATAGCTCAGTGGCTGTTCGACGATTTTAGTCTGTGAGGACTTTCGCGCCTTGCCAGAATCTGTCTAGTGGTGTCGAGGGTGAATTCGAGAGACTCTCGAGGAATGCTTTCGACGTAGCTACCGATGAGCCATCCCAGGCCGATTGGAATGTCTCGCGTCAGTGAAATCGACTGGCACTCAACATAAACCCCACCGTCTTTCTGCTGAAATCGCCAATAGGTGTTTATGCGCCAGAGATAGCCATTGTCACGGCCGACCGGGAGGTCGTGCTCGCCGGGGTTGCCCCAACCAGCTACTTCGCGGATCTCCGTGCTGCGCGAGCGACTCCATGCGTGCGATGAATCGATAATAACGTAGTGGACCTGGTGTTGGGTGTCGAGCACGCACGTGAGCACTTTCTTTTCGTAGAGGCGCAAGTACACGCGGTAGTCATTCCCATTATCCCAAAGAATTCTCGATGTGAGCACGCGCGGCCGGTAGTATTTAGACTGGTGATTGTAATCCTGGACGAGGGCGAGAGTTTGCGCCAACGTCGTGCCGGGAATGAACACAGTTCCGATCCAATAGTGAACCAGACCATTGGGGATGTCGATCGGCTTTCCGTTCTCGAGCGTTTGCATTCTTTCAATCACAACGTTGCCCGCGCGCAGGCGAGCTAAAACGGCGGCGCGCGCTTCCAGCGGCAAGCGATCCACCCAGAGGAAGGACTGGGTATCATTCAGCGAGGCGTTAATTGTTGTCTCGGAAAGGGCGATATAGTGATCGAAGGCGGCGATTGTTTTCGGCTCTAGCTCCGCGGCAGTGGCAGAATTCGCGACCGCGAGCATGGCCGCAAGGGCGAGCGCGAGATGAAGGATCGAGTGCAAGCATATTTTCGCTGTCACGTGTCGTCCTGGCCTGGCAGCGGCTGCGAACCGTGCCGTTGTATGTTCTATGTTCTTCGCGGACTCGATGACGAGAAGAGACATAGTCGAATTAGCACGCAAGAAGTAGGCCAAAGGGTATCTGTTCGGAAGAAAAACTTGCCATCATAAAGACCACAATGGGGGAGTCGCTGGATAAACCCCGCTGCCGGCGGGGGTCAAGATGGGGAAACGCCGGCGAGCGGGCTTGGATCGGGTTGGAATCGGCCCCGGTTCCATTTGGAACCGTCGTCCCCGCAGCACGTCCCAACCCGCACGACTCATGCTACGAAGCTGTCTGGAACGGAACAATGACTCAGGAGGCCTAGACGCGTGGTACTTCGGCAGTAGTACCAGCATTGAAAAATAGGGCTTTATGGAGATTTTCTGCTATTCCCAGTAGTACTTTACGTTCGAGACCTAATTTGAGTGTGCCGGAGCGGCTATTGGGGCATGTTTTCTGCGCTCGAGTTGAAGATTCACTACGGCTTCTTTCCTTGAGTGCACGATCAGGTTGTGCTTCCAGATGGAGGCCGCAGTTGCGTCTGACGCGCGAATGTCGTAAAGACCTGGCGGGACGAATTTGAATAAGAAATGGCCGTGCGAATCAGTGCGCGTCGCAAGCGGGAGAGAACCGTCTGAGCGTTCGATCATGACTTGCACGTTGGCTGCTGGCTTGCCGTTGGGTGCGGAGATGGTACCACCAATTCTAGTGGTATGGACGCGAGCGATGGTGCAGGCAGCCAATAGCAGAGAAGTTGCACAAAGACATGCGATCTTTCGCATCATAGCCTCCTCAGGCAGCCAATGCGACTATCTTACGGGTATGGGAGGACGGCGGCTCGAGAGATCAGGGCAAAGGCGCGTGTGAGGCAACTGGCCGGATGGCCTACCCGGCCGCCGCACTCTGATTCAGCCGCGCTCTGAACGACCGCTCATCAATACTTGTAGATCTCTCGTGCGCGGGCGTGCGGCGGCTGATCGAGGCGCCCGTGATCGGGACTTGTGCCGCGCGCAAGAGCGAGAAAATAGGTCAGTAGTTGCAGGGGTACAAGGAAGACGAAGGGAGAGAGCCATTCTTCCGCTGCGGGAATCGTAAACCAATCATTGGCTGATTCAAGGGCGGAATCGTCGGGTCGTGCTGAGGGAACATGAAACACGATGCGATGAGCTCCTGTTTCGCCTGCGGCCCGGATGATCATGCGCGTGCGTTCGTCAGCTGGGCCGCCGGCGAGGAGCGCGATGAGCGTAGCGCGTTCGTCGATTTCGGAGAACGGGCCGTGGCGGAGCTGCTCCGTTTGCTCACCTTCCGCGGGCGCGAAACTCGTCTCTTTTATTTTCAGGGCGATCTCACGCGCTGCCGGCCAGTTCGGCCCCGCGCCGATCAGAACGATCCGGCGGCGCTCGGCGATTTTTCCCGCCAAGTCTTTCATTCTTGCTTCAAGGCCAAGCGCCTGCTGCATCAAATCGGGAATGCGATCGAGCGATTGTTTTGCGGATGGATTTTTCTCGCCGCGAGCGTCAGCGAAGGCGACGGAGAAGAGCGCGAGGCGCGCGAGCGCGGAGGTGAGGCTTTTTGTATACGCGAAGGAAATTTCCTGCTCGCACGTCGGAATCAGAAAATTGGCAGAGCGCATGGCTTCGCCTTCGTTTTCGCCGGAAATACAAATCGTGAGTGCGCCGGCGCGGCGGGCAAATTCCAGGGCGTCGATGGTGCACTTTGTGATTCCTGTGTGCGAGAGAATGATGACGGCGTCACGTTCACTGAGCGCGGGCGGATAGAAGACAAATTCGAACGACTGCCCGACGCCAATCTCGGCGCGACCGGCGGTAAGGTGGCGAAAGAAGTATTCTGCGATTTCGGCCGTGTAGAGTGAGCTGCCAATGCCAACAATCCAGAGACGGTCTTTTTTCGTGGCAGCACGCGCGGCTTGTGCGATCAGATCGGTGCGTTCGCTGATCATGCGCCGCACGAGATTCGGTTGCTGGTGAATCGCATCGTACAGATAAAACGGATGCCCGGTGCGTGCTTCGCTCATTGCGTTCTTTCCTAGGTGATTGGTGGTGACGGCGCCGATTGATTCGCGGAATATTCTACCGGAACAAGAGCAACTGATGCCTCGCTTTATTTCGTTACGGGTGGAATAGGCTTGTCTTTCCGCGCGGATCCCGCAACGTTGGCGAGTGAATCGTTCCAACCGCTTCGACGACGCCATTTTTCTGTTAACCTGCGTTGCTGATCAGAGGAGATTTCCATCGATGAGAAGACTTAGGACCGCGCGGATATGGGGTTTGCTGGTTGTTTGTGCCGTAGCGGCGCAGGCGCACACGGTACAAACCCCCGCAGGGAATTCTGCCGGTTGCAAAACAGAGGAGTTTCAAGCCGCGCACCTGGATGGCACAGCGGTGAAATTCAATATCATCCTGCCGGGCGATTACGCCACAAGCGCCCGGCGTTTCCCTGTTTTTTATCTGCTGCACGGCTACGGCGGCCACTACTCGAACTGGTGCGAGAAGACGCAGATTGTTGATTACGCGAAGCCGTATGAAGAGATCATCGTGATGCCGGAGGGCGAAAACGGATGGTACGTCAACAACTACACGAATCCACAAATGCAGTGGGAGAATTACGTTATCGAGGATTTGATTCCCTACGTCGATGCTCATTACCGGACCATTGCTTCGCGTGGAGGACGCGCTATCGCGGGCCTGTCTATGGGCGGATACGGCGCGGTGTTTTTGGGGCTAAAACATCACGAGATGTTTGCAGCCGTGGCGAGCCTCAGCAGTGTTGTTGGAAGTGCCGATCTGAAGCGCTGGGACAAGCCGCTGACGAAGAACAAACAAACGATAATAGGAAACCCGGGTGTGCGGCAGACGCTCTTAGACAGCTTTGGGCCGGTAAATAATCCCGCGCGCAAGGATGAAGACCCGTTTCTGCTCATTCGCAAGCTCACGCCGGAGAATTGCCCGCAACTTTATCTCGCGATTGGATGGGGCGACAGTCTACTCGGCGAGAACCGCGAATTCGTGGCGCTGCTCGCGCAACTTAAGATGCCATACCGGTACACCGAAGTGCCCGGCAAGCACGAATGGCGCGTGTGGGATGAACAAGTTCAACGCGTGCTTGCTCTGCAAGCGCCCGTGCTCGGCGCGCAACGACAGCGCGACTAATCTTCGATGAAGCGCTCGGTGCCTCTAGCGGCCGCACACGGATGCGGGCGCATTCAGCGTCGCGGCCGGAATTGCGGCAAGTTTGTATTTCTGCAGCAATGTATTGAGCGCTGGAACATCGTCCGCGTTGAATTTGCGCCATGCTTCGAAATTCCTTGTTATAGCCTGGCATGCCTCCGTTACGGCCGCGCGAACGGATTCCGACGGCCGGCCGTCGCCCGTATCGGCGGCATAAAGAATTTGAGTCAGTTCCGAGTTCACTCCACCGAAGCCCGGACTTGTAAATGTGCCGTCTTCAATTGCCCCGAACTTCTTGTTGAAGCTTTCGAGTACTTTGACATCCTCCTTGGCCTGAGAATTTGCCTTAAATGCCTTCAGCCGGTCGGCGAGGGCATTTTGCACGGGAACGAGCGCGCCGAAAGCGTCATAACTAGCCGACATTCCGGCATTCACCTGCTTCAGCAGGTCAAACTGCGCGACGTAATCGTATTGCGAAATGCGCACGCGCGGGTCTTTTACAACGTGAAGGGTCTGGCGATACGTCTGGCCATTCACGGTGAGCGCCAATTCGTAGTCGCCGGGAACAACCTGGGGTCCGAGCGGCTGGAACCGCGGCGTCACACCAGGAACAGCATCTTCGGTGCCGTAGAATGCGACCGACTTTTCACGCTCGTTGAAAAGCGCATAGCTTAGGTTCTCCGGATGCGGATAGCGCAGATTCCAGACGAATCGGTTCATTCCGGCATTTTTGGGCAACACCGTGGGAGTGGCGAACCAGTATTCCGGAACGTTTTCTGGTTTGAGTTTTGTGGGTTCGGGCTCCGCGCTTGAATACTTGCGGATCAAATTTCCCTGAGAGTCCGAAATTGCTAAAGTGATCTCGCCTGGTGGCGCGGATTTCAAGTAGTAATCAATGAATGCGCCGTCCGGGGGATTTTGTCCGGCGGGGACCTCCGGGGGCAGCGGCGTATCCTGGTCGTTGTTCCAGCGCAAACGAATGGCAGTCTGCGGGTGATAAAAATATGCGTTCGCGTTGGTGACTTGCTCGCTTGCTTGCCGCAGTGGAGTCACATCATCGAGAATCCACAGCGACCGGCCGTAGGTTGCGATGGCCAGATCGTCGCCGTGCACGATCAAATCGCGGACGTCACATGTGGGCAGATTGAGCTGCAACGGCTGCCACTGATCGCCGTCGTCGAACGACACAAAAACTCCATTTTCGGTACCTGCATATAACAGCCCTTTGCGTTCGGTATCTTCGCGGATGACGCGAGCAACTCCATAATCCGGGAAACCCGTCGAGATCGGCTGCCACGTCTTCCCGTAATCGCGCGTGCGATAAAAGAGCGCGTGCGAGTCGTGGAACTCATCCACAGCGGCGTAGGCGGCACCCGCATCGAAATGCGAAGCGTCAATGATGGAAACCGAGCTACGGGCATCGAGGCCCGGCATGGTGACGTTTTGCCAGGTTGCGCCGCCATCACGCGTCAGTTGAATTAAGCCGTTGCCTGTTCCGGCCCACATCACATTCGCGGAAACCGGGGAAAGCGAAAGCGCTGTGATCACCTGACTTCGCGGATTTACCGGCGGCACTTTTTCCTTGCTGTTTTCTTTGCTTTCTTCTTTGGGCCGCACGGCCAAATCCGGGCTGGCTTCGCGCCAGTTCATTCCGCCGTCGGTCGTTTCAAGAACGTACTGGGAACCGTAATAAAGCGTGTGCGGATCCTGCGGTGAAAACAGCAACGGAGCGTTACTCGAAGAGCGATATTTGTTGCCGCGATCAAAAACGTCGACGATCTGATTGGTCCTGCGATCGAGACGGACGATCGTTCCCGGCGCCCCGTCGGAATAAACCAGGTAGGGATGGAGCGGGTCGCCGACGATATAGCCGAATTCATATCCCGCCGGAGAAAAAACGTCGCGATCGCGGATACGTCCAAAGTCGCTGCGGCTGGGAATCGCAACGGTGCCGCTATCCTGCTGCGAAGCGTAAATGACGTAGGGGAATTGATTGTCGGCGGACAAATGATAGAGCTGGCCCGTTGGCTGGTTGTACCAGGTGGTCCATGATTTACCGCCGTCAACGCTGATTATGGCGCCTTGGTCGACTCCTAGCAGCATGCGGTTACTGTTCGTGGGATCGATCCACAACACGTGGTAATCATCGCCATCGGGCGCGCCCTTGAAAGCCTCAAAATGCACGCCGCCGTCAGTCGAGCGGTACGTGCAGGTCTGCATAACGTAAACCACGTCGGCGTTTTTCGGATCAACGAACACGCGGCTGAAATAACCGTTGCCGACGACGCGCGGATCGTCGGTAATTTTGCGCCAATTCGCCCCGGCGTCATCAGAACGGTAAAGTCCTTCGCTGGTGATGGCGAAAACGCGACGACCATGATTGCCCGGTGCGACGGCAACTCCCGTGCGTCCCCATTTCTCGGGGGACATGCCATCGGCGTCGAGCATTTTCCAGGTGGAACCTTCGTCCATGGATTTGTAAATCCATGCATCGGGACCTGGCGCAGGTTTTCCCGTTGGCGGAAAGAAGAGACGCGCCGCAGGTTTCCAAAGCGCTGCGTAAATAACTCGAGGATTACTCGGGTCGGCGGTCATGTCGGCGATGCCTGTGGTGTCGTCCTTGTATAAAGTTTTCTTCCACGTCCTTCCGCCGTCCGTGGATTTATAAACACCCCGGTTTTCGCTGGGAGTGCCGTCTCCCATCGCGCCGTCAACGATGATGTTGGGATTGCGCGGATCAACGAGAACAGAATTGATGAAATGCGTTTCCTGTAAACCGATGTTCGTCCACGTGGTTCCTGCGTCGGTAGACCTGTAGACGCCGTTGCCTTGCGTTTGCTCGCCCGTGCCCACGTAAATGATGTTCGTGTCAGAAGGCGCCAGGGTAACAGCGCCAATCGAGGCAACATGCGCAGTGTCAAAAATCGGATTCCACACCGTGCCACCGTCGGTCGTTTTCCACACGCCGCCTCCGGGCGTTCCAATGTAATAGACCGCCGGATTGCCGGGCACACCTGCGACAGCCGTGACGCGACCGGCACGATATGGGCCAATTTCGCGCCAGCGCATTGCGCTATAAGAATCCGGATTGACTTGCTGAGCTGAAATCGTCTCTGGAAAAACTGAGACAAGTATCGCAAACGTTGCTAGAGCGACAACAGTAGAGAAAAAAACACGACGAAAATGGCACACGGTCGGATTACTCCCCTCTGAGATTAATTCCCGCCAGAGCGCGGGAGTATATACCGACGGGTCTGAATTCGGAAACCGATGCAGGACAAGACCCTTGGAGATACCAGTTCGGCGAACTAATGCTTGCGTGTCTCCGGCGTGTAATGCGTTTCAAGATACTTGATGATGCGAGCCTGTGCACCGGTGGGAATTTGTGCGCCGAAGGCTTTGCCCATTTTATCGACTTCCGCTTTCCAAGTGGCCGCCGGCAATGGAGGCTGCATGGTGATGTAGCTGGGAGTGTGGCACGTGTTGCAGTACGCTGCCGCATCTTGGCGGCCGACGCCGGGAACTAGTTGTGGTGTGTAAAGCGGATAAGCCGCAACGCTATAGACGCCATTGGTTTGCAGACGCGGAGGAGCGGGCTGCACGACACTGCCGAGATTAGCCGATGTGTAATAGCCAATCTGGAGGTCGGCATAGATCGCGCCGACAGCGAGGACGCACACGCCAATCAGCAATGCAAAAAAGATGCGCCGCTTTTTTCCAGCGCCGATCATGCCGGTTCTCCCACGGTTACTTCCTGGCGCTCGATTTTATTCCAAAGATAGCCACCCGGATTCCAGACGCCTTCGTCGGGCTGGACGTTCCCTTTTTCATCCGTGGCGCGAACCGCAAGGGAATACTTGCCCGGCCGGTCTGGCGTCCACGGATATTCCCAGGTGCGAAACGCGTAAGGGCCGAGATCTTCGCCCAGTTTCGCTTCGCGCCAGCCGCCGCGAGTGGCATCCGAGAATTCGACTTTGGCGACACGGCCATAGCCGCTGAAGGAAGTGCCGCGAACGGTCACCGGCAGTCCGGCCGGGATTTTCGTCGCGCCATCGGGCGAAATGATGAACGACCGCACGGGCATGCGGTTGATGGGAATCATTCTTACTTTGCCGGCTGCCACGTCGGCGGACGTGGTGGTGCCTCGCGGCGTGTCAGGAACGCGATACGCTGGATTCATCCAGAAATTTTCGTCGGGCTTATCGAGAAGACGAACCTCCGTAAGGCATTTTACCCAATAGGTTGCGAAATATCCCGGGACGATCAGGCGAATTGGGAAACCGTTGAGCATCGGCAACGGCTCGCCGTTCATGGAATACGCGACAATGCTTTCGTCGAGAACGGGATTGCTGAGATCGAGCGATTTCTTGAATTCATAGGATGGCATGCCTTTCGGGCCCTTGCCGCGCTCCAGGCCTTGCATCTGGACCTGTACAGATCCGCTTTTCACGCCCGCCATGTCCAAAAGTTCGCGGAAATGCACGCCCGTCCACCGTGCGCAGCCCATCGCCCCATTGCCCCACTGGCCTCCCGCGACGCGCGGACCGAAGCGGCTGCGGCTGTTGCCTGAGCATTGATTAACGGCGGCGAGAGTGACCGGCTTGAATTTGTGCAACAGATCAGAAAAGGTCAGCGCGAGCGGCTTGTTGACATTGCCCTCGATGCGCAGCCGCCATGATGAGAGATCCACTTCGTTTGGGATGCTTTCGAGATGCCAGCGGACAAAGAATGCTTCATTGGGCGTGATGGCATTCAGAAAATAATTTCGCGGTGTTTCGAGTTGCACGGGCCTGTCGGTTAAGAGAACCAGCGGCGCCTTTTGAGGATAGGTGGCCATGGGTCCGACGGAGTTCCAGTAAGGATTCGGGCCCGGGCCAGTGAATGATGGCAGGCGTTTTGCCGCGGCGGGCAGTTGTTGCGCCAAAGCGGTGGCGCCGGCGAAGTGACTGAGAGCAAGCGTCCCGGAGCCAACAGCGATAGTTTTTAGCAGCGAACGCCGAGTGTAAGCATTTGATTTGTTTTCCATGTGCGATTCGTTGTGCGCCAACACTATCGGCGAGGAAATATCTTCGTGTCAAGAATGTTGTAGAAATAAACTCGACCGCAGTTTCTGCTTGCTCAGCAAATTGACGATCAAGGCTCCAGCAATTGACGAGTAACGAATTGGTCAGTGAAAATTGTGCGAAGTGGTTTCGGCGTGTGTGATGCGCAGCGGCTGAATACGTTCCACTTTTACGGAGATGACGTTGTCCTGATTTTGCAGCCTTCCTTCGATCAGCAGGAATTGGTGGTGAATGACCACGGTATGATCCCGCTCGAAAAGTTGCGGCGTAATGATGGCGTTGGCGATGCCGGTTTCGTCTTCCAGGCTAAGAAACACAAAGCCTTTCGCGGTTCCGGGGCGCTGGCGCGCAATCACCGCTCCGGCGAAGCGGACGTGCGTGCCATGAGGAAGGCGATCGAGCTCGATAGCGGAGCGAATTCCTCGCCGTTTTAATTCCGCGCGATGGTACGCGAGAGGATGAGGACCCACGGTCATACCCGTGCCGCGAAAGTCGGCGATCAATCTTTCTTCGGTGGTCATTGGCGCAAGAGGCGAGCCGGCGGCCGCTTGCGCAATTGCAGGCTGGGAAGTTTCCGATTCGGCATCCCCGCTCGCTCCCGATTTTTCGAAGGCTGTTTCGAGTGTTTCGAATAATGCTCCTGGCCGCCGCGCAGCACGTTCGATTTGCCACAAAGCTTCGCGACGATGGATGGTTTGGCGATTCTCGCCATCAGCATTGCGCTTGCCTTCGATAAAATTCAAGGCGCCAATTTCCGCGAGGGCCGCAAGTTCAGATTTATGGATTGCGGGAATGCGGAGCTTCAAATGTTCAATCGATGCAAACGAGCGACCTGCGCGCTGAAGGACAATTTCTTCGGCGATTTCGGCGCGCAAGCCTTTCACGAAGCGCAGGCCGAGCCGCAAAGCCAGGGCTCGAGCGTCTTTCTCTTGAAATTTTTCGAGTGTGCAAAGCCAGTCCGAGCAGGTCACGTCAATAGGCCTAACGTTAAGACCGTGCCGCTGGGCATCTTTGACAATTGTTGCGGGGTGATAAAAACCCATCGGCTGATTGTTCAGCAGAGCAACGGTGAAAGCACCGAGGTAATGGCATTTCAGATAGGCGCTGGCGTAGGCGAGAAGCGCAAAACTCGCGGCATGCGATTCGGGAAATCCGTAGAGCGCGAACGAAGTGATGGATTGCACGATTTTCTGCTGAATTTCCGAAGCAATTCCATTTTTGTCCATCCCGCGGCGAAGTTTTATCTCGATGTCTTTCATGCGCGCTTCGGAACGTTTGAAACCAAAGGCGCGGCGCAATTCCTCCGCTTCGCCTCCCGTGAAGCCAGCGGCGATCATGGCCATACGCAGCAGTTGCTCTTGGAAGAGCGGAATACCCAAAGTGCGCGCGAGAACGGGCTCGAGCGATGGGTGAAGGCATTCGACCGATTCGCGCCCCTGGCGGCGTTTCAAATAAGGATGAACCATTTTGCCGACGATCGGCCCGGGCCGAATGATCGCAACCTGCACCACAACGTCGTAAAAGCATTTCGGGCGCAGACGCGGTAAGCATGACATTTGCGCGCGGCTTTCGATTTGGAACATGCCTACGGTGTCCGCTTTTTGCAGAGCATCGTAAACAGCGGGATCGTTGGCGGGCAGACGTCCGAGGTCGATTTCCTCGCCGTAATCGTCGCGAATAATTTTCAGTGATTCTTCAAGCACTGCCATCATGCCCAAGCCGAGCAGATCGACTTTTACAATGCCCACGTCGGCGCAATCTTCTTTATCCCATTGCACGACGACGCGCCCGGGCATTGTCGCGGGCTCCAGCGGCACAACAGAATCGAGTTGGCCCTGGCAAACGACCATTCCTCCGGAATGCTGGCCCAAATGGCGCGGCAAATCCTGAACGGCAAGGCAGAGTTCGAGAAATTTGCGAATTCGTGGATGGCATGGATCAAGACCCGCATCGCGAAATTGGCGCGCGAGCGTATCGTTGTGGTCTTTATATTCCCAAGCGCCTACGAGACTCGCGACACGGCCTAAAGTTTCGGGATCAAAGGAAAGAGCTTTGCCAATCTCGCGCGCCGCGGAACGGCCGCGATAGGTGATGACGTTGGCAGTCATGGCCGCGCCCAATTTCCCGTAACGTTTGTAGACATATTGAATGGCGCGTTCGCGCTGATCGCCGCTCGGCAGATCGAGGTCAATGTCCGGCCATTCGCCGCGCTCCTCGGAGAGAAACCGCTCAAAAAGGAGATCCATTCCAACGGGATCAACGGCGGTAATGCCAAGCGAATAGCAAACGGCGCTGTTCGCCGCGGAGCCGCGGCCTTG
>DAHUXN010000078.1 GCA_027307115.1 Acidobacteriota bacterium
CAAGGAGACATCCAAGCTGGTGCTGCTGGACTTCACCAAGGTGGATTACATCAATTCAAGCGGGATTGCGCTGGTGATCCAGATGCTGATCGAGGCCTCGAATTCCGGCCAGAAGGTGTATGCCTTCGGGCTCTCTCCCCACTTCACCAAGGTCTTTACGATGGTGGGCATCACCAAGTACGCCGGCTTGTTTGCGGGCCAGGCGGAGGCTCTGGGCGCGCTGTAGAAGCGCGGCCGCCGAAGACGCCGGCTTGCGATTCTGAGCGGGCGCCGCGGCAGGCAGGCTTCACATCTCTTTGCGGCGAATCCGCGTAAAATGTCGGCTATGAAACTGCAGGAGATTCAGAAAGCTCTGCGCGCAGCGGGCCACGATGGATGGCTCTTCTACGACCATCATCATCGCGATCCGATTGCCGCTCGCGTCCTCGGACTCGGTTCCAACGGAATGGCGACGCGCCGCTGGTTTTATTTTGTTCCCTCGCGCGGCACGCCAAGCAAACTCGTTCATCGCATCGAGGCGAAGCAGCTCGACAGCCTTCCCGGGCGCAAAATCGAATATTCGGGGTGGGAGGAGCTGCAGAAAGGGCTGGGCAAGATTCTGAGCGGCTCGAAAGCTATCGCCATGCAGTATTCGCCGCAGAATAATATTCCCTATATCGGATTGGTCGACGCTGGCACGATTGAACTTGTGCGAAAACTGGGCGCGAAAGTAGTCAGCTCAGCCGATTTGGTGCAGAAGTTCGAAGCGGCTTGGACCCCCGAGCAATTCGAGTCGCACAAACTGGCTGGGCGAATCGTGGATCGCGTGACGCAAGAGGCTTTCGCGCGCGCGGGATCGTTTGTGCGCGAGAATAAATCGCTGACCGAATTCGAGTTGTCCCAGTGGATGGCTGCGCAGTTCCGCGCGAATTCGGTGGTGGCAGACGCGGCGCCCAATGTTTCCGTCGGCGCACACGCGGGAGATCCGCATTACGAGCCTAGGGCGGTGGGGAGTTTTCCGATTCGCAAAGGCGATTTGATGCTGCTGGACGTGTGGGGCAAACTCGACCGTCCCGGTGCCGTTTTTTACGATATCACGTGGATGGGATACCTCGGCGAATCGGTGCCGGCGAAATTCGCGAAGATTTTTCATATCGTGCGGCAGGCCCGCGATGCGGCCATCGAATTCGTAAAGCAATCCGTTTCCTCGGGGCGCGCCACGTATGGATGGGAAGTGGATCGAGCGGCGCGCGAGGTGATTCGCAAAGCCGGCTATGGCAAATTTTTCACGCACCGCACGGGCCACAGCATCGGGCAGGACGTTCACGGCAACGGCGCGAACATGGACGGCCTGGAGACGCGCGACGATCGCCGCATCGTGCCGCATACGTGTTTCTCCATCGAGCCGGGAATTTATTTGCCTGAGTTTGGCGTGCGCACGGAAGTGAATGTTTATGTGGGCGACGGCGAAGCGAGCGTCACCGGCCCCATGCAAGAAGAAATCATCCCGATACTCGAATAAGCGATTTGCTAGTCCCGCGCGGCTAGCGGTTAGGACCAACGAGGAATTTGCGGCGTAATGTTGAGAGCCCTCATTTGCTGTCATTCCGCCTGCCCTGCCTGCCCTGAGTGTGTTTTGCGAAGGGAGCGCTTTCGGCGAAGGGAGGAGCAGCCGCGACGAGGAATCTGCTGTTTCCCGGCCTTTTTTGCAAACTATATGCCTCTCGCGTCCGCGGGAATAGCGACCAAGGTTTCTTTTTCAACAGGGCTCCTAAGGGCTCCGGCCTGCTGGAAGCCAAATGACTGATATGCCCGAGACGAATATCACTTCTGATTCAGACGCCCTGTCTCCCGCGCGCAACGCCGCTATCTTCGCGGCGTGGCTTGTTCCCGGGCTCGGCCATCTTTTGCTGAAACGCCGTGGACGCGCCGCCGTTATTTTTTTGTGCGTTGGCGGCTTGGCTGTCGCGGGTTATGCCATGCGCGGACAGGTCTATTCGATGCGCGGCGGAGACATGTTCGAATTCATGGGCTTTCTCGCCGAAATTGGCTCCGGAGCGTTTTATTTTCTCGCGCGATTGTTCGAACCACACGGCGCGGATACGGCGCTCGTCGCAGGAGTTTACGGCACGCGCTTCCTGGCGATGGCCGGTCTGCTGAATTTCCTCTGCGTCCTGGATGCGTGGGGAATCGCTTGAAAAGAAAAATCCTGACCCGCCAGTGCATTCAAGCTGGCTTTTGTGGCACAGGCTCTCAGCCTGTGTGCACTTAATCTTTGACTTTCAAGGAGCAGGAAAAATTGCATCTGGATCATTTCCCAGCATTGCTTCTCTGCGCGGGACTGATTTCCGTGGCGTTTGCGGCGCTTTCGCAGCCCACGGCTACAAAGCGTCTCAGCCGCGCTCTGCTTTACTTCGTCCTGTTCGCGGTAATCTCCGTGGCCATCGCCTGGCTGATGTACCCCTTCTCACATTAACGGCTTGCTGAAAAACCTCATTTGCTGTCACTCCGAGGAGCAATCGCGACGAGGAATCTGCATTTTCTTGGATTTTTGTATACTGTGACTCTCTCGTAGGGGCTGGAATGATGGCGAAGAACCCTTTTTCAACAAGCTGTTAAATCTGCTCGTCGTTTGACGCTCGCACCCGGCAATGCTAAATTCAAATCACGCAGCCGCGGTAGCTCAGTTGGTAGAGCAGCCGATTCGTAATCGGCAGGTCGACGGTTCAAGTCCGCCCCGCGGCTCCAACTTTTTGAGTTTGACTCGCCCTTCGGCAACGCCAGAAGAGGATCACGCATCGAAGAAAACCCGCGCCCTTACAAAGCAAAGGTGCGGCACCCTTTGGCTTCGATGTACTCTGAGGTAAACCACGCCAAGTGATATCATTCTGTCCAAGAGCCGTCACTGAGGGATTAGCTCCCATGCGAAGCGACCAAGCGTGCCAACCGCAAAAAGATATGCAAATTTCTCTGATGGGTTTACTCGTCCTGATCGAGCCCTCTTTCTGCCGCCTGTCCTCGTGCAATAATCGCACTCAGGAGGAACATAATGGAATCCGCAAAGTTTTGCACCGTGGCACACGAAGACCAAGGTAAAGTGGAGACCAAAGGGTGCCCCAATCAGGCTGTTCGTCAGTGCGAAAAATGTCACAAATGGTACTGTGCCGCGCACGCTCAGACGCACATGAAGGGATCGCGTTGCCTAAGTTGTTGAAACATAGTCCGAAAGGCACCAGACAGTTCGCTGTAATCGTCAAGGGATGATGCCTACCATATCAATCATCGTGTTTGCTGCTGTGGTCGTCCTGTTAGGAGCATATTGGTGGTCTCGCCGTCAATCACACGCAGCTGAGGACGACTCTGAAATAATGCTAATTAGAGCGACGCTTACACCTCGGATGTACGCCGCGTATGCGAAGCACAGAGCCGAACTGCTCAACATAATTAAGGAGCCGCTTGTTGTTGATACGGAAGAATCGATATTCAGCGACTCGGTAGTCTGTCGGCGACAACTCCGAGCACAGCCGACTTCTGAGAATGAAGAAAAGTGCAAATCGGAATTCGCGATTTTGCAGCAGCTGCACACAGAATTAGAGTTTAATCATCCTGAACATCCTGAACTCAAAGAAGTGCATGAACGCATCGGCAATGTTCGAGAGGCAATCTTCATTTTGGAGCATGGAACACCACGAGAGATACGAAAGCTGTTGGGCGACGCGAAAGCGCTCGGATGGGATCTGTGAACTGCCCGATAGAATCTGAAAGCGGCTGATTAGATGACGTTGTCGGCTCGTTGCTCCGAGCAAACTTGGTAGGTGTTAGGACGACCAAGACTGGCCCATACTTGTCTTTTCGAGCGTGGGGCTTGCTCTGACAACTCATTACTTCACGCGTAACACCAGCTCCATCCATCCCATTTCCTTCGAGGGCCAGTTCGAACGTGCATGCGCCGACGTTGCAAGGTCGTTGCAAGTTCCGAATTTTGTGCTCAGCGCGTCCATGGCGTTCATCTGGGATTCGCTCACAGTCTTGTGCTCAAATACAGAACTGGATTCCCCGCACTAACTCCTTCGCTCCAACTGTCCTTCCGGCCAACTAGCGGAAGATGCTCGTGCCTCGACATACTGATGGTCGGAGGACAAGTCCATGCGAGCGATTCTAATCTCGGCCATGATCGGGTTGTGCCCCGCGTTTGTGGCTGCGCAAAGCAACGCAGTGCCAAGCGCGGCGCAAACCAAGATGGAGTGCAGGCGATTAGTGTCGGGACAAAACAACTTCATCTCGTCCGACGAGACGCTAATCAACGGAATGGCCTGCCATGTCGTGAAGCCGACGCCGATTTCACCGGCGCCAGCGCCAAAGTCAGTGACGCCTGCGGCAGTACCCGCATCCGCGCCAGCAGAGGCCACGGTCTGTTTTTACCGCACCTCTAGTATCGTCGGCGCGGCCATTCATCCCAGCCTCTTTATTGATGACGCGAATGTCGGCAGTCTCGGTCGCAATCAAAAGTTCACATACACGGTTTCGCCGGGCAAACACCGTATCCATTCGACTGCGAAGGACTCAGGCATCGATCTCGACGCAAAAGCCGGAGAAACTTATTACGTCCGCCTGAACCTCAAAATGGCCTTTCTCAAAGGAAGCGGTACGGTAACGCTAGTGAACTCCCAGCAGGGAGAATCCGAACTAGCAAAGGCATCCGAGAAGGACACGCAATGAGTCCGGTTCTAACTCCGTAGGGTCCGCAAACTGAGACTTCTGTCGACCTAGTGCCTTCCGTGCTCAAAGAACAGCCGGGTGCCCCATGCTCGTTTTGTGAGCGTGGGGCTTTTTCGCACTGTTGCGGCGGGTGGAGCACACCCTTAACTCGCTGAAGGATTGCGACTTTTCTCCTGGGTGCCGCATGCTTCGGTTTCTGAAGCGTGCGGGTTTAGAGCGGCCCACGCACGGGACTGTCTTTTGTGGCGATCCACGCTCGCCCTTCTGAACATAGGGCTTGCTCCGGCAACTGATTTCCCCACGCGTAACACAAGTCAAGTAAATAAACTTTCTTCTATATTATCTCTTTGGGCGACCACACTGACAGGTCTGTTCAGTATAAGCCCTTTTCAAAACTCCCCCTCAAATCACCAATTATTCAATGTTTATCGGAGTTCGGATGCAAAAAACACCTCTCATTTCGCATGCGCGCCCATTGTGCGTGGAGCGCGCTTGAACGCGCTAAACGATTTTGACTTTTTTCTGGGTGCCGCACCCTTCGGTTCTTGAAGGGTGCGGGTTTAGAGTTCCGGTTCGCAGCACTGTCGAAAGGTATCGCCGCGGAACTGCGTCTCAGTCTGAATCAACTTGTTGTACTCGCGCGCCGTTATCCCAGCGCAGCAAATACAGAGCGAGCAGGATCACGCAGCCCGCGACGGGCACCCACAGGCCCGCGCGCAAGTTGCCAAACTTGTTTGAAACGTAGCCAACGACCCACGGCAGCGTCGCGCCACCCAAGCCGCCCAGCGCGAACATTGCGCCGACGAAGCGCGAAGCCGATCCTTCGAAGCGTCGCGACAGCTCCGCGATGGTAATCGGAAAAACGGCGGCCAGTCCGAGTCCCGCAAGTCCCACTCCCGCAGTCAGCGCTGGCAGATTCTTCGAAAGCAGCACCACGCACGTGCCCAAAGTCGCCAGCACAAGTCCCGCGCGAGCCAGCGGAATTTCCCGGATGCGGCGTAAAAGGAGCGGCGCCAACGCGCGTCCCAGCAACAGGCCGCCCCAAAAAAAAGACGGCACCACCACCCATCCGATTCCCGCGCCCGCATGAATGCGGCGTCCGAATGTGGCGACCCAGCCGCTGATAGCGCCCTCCGTGCCCACGTACAAAAAGAACAGCAGGCCCAGGATCGCAAGCACGCGGGTTTGAACACGCGGCCCTCTCGGCGTCGCATCCGTTTGAGGAGTATCGCGGCGCTCGACAATCGTCGCGAGTGGGCTGGCAAATATCAGCGCAAATAGGAAAACCCCGCCGCCCAGCAACAAGATCATGGCGGGCAGCCTGTGAATTTTGACGAACCACGTCGCGATGAACGGAAATAACACAGCGCCGACACACCAGGCAAGATTCAAAGTGTTGAGCGCGGCCGCGCGGCGATGCGGGCTCGATTCGGCAACGAGTAGGTTGGTCGTCGGGATGGTCAAACCCAGACCGAGGCCGAATAACGTGACGGAGATCAATCCCACAATCCACGTAACGAACCCGAGCGCCGCGACGCCGATGCCCATCAACCCGAATCCTGCCACGAGCGAAGGTCGAAAACCGCGGCGCGTGAGAATCACACTCGAAAGCAGCACGCCCGCCATCGAACCGGCGAATTGCGCGGTGAAGAGCATGCCCGCGTGCATGTCATCAAGCTGCCAGCGCGCCGTGAGGAAGGGAAGCACCGGGCCGAGAAGCGTTGTGACCATCCCCGTGGCGACGAAGCCGCTGTAGAGATAGCCCACCGAAGTGCTCGGAGTTCTGTTGGCCGTGGATAATTCGGAGGCAGGCATTTCAATCGCGGCAAAAAATTATTGCGGATGGCTCGTCGTAATTGTCGGTGGAGCGCATGCTGTTTTTCAACGGCGAATTAGCGGCGCGCAGAGCCAGTGGATTCGCGGATGATGAGTTCCGGCTGGATGTTAATACCTTTGGCATAACGAATCTTTTTCGGATTCGCGATTCTCTTCAGCAAAGTCTCCGCCGCGATTTCGCCCATTCTGCGCAGCGGCTGCGAGCACCCCAGAAAATCCTTTTACCTGAACGAGAGACGCTCCGCAAATTTTAGCACTGCATGGAAGGTTCCGTGCTGCCGATGATGCCGCGTGTCCAGAAAAGATTGCATCGGCGCGAAGGCTTTTCGCGTTTGAATGTCACTACTGAATCGGAAGTGTCATCATTATTTGGAGGAGGAAACTGCGATGCCAACCGAAAAGACCAACAAGTGTGCGCATCCGAACTGCACTTGCCAGACGACATCCGAGAAATACTGCAGTGCGCAGTGCGAGGCCATGGAAAAAACGCCGGACATCGATTGCCGCTGCGGCCATCCCGGTTGCAAGGGCCGGGCCCACTAGCACTGGCGCGAAACTTTGAACGAGGAATGCCTGGCCCTCGATCGCTTCAGGCGCTCGAAAGCGCCGCTTCGGGCTGGGTTGGCGTTCCGAGGAAATGCGAAATCGCTGCCAAAAGCAGAAGGCCCGCCTTGCGACGGGCCTTCGGGGGAGAAAAGCTCCAAGGCCAATGCGCGGATGGCCAGGAAACCCTTCTACAATCGGCAGTCTAAGAGACGCGGACAAATAAAGTCAAGCGGTAAGGGCCTTCAAAGGCAAGGGAATTAAGGCCTTATTGCGCCAGGAGGGCAAGTCGCAAGCCGCGCGGCGCAATCCGGGTCAATATAAGTCCTTTGCTCTTATGGGTTTACTGGATAGCCCCAATTGAATGATCTCGAGATCCTCCGGCCGGTCAAACACCTGTCCGGGCCATCGCCGCTTAATGAGTAGCCGCAGGCCGGCGAAAAGGAGGCCCCCCAGCAGCGCAAAACCGCATATCTCTCCCGCGCCGACAATGGTCCCTACGATCATCGTGCCCATGGAAGGCTCGTGCGCTCGATGAAGGATAGGCGCATCCCAGATGACGGCCATGCCAGCATGAATCTGTCCGAGCAGTGCGTCCGCTGAAGCCTTTGACGGGGCGCCAGCCAACAGAGCGACGGTCGTGCCGTCGCGCGTGGCATAAAGTTCTGGACCATGCTCCGGGCCCGTCGTAACACCGACGATATTCAGCGTGTGCGAGAGCTTCTGAACCTCCGAGGAAGCAATTTGCGGCGTGGGATAATCGGCAATCAGGAGCGTGGCCTCGCGGTTCTGCAGCCGATAATGCGCCAGCTCTGCTTCGGCGCCCATCGAGAATCCCAGCCAGTCGCCGCTTGCCAGCGGCAGAAAATGTTGCAGCGCTACGGGACCCAAAATATAGTGGTCGGAGCGGGGTATTAGCTCGTCGACAGGAAGGCGCTGGGGCAGGGCAGGGTAGGTTCCGAATTCCGCATGGCCGCCCGCCTGCGCGATCAGCATTTCGATTTCACCGTGGAACCGGTCGAGACGCGCGCCGTCGAATTCGAGCACCAGATTGCCCGTCAGCGCCAGCGCCCGGCTTGGGGACATGGACGAGTGCTTCGTGAAATCTGCCTGCGGCATATCTGGAGTGCGCAAAAATGAATATGCGCCGTAGGCTCCTGAAGGATCATTGAAGGTATACGCAGTGGCAACCAGCGAGTCGCCCGCGTGCGTGTACGTCCGGCGCTCCGCAGTCTTCAGCCCGTATTCTTTGAGTATCGCCGCCGCCGGAATGGCGAAGGTCGCCTTCGATTGCGTGGAATTCCAGCTCGATACCGATGCGGGCAAAGTTCCTTGCGCGAAGGCAGGAGATGCCGTAAGCAGCATCGCTAAACAAAACGGGGAAACGCAGCGCGCTGTTCTGAGCTTCATAATTCTCAGTTTCATTATACGACGGAAAGGTTATCTCTGCTCTTGCGCCGCGGCGGTTGCCGGCGCGCCCTGACGGTCGCTGACCAGCGTCGCTTTTCGGCGGTCGTAGTTGAGACTGTTCAAGCTCGATAGGTAGCTTTCAACGCCACGGAAAAGCCCCTGTGCGATTCGTTGACGCTGCGCCGGCTTCTGCAGCATTCGTTCATCGATGGGATTGCTGAGAAACGAAATTTCCGCGAGCACCGACGGCATGTCCGCGCCGATCAGCACGACGAATGGCGCTTTCTTCACTCCTCGATTTCGTTCCGCGGTGCTGACCTGGCGAAGTTGCGATGTCAATGAACTTTGGATATCCGTCGCCAGTTCCTGGGATTCCTCGATCTTGTCGTTCCGCGCAATTTTCTTGATCAGATCCTGCAATTCGTGGATGGACGCATTCGACACAGCGTTTTCGCGCGACGCTGTTTCCAACGCTTCAGGCGACGAGGTGAAATTCAAATAGTAGGTTTCGATTCCGCGTGCTTGTTCGTCGTGGCTCGAATTCGCATGAATGGAAATAAACAAATCCGCATTCGCCTGATTCGCAATGGCCGTGCGCTCTTCAAGTGGCACGAACACGTCCGTCTTGCGCGTGTAAATCACTTGGGCGCTCGGCAATTTCTGGTGAATCAGTTTGCCCAGCCGCAGCGCCACATCCAGGCAGACGTTCTTTTCCAGCAAGCCGTGTGGACCAATGGTTCCCGTATCGTGTCCCCCGTGTCCCGGATCAATCACGATGCGGCTGATTTTTAGGCCCAGCGTGCGCGTCAAGGAACGCGCTCCGTCGCGGGTCGGCTTGTCCGCAAGCAAAGGACCGGATGGCATGACCCGGCTGGCGTGATCCGCGTGTCTGGCGCCGGCATTTGCGGGATTCGGTCCGCCGGAATCGGAATTTTCAGATGTGGACGAAACTTCTACTCTTTCCGTTGCGCTCGCAGCCGGGCGGTCGCCCGCCAGCGTCCGGGGAGCCGTCACCACCGCCGTGGAATTTTTCGCGCTCGCATCCATGACTGTGCCATGCACATCAATCACCAGCCGGTACGGATTCGGCAGCAGAAACGCGGAATATCCTTGGATGCTACGTACATCGAGCACCAGGCGGACGGTCCCGGATTTATTTTGCGCGACACGCACGCTTTTCAAGAAGCCGTTTTGCACCGCGAGTTCTTTGTCCGTTAGCAAATGCCCAAGATGCGCCTGGTAAAGATCGAAATAAATCCGGTCCGGATTTTTGATTCGCGCCGATTGGTATTTCACCGCGCCATTCAAATCCACCACGACGCGGGTGTAGTCGTCGGCGTTCCATGTGCGAATCGCCGTGACGCTGGACGCCTCGCCCTGCTTCGGCGCGTCCACGGTGTCGTTCGATTTCGCGTCGCCGTTGTCGCCAGTATTGTTCGCGGTTTCTTCCGCAGCGGACGCTGCCTTCGGCGCGGGAGCGTCTCCAACAATTCGCCGCTCTTGATTTGCCCTCGTGGATTCCGCGGCGCGAGCGCTGTCGCCCGCTGGTTTTGCGGGCATGGAGACGAGTTCCTTCAATTCCTTTCGCGCATCCGTGGCCTGCTCCGAATGCGGGAACCGCTGAAGAAATTGCGTGAAGGCATCTTTCGCTTCGGTTTTATCGCCGAGGTCGTCCTTCTGGATTTCGCCAATCTGGAAAAGCGCGTCGGAACGGAGCTTGCTTGTGGGATATTGCGATACTAAAAATTTATACGTAACGACCGACGACTGGTAATACTCCTGATCGAAATCATCGCCCATGTCGCGATAGAGTTGCGCGACCGCTTGCAACGCCAGCGTGGTTTCCGGAGCGGAGGCCGTCAGCAAATAAACCCGGCGGTACGCGGCGACAACTTTCTTGTATTCGGAAAGCGTGCGGTTGTCTTGCGGTTCTGCTTCGAGCGCCTGGTGCATCTGTTGCGCCTTGGCATATTGCATTTTTGCCTGCGCGTGCAGCGACTGCGCTCGTGCGTCCGGCGCGCAAAACGCGACAAAGAACAGCGCCAGCGAAGCCGCGCAAGCGGCTGCAAGCCACACAGGAAAAATTCTGACCGGGACTCGCCCGCGTTGCGTCATTCGTTCGTGAATACAACCCGGCCGCCGCGATCCGTGACTTCGCGGATCGGAAAATGATGGAACTCACCTGTCGGCGAGTGCCCTGAGCCGGACTGGAAGTAGGTGTTGGTCACTTTTCTAACGTATGCGCGTGTTTCGGGGTACTCAGGGACGCCGCCGAAACGCGCCACGGCTTGCTCGCCGGCATTGTACGCCGCGAGCGACTTCTTCAGGTCGCCATGGTAGCGATCAAGCAACTCCCGCAAGTACCGCGTCCCGCCCTCGATATTCTCGGCGGGGTCGAACACGTTGCCTACACCGAAACGTTCTGCCGTCGACGGGATCAACTGCATCAGCCCGAATGCGCCTTTGGGTGAAACAGCGTTCGGGTTCCATGCGGATTCGTTCTGGATTACGGCCTGCACCAGGGCCGGATCCACGTGGTTTCGCTCCGCCGCCGAATTGACCACCGACGCCAGTTTCACAGGCACCCCTAGCGAGGGCCGATTAGCCCGTGTGTGCCGGGGAACCTTGATTCGCGGGTTCGCGTTCACGTAGACAACCTTCCCATTCCTACCCACATAGGATGCAATCTGGGCCTGCGAAGTCTGCGCCAAAGACAATCCCACGAGAGCGAAAACCGCCCAGGTACACGGCCAGACTCCGATACCTCTACGGGAAAGGCAGAACATTTACACTTCCTCACAAACGGCACACCCGCCGCCGGATATGGGACTTCCGGCAACGTTTCTAGCGCTTGTAAGGAATTATAACATCCGCTCGACGAGCGGATAGACTTGCGCAATGGCTGTTTCGATACCAGCAACATCCTTGCCTCCGGCCTCGGCCAGGTCTGGCCGGCCGCCTCCGGAGCCCCCCACGAACTTCGCTAATTCCTGCACCATCTTCCCGGCATGGAGGCGGTTCGTCAAGTCTTTAGTAACGGCCGTAATGATAGATACCTTACCGTCCTCTCCAGCGGCCAAAAAGACCACCCCGGAGCCCATTTTCTGGCGGAGGCCGTCGGCGAGCTGCCGGAGGGCTTCCCGGTCGAATCCAGGGACCCGGGCGGCCACTACGCGGACGTCTTTGACGGTTCGGGCGCCTTCGAGGAGGGAATCGGCCATGGAAACGGCTGATTTGCGTTGGGCGGCTTCGAGCTGCTTTTCGAGTTGCTTGGTGGTTTGGGTGAGTTTTTCGACCGCTTCGAGGATCTTGTCCTCGCCGGTGTTCAACATGCCGGCGAGGGTCCGCAGAGTACCGAGGGCTTGCTGATACTGCGCCAGGGCGGCGTCTCCGGTCAGGGCTTCGATTCGGCGGACGCCCGCGGCGACGGATTGCTCCATCGAAATTTTGAACACGCCGATTTCGCCGGTGCGCGCGACGTGCGTGCCGCCGCAAAGCTCCTTGCTGTAGAAGCCGCGGGGATATGCAGCGTCATCGATGGTCACCACGCGGACGTTTTGCTCCGGATATTTGTCGCCGAAGAAAGCCAACGCGCCGGAAGCGAGCGCGTCGTCGATATTCATGATGTCCGTGTGCAAGGGCAGATCGCGCAGGATTTCTTCGTTCACCTGCTGTTCAATTTCAAGCAATTCTTCTGCCCCAACAGCGGCAAAGTGGCTGAAGTCGAAGCGCAAATGGTCGGGCGCGTTCAGCGAACCGGCTTGCTTCACATGCGTGCCCAGAATATTTCGCAGCGCCGCGTTCATCAGGTGCGTGCCGGTGTGATTGCGCATGATGCGCGCGCGGCGCGCGGCGTCGGCGACAGTGGCGACGCGATCACCGACTTCCAAGTCTTCTTTCGCGACGATGCGGTGCGCGATCAATCCCGCGACGGGATAATACGCGCCGCGCACTTCGGCGACTTGCAACGACATGTCGTTGTCGTAGAGTCCGCCCGTGTCCGCCATTTGTCCGCCCGACTCGGAATAAATTGTGGTGCGGTCGAGGACGACTTCCGCCTCTTCGCCCGCTTTCAGTTTTTTCACTTCGCCATTTTTCGTGACGATGGCTTCGATGTGGCAGTCGCGCGTCGTGGTGCCAAAATAAAAATCCGGCTCGGTCGTGAATGTGTCCGCGAGTTTTCTGTAGACCGGACTGGCCGCTTCCTTGTGCGCGCCCTTCCACGACGCTTTCGAGCGCGCTTGCTGCTCCGCCATGGCCTTGTCGAAGGTGTTCCAATCCACTTCAACCCCTACGTCATGCGCGACGTCTCCAATAAAATCTCGCGCCAGACCATACGTATCATAAAGCCGGAAGGCCTCCTTACCTGAATACCTGAAATCGACATTCAGCGCATCTCGCAAAGCTTCGCGAAGCACGGGAACTCCGTCGAGATTCTCCGCATTGCTGGCACCCATTCGCGCGTCCACGAGTTTGGAGCGACTCAAGTCTTTGCTTTGAAGCTCGTGACGGTACTTCGCCTGTGCCGTCACCGCATCCTTGAAAATCGATTCGTTCAACATACGCGAAGCGGTCTCGACTGTACGCGTAAAGCGGCGCTCTTCCGCGTCCAATACGCGCCGGATTCGGTTAGCGTTTTCGTTTAGGTCTGGGTATGCCGATCCCATTTCGCGGATTACATCGGTCGCGACCCGAGAGAGAGCGGTAGAGTCTGGCCGTTGGACGATGAATCTCACGTGCACCAAGGCGCGGCGGATGATTTTGCGAAGAACATAGCCACGGCCCTCGTTGGACGGAATCACGCCATCGGAGATGAGGAACGTCGCTGCGCGTGAGTGGTCGGCGATGATCCGAAGCGACGGAAGTCGGCCCCCACGTCGAGCCGGCGCATGCTGCCCGAATTTCCGGAGGTATGGCGCACCCCGCTCTTCCTCAACGTCAATACCCCCAAGTCTTGCGGCTTCGTCTATCAAGGGCGCGAACAAATCGGTGTCGAAGTTGCTAATTTTGTCTTGAAGGACGGCGGCGACGCGCTCTAGGCCCATACCCGTGTCCACGGATGGCTTGGGCAGGGGATTGAGCTTGCCGCTCGTGTCGCGGTTAAATTGCATGAAAACCAAATTCCAAATTTCGACGTAGCGGCCGCAATCGCAGGGGAATTTGCAATCGGCGTGACCCTGATCGGATGCGGCGGGACCCATATCGTAGAAAATTTCGCTGCACGGGCCGCAGGGACCGGTGTCGCCCATGGCCCAGAAATTTTCTTTCAGACCGGGGATTTCGATTACGCGGTCTTTCGGCGCGCCAGTCTGAATCCACAGCTTGGCCGCGTCGTGATCGGGTGCAAGTTTTTCACCCGAGTTGATTTCGGCGCCGCCGAACACGGTGAAATATAATTTCTCGACGGGAATGCCATACCAATTTGGCGACGTGATGAGTTCCCACGCGAAGGCGATGGCGTCTTTCTTGAAATAATCACCGAAGGAAAAATTGCCGAGCATCTCGAAAAAAGTGTGGTGACGATTGGTGAAGCCGACGTTTTCGAGGTCGTTGTGCTTGCCGCCGGCGCGCACGCATTTCTGGCAGGTGGTGGCCCGATTGTAATCGCGGTGTTCGAGGCCGAGGAAAACGTCCTTGAACTGATTCATTCCCGCGTTGGTGAAAAGCAGCGTGGGGTCATTCGCCGGGACGAGCGACGAGCTGCGCACGATTTTGTGTCCGCGCTCCTCGAAAAACTTCAGGAACGTCTCACGAATTTTATTCCCCGGCCACTTCAACTGTTCTTCGCCCACATTGTCCTCGGATTTCAATTCGTATCGCCGTGCTCAGGTTAAAACTTGCGTCGCTGGAATCGTTTCATTATCGCAGACGCGTTCGGCGCCTGCAATGCGCCTGCCTGTGCGGCCCCAGCAATACGTTTCCCTGCCGCCAGCGCGAGTTTCCGCGAATCGGCGGTTGCGTTGAGGGGGCTCGAAAAACGGGCGTTGAAAACTGAAACTCGTTACCACCGAAGAGTTGATGCCGGAGAATTTTTTGCAGCCTTCGAGTGCCCTCTTGCCTGTTGCGAGTGTCGCGACGGTTCGGGGAAAAGCCCCACGCTCACAAAACGAGCATGGGGCACCCCGAAAGTCAATGGCTTGGAGCCTGGGCCACTCGTCAAAGAGCGTTCAAATGTCGTCGGGGGGAAGGGAATCGGGAAGGTCGAGAATTTCGGGGTTGTCGGGGGCGTTGGCGGCGGTTTTTGTGGCGGCGCGGAGTTCGGCGCGGATTACGTCGGAGGAAAAGCCGGCGCGGAGCAGGTTGCGATAGAGCGAGGCGCGTTTTTTTTCATCCAGCGGGCCTTTGATTTGGCGCAGGCGGCGTTCGAGGCGGGCGCGCACCAGTGCGGCCTCGTCTGTTTCGGCGAAGACCATTTCCAGCGCCGCCTCGATATGCTTGTCAGGAACGCCACGTCCGCGGAGTTCGCGCGCGATACGGAACTTGCCTTGGTGGCGGTGCAGCGCATGGATGCGCGCGTAGTCGCGGGCGTAACGCGCGTCGTCGAGGTATTGGAATTCTTTGAGTTTCTTCAGGACGCCGCCAACATGTTCTTCGTTTTCGGCGCGGCGCGCGAGGTATTCGCGCATTTCGTGGACGGAATACGAGCGGCGCATCAGGGCTCGCAGCGCCGCGGCGTAAAGCTCAGGTTCGGTGGAATGTTTTCGTGGAGAAGAGAAGCGCACGGGAAGAGGATAGCATTCTGCAGGCGTGAGGGCAGTGACGAGTGGCCGTGGTCAGGCGAAGAAGCAAATCCTTCGCCAAAACGCTCCCTTCGCAAAACACACTCAGGGCAGGCAGGGCAGGCGGGATGACAGGCGTGGGTGTCGTAATTTTGGCTTGGAGAGAACGAAAACGAAGAGGCAAGGAAGCCAGAGGCAGTGACGAGTGACCAGTTGCCAGCGAAGAGCGGAGAGCGCAAATCCCCACCCTTCGCACAAACCGCGAAGGATGGGGCACCCGCAAAGGCAATGACGCGATTCCCTGCCTGCGGCAGACAGGCTCGTCGGATGCTGGCTGCATCCTCTGTCGGAACGACAATGGCTTGAGGTTGCTGCAGGAAATTATTGGCGGCGCTTGCCTTCGATGCGGCGGCCCCACCAATCGTAGTCTTCGCACTCCTCGGAGAACATGCGGTAGAGGCCCCAGCCGCGCGGCTCGACGTCACTGTGGAAGCCAAACCAGAGCGCAATCGAAAAAAGTCCGGTGAAGAGCAGAATGATTTCCCAACGGCCGGCGGCGATCGTGATGGCGTTGGTCAAGCGCGAGAGAGGCGAACCGGCATCGGAGCCGAAAAATTTGCAAACGAAAATCGCGTAGGAGAACGCCAGCATGGCAATAAACAAGCGCAACAGGCCGCGCACTCCAAAGAAAAATGTGTACCAGGCTTGCTTGGGATTCGCTGACCGCATTTTCATCCCCGGATTTTCTTTGTCCAAACGTAACGCAAAAGCAGTTCCCTCGCCGCGTGGCAACCAATGATCAGGCCAGTGATGGCGAAGAGCGAAGTAGAAAAGCAGATTCCTCGCTCGATGCTGGTCGCATCGGTTCGGAATGACAGCAAAAAATCAGCGCCGCGGGCCGGTGCGTTCAAATTCCGTCATGGTGCGTTCCATTTCCTCGCGCGCGGCGTCGGCGGAGGAACGAATACCCTGGATGCGCAGCTTGAATTCGTCCGGATTGCTGGCGCGAATCAGCGCTTCTTCGAGCGTGATCAAATTCTTCGAATACAAATCGAAGATGGACTGATCGAATGTCTGCATGCCGTACTGGCTGGTGCCGGCGGCGAGCGCGTCGCGAATCAGGCGCGTCTTATCGGGATTGATGATGCAATCGCGAATGTATCCGGTGGAGATCAGCACTTCGACAGCGGGGACGCGGCCGACGCCGTCGCTTTTGCGCACCAGGCGCTGGCTTACGACGGCTTTCAGCGTTGATGCCAGCTGCAAACGAATTTGCTTCTGTTCCGGCGGAGGAAAGACCGCAATGATGCGCTGAATCGTCTCGGTTGCATCCAACGTGTGCAAAGTCGAAAAAACCAAGTGGCCGGTTTCGGCCGCGAGCAAGGCGGTGGAAATAGTTTCGAGGTCGCGCATTTCGCCGACGAGGATGACGTCGGGGTCTTGACGAAGGGCGGCGCGCAGCGCGGTGGAGAAAGTGGAAGTGTCAACTTCGACTTCGCGCTGATTGATGAAACCTTTTTTGTCGCGATGCAAATATTCGATAGGGTCTTCGATGGTGATGATGTGCTCGGGGCGGATCGAATTGATGCGGTCGATCATTGCCGCCAGGCTGGTCGATTTACCGGAACCGGTGGTTCCCGTCACGAGGACCAGGCCGCGTTGCTCTTCGCAGATTTTGTCGATGACGGGCGGAAGATTTAGTTCCTCGATGGTGCGAATTTTCGTGGGAATCACGCGCAGTACCATGCCAACGTTGCCGCGCTGCTGAAACACGTTGACGCGGAAGCGGCCGAGGCCCGCGACGCCATAGGCCATGTCGAGTTCGGCGGTCTCTTTGAATTTTTGCTTTTGCCGGTTGGTCATCATGCTGAAGGCCATCGACAGCATTTCTTCCGGCGTGATGCGCGGCACGTCGGCGAGTGGCTGCAAGATGCCGTCCACGCGCAAATAGGGATGGTTGCCGACTTTCAAGTGCAAGTCGGACGCCTTGCTTTCGACAGCACGGCGCAAAAGATCATCAATCGCAACGGCCATTGCTCGGTCTCTCTTTCAGGAATATGCGATCAACCTAGCATGCGAAATAGGGGGGAGCAATCACCCGTCGCGGCGCGATTGCCTGGAATGCAACTGTCCTGGGGGGCTGGGTGCTGGACGCTTGCGGTTGGAAAGGCAAACGGCCCAGATAACGGCGTGGTGATTCGGCGTTGCGTTAAGAGGAGTGCGTTCGCTCCGTCCCGAATGCCGCGGACTCGAGAAAAACAGGCTCAGACAGATAAATCAGGATTCGCGCGCGAAAAGAATATGGTAAAACCACG
>DAHUXN010000024.1 GCA_027307115.1 Acidobacteriota bacterium
CCGGCGGCGTTGGTTTCGCCTTCGAGCGCAAAGCGTAACGCACTTCGTCGTTCCCCGATTCCGACTGGGCTCGAATCACCAACTCAGAGCCGTTGGCTCCCAGCGGCGGCATCGCGAAACGCAACTCCGCCACACCATCAACGCCCGTCGTGGCGGAAAAGCGCGCCGCTTCCGCAGGTCCCGTAATGTTTGCCTCCACATTCGCGTTCGCCACGGGCTCGCTTCCGCCGCGTCGCAAGACTTGCACGTCGAGCGTGGCCCTGCCCGCCGCCAGCCAGGAATTCGCATTGCGCACCCGCACTTGAATTCCATCGCCAGATGCGCGAACACCACCCTCCGCAGCCGCTGGAATCGCGATCGCGCCATCGCGCACAGCATCGATCACAGCGCGATGCTGAGCCTCCACGCGCTCAAGCAGCGCCTCTCCCGAGATTCCCACTGCCACCAGATCCGAGTAGTTTGACGTTCGCCGGTGAAAAATTCTCCCTCGGTGATAGACCAGCGTCTCGATGAGGCAATCCGGCTGTCCGTGGTCCTCCGTCTGAACGTGGCAAACGTCGCCGCCCACGTTCACGTCTGAGTTAAACCCCGAACTCATCGCAAAAACCCCCTTGGCGGGCTCGACCGTCATCGAAAACAAAATCAAAAAAACTTTCTGTACACATTTGACCAGGACGTGCCTGCCCCGCTATTATAGCAGCGCACCGAAAATGAACGGAAGCTACCTCGACAGTTACGCACCCTTGCTGCTGATGTTCCTGCTCGCCGCGGGACTCGCCGCTGTTCTTATTATTGCTTCCTCCGTGGTGGGACGCCACTTGAAGGTCCGCGCGAAGGACCAGCCATACGAGTGCGGCATCCGCCCCACGGGTGATGCGCGCGAGCCTTATTCCGTGCACTTCTACATGGTGGCGATGATTTTCATATTGTTCGACATCGAAGCCATTTTCCTTTATCCCTGGGCCATCGTTTTCAAGCAGCTGAATATGTTCGGTTTTGTCGAGATGCTGCTGTACATTGCTATCCTGGTGGTCGGTTACATTTATCTGTGGAAAAAGGGCGCGCTGGAATGGAAATAGCCTGCCACCGCAGGCAGGCTTAAGCCGCCGGAATCGGACTCATAAGAGTGGGATCGCAGCAACAAAACGAGTCGCTGGCAGTCCGCAAACTGAAAGAACGTGACCCGCAAGGGATCACCGAGGTCATTTCTTTTCGCGGCGAGAATACCGTGGTTTTGCCGCGCAATCGCCTGATTAGCGCGTGCGAATTCCTCAAATCCGATCCTGATTTGGATTTCGCGTTCCTCTCGGACATCAGCGCTGTCGACCGCTTCCCTATCGAGCCGCGCTTCGAAGTTAATTATCACCTCACCAGCCTGAGCCATCGCGAGCGACTGCGAATCAAAGTGAAAGTCACGACGAAAGACCCCGTGATTCCCACCGTGATTCCCGTGTGGCCCACGGCCAACTGGCACGAGCGCGAAATTTGGGATTTGATGGGCGTGCGCTTCGAAGGCCACCCGAATCTGACTCGCATCCTGATGCCGGACGACTGGGAAGGCCACCCGCATCGTAAAGATTATCCGGTGGAGGGCTATCGCTGATGTCCACCACAGTCGGCGCGCCCATCACCGATAATAAACCGCAGAATAAGACCATGGTCCTCAACATGGGGCCGCAGCACCCGTCCACGCACGGCGTGTTGCGCGTGATACTCGAGCTCGACGGCGAAGTCGTCCTCAAGGCCGAGCCCGTCATCGGCTATTTGCATACGGGCATTGAGAAAAACTGCGAGAATCTGACGTATTCGCAGTGCATCCCGCTGACCGACCGCATCGATTATCTGGCGAATCTCTCCAACAACCTCGGCTACTGCCTTGCGGTTGAAAAGCTTGCGGACATTGAAGTGCCCAAGCGCGCGCAATACATTCGCGTGCTGCTGACGGAACTGACGCGCATTTCTTCACACCTCGTCTGGCTCGGCACGCATGCGATTGATCTGGGCGCGATGAGCGTTTTCCTTTATTGCTTCCGCGAGCGCGAAGAAATTCTGAAGATTCTCGAAGCCATTTCCGGCCAACGCATGATGACAAGCTATTTCCGGATTGGCGGATTGGCGCTTGAGCCACCGCCGGGCTACCTCGAATGGATCTCGAAATTTCTGGACACTTTGCCTGGACACGTTGCCGAATACGAAGATTTGCTGACGGAGAATCCGATTTGGAAGCTGCGCACGCAGGGCGTTGGCGTGCTGAAACTCGACGACGCAATCGCCATGGCCGTCTCCGGACCTTCGCTGCGCGGCAGCGGCAGCGATTATGACGTTCGCAAGTATTTCCCGTATTCGAGCTACGACGAATTCGATTTCAAAGTCCAGACGCAAACGGCCGGAGACGTCTACGCCCGGTATCAGGTGCGCGTCGCAGAAATAAAAGAGAGCGCGAAAATCTGCAAGCAGGCCATTAAGAAAATCCCGCCACAAGGACCCTTCCGCGCGGAAGTTCGCGGTTTGGTGCCGCCTTCGCGCGAGGAAATGAAGACGTCCATCGAAGGCCTGATTTATCACTTCAAGATTTGGACCGAAGGCATCACGCCTCCGCCGGGCGAAGTCTATCAAGCGATCGAGTCGCCGCGGGGCGAGGTGGGCTTTTTCGTGGTCAGCGACGGTTCCAACCGTCCCTATCGCGTGAAAATGCGCGCGCCGTCGTTCGTCAACCTGCAAGCGTTGCCGCATCTGGTGGTCGGCAAGCTGATTGCCGACGTGGTCGCCAGCATCGGCACAATCGATATTGTTCTGGGAGAAGTGGACCGCTGATGCAAGTTCCCGCTCAGCTTGACGCCAAATTCAACCAGCTTGTTGGGCGCTATCCCGTCAAGCGCTCTGCGCTGATTCCCATGATGATGTACGCGCAGGACGAATTCGGCCACTTGAGCGACGAAATCCTCGACGAAATCGCGCGCCGCCTTGGCCTGAACATGACCGAGGTCACGGAAACGCTTTCGTATTACTCGATGCTGCATCGCAAGCCCATCGGGAAAAATCACGTTCAGGTTTGCACCAACACTTCGTGCCAGCTTCGCGGCGGATTCGAGACATTGGCGCACGTTGAAAAGCGCCTCGGCATCGGCAATCGCCAAACGACGCCGAACGGCATCTTCTCGCTCGAAGAAGTCGAATGCATGGGTGCGTGTTCGGGCGCGCCCGCGATGCAGGTGAATTACGATTTCTACGAGAATTTGACGCCCGAAAAAGTGGACACGATCCTCGATCAATTCGCCGCCGGCAAAAGACCGGCACCCGTACCGGTGATTTCGGGCTCGTTGCACGAGCCTGCGCCCGGCGAAAATCGTGTGATCAGCCAGCGATTTGGCGTTCGCGATTCGCGCACGCTGAAAGTCTATCGCGATCTCGAGGGCTACCAGGCGCTCGAAAAGGCGCTCAAGGAAATGACCGCCGACCAGATCATTGACGAAGTGAAAAAGTCGAGTCTGCGCGGACGTGGCGGCGCGGGCTTTCCGACCGGAATGAAATGGTCGTTCGTCCCGAAGAATTCTCCGAAGCCAAAATACGTTGTGGCGAATGCCGACGAAAGCGAGCCGGGCACAAGTAAAGATCGTCCGCTGATGGAAATGGACCCGCATGCGCTGATCGAAGGCTCGGTAATCGCGGGAAAGGCGATTGGCTCGAATCAGGGTTACATCTACGTCCGCGGCGAGTATCGGTACATTCTGGACATTCTGGACGTTGCGATTGAGGAAGCCTACAAAGCGGGCTATCTCGGCAAAAATATTCTTGGTACAGGCTTCGATTTTGAGCTTTGCACGCACACGGGCGCGGGCGCGTACGAATGCGGCGAAGAAACGGCGCTTCTCGATTCACTCGAAGGCAAACGCGGCTATCCGCGCATCAAGCCTCCCTTCCCCGCCGTCGCGGGACTATATCAATGTCCGACCGTCGTCAATAACGTGGAAACACTGAGCACCGTACCGCTGATCATCCGCAAGGGCGGCGACTGGTACGCAAGCCTCGGCGTGCCCAAGAACGGCGGCACTCGTCTGTATTCGATTTCCGGCCACGTCAATCGGCCGGGAATTTACGAACTGCCCCTCGGCTTCAATCTGAATCGCATCATTAACGAAGTCGCCGGAGGCGTCGCGAACGGTAAAAAACTGAAGGCCGTACTGCCCGGAGGCACTTCTTGTCCTTTGCTCAAAGCCGACGAATGCGATGTGGCCATGGACTACGATTCCGTCGCGAAAATCGGCTCGATGCTCGGGTCCGGCGGCCTGGTCGTAATGGACGAAGATACCTGCATGGTCGACGTCGCGCGCCGCATCGCACATTTCTACGCGCACGAGTCCTGCGGCTGGTGCATTCCCTGCCGCGAAGGTACCGCGTGGCTGCGCAAATTGCTCGATCGCTTCCACGAAGGCGGAGGACGCCAAGAGGATATTCCGTTGATCGACGAAGTGTCGCAAAACATACTGGGTAACACTCTCTGCGCGCTGGGGGATGCGGCGGCGCTGCCAACAATGAGTATTGTGCGCAAATGGCGCGGCGAATTCGAAGACCACCTGCGCGGAAAATGTTTGCACAAGCCGGCGGACGTTTTGACAGTGGCGCATTAAACGCCCGGAACATCCCTGCGAGGAATATCGAAAGAGAATTATGGCGGAAACGGAAACGAAACTGATCAGCTTCACACTCAACGGCCAGAAGCTGTCCGTACCCGCGGGGACGCTCGTTATTGAAGCGGCCAAGCAGGCGGGCATCGAGGTCCCTTCTTTCTGCTATTACCCGGGACTCGCGCTTCAGGCCGCGTGCCGCATGTGCCTGGTCGAAGTTGAGAAGCAGCGCAAGCTGGCGACCGCCTGCACGCTGGTCGCGGAAGACGGCATGGTCGTTCACGCTGACACTCCCGCTGTGCACAAGGCGCGCAAGGACATGCTCGAATTCGTCCTGACGAATCACCCGCTCGACTGCCCTGTTTGCGATAAGGGCGGCGAGTGCGAATTGCAGGACATGACGTTCACTTACGGCATTGACCACAGCCGTTTCATCGAGGAGAAGCTGCATTATCCCGAGGAAAAGTGGTCGCCGATCGTTTTCTATGACGCTCCGCGCTGCATTCTGTGCTTCCGTTGCGTCCGCGTTTGCGATGAAGGCATGGACGTAAAAGCTCTCGGCGTCGGCGCGCGCGGCGTCACTTCCGTAATCATTCCCAACGAATCGGGCCAACTCGCTTGCGAAGAATGCGGCATGTGCATCGATATTTGCCCCGTCGGCGCGCTTACCAGCGGCACGTATCGCTATCAGACGCGCCCGTGGGAGATGAAGTATTTCGGCACGGCGTGCGCGCATTGCTCAAACGGCTGCAAGACAACTCTCTCGATTCGCAACAACGAGATTCTTCGCGCCAACAATCGCGACCATTCTGGAATCAACGGCGAATTCCTGTGCGCGAAGGGCCGTTTCGGCTACGACTTCACCACGAACGCCGAACGCATTCGCCAACCGCTCGTGCGCAAAGGCGGCACGCTCCAGCCCGCAAGCTGGGAAGACGCCATTGAAGAAATCGCCCGGCGGCTGAAGCAGGCGCATGACACGCACGGCGCCGCGGCCATGGGCGTGATTGGCTCGAACCACATTACCAACGAAGAAAGCTATCTTCTGAATCGCTTCGCGCGGACGACGCTCGGCACAAACAACATTGACCACCATCGCACCGCCGATTACGCGGGCCTGGCAACTGCGCTCGGTTCGAAAGCGAAAGACTCCATGGCGACCATGGCGCAAATCGAGGGCGCAAGCGCCATCGTTCTGATCGCCAACGATGCGACGCAGCAAAATCCGCTCGTGGCCTGGCAGATTCGCGCCGCCGTTCGCCACCACGCCGCGCATTTGTACATCATCCACGCCGGCCCGTTAAAGCTTCAGCGCCAAGCCGCGCAGTCCGTCGACGTGCCCGCGGGAGCCGAGGGGCGCGCCGTAGGTTGGCTCGCAACGGGCAGCGGCGACCTCGGCGGCAAGATTACCGGAGAACTCGAGAAATTCAAGGAAGCGCTCGCCAAGGAAAAAGACGTCGTGATTTTGTTTGGCGCCAACGTTCGCGGCGCGGCCGTGCGCAATTTGGTGAAATTTGGCAGCGGCCTTTCGGGTCAGACGCGTTACATGTCTCTCGGCGATTATTCCAATTCGCGCGGCGCTGCTGACATGGGCGTGTTCCCAGACCGTTTGCCCGGCTACGCGCCGCTCTCCGACGCAAACGAGCGCGGCCGTTGGGGCAAGCTGTGGGGCAAAGAAATTCCCCCGAAACCGGGAGTCAATGCGCGCCAAATGATGCAGGCAGCGCTCGAAGGGAAACTCAAAGCGCTATACGTCGTGGGCGCGAACCCGCTGAAGACGTTTGGCGTGAAAGCCCCGGATAAAATCGCGGGCCTCGATCTTCTTGTCGTGCAGGATATGTTTATGACGGAGACGGCGCAGCGCGCCGACGTGATTTTGCCCGCTGCGTCCACTTATGAAAAGGACGGGACGCTCACGAACACGGCTGGCGAGATTCAAATGGTTCGCCGCGCCGTGGACGCGCAAGGTCCGCGCAGCGATTTCGATTTGCTGCGTATTTTGATTCACCAGCTCGCGCAACTCGGCCTGGGCGCGGCGATGAAGCATCGCACGCCTGAAGCCGTTCTTGAAGAAATTCGCCAGAACGTGCGCGGTTACGACGTTTCCATCGCCGGCCTGCTCACCGGAGGCACGGAGCAAGCCACATCCGCGCCGGCTGCGGCGGACGGTTCTTATGATGTGGCGGCGGATTTGGTCTTCTCTTCGCAGGACGATTTGTTTACAAGCGGAACCCTGGGGCGTTACTGTTCGAAACTCAATTCAACCAAAGAGTCCAAGGAAAGACCGTGGAGTTCGTCACCCACCACCCAGTCCTGGTGGTCTCGTTAATTAAAATCGCCATCGCGCTATTTGTCGTGATGACGGCGCTCGCCTACCTTACATGGTTCGAGCGCAAGGTCGTCGCTCGCATTCAGTCGCGCTGGGGCCCGTATTGGGTTGGCCCGCACGGCCTTTTGCAGCCGCTCGCCGACGGCATCAAGTTCCTTTTCAAGGAAGACATCGTTCCGCCCGCCGCGGACAAGATTTCCTACGTCCTCGCGCCGTTTCTCGCGCTGGCGTTGGCGCTCACTACCCTTGCGCTGATTCCCATTGGCCCGGCGACAATCTCCATTCTCGGCCAGCCGACGCAACTTGTCATTTCGCACAGCAACGTCGCGCTGATTCTGCTCTTCGCCATCAGCTCCATCGGCATTTACGCCGTCGTGCTCGCCGGATGGTCATCGAACAGCAAATATCCGCTAATGGGCGGCCTGCGCAGCTCCGCGCAAATGATTAGTTACGAAGTCTCGCTGACTCTCTCCGTCGTAGGCGTGCTGCTCATCGCGGGTTCGTTCGATTTTTACGATATTGTCGGCGGCCAGTCCGGCCACTGGGTACACGTCATTCCCAAGTGGCACATCTTCCCCCAGATTCTTGGATTCATTTGCTATCTAACGGCGGCCATTGCCGAAACCAACCGCGTTCCGTTCGATTTGCCCGAAGCGGAAACAGAACTCGTCGCGGGCTTCCACACCGAGTATTCGAGCTTCAAGTTCGCCATGTTTTTCATGGCGGAATACGCGAATATGATTACCGTGTCCTGCCTTGCGACGCTGCTCTTCCTCGGCGGCTGGCTCTCCCCTTTCCCGGAGACGGGCGCATGGCGCTGGCAACTCTATCTTCCCGCGGCGGGCTTGATCATTGCCGGAATCGGCCTGATCGTGGGCGGGCTGCGCGGCGTGCAGTTGAGCGCAAAGCTCGTCTTCCCTGTTTTGGGAATCGTTTGTCTCGGCGTGGGCTATCTGTGCACGCTGCCCGGGGTAATGCCCGTGATTCAGGGACCGTTCTGGTTCACGGCCAAGGTTTTCTTTCTCTTATTCTTTTACGTTTGGGCGCGCGGTACGCTGCCTCGTTTCCGCTATGACCAGCTGATGTCCTTCGGTTGGAAATTTCTGCTGCCGCTTTCACTGATCAATCTTGTGGTGACTAGCCTCGTAGTCGTGCTGAGGTTGCGCTGATGAACATCGCGATGCTTGTGTTCATTGCCTGTAGCGTGATGGCCATTGTGGGTGCACTCGCTCTGATTCTGGCGCGTGAGCCGGTGCACAGCGCGCTGGCGCTCGTACTGGTGATGATCTCTCTGGCGATTCTTTATTTGTTGCTCGGCGCGGCCTTCATCGCGGCTATTCAAATTCTCGTTTACGCCGGCGCCATCATGGTGCTTTTCGTGTTCGTGATCATGCTGCTCAACGCGGGAGAAGAAGTGCGCACCAACGTGAGCCGCCTGGCGAAGTGGGTCGGCCTGCCGCTGGGAATATTTTTCTTACTCGAAATGGCCTATTCCCTTTTCCGAGAATATGGCGGCCGCGCGGCTTTAGCAGGCGGCACTGCCGCGCCTGTGCCCGCCTCGACGCGAGATCTTTCCATGAAACTGTTCACCGAGTTCGTGCTGCCCTTTGAGCTCACGTCGATCCTGATTCTCATCGCCGTCCTGGGCGCGCTGGTGCTCGCCAAGAGGGAGTCTTAGCGATGGTCCCAATTTCCTATTACCTGATATTGAGCGCCGTGCTCTTCGGCCTGGGCGTGGTCGGATTCGTTTTCAAGCGCAACATCATCACGATTTTCATGGCCATCGAGCTGATGCTCAACGCGGTGAATTTGGCGTTCGTGGCTTTCAGCCGCGAATTCAATCAACTCGACGGCTTGATTTTCGTTTTCTTCGTGATTGTGGTCGCCGCGGCCGAAGCCGCCGTTGGACTGGCAATCGTCATGGTGATTGCGCGCAACCGGAAGTCGCTCAACGTGGAAGACGTGAATTTGATGAAGTTCTAGTTCCAGTTAAAGCGAATGTTCATACTCAATCATCTCTGGATCATCCTGGCGCTGCCGCTCGCAGGGTCGATGTTGACGCTCCTCGCCGGGCGCCACTGGGCGCAGAAATACGTCAATCTCTCGAGCGTCGGCTTCGTGGTGCTGGCGTTTCTCTCGTACTGCGAACTGGCGCGCGAATTTTTCAACCTCAGCGCAGCGCAAATTCCGTGGATTGGCAATTATTTCACCTGGATGACGGCGGGCAACTTCCGCGTTGATTTCGCGCTTCAAGTCGACCAGCTCACCATCGTGATGCTTGGCGTCGTCACGTTCGTCGGCATGTTGATTCACATTTATTCCGTGGGTTACATGGCGCATGAGGAAGGTTATTACCGCTTCTTCGCCGAGATGAACCTCTTCATGTTCTTCATGCTCACGCTCGTAATGGCCGCGAACCTCGTTCTTATGTTCGTAGGCTGGGAAGGCGTGGGCCTGTGCAGCTACCTGCTCATCAGCTTCTTTTTCCAGAAAAAATCGGCCGCCGACGCGGGCAAAAAAGCATTCATCACTACGCGCATCGGCGACTTCGGGTTCACCATCGGCATCTTGATGGCATTTTGGACGTTCGGCTCGATTGATTACAAAACCATGTTCGCCGCCGCCGCCAACATGCCCGTCGAAGGCATGCACCAATGGGGCGTGCTTACTTCGATTTGCTTGCTGCTGCTCGCCGGCGCGGTCGGAAAATCCGCGCAGCTTCCGCTGTACGTCTGGCTGCCGGACGCCATGGAAGGCCCCACGCCCGTCAGCGCGTTGATTCACGCCGCGACAATGGTCACCGCAGGCGTTTACATGGTCGCGCGCATGAACGTGCTCTTCAGCCACGCGCCCGCCGCAATGCTCGCCGTCGCAGTCATTGGCGGCGCCACCGCGCTTTATGCCGCAACTATTGGCTTGGCGCAGAACGACATCAAGAAAGTCCTCGCGTATTCGACCATTTCGCAGCTTGGCTATATGTTCCTAGCCTGCGGAGTCGGCGCATACGCCGCCGGAATTTTTCACCTGATGACTCACGCCTTCTTCAAGGCGCTGCTCTTCCTCGCGGCTGGCAGCGTGATTCACGCCATGGGCGGCCAGCAGGACATGCAGCACATGGGCGGCCTGCGCAAGAAAATCCCGTGGACCTTCGGAACCATGCTCGTCGCCACGCTGGCTATTTCCGGCGCGCCTCTTTTCGCCGGATTCTTCAGCAAGGACGAAATTCTCTTCGACGCGTACGCCGGCCCGAACGCCAACATGGTCCTTTACGTGGTAGGCATTTCCGCGGCTCTGCTGACGGCCTGCTACATGTTCCGCCTGATTTTCCTGACGTTTTACGGCAAGCCGCGTTATGACGAGCATCACGTCCACGTGCATGAATCGCCCAAGGTGATGCTGGCGCCGCTCGTGATTCTCGCGATTCTCTCTGTCATCGGCGGCTGGTTCGTCCTGCCCACGTATTGGGGCGGCAAGGATTATTTCCAGGGCTTCCTCGATCCCGTTTTTGCCTCTTCCACGGCTCTCGCGGCCAAAATGCATCCGGCCTGGACTGAGCCGCCGCATTCGCTCGAGCTCACCATGGCTGCCATTGCAGTAGGTGTCGCTTTCGTCGGCTTCCTGATCGCCTGGTATCTGTACATTCGCAAGCCCGCGCTCCCCAACAAGGTCGCCAATGCTTTTGGCCCTGTTTACAAGCTGCTCCTGAACAAATACTACGTCGACGAACTCTACGGCGCGATCATCATCGGCCCGCTCATCTGGATCTCGCGCAATGTTCTCTGGAAAGTGATCGACGTCGGCCTGATCGATGGCACGGTGAACGGCCTGGCGTTTCTCTCGCGCGAAAGCGGCGTCGGCCTGCGGCGGATGCAAAGCGGCAACACGCGCAGCTACGCCGCATGGGTCGTCATCGGGGCCGTTGCTGTGACCGTATTCTTCGTGTGGATGGTGCGCTAACGTGGCCGATCACAACTATTTGCTGACGGTTATCACGTTCTTCCCTCTCATGGGGACTTTCACTCTGCTTCTGCTCAGCGGCGACGATCACGTTTGGATACGCCGCTTCACCCTCTTCGCGTCCGTCATCGAGTTCATCATGTCGCTGTTCCTGTTGCGGGGCTTTAGTCTTGCCGACGGCGGCTATCAATTCGAAGAATTTTACGCCTGGATTCCCAGCCTTCACATTCACTACCACATGGGCGTGGACGGCATCAGCCTGTTCCTGATTCTGCTCACCACGTTCCTAACGCCGCTCGCTATTCTCTGCTCGTGGAACAGCATTCACGAACACGTAAAGGAATTCTTTGCCATGCTCCTCGTTCTCGAGATGGGCATGGTGGGCGTCTTCTGCGCGCTCGATTTATTCCTCTTCTTCGTGTTCTGGGAAGTGATGCTCATCCCGATGTATTTCCTCATCGGCATCTGGGGCCATGGACGCAAGGTTTACGCGGCGCTGAAATTCATTTTGTACACGATGCTCGGCTCCATCCTGATGCTCGTCGGCATTTTGTGGCTTTTCCACCTCAGCGGAGTGGCCGGAAATCCCACTTTTGACTTACCGACGATTGTGAGCATGCTCCACAACGGACAGATCTCTCTGCCCTGGCATTCCGAGATCCTTCTCTTTCTCGCGTTCATTCTGGCGTTCGCGATCAAAGTGCCTGTCTTCCCGCTGCACACGTGGCTGCCGGACGCGCATACGGAAGCGCCAACGGCCGGCTCCGTCATCCTGGCGGGCGTGCTGCTAAAAATGGGGACGTACGGCATGCTGCGCTTTTGCCTGCCGCTCTTTCCGGAAGCGTCGCATCGCGCCGCGCCCATGATCGCCGTCCTTGCCATCATAGGCATCATTTATGCCGCGCTCGTCGCCATGGTCCAGACGAATTTGAAGCGCCTTGTCGCATACACTTCCGTCAGCCACTTGGGATTCGTCGTTCTCGGCATTTTCGTTTTCAACCCAACCGCCATGGAAGGCGCCATCTACCAGATGCTGAATCACGGCGTCTCCACCGGCATGTTGTTCCTCGTGTGCGGAATGATTTACGACCGTCGCCATACTTATGAGTTCAGCGAATTGGGCGGTCTCGCCAAGTCCATGCCCGTTCTGTGCGCGTTTTTTCTGTTCGCGTGTCTCTCGTCTCTCGCCCTGCCGTTGCTCAACGGCTTCATCGGCGAGTTCATGATTCTGATCGGCACCTTCGAACATCACGAGGCTTGGGCGATCTGGGCCGCGACGGGCGCGATTCTATCCGCCGTTTATTTGCTCTGGGCCTACCAGCGCACCGCGCTTGAAAAGATCACCGTGGCGAAAAACGAAAATCTGCCCGACGCCACGCCACGCGAACGCTTAATCTTGATTACTGCGTCGGTCGTCATCGTTTTTATGGGCGTGGCTTCGCCGCTCTTTACCCATCGCATGGACGCCACGACCCACGCTCTGCTCCAGCAGGTCGGTAACCCCGCGAGCTATACCGCGCGGCACGTGGCGCCGCAAGCCGCGCAGCCAATGCAGCACGACCTCGCGCTGCGCAGCGTCACACTCGAAAGGCGGGCTCAGCCGTAATGTTTCCTCCGCTCCAAGATCTCTACCGGATCGCGCCTGAGCTTGTTCTCTGCGCCTTCGGCATGCTCGTCATGCTCATTGACCCGTTCGTGCCCGCCACGCGCAAGCGCTCGATGGGCTGGTTGGCGTTTGCGGGCACGCTCGTCGCGCTCGCGTCGCTGCGATGGGCCGCTTTGAATCAAGGCTCCGCCTATTCCGGCCTGTTTCGCGTGGACATGTTCAGCCTTTTCGTCCACGCCATCGTCATCGGAGTATCCGCGCTCGCCATCCTCGGCTCGTTCGACTATCTCGACCGCGAAAACATCCAGCGCGGCGAATATTACGCGCTGATTCTTTTCGCCACGGCCGGCATGGGGATTCTCGCAGGATCCACCGAGCTGATCACCGCGTTTGTGGGCCTGGAAATGAGCTCGATCTCCACCTACATTCTCGTGGGCTTCCGCCGCACGGTGCTCAAATCGAACGAATCGTCGCTGAAGTATTTTCTTCTTGGCTCTTTCGCCACTGCGTTTTTTCTTTACGGCATCGCGCTCACCTATGGAGCCACGCGCAGCACGCGATTTGACGTGGTCAACCAAGCCATCGCCGCGCACGGGGCCGGCCCGCTGCTGATCCTGGGACTCGGCCTGATTTTCGTCGGACTCGGCTTCAAAGTGGTCGCCGCACCGTTCCAGATTTACACACCGGACGTCTACGAAGGCGCGCCCACGCCTGTCACCGCGATTCTCGCGTGCGGACCCAAAGCCGCTGCCTTCGCCGTGATGCTCCGCATTTTCTATTCGGCGTTCGGCAGCGCCTCGCACGTGTGGTTCTGGGCGATTTGGGTTTCCGCCATTCTCACCATGTGCATCGGCAACTTCGCGGCGCTCGTGCAAACGAACGTCAAGCGCCTCCTCGCCTACTCTTCGATTGCGCACGCGGGCTACATTCTCGTGGCATTCGCGGCTGCCAGCGAAATCGGCGTCGCCGCCGTGCTTTTTTATCTCGCCGCATACGCCGCTATGACCCTTGGTGCATTCCTCATCGTCGCGCATGTTGGCGGCACAAACGAGCAGCGCCTCAATATCGAAGACTACGCAGGCCTCGGCACCAAACATCCCTGGATCGCTGCCTGCTTCGCGCTCTTCTTGTTTTCTTTGCTGGGACTGCCTGCAACGGGCGGCTTCCTCGGCAAACTTTACGCCTTCCAATCGGCGCTCGATCAACGCATCGTCTGGCTCGTCGTTATCGCGGCGGTCAACAGCGTCATCGGCGCATATTATTACTTGAAGGTTGTTGTTGCGATGTACTTCCACGAATCGAATAAGGAATGGGCGCCGATGCCCATGCGCGCGCCGATGTTCGTCGTCCTGCTTCTCACCGCCATCGCCACTATTTACTTCGGTGTTCTGCCCAATCGCCTCATGGAACTGGCCATCGCCTCCGCCCGCTCGCTGCGCTAAACGCAACGTGAATTAGTCCACGCGGCAATAAACGCATCCACAAAAGAAAAAGCCCGAAGGCTCGCATCGCGCGAACCTCCGGGCCGGAAAATTCCGTGCCGTTCTCCGACGGGTTTGAACTACTTAATCAGAACGATAACCAGAGCATACAGCGTGAGCGATTCAATCAGCGCGACGCCGATGATGAACGCGATGCGAATGGGACCGCTCGCTCCCGGATTACGCGCCGTTCCTTCGCAAGCCGAAGCGGTTGCCTTTCCTTGTCCAATTCCACAACCCGCAGCCGCGATGCCAAGGCCAATCGCCGCAGCGACGTCCACCCAGTCAATTCCCGCGGCGGTTGTGCCCGCGGTTTGCGCCAACGCCACTGGCGCTACAATCATCGCCATCAACAACGCCACCAGAAACCACAGTGTTTTTCTCGTCATTTCCTCTCCTCTTTATGAATTGGCCGTCAGGAGGTGGTTCCCGAACACCGAGCAGCCGGGCTCACACTGCCAGCGCATGATTCCGAATAAATCCGAAAATATTCTGCAAGCAATTGCGCGCGAATGATTCTGCCACAAAGCTCTAGTGCTCTTCCGCCACTGCCAGTCCCAGATACACGATCGCCAAGATTGTGAAAATAAACGCCTGCAGAACGGCCACGAAAATATGCAGACCGATCAGCAGCAGCGGAATTCCCACCGGTACGACCGCCGATATATACCCCACGCGATTTGCGTGGCTCAAAAGATCGAAGAGCCCCACTGTCAGGCCGAGAAACGCCACATAAATCAATTCGCTCACGAACATGTTCGCCCAGAGCCGGACAGTCAGCGAAAGCAGGCGCGCAAAGTGACTGAATGCTTCGATGGGACCGATCAGCCATGAAAGCCACCAGACGGGTCCCATCAATGTCTTCCCATATCCGCCCGCACCGTGATGGCTCAATCCGAAATAGTTGTAATAGAGAAAGACCACCACCGCCAAGCCCAGCGGAACTGTCTTCTCCGCTGTAGGGGACATGAACCCGGGCACCAGCGATACCAGATTGGAAAGCAGTATGAACATCCCAATCGACCCGATCAGCGCAATGTGCCGCTCCGAGCCGTGTCCCACGATATCGTCCAGCAAATCCTTCACGCCCACGCCCATCGGATTCGACAGAAAGAATTCCATGCATTGTTGCGTTGCACCAGGACGCTCCACCGACATGCGCGCCCGCAACCACAAAAAGAAAATGAAGGCGAACAGGAAAACGACAAGCTCCATGGCGAAAAAATTCGGAATGGGATACTGCGGGTTCGCCGGTTGCAAGTGCAACAGTCCAAAAAGCGCCAGAGCCGGCTTGGCCAGCAGCCAGTTGACAAGTTTTGTTACGCCAAGAACCTGCTCTTCGCCCATGAATCTCCTGCGAGATGTTCAACTGCTTGGGTTTTTGATGCGCATCGAAATCAGGATGCGTTCCATCGGTGCTGGCCGTGCTTCAGTTCGTATGCCAGTTCCAGCAAAATGGCCGGAACGACGGCGACCACACCGCACAGAAACGCAATCGCGGGCAACCGCAACCAAGCGAGAATAACATACGCAACTACGAGCAGCAACACGAGCCGTCCGAAGAATTTCGCATGAACGCTCCGCGGAACGCGTACCGTTTCCCTTCCCGCCTGCGCCATGCCTAAACGAACCAGCCCGTCTGCGCCCAGCCTCAGCCATCGAAAATTCAGCCAGCACAGCGCCGTTCCAATCGCGGCAGCCTCCGCAGCTCGAATTCCCCAGCCGATTCCAGCGCTCATCGTGATTGCCGCGCCCAACGCTAAGATGAAGCGTTCAATGCGGCGCTCGACGGCGCGGGATTCCGCGTCAGTCGCCATTTTTCTTGTCCGACGCGCTTGCCATTTTCAAAACCTCGCGCAACCCGATGCCAAAGCCGAGAAATCCAAGCACGAGCGTAAAAATAAATTTCGTGTGCAGCCAATGGTCGAGCAAATAGCCAAGCCCGCCGCCCACAAACACCGGCACGACCAACGAAAACGGTATTTGCATGGCGATGGCAAACTGCTTCGCCATGTTACCCGCATTCTTCCGGTTCGGGTCAGACTCCATCGATGAGTCTCGGGCAATCAGTCATGGCGCGCACCGTGGAGCACGGAAACCGCGTGCGGCAGTAATTCCGCGATCGCGTCAAACGATTCGACAGCCCCGCGCGGGCTCCCCGGCAAATTGACAATCAGCGTTGTCCCGCGAATTGCAGCCACCGCGCGCGATAGGGCCGCATTCGGATTTTTTGCCGCGCCGACTTGCCGCATTCGCTCCGCAAGTCCCGGTACCAGCCGATTCGTCACGGACGCCGTCGCTTCCGGCGTCACGTCTCGCGGCCCGAGCCCTGTCCCGCCAGTCGTCAAAATCAAGTCGCTCTTACCCGCATCCGCCAACGCCAAAAGCTGCGCACGAATTGCAGACTCTTCATCCGGTACGATGGTGGCAGAAATTATTTCCCAGCCAAGCTCGCCGCACCGTCGCGCAAGGGCTTTGCCCGAGCCATCCTCGCGATGCCCCGCCGAAACCGAATCGCTGATTGTGATTATGGAAACGCGCATCGCTCGAATTCGGTCAGATTGAATCTGTGCGCACGCAGCAGGCGTTGCCGTCGTGCTAATTTCGCGTTGTACCCGGCTGGCCTTCGGGAACCGCCTGCTGGCTTTCGTCAATCAGCCGCAGCGCCTCCATCAGCAGGCCCGTGGTCGAGCGCTCAATCGTCGTGCGCGTGGGCGCCGAATTGAAATCAATCTCGAATTCGCCCACGGCCCACCGCACGGCTTCGTAAACGGCGGGTTCGCCCTCGACCTTCCCCAGTTTCGCGTCCTGGCATTGCCCGCTTGCAAAATAAATCAAGCAAGTATTTCCACCGTTGCGCACGGTCAGCTTGCACGTTTTCTGCCCCATCTCGATCGACTGCATCAAGTCCAGCATGCTCATTTCTTCCAGGCGTCCCTGAATCACGCCCGGCCGTACGGAAGCTTTCTGCAATTTCTCGAGCTGCAAGCGGTCAATCACCTTTTTCGCGCGACGCACCAATTCGTGCACAAAAAATGGTTTGGTGATGAACTCTTCCACGCCATCCACCATGGGGCGCAGTTTTTCCTCGATGTCGCTGCGATTCGCCAGAAAAATAAATGGAATGGGCCGCGATGCAAATCGCTCCCGCAATTTCTCGAAAAGTTGCCGCCCGTCGAGCCCGGGCATGCGGTAATCGCACAGCACCAGATCCGTCGGCTCGTCCACGATTTTCAGCAGAGCATCGGCGCCGTCGCCAGCGGTGCGCACTTCGCAGTGCGGCTCCAGGCCCTTGACGATCAGGTCCAGCACCAGTTTGTTGTCGTCCACCACCAGAACTTTTACGTCTTTCATCGCCGCGCGCGTTCAGAGCGCCGGCGCACGTAATGCCCGCTCCGTCCCCCCGCCTTTTCGACCAGATAAATTCCCGAAATTTCCATGCCTCTATCCAGGGCCTTACACATATCGTAAAGCGTCAGCGCCGCCACGGCCGTCGCCGTCAGTGCTTCCATTTCCACACCCGTGGGCCCTGTCGCAGTCACTCGCGACACAATTTCTACTCCATTCTGACATAGCTCGGTCGCAACATCTATGTGCGTCAAAAGCAGCGGGTGACAAAGAGGAATCAGCTCGGCCGTACGCTTCGCCGCCGCGATTCCCGCAATTCGCGCAATCTCAAACGGATTCCCTTTCGGCGTTCTCATCCGTCGCACTTTCGCCAGCGCCGCCTTGCCGATTTTGACAAATCCACGCGCCGTCGCTGTTCGTCCCGTCGCGGACTTCGCCGTCACGTCCACCATGCGGACGCGCCCCTCGGAATCGTAATGTGAAAGCTCCTGTTTCATCGTGTCTCTACAATAGCCCGCGCCGAGGCAGCACGTCCACCCATTCGCCCGCCGCAAGTTTCAGTTTCGATTGATGCACCACCAAAAAGCAATTCCCGCGCGCCAAAGTCGCAATGTCTCCCGAGCCTTGCCACGGCAGCTCGCTTACTGTCGCTTCTCCACTCGCCCATTCCAGCATCGCCGGCAAAAAATGCGTCAGCACCGCTTTCTGCTCAACCCCTCGCGATAATTTTGCTTTCAGCAATGGCAAGGGCCTCGCATCTCCGCCACCCAAAACGTCGACCGCCGGAACGGCGAGCAGCTCAAACGTCACCATGGTCGACACGGGATTCCCCGGCAATCCAAACACGGGCTTGCCCCGGCAAATTCCAAACACCGCGGGACGCCCCGGGCGAATCGCGAGTGCATCGAAAAAAAACTCCGCGCCGAGCCCCCGCAACACTTCCTCAACCAAATCGTACTTCCCCATCGACACGCCGCCGCTCAGCACCAGCGCATCTTCTCGCAGCCCACTCTCAATCATTTGTCGAAGTTCGTCGATGCGATCTGGCGCATTTCCAAGCGGCACTGCTTCAGCGCCCGCAAGCTCTGCCTGCGCCGCCAACGATGCTCCATTGCTGTTGCGAATTTCAAACGGTCCCGGCTGCGCCTCCACGGCCACTACTTCATCGCCAGTGGAGAGAATGGCGACGCGCGGTTTGCGATAGACCTCCAATTCCGTCCTACCCACTTGCGCTGCAATCGCAATTTCCGCGTAACCAATTCGTGTTGCCGCGCGCAGCAACACATCTCCCGCGGGAGATTCCGAGCCACGCGGCACGATATTCATTCCGGTTTCTGCTACGCGCTCAATCATCACCTCATTTTCTCGCGCGCCCGTCCGCGTGTGCTCGATCATCACCACGGCATCCGCGCCTCGTGGCACCGCCGCGCCTGTCATAATCTGCACGCATTCGCCCGCGCGCACTGCCTTCGCGAACTTGCCACCCGCGCGAATCTCGCCAATCACTTGCAATTTCGCGCCCGCTTCGCGGCAATCCGCCGCGCGTAAGGCGAATCCGTCGCGCGTTGCGCGATCAAAGGGCGGATAATCCCGGTCCGAAGCAATTTCTTGCGCAAGAATCCGCCCAAGCGAGTTTTGGAGTTTTAGTTCTTCGCGTGCAGGAATTCGACGCAAGCCCGCCGTGACTTCGATAACCTTCAGCCTCGCGTCCTCATAGGACAGCATGCCGGCTCACAAGCACGAAGCGAGCTTCGTTCCGGGAGGAATAATCGTGGCGTCGCGCTCGGGCCCTGTGGAAATCATTCCAATTTCGGCGCCCAATGAATCGGAAATAAATTTCATATAGTCGCGCGCCGCTTCGGGCAAATCGTGCGCTTCGCGGACATGCTCGGTCGGTTTCTGCCAGCCGCGCAGCGTCTTGTATTCGGGCGTCACTTCCGCAAGTACTTCCACTTCCGCGGGCATTTCGTCAAGCTTCGAGCCTTTGTAACGATAGCCGACGCACACCTGAATTTCCGTCTGCGTATCGAACACGTCGAGCTTCGTCACCACCAGTGAATCGATTCCGTTGACTTGCACGGCGTAGCGCAACATCACCAAGTCGAGCCAGCCGCATCGTCGCGGACGCCCCGTCACTGCTCCATATTCGTTTCCGCGGTCGCGCACGGCTTTTGCGTCCAAGTCCGGCATCTCCGTTGGAAAGGGCCCACCGCCCACGCGTGTCGTGTACGCCTTCGTCACGCCAATCACGCCAGTCATTTTAGTCGGCGCCACGCCCAGCCCTGTGCACGCGCCGCCCGCGATTGCGCTCGAAGACGTTACGTACGGATACGTCCCGTGATCGATATCCAGCATCGTCCCCTGCGCACCCTCGAATAAAATCGACTTCCCCTCGGCTAGCGCGCGATTCACCAGCGAAGAAGTATCCGTCACGAATCCGCGTATCTTTTCCGCAAGCTCGCCGTACATCTCGAAAATTCCGGCGGTATCCAATGGCTGCCCGTACGCCGCGCGGCTGAACGCATCCTTCACTTCAATGTCGCGCTCGAGCTTCCTCTGAAATCTTTCGCCATCCATCAAATCGCAGACGCGCAACCCGCGACGCGCCATTTTGTCTTCATACGCCGGCCCGATGCCGCGCGATGTGGTTCCGATCTTGTGCGGACCCAACGCCGATTCCGCCGATTTTTCGAGTTCGCGATGGAAAGGGAAAATCAGGTGCGCGCGATTGCTCAAAAACAAGCGCCCCTGCACGTTAATGCCGCCCTTGCTCAGACTCTCGAGCTCCGCCACCAAGGCCGCTGGATCCACCACCACTCCAGAGCCAATTATCGCCTTCCTTCCCTCCCGCAAAATCCCGCACGGAATCAGCTGCAGCACGTAGCGATTGTCGCCAATGATGACTGTGTGCCCGGCATTGTGTCCGCCGCCGTACCGCGCGCTGTAGTCGAACGACCCGGCCAGGAAATCGACCACCTTCCCTTTGCCTTCATCGCCCCATTGCGCGCCCACCACTGCAATCGCTTTCATCTGCTCGTCTCTCGCCTTTCAAATTGCCGGGCCGCACTCTGCCCTCTCCATTCCATTCCGGAAAGCATTCTGGGAGGAATTTGCAGCTCGTGCAGAATCCACAATCCTACGCTTCGCTCGCCACGAAAACAAGCCATGCAATACTTCTAGCCGATTTCGCGGTGCCGGAAACAATCCACGCTGTGATCGTTCACCATCCCCACAGCCTGCATCATGGCATAGCAAATCGTCGTGCCCACAAACTTAAATCCGCGCTTCTGTAAGTCCTTGCTCAACGCATCCGATTCTCGCGTCCGCGCCGGCACTCGGCGGCCGCGTCGCGCATTCTTCAACGGACGCCCATCAACGAATCGCCACAAATACGCGTCGAAGCTGCCGAATTCCTTCTGCACGGCAAGAAATGCTTTCGCGTTTTGAATCGTCGCCGCAATTTTGAGGCGGTTGCGTATGATCCCGGGATCCGCCAGCAGCTTGCGCACGCGGCGTCTATCATAAAGCGACACCCGCGCCACATCGAAATTGTCGAACACTTCGCGATACCGCGCGCGTTTGCGCAGCACCGTTTCCCAACTCAGCCCCGCCTGCGCTCCCTCAAGAATCAACATCTCAAAAAGCGCCCGCTCGTCGTGAACGGGCACACCCCACTCTTCATCGTGATACGGAATGGAAATTTCGCTCTTCGCCCACGCGCACCGGTGGCGCGTCTGCTCACCGCTCGGCGTGGCGCGAATCGCTTGAGTCGCAGGATTCACTGTGGCGCTACAAATAACTCAACAAATCACGCTGGACGCGTCTAAAAGTTACGACAGGTGCCGCGCGAGCACCTTATCAATCTGTTCCTTGGGCATCGCGCCCACAATCTGATCCGCCACCTGCCCGCCCTTGAAAATCAGCAACGACGGAATTCCCCGGATGTTGAATTTCCCCGGCGTGTTCATATTCTCGTCCACGTTCATCTTCACGACTTTCAGTTTCCCCGCCCGCTCGGTGGCAATCGCATCCACCGTCGGCGAGAGCGCCCTGCACGGCCCGCACCACTCGGCCCAGAAGTCCACCAACACCGGCTGAGTCTTGCTGGCGTCGATGACTTCCGCCTGAAAGTTCGCGTCGCTTACCGCTGCAATGTTATTTCCAGACATTTATCCCCCGATTTTGCGCGGGCATCTGTTCTTATTCCTGGCCCGCTTCGAAATTATCTACCACGCTTTTCCCTTACCCTTGCCGGCTAAACATTAGATGACGCAGCCACTCGTTGGACTCTACCCTGCTTGGCCTTCTCGTACAGCTTCACATACTCCCCTGCCGAAGCCTTCCATGAAAAATCCTTGGCCATGCCGTTCGCCTGAATCGCCCGCCACTGCGCCAAATCGCGAAACGCAGCGAGCGCGTCCCGCACGCACTTCATCAAAGCCGCGCCCTCGTACTCAGTGAACTTGAACCCGGTTCCCTTCCCAGTTCTCGCGTCGAATGCTTCCACCGTATCATCCAAGCCGCCCGTCGCGCGAACCACCGGAACCGTCCCGTATCGCAAACTGTAAATCTGGTTCAGCCCGCAAGGCTCGTAGCGCGAAGGCATCAAAAACATGTCCGCACCCGCCTCGATCTTATGCGCTATCACGTTATCGTAAGCCACTTTCACGCCCACGCGCTTCGGATATTTTTTCGCCAGTTCCTTGAACAGCTTTTCGTACTTCGCCTCGCCGTTCCCCAGCGCCACCAGCGCCAGGTCCTCCTTCATCAACTCCGTCGCAACTTCCGCGATCAAGTCGAATCCCTTCTGGTCCACGAAGCGCGAAACAATTCCGATCAGCGGCCGTTCCATGTTGTCCGAAGGCAGTTGAAACGCCGCCAGCAAATCTTTCTTGCACAGCCGTTTCCCGTCCATCACTTTCGACGAATACGTCGCCGCGATATTCGCATCCGTCTCCGGATTCCACGCCGTGTAATCGACCCCGTTCAAAATTCCCACCAGCCGGTCGCCGCGCGAACGAATCACGCCTTCGAGTCCGCAGCCATATTCCGGAGTCTGAATTTCCTGCGCGTATTTCCGGCTGACCGTCGTGACGTAATCCGCAAAAATCAATCCGCCTTTCAGGAAATTCACTTTGCCGTAGTATTCCAGCATCTCGACGTGGAATAAATCCTCCGGCAATCCCGTCAGCACCAGCGCCGTGCGCGGAAAAATCCCCGGATAGCCAAGATTATGCACCGTGAACACTACTGGCACTTGGCTCATCACCGGATCCTGCGCATAGAGCGTCCGCAAATACACGGGAACCAGCGCGCTTTGCCAGTCGTGGCAGTGAATCACGTCCGGCATCCACACTTGTTTCGCGAACTCAATCGCCGCGCGGCTCAGTTCGCCGAAGCGCTGCGGATTGTCCGAGTAATCGCCGATCTGATCGCCGTAGAGTTTTTCGCGGTCGAAATACTGCGGATCATCCACGAAGCAGTAACGCACGCCCTCGAAAGTCCCCGCCTCGACAATCGCCGGAAAACGCAGCTTCTGCCCCAGCGGCACGCTCAAGCTCGAAATAATCGTCCGCGCCGCCTGGTTCCCTCGATAACGCGGCAGGAGCACCACCACCTGATGCCCCATCGCCGCCAGCGAACGCGGCAGCGCCTCCACCACATCCGCCAACCCGCCAGTCTTCGAGAACGGCAGCCCTTCCGGTGATACAAACAGAATCTTCATTTTCCCCCGCACGTCCCCACAGGCTCATCTCCGGCCTCGACAGCACTTGCCCCGGTCAGAATTCGACCTGTTTCGCGAAAATACAAAGCGTGAGTCAGTTTTCTAGTCATGACCTGCATCGCATCCCTCGCAGCCGAGGTCACGGGAAATGAATACGCTACCGGCCTAGGTGTTACAAGGGAACCGAGTCGAGTTATTGGCAATGCCCGAGCTTCGTCCGGCAAGGCTTCCGGATAGTTATTAGCGATACCCTGCCGCAGTTTTGACATTTTCTCCAAGTCTTCTCTCCGTCGCATTTTCGATTCGTCAAAATCAAGTAACATCGAATAGAGAGCAAAGATCTGGTCTTGTTTCTTGGTACCCTGGTTGCACGCCTCGCACGCCGGGAATTCAAATCGTTCGGGCATATAGCCAGATGGGAAACAAGCCTGTGGTGGAACATGATCAACTGTGGCGGCAGCACCCGCACCGCAAAAATAGCAACTCGAATTTGTAAATACGCGCACCGCTCTCGCTTTGTGCTGACCTTTCATCCCACTCCGTAAGTGTAAAACATCTCGTGAAGGGAATCATAATTCGATTTAACCGCGTACTGGACTTAGCGTTAAACCTGCTAAACTTCCACCCCCATGTCCCGCCAAAAGCTTGGCCAGCATTTTCTCGCGCAAACTTCCTGGCGCACGCGCATCACAGAGACGCTTCCCGCCTCTCCCGATTCGACCTGGGTAGAAATCGGCGCGGGCCACGGCGAAATGACGGAGCTTCTCGCAACGCGCGCCCGCCGCGTCATCGCCATCGAAACCGACGCCGCCCTCGCCGCCACTCTTCGCGAACGCGCCGCGCACCCGCCCGCCAACGCAACTGCATCCGCCGCGACACCGGGCTCGCCCGCGAAAGCGGTCGAGTCCCCCGCGACGCCGCGCTGGCCCAACGTCGAAATCATCCACGCTGACATTCTCTCCCTCGACCTCGCCGCATTGGTTCGCAACTCTGCCACAAATGATCCGCGTCAGGGCACGGCTTTAGCCGTGCCGAAAAGCGATCCAGAGAGAGGGATTTTAGCCCCTGAGGCCCGTCTTAAAGCTGGCAAGCCTGTAAACGCGTCAGCTTCCCATAATCGCTTTCGCGTCTACGGCAACTTGCCGTACTACATTACTTCTCCGATTCTCAGCCACCTATTCCGTTTCGCCGACCTCATCGATTCCATCCACATCGTCACGCAGCTCGAAGTCGCCCAACGCATCGCCGCGCATCCGCGCAGCCGCGACTACGGCTACTTGTCGACGCTGTGCCAATTCTACGCGCGCCCCGAACTCGTCTTCCGCATTCCTCCCGGCGCATTCCGACCTCCGCCGAAAGTCACTTCCGCGCTGGTCGAAATGCGTTTCCCCGGCGAACGCGCTTCGCTCGGCATTCGTGACGAGCCAGCGTTTCTCAAATTCCTTCAACTCTCCTTCGCACACAAACGCAAAACCCTCCGCAATAATCTGCGCGGCACTTACACGCATGACGCAGTCGCAAAGGCTCTCGTCGACGCCGCGCTCACGGACAACTCCCGCGCCGAAGAATTGACGCTTCATCAATTTGCTCAGATTTTTAGGTCCCTGGCCGCTTAACCGTCAGACTTCAGCGCAGAAGTAGTTTCGATGCGCAGTAAAGGCAAAGCAAAATCCCCACCCTTCGCGAAAAGCGCTCCCTTCCTGCGTCAGGGCAGGCAGGATGGGGCACCCGCAAAAAGCGCGCGGCAGCCGAATGCGCCGCGTCGGGACGTGAGCTACAAACGCCCCTCGATCACCGCGCACAATCGATCCGGATAATTCGTCATAATCCCATTTACGCCGGTGGCAATCAGCGCGCGCATTTGTTCCAGCTCGTTCACCGTCCACGTGGCGACTTGCATGTCCGCGCGATGCGCTTGTTCCACCAGTTCGCGCGTCACCAAATCCGCGCGCGGCAAAATCTGACGCGCTCCGATGCTCTGCGCTTTCTCGATGGCATGCGGCATTTGCGTCTCGAACAGCAGCCCCAACATCAGCGTCGCATCCAGCCGCCGCAAATTTTCCAGCGTCCGCGCATCAAACGAAATCACCACGCAGTGCGCCGCTTCTTTCGCAGAACGCAGCGCCTCGGCCATCGCATGGTGAATTCCCCATGTGCCTTCGTGTTTAATCTCCAAATAGAAGACCACGTCCGTTTCGCGCGCAAAGGCGAAGATCTCTTCGATTGCCGGAATGCGTTCGCCGGTGAATTCCGGCGCGAACCACGATCCCGCGTCGAGTTCGCGCAATTGCTCGAGGGTGAAATCGCGCACGAGCCCGCGCCCGTTCGTGGTGCGATCCAGCGTGGAATCGTGAATGGCCACGAATCGCGCGTCGCGTGACAGCCTCAAATCCGTCTCGATGAACGTCGCGCCGAGCCCAACGGCCCGCCGAAACGACGCCATCGTATTTTCGGGCGCGTGGCCCGAAGCCCCGCGATGCGCAATCACCCATGGCCGCTTCATACCAGCGGTATCGTAACAGAATCCGGTTCACTCACCGGGCCTTGGCTTCGCTGATTCTGTACGTTCGGCCGCGAAAACGTCATCAAGTTAAGGACAAAGTGTGTTCCCAAATGTGAAAAGTTTCGACACACCCGGTTTTGCTCTCCACACGCTTGCCTCTAACGAGCACTAAAATAAAGACATAGAGCTCCGCATGGTACCTTGCCACGTGGCCGTTGAATTGCCACATGTTCTGCGATTCTACCGAGGCGGAGCTGATGGCCTTTTTCGTCGTCTTGACGGTCGCGCTGGTTATTGGACAGACTTTGTGGGATTGGCGCGACGCAAAGCGCGGGTCGGCGCCGCCGTATTGGATCGGTGGACTCGCCCTTGCAGGCCTGCTGGCCGCGACGCTTTCCGGCGCTAACTCCATGGGCTCAGTGCTTTACCAGCACACCGTGGGCGAATTGCAATCGGGTTCCGGCTCAGGAATGTTCTGGGCGGAGGCGGCTTTCCTGCTTTGCGGCCTCGGTGTTATCGTCGCCGCCGTGCGCAAGAAGAGCGTTCGCACTCTCATCCTTGTTGCGGGGGTTCTCTCTTTCGCCCTGTGGCTGGGCATTTCGCTTTACGCATAAGTCCAGCGTTCCCCTGCGTTCCAACCAACTGGCCGCCTGCCAATGCCTCTGTCTTCGCTTTATATTCGCCTATACATTGAATTCCTGCTATGCTTCTCGCGTGACTGCAAATGCAGCGGGGACGGCTCCATTGTCTTTACGACTCTCCCGAGCCGTCCTCGCCACTTAATTAATTCACCAGTTAATTTCGACCTGACCCTTCGCACAAGCTGACCGAAGCGACAACTTCCCCGCTTCCCGCGCTTGCCCTCCGGCGGACGCGTTGCCATACTCAATACAATGAAACGCGCCAGCCTGATTCTCGCGCTCGTCTTGCTTTCGGTGGCCGTTGCGCGCGCCGATGAATTTCACTTGAAAGACGGAAGCACGATTGTCGGCGTGATTGTCGGCTATCAGGGAAATTCATTTCGCGTAAAGACGAGCTACGGTTTCGCGTTGGTCGATCGCGACTCCATCGCGTCCATCACCGTATCGAAACCGAATTCACCAGAGAAGAAGGCGGCGAAATCATCGGCGCCTGAGAAAGCACAATCCGCGGAGTCTGCATCGTCGCAGGCAGGCACATCACAAAATGAAAACTCTGTCGCCGCGAAGCAGGAAGAATCCGCGAAAACAGTTGCCAACGCGAGACCAGCGAACGCAGTTGCCACGCAGCAAACTGCAAATGCGCTGACGAAGCCCGCATTGCAAGCAGCAACTCAGCAGCTTGCCACGCCGGCACCCGTGGTTGCCGCAACGCCGCCCGCGCCGATTCCGGTGCGCGAAGAAGTGCGGGGCAATCTCTACATCAACGATACATACGGATTTAGCATTTACAAACCGCCGGATTGGGACGTGATTGAAGGCGCGCGCGCTGCGCTGCCCGGAGCGGTGGTGGCGATGGGCACTTCGGACCAGACGACGTATCTCATCATCGGCCTGGAGCCGTCGAGCGGCACTTTGCAAACGCACGTCGCGTCGACCAATGAACGGTTGTCGAATATGTTCGACGATTACCGCCCGCTGGCTCCGCGGCAGACAATCGTCGCGGGGATGCACGCGATTGAATATCAGTTTCAAGGGATGGCAAACGAGCAGCAGTGGAGCGGCACGGTAATGCTGTTTAGCCGCGGAGAGAGTTTCTTCACGATTTTCGGGGTCGCATCCGCCAAAACGGATCTGGTGCAAATCCAGCAGAACGTCATCTCGCGCACGATCGCCAGCCTGCGATTCACCAAACCGTGATTTTTACCATGTCGGTTGTTAGTGTTGTGTGTTTCCGAAATTGCGGGCACATGAGCTTCATGCGTGAAAACCGTACCTCAGGGACTGAAGTTCTGTTTCTTTTGAGACTTGTGTAGCACGGCTAAAACCGTGCCCTGACACAGCCGTACTTTCTTCGTTAACGCGACCCTAGAATTTTGTGACTTCGCTGAAGTGGAAATCGCGGACTTTCATAGCGGGCACAACCATATCGAACGACTCTTCGCCAGAAGCGCGTACGGCGGGGCCGAGCATCTCGACGTTCGAGAGCATCTCGATGATGCTTTGATTGAATCGGAAATTTCGAACGGCGCCAGTAACGCGGCCGTTTTCGACGAGGAATGTGCCGTCGCGCGTCATCCCGGTAAGAATTTTCTGATACGGATCCACTTCGCGGATGTACCAAAGCCGTGTGATGAGCAAGCCGCGCTCGGTCGAGCGGATCATTTCTTCCGTGGAAGCATTTCCTCCCGCGAAAACCAAATTGAACGGCGCTTCGCCGTCCTCGCTGGGCAACGAGAATCCGTGGCCCGTGGGATTTGCCTTTGCTTTTTTGGCGCTGGCGCGGGAGTAGACCAAATTCACGGGAATGCCTCGTTCGACTAGCGCGACTTTTTTTCGCGGCACGCCTTCGCCGTCAAACGGCGGGCCTAGTTGCAAAGGATGATACACGTCGTCCCAAATGGAGATGTTCTCCCCAAAGAGCTTTTTGCCCATGCGTCCCGTGAAGCAGGAGCGCTGGTCCGCAACGCACGTGGAGGCGAAATCGTAGAACAAAAATCCGACAAGATCGAGGACAGCCGCGGGCTCGAGAATCGTCGTGTAGCGTCCCGCCGGAATTTCACGAGGCGCGCGCGAGCCGGCCGCCTTTTCGCTTGCCCGCCGCGCCAGCGTTTCGGGATCGATATCGCCGATGCGTGACGAGGTGGCCTTGGCCCAGCCGGAGGAATCCTTTTCAAGAATGGTGACGGAAAATTCCGCGCGCGTATCGTCGTAATATTCGAAAAGGCCGCGCGAATTGGCCAGTGCGATTTCCGCAAGGCCCGTGGAGAAAATGCCCGCCGTCGTTTGCTTGTTCTTATCGGCCATGTGGCAGACCGACGTCACGGCGCGGGCGCGATCGGCCGGCGTCGCGGCGGCTGTCTGCGCGACAAAGCGATCGACTTTCGTGAGCTTCTGTTGCCCGAGCATGGGCAGCAATTCAGGATTGCGCGGCTGGACGCGCGCCAAATCGAGCGCAGCTGTAGTGACGCGGCGCAGCGATTCGTCGTCGGTTTTGTTCGTGGAGGCGCGGGCGGTGCGGCCATCGACCACGGCGCGCACGGAAATCGTCAGACCCTGCTCAGCGACATTTTGATGAATCGTGTTGTTCGCGAAACGCGTGAGCGCGCTCGTCACGGCGCTGATATCGACTTCCGTTTCATCTGCTTCGCTCAGCTTGAAAATCTTTTCCGCGATGCGACGTAATTCGGCGGCCCCGAGGCGATGCTCCATTGCGACTGCGTGCCCGCGCCGCGCAGTTTTCGCCGAAGCGCGCTTCCCTGTTCGCGTTTTCGAATGCCTGGCCATTATTTTGAGAGAGCGATTCCCACTTTCACGTTGCGGAAACGCGCAGGAGACGCTCCGTGGCCCGTGCCCATCGTCTGCATCGGCTGGCCTTTGCCGCAATTCGGCGTGCCCCAAAGCGTCCAATAATCGCGCGAGCAAATCGCGTCGCAACTATTCCAGAATTCCGTGGTGATGCCGCTGTAGCTCGGCGTTTTGATCATGCGGCCGCGTTTGCCGTTCTTTATCTCCCAGCCAATTTCCGTTGAGAACTGGAAATGATAGCGGCGGTCGTCGATTGACCAGGAGCGATTCGTTTCCATGTAAATTCCGTCGTCCGTGCTCGCGATCAGGTCTTCAAATTTGCGGTCGCCCGGCAAAATACTGATATTCGTCATGCGAATAATCGGCAAGCGATTCCAGCCTTCGGTGCGCATGGTGCCATTCGAGCGCGATTGGCCAATCGCAGCGGCCGTTTCGCGATTCGTCAAGTAGCCGGTGAAAAGTCCATTGGAGATAATCGGCGTGCATTGCGCGGGGACGCCTTCGTCATCGTAGCCAAATGTGCCGAGGCCCGGGCCGTGGGCGAGGCGCGCGTCGGCAACTACATTCACAATATCCGAGCCATAGCGCAGCGAATTCAATTTATCGAGCGTGAGGAAACTCATGCCCGCGAAATTCGCTTCCATGCCGAGGACGCGGTCGAGCTCGATGGGATGGCCGATGGATTCGTGAATCTGCAAACCGAATTGCGAACTATCGAGAATAATTGTGTGCTGCCCTTCGGGGCATGGTGCCGCGCTATGCAACGCAACGCATTCCTCGGCGACGCGCGGCGCGTGTCGAACCAGATCGAGTTCTTCGATTAGTTCGTAACCGCGCAGCATGTGCTGCCCACCGAAACTATTGGGATACGAGCGTTTCTGAATTTCCTCTCCCGCGAAACTGGTGGCGACAATCCCTGCGCCGGATTGCATTTTCACTTGATGAATCACAGAGCCGATGCTGGAAACAAACAACTGGTCTATTTTCCGGAATGACATCGATCCCTCAGCGAGGGTAATTCCTTTCACTTTGCGCATTTCGGCGTCGGCGCGAAGGAGCACGGCGATTTGCATTTCGATGGGAACGCGAAAGGGATCCTTGATGAAGGGATTTTGCCACGTATCGACGTAGGACTGCTCTGGCGCGAGAACGACGTCGTGGCGTTTGGCCATTGCGGAGGCTTTTGCGATGGCGACGGCTTCGGCGGCGCAGGCTTCGATGCCTTGTCGGGTCAGGCGATCCGTGGAGGCGAATCCCCACGCGCCGTGCGCGATGACGCGAAGGCCGATGCCGAGCGATTCGGCTTCAGCGGCGCGGCCGACTTGGCCGTTTTTCGTGGACACGTCGCGGTGACGAATGTCCATCACGCGCGCGTCGGCGTAAGTGGCGCCGCGCGCCAGCCCTTTCTCAATCGCCGAGTTGGCTAAGCCTCGCATCTGGTTTTTCGGGCGCTTCCGTCTTCCGTGAGCCAGGAGAAGAGAAGGATTTCTCCTGCCCACTCAAAATTTAAAAGCGCGTAAATATTGGCGATTAGAAATGCACTCCGGCCTGTGTTTTCAATGGATTAGGGCGATTTCTAATTCTGGCATTGTGGATTAGAAAATCCCCTTGGGCGAGAAAGCGTGTCGCTGGATTTTCCCTCCATCTCTTCGCAACGCTCGTAATTTCGTTCCACACGCACGCGAATATAGTAGTACACGATTCGGAATATGCAAGAGCAGCGACTGTGGATTTGCGCGTGAGACGAATGAAGCGATGCTTCTGAAGGATGCCGCTTAGCTCGCTATCTGTTATCTTGAGGCAATTATGTCGACACGCGTAAAGAGGGGCAAGCATCAGGGATATTCACCCAAAAATGTGAAGCACGATGATGACATCACGTACCTTCGGTTTGTCGTGAGACAAATCGACGACAACTCTCAAATGGAACTCGGAGTTTTTCACGCTGTAGGGAATCTTCAAGACAGCGGACAATTAGATCCGCACGAAGAAGACGAGTACGAAGCGACTCGGAAGTGGTTCAACGAAAACTTGGAAAAACCGGCACGATTCACCGCGTCCAAGCCGCCATTCCACCGCAAGAAAAGCAAAGCGATTTCCTGGTTCAAGGATAGCGCGCGCGAGCATATTGGGCGGGTACGTTCTTTGGTGGCAATTCTCTGGCATCACGGAGTTCCGGTCCGAATGCTAAGGGCAGATCGCGTTGGGTATGTGGTTTATGAGGATGAATATCAGATTGTCGCAGAGCCATTTGCCGAGCATAAATAAAGCGCCTGATTGTGAAACCCGCTTCGGCGCGACGCTCGCCCAAAATCCTCACGGTTCGGTTGGAGCAAAAGCAAAGCGGCGTCGAGCCGCCGCACTCCAAACGAACGGCGAAGCGCGCGCGGGGTGAACCCCGCCCCTACAAAGGCAAAAGCACACAGGCTGAAGCCTGTGCCACGCAAACCTGAGGCGCCAGGCAAATCCCACGGCGAGATCCTTCGTCGCAGACGACGCTCCTCAGGATGACAGATAGTTGAACGGCGAGCCTCAATCGAGGATGTACCGGGCGAGGCGACGCCTGGAATTGGCCGGCGGCCGATGGCAAAGCGGCGTCGAGCCGCCGCACTCCAAAAGGAGCTAGGTGCCTTCGTTCCAGGAGGCGAGGTATTGCTCCTGCTCGGGGGTGAGTTTGTCGACTTGAGTGCCGAGAGATTCGAGCTTGAGGCGGGCGATTTGCGTGTCGATTTCCTCGGGGACGGGATAAACCTGTTTCTTGAGTTTGGAGGCGTGCTTGATCAAGTGCTCGACGGAGAGCGCCTGATTGGCGAAGCTCATGTCCATGACGACGGCGGGATGGCCTTCGGCGGCGGCGAGATTGATGAGGCGGCCTTCGCCGAGGAGATGCAGCTTGCGGCCGTCGCGCATGACGTATTCCTCGACGAATGGACGCACTTCGCGGTGGGAGCTCGCGAGCCGTTCGAGCGCGGGGATGTCGATTTCGACGTTGAAGTGGCCGGAATTGCACATGACGGCGCCGTCGCGCATTTTTTCGAAGTGGTCGGCGGCGAGCACGGATTTGTTGCCGGTGACGGTGATGAAGATTTCGCCGATCTTGGCGGCTTCGTGCATGGGCATGACGCGGAAGCCGTCCATGATGGCTTCGATCGCTTTCGTAGGATTGATTTCGGTGATGATGACGTTGGCACCCATGCCCTTGGCGCGCATGGCGACGCCGCGCCCGCACCAGCCGTAACCGGCGACGACGACGTTCATGCCCGCAAGAAGTAAATTCGTCGCGCGGATGATTCCGTCGAGCGTGGACTGGCCCGTGCCGTAGCGATTATCGAAGAGATGCTTCGTGAGCGCGTCATTCACCGCGATGATGGGATAGGCGAGCGTGCCGTCCTTGGCCATGGCGCGAAGGCGAATCACGCCGGTGGTGGTCTCTTCGGTGCCGCCAATAACGTTCGGAACTAGCTCGGGATGCTTGGTGAGCAGCATGGTGACGAGGTCGGCGCCATCGTCGAGAGTGATTTGCGGGTGATGCTCGATGGCCGCGTTGATGTGCGCGTAATACGTGGGATTGTCTTCGCCCTTGATGGCGAAGGTCGGGATGGCGTAATCCTTGACGAGGCAGGCAGCGACTTCATCCTGCGTGGAAAGAGGATTCGAGGCGCAAAGGACAACGTCGGCGCCGCCGTCACGCAACGTGATGGCGAGGTTGGCGGTTTCGCTGGTGACGTGGAGACATGCAGACATGCGGATGCCCTTGAGCGGCTTCTCCTTGATGAAACGCTTGCGAATGAGCTGGAGCACGGGCATCTGCTGATTCGCCCATTCGATTTTGCGGCGGCCCTTCTCGGCCAGGGCAAGGTCTTTCACGTCGCCCGACATCTTGGTTACTGTTTCCACGAGTGCGTCTCCTGTAAGTGCGAAATGCAGATCCCTCGGCGCGTTGCGCCGACGGGAGGGGTAAACCCCGCCCCTACAAAAACAAAGGCCAAAGCAACGACAAAAGCGGGCGGCGTAAAGCCGTCCCTAAAAACGCAAGAGCGACAAACCATGCAAAATACGAAGGCAAAATCCCCACCCTTCGCCAAAAACGCTCAGGATGGGGCACCCGTAAAAGCAAAAACAAAAGCGACAAACCACGCAAAATACGAAGGCAAAATCCCCACCCTTCGCCAAAAACGCTCAGGATGGGGCACCCTTAAAAGCAAAGACAAAAGCGACGGCAAAGCCAAGCCGAGAAGCTGTCCGCCTGAAGGCGGCCGCTACAAAGGCTCGGAACAAACCGCCGCTTTCCGCAGACGGTATCCGCAAAGCTAGGAGCGCGAAGCCATGACAGCGGCGGGCAGGCCGGCTTCCTTGCGAATTTCGTCGGCGCGGTCGGTTAGCTCCCAAGTGAAACCCGGACCCGTGCGGCCGAAGTGGCCGTACGAAGCGGTCTCGCGATAAATCGGGCGGCGAAGGTTCAGCGTCTCGATGATTCCGCGCGGCGTCAATTTGAAAACATTACGAACCAGCGCGGTGATTTGCGCGTCGGGAACCGTGCCTGTACCGAACGTATCGACCATCACGGACACAGGTTCGGCGACGCCGATGGCGTATGCGAGCTGGACTTCGAGCTTGCGTGCAACGCCAGCAGCGACGAGATTTTTTGCGATGTAGCGCGCCATGTAGCACGCGGAGCGGTCAACTTTGGTCGGATCCTTGCCGGAAAGAGCGCCGCCGCCATGACGGCCGTAGCCGCCGTAAGTATCGACAATGATTTTGCGACCCGTGAGGCCCGCATCGCCCATCGGCCCGCCGACCACGAAGCGTCCGGTTGGGTTGATGTGGACGCGCGTGTCTTTGTCCATCATTTTCGCAGGAACGACGGGAAGGATGACGTTGTTCCAGATGGCTTCGTGAAGATCTTTATTCGAAACAGAGTCGCTGTGCTGAGTGGAGATGACGACGCAATCGACTCGAGCGGGACGTCCGTCAATGTATTCGACGGAGACTTGGGATTTGCCATCGGGGCGGAGGAAATCGACCACTCCGGCTTTGCGAACTTCCGCGAGGCGCTGGCACAGGCGGTGGGCGAGTTGGATAGGCATGGGCATCAGCTCTTCCGTCTCGTCGCAGGCGAAGCCGAACATCAAGCCCTGATCGCCCGCGCCGCCGGTGTCGACGCCCATGGCGATGTCGCCGGATTGCTTCTTAATGGTGGAGATGACGCCGCAAGTGTCGGCGTCGAAGCCATATTTTGCGCGCGTGTAGCCCACGTCGCGAATGACGTCACGGGCGACACCCGCAAAATCGACGTAGGTCTTCGTGGTGATTTCACCGGCAATGACGACGAGGCCAGTGGTGACCAGCGTTTCGCAGGCGACGCGGCCCATGGGGTCGTCTTTCATGACGGCGTCCAGGATGGCGTCGGAAATCTGGTCGGCGATTTTGTCGGGGTGGCCTTCGGTGACGGATTCGGAAGTGAACAGGATTTTCTCTTCAGCGCGTGTCAAAACATTCTCCTTCGGCTATTTGGCAGGCAAATTACTGGCCCAAGCGCCTGATACAGCGGGAAATACAAACAAAAACCGTAGCATGTGGCCATGGCTGTGTCAACGCCTTGCACGGAAACGGCTTAATGGCGGGTCGAACGGTATTAAATGCGCCGTGAACCAAGTTTCCGCGGACTCTGAACTCAACCTCTAGTTCCCGGAAATAGGCAGGAATGCAATAAATTGCAACTTCTTGGACCCCTAGTTCTTTACGGCGCTGGTGCCGTCGCTGCCGCTGCGGCGGGAGAGCAAATAGGCGCGGATGAATTTGTCGAGGTCGCCGTTGAGGACGCGCTCGACGTCGCCCTGCTCGACTTTGGTGCGATGGTCTTTCACCAACTGGTACGGCTGCAAAACGTATGAACGAATCTGGCTGCCGAAACTGATTTCGGGTTTGGACTCGTCGAGTTTACGCGTGACCTCCCGGCGCTTGTCGATTTCGCGCTCGTAAAGCTGCGACTTCAGGACTTTCATGGCGATTTCGCGATTTTTGTGCTGGCTGCGTTCGTTCTGGCATTGCACGACGATGCCCGACGGAAGATGCGTGATGCGCACGGCGGATTCGACTTTGTTGACGTTCTGTCCGCCGTGGCCTCCCGCGCGGAACGTGTCGATGCGCAATTCGTCGGGCTTGATGACGATGTCGATGCGATCGTCGATTTCAGGGATGACAAAGACTGACGCGAACGACGTGTGACGGCGCGCGGCCTGATCGAATGGCGAAATACGCACGAGGCGATGCACGCCGGTTTCCCCTTGCAACAAACCAAAAGCGTTTTCACCTTCGATGTGCACGGTGACGGATTTCAGGCCTGCTTCTTCCCCGGGAGTGGAATCGATGACCGTGGCGCGGAGGTTTTTGCTTTCCGTCCAGCGAAGGTACATGCGCAGGAGCATCTCGGCCCAGTCCTGCGATTCCGTGCCGCCCGCGCCGGGCTTGATGGTCATGATGGCGCTGAGGGCGTCGTTTTCGCCGGAGAGAAGCGTCTGTGTTTCGAGTTCGGCGATGTATTTGTCGATGGCGTCAAGCTCGGCGCTGATGTCCCTGAGGACCGATTCGCGCTGCGCGGCGTCGGATTCTTCGTGTGCCATGTGAAAATAGGTTTCGATGTCGCTGACGGCGCGGGTGAGCTTTTCGTCGGCGGCGATATTGCCTTCCGCGTGTTTGCGCTGCTGCAGGATTCCTTGGGCTTTTTCCTGGTCCTGCCAGAAGGCGGGATCGCTCGCCTTTGCTTCGAGGGCTTCTAGGCGCTCGCGGTTGGTGGCAACGTCAAAGATAGCTCCGCACGAGATCGATGCGCTTTTTCAATTCGTCAAAACGAGTCTGAAGATCTTCGATGTGGTCACTCACAATTCCCTTCCTTAAATAAATTTATAAAGCAAATCCTCGACTGCAAACAGAAAAGCTGATTCTTCGATGGATGCTAGTCGCATCCGCTCAGAATGACACCTCAGACATTTTCGGCACCCTATGCAGCGCGAACCCATCGCTGCAGATCGGCGCCGCCAAGCTCGGCAATGACCGGCGGATTGACATTGTAATCGCTGTAGCGAATCCAGGTTGGCCGCGCTCGCACATAAGTGATGTGCGGCCAAACCAGGCGATCTCGCCCGTCAGGGAAGAGGCCGAAATAGACCGATTGAGCACGCTTCAGGTCGTCGCCAGACGGGATCTCAACGATGCCTTCGTATTGAAGCGTGCGTTCGTCGTGCTGCCCGAATGTATAGCCTCCCGCCCTGCCGAACACCAGCGCGATGCGAGGATCGCGGCGGAGATTGCGGAATTTCCGCGTCGTCTCCAAAGTATCGAAGACGATTTCGAGATCGTCGCCCACGGCCACGCCCAACAGCGCCGCCTGCGGCGCGCCGTCAGGTGAAATGCTCGCAGCCGTGAGCAGCGGCACCTCACGCAAGAATTTGACCAACTCGGCTCGCGTTATCGGCATTCGTTCGGGCATAAGACGCTCCGTTCCGCGGTCGGTCAGCGCGCGGCCCGGCGGCGCGTGAAGGCTGCGACCAGCAGCAGAATGGTTGCAGACACGCAGAGCCAAGCGAGCCAATCGCCGAGGCGCGTGTATGGCGTCAAATCTGAGCGAAAAGCATAGGGCGCGTCGAGTTCCGCGCGTTTAAATCGAGCGAGCCGCGCGATAATTCTGCCATACGGATCGACATCCACCGTGAAACCCGTGTTCGTGTCGCGCAGAAGCCAGCGGCGATTCTCCACAGCGCGAACGCGCAGCATCATCAAGTGCTGCGCCGGAGCCGAAGAACGGCCGAACCAGCCGTCATTCGAAATGTTGACGAGCAGCTCCGCGCCATTTGCCGCAAAGCGTCGCACCAGCGCCGGGAAAATCGATTCGTAACAAATGAAAACGCTGAATCGTCCGCCGGGCAGATTGCCAACAGCATACATGTGGCCCGGCGTGAAATCGGAAATCCCCGCCGTCAGACTTTTTGCGAAAGTGAGCCAGCGGCGGAGCGGCACGTATTCGCCAAAAGGCACCAAGTGAATTTTATCATACGTGAATTGGCGCTGCCCGGCAGGATCAAGGAGGACGGCGCTGTTGGAGGCGAGCCACTGGCGGTCTGTCCCCAATTTCCAATCCACCACGCCGACGAGAAAATCCTGCCCGGAGTTTTTCGCGATGCGGTCAGCGATGGCCGCGAATTTCGGGTCCTGCAAACTGAATGGCGCGGGCACTTCGGGCCAGATGATCACGCCGGGATTGTTTTTCGCGGCGCTGACGCTCATGTCCTCGAGCTGCTGCATGCCAGCTGCGTGAATGTCCATCCAATTAACGGGATAACTTTCCGATTGCGCAAAATTCGTTTGCACGAGATGAGCGATACGATCCGGCACCGCGCGTGGGACGAACCGGGAGCCGATTTTGGCGACGCTTACGAGAACGAGCATCGTCACGAGAACCGCGCGACGGCTTTTCGATGACGGCGAAGCAATGGCCCACACCACCAGCGCATTGAAGCCCACGACGAGCAGTGAGAGTCCGAAAATCCCAGTTACGCTTGTGAGCTGCACGAGAGCCAGGTTGCCTGAAGCCGCGTAGCCAATCAGGTTCCACGGAAAGCCGATGATGGGCAAATGCGTGCGCGCAAATTCCAGCGCGACCCACAAGAAAGGCGCAAATACACACGCCATCGCGATGCTGCGTTTAGCGGCGCGCGAAACAAGAATGGCGAATGCGAGCGGGAAAAGGGCGCCGGCCAGCGTCATGAGAGCCAAAATTCCCGCCGACGCGAGAGGGCTGACGTTTCCATACTGCCGCATCACCGTGTCGATCCACGGGACGCTGAGCGGATAGAACAGCGCTCCGTTGATGAAGCCGTAGAGCGCGGCATCGCGCGTGCGCGCGCCCAGCGAGGCGAGCATCAGCAACGCAACGGAGATCCACGCAAGCAGAGGCAGATTATAATTGGGAAAAGAAAATGACAGAGCGAGGCCTGAACCAATCGCGAGAAGCAAGCGAACCGGCCGCGACAAATTCATTCGATGTTCATTTTCATACGGCGTGCATTCAGCGGCGGTAGATGGCTTTGAAACCCGCGTGTTCAAGGGACTTCTTGGCCTTGTCGCCGATGGCCTGGCTGTCGAACGGGCCCACCTGCACGCGATAGAAACCGTCCGTGGTTGGGTTAACCACAAACGATGGAAATCCTTTTGCCTGCAGAGCGTCGGCCATCGCCAGCGCATCGCTTTCGCTGCGCAGGGCGCCGACTTGCAACACTACCGCGCTGCGCGACATGCGCGGCGCACGAAAACGTGCGGGCACCGCGGAGACTGGACGGCTGACCGCAGGAGCAGTTTCGTGGCGAACTGAGGTTGGAACGGGCGCCGCAGACTCAACAGATGAAGCGGCAGACTGAGAAGCTGATTGCGGGACGCGCGGTGACGCAGGCGCGGCCTGGCTGGGGCGAGCAGGTTTTAATGGCACGTCCCCGGTTTTCCTCTTCGCATAGAAATCCCATTCTGGCGATGCCGGGGGCTGCGCGGCAGTTTCCGCTCCGCGAGGCGACACCGGACGCGGCGCTTTCTCAATCGAAGCCGCTTCAACAGGCGCGTTGCCGTATTGCGTCTTGCCCATTACATAGCCAAGCGTGAAAAAAACGCAGCACAGCAATACCACGCCAAGAAATAAAGCAATCAGATGACGGCTTTCGAGAACCCGGTCGCCGCCTCCGCGTTTTGAATTTCCACCCATACTTAACAAAATCCCCCTTCGAATTTACTTGCCCGTTCCCGAAGGCTTCGGCAGCCACTGGCTGATCAGGTCCATCGGCACCGGAAAAATCACGGTGGTGTTTTTCTCGCTGCCGATCTCCGTCAGAGTCTGCAAGTACCGCAATTGCACGGAAACGGGCTGCCGCTGCAGGGCCTCGGCGGCCTCCGCCAGTTTCGCCGACGCTTGCAATTCGCCATCGGCGTTAATCACTTTTGCCCGGCGTTCGCGTTCCGCCTCGGCCTGCCGCGCGATGGCGCGCTGCATGTTCTCCGGAATATCGACCTGCTTCACCTCAACCTTCGTAACCTTAATACCCCATGGCTCGGTATCCTGGTCAAGGATTGTTTGTAACTTGGCGTTTACCTTTTCGCGCTCCGAGAGAACGTCGTCCAGCTCGAACTGGCCGACGACGCTTCGCAAATTCGTTTGGGCGAGCTGCGAAGTTGCGTAGAGGTAATTTTGGATTTGCGAAATGGCGAGGTTGGAATCGACGACACGGAAATAACAAACCGCGTTTACTTTCGCCGAGACGTTGTCGCGGGTGATAACGTCCTGCGGCGGGACGTCGAGCGTTTCGATACGCAACGAAACGCGCGTAAGTTTGTCGATAGGATAAAACACCAAGCAGAGGCCTGGTCCTTTGGCCGTGGGCATCATGCGGCCGAGGCGCAGCACAACGCCGCGCTCCCACTCCTTGAGGACGTAGATACAATTGAAAATCCAAATCAAGAAAATGAAAATCGCTATCGCTATGCCCAGCATGAAAACATCCATCGTGCCCTCCAGAGTTTCAAATCTTTCGGAGCCTGTGCAAGAAAATTTTCAGCGAGACGCGGTGACGGCCCGCACCGGCTCGACCGTCAGCGTCAACCCTTGCACACGATTTACGCGGACTTGCGTTCCCTTGGAAATCGGCTCGCTGGCCGCAGCACGCCACAATTCGCCGTGAACCAGAACCATGCCATTTGCGCCAGCCAATGGCACCGGCTCCATCATTTCGCCGATCGCGCCCAGCAATTCGTCGGCGCCGGTGGTTCGCTTCCATCGGAACGACCGCAGGACGAGGCGCATCAGGAAAATCACGATAAGCGCGACGGGTATAGTGACCGCGAGAGCAATGCCCGGATGCACGCCGCCGCTCGTGATCGGCGAATGAACCAGCATCAGCGCGCCGAGCACCATCGCAATCGCGCCGCCAACTCCTAAAATACCGTGCGTGGGAAACTTCGCTTCCAGGATAAACATAATCATGGCGAGCAGGATGAGCACCAGTCCCGCAAAATTCACAGGCAGCATGTGCATGGCGAAAAGCGCGAGCACCAGCGCGATTCCGCCAATCACGCCCGGCGCGAACATCCCCGGATGCGTAAATTCGACATAAAGCCCGAGCACGCCGATGATCAACAGGATGAAAAATGCATCCGGCTGCACAATGCGGTCGAGGAATTTCTCGCGGCCGCTCATTTCGTGGGCTTCGACGATTGGCTGCGCGAGATTCAGCTTCTGCGTCGAGCCGTCAAGACGCGTGATGGTGCGGCCGTTGAGTTGCGCAAGGAGGGCTTCGGTTGACGGCGCGACAATGTCAATGAGCTTGCCGTCGAGGGCTTCTTTTTCGCTGAAGGCTTTAGCATCGGTGACCGCAGTGACGGCCAGCGTCACGTTGCGTCCAC
>DAHUXN010000081.1 GCA_027307115.1 Acidobacteriota bacterium
GGCATAACATGGCGGAACGCGTCCATTTTCTTGAGTGCAATTTGCTCGACGCGTTTGCGAGTGCATGCGGGACATTCGATGTGATCGTCAGCAATCCGCCGTACGTTGCGCGCGATGATGAAGCGCAACTGCAGCGCGAAGTCCGCGAGCACGAGCCGCACGAAGCTCTTTTCTGCGGCGCGACAGGAATAGAGCTTTATGCGCCATTAATTGGCCAGGCCGCGGAATTGCTGCAGAGTGGCGGATTGCTCGTGCTTGAAATTGGATACGGCGCGCTCGACTGTGTCCGTTCGCTTTTCGACGCAACCGCGTCGTGGCGAGAAATTCACGTCGCCAATGATCTGGCGGATATTCCTCGCGTCATTTCCGCCGAGCGCGCATAACGGCCCGGCTGCGTGTATGATTTCAACCTCAAGGTTCCCTCGCGATGCCGAAGCTCGCGCAATATCGCGCTAAGCAAAATGCCGCGCCAGCCGTAAGTCCAGCGGCCGCGTCACCGGCCGGACCGGCGAATGTTTCCATTCTTCATGTGGACATGGACGCGTTTTTTGTGTCGGTGGAGTTGCTGGACCGTCCGGAGCTGCGCGGACTGCCCGTGGTGGTGGGCGGGCAGGCAAATCAGCGTGGTGTGGTCACGTCGGCAAGCTACGAAGCGCGGAAATTTGGCGTTCATTCCGCGATGCCGCTGCGCACTGCGGGAAAACTTTGTCCGCACGCGGTGTTTCTCGATAATCGTCACGAACTGTATTCGCAATGGAGCGATCGCGTCGCGACAATCTTGGCGAAATATTCGCCTGTGGTTGAGATGGCCTCGATTGACGAAGCGTATCTGGACCTGACGGGCACGGAACGGCTACTCGGACCGCCGCTTGCGGCTGCGGATCGTCTGCTGCGCGACATTACAAAAAAGACCGGCCTACCGTGTTCGGGCGGTCTGGCGAGCACGCGGCTGGTCGCGAAAGTGGCGAGCGACCAGGCCAAGCCACGGGGCCTGGTTTGGGTTCCGCAAGGAAGCGAAGAGGGTTTTCTTGCGCCGTTGAGCGTGCGAAAAATTCCGGGCATCGGCAGAGTCACGGAAAGCGCGCTGGCGAGCATGGGCATTCAAAATGTCGCGCAACTTGCGGCTGTGCCGTGCGAGCGCCTGGAAGAGACATTTGGCCGCTGGGGGACGGCGCTGTATCGCAAGGCGCGCGGGCAGGACACCTATGAATTTGTCGTGGACGCCGAGCCAAAATCTATTTCGCACAACTGCACTTTTGGCAGCGACACCGCCGACCGCGAAATGCTGGAATCCACTTTGAGCCTGCTGACGCAGAAAGCCGGAAAGCGTTTGCGCGACGCGGGACTTTTCTGCCGCACAGTCACGGTGACACTTCGCTTCACGAATTTTCAAACCATCACGCGCAGCCATACGTTTGCGAATCCCGCCGATCTCGACGCTGTGATTCTGGCGGCGGTTCGCGAATTATTCCGCGGCGCGTGGAACGGCTCGGCAAAGTTGCGGCTCGTGGGCGTGGCGCTGTCTTCATTCCATGCTTCCTCATCAGCCACCGGCCAGCTTGAATTGCTTGATGCCGGACGCCGCGAGAAGCTCGAACGCCTGGCGCAAGCCGCTGACCGTCTGCGCGACCGGTTCGGATTTGCGAAAATTCAACTGGGCGGCTCTCTGCCTCGGCGCGACGATTCGTAAGCGCGCACTCGCAATAACTCGCGGCTCTCGACCTCCCTGCCGTATAATTCGGCCTCATGCCTTCTACCGGAACAGGCTACACACCACCGACGAACGCTGGTTCGAGAAAACGTGGGGGCCTCCGCGATTACTGGCAGCGCGTGACCGAAGGCCTCGCGATTCAGCAGCTCTGGGGACAAATGAAGGCGGACGCTCGGGCGACGTATTCTTTTTATTCGCACGATGTGGATTGGGAAGCGATGGGCAAAGGGCGGCACTGGAAACGCCCGTTTCGAATTGCGTGGGCGCTCTTCCAGGCGATGCTGATGAAGCTGACGCCCGCGCGGCGCGTTCTGCTGCTGATCGCGTGCGTCCTGCTGTTGGTCAACCTGAAGTTCAACTTCAGCGACCGGCAAGTCTCTTTCGACCTCGGCGGCATTGGCACCGCCATTTTATTTGTTCTGCTTGCACTGGAGCTTGCCGACCGGATCACCATGAAGCGCGACCTGGAAATCGCGCGCGAGATTCAGCACTGGCTGGTGCCCGAACATCCGCCGGCGGTTCCCGGCGTGGATATCGCGTTTGCGACGCGGCCCCAGAACACGGTCGCAGGCGATTATTACGACGCGTTCCTGCGCGCGGGTCCCGAAGGTCATGCGGGACAATCGCTATTGATGGTGGTCGCCGACGTGGCTGGCAAGAGCGTTCCTGCGGCGCTGCTGATGGCCACTTTTCAGGCGAGCATTCATTCGCTTGCCGGGCGTCCCGGGAGTCTGGACGAACTGGCGCGGGCCCTCAATCAATACGCCAGCGACCACAGCCTGATGGGCATGCGCTTTACGACGGCATTTCTTGCCGAGTACGACTCCTCCGCGCACAGCGTGCGCTATGTGAACGCGGGGCACAATGCACCGTTCTTGCGCCGCGCCGCTGGGACGATGGAACGCCTCTCCGAGGGTGGAATGCCTTTTGGAATTGATGCCTCGACGGAATACCGATCGGAGGGGGTGGCGATTGGGAGTGGCGATCTTCTGGTCATTTTTACTGACGGTTTGGCCGAAGCCGTCAATGGCAGTGGCGAAGAATACAGCGAAGCGCGGATACAGGCGCGCGTCGAAACGTTCACGCAGGAATCCGCCGCTACGGTTCTGGCGCTTCTGATGGGCGACGTAGATACGTTCGTCGGCCCTGCGCGCCAGCACGATGACATCACATGCATGGCCGTCCGCTTCCTTTAGACATCATTGTGGGAGAGAAGATGACGATCGATTCTTGTTCCTCGGACAGCCTAAAGCCCGAAGCAATGCCGACGTTTGCGAGATCAAGCTGACAAAGCAAAAAAAAATATGCCAATGGGTACTTTGCGACTAGAGCACCCGAAGCGTTACATTTCAGAATATGAAACAAACGAGGAGGAACGACAATGAAAAAGGCAATAGTGTTGGGAATTGCTGGATTAGCTGTAGCAGTCCTCTTCTTGATAGCGTCGGGGCTGACTTCAAAAGCTAACCCTGTGGTGACTCCTTCTATAACAACCATTGCCACGCAGGGACGGTTTCAACACATCCAAATGGGAAAAACATCCGAGGACATGCTCCTCGACACCGAGACGGGCAGAGTTTTTGACTTCTACAACACCACAATACTGCGAGAAGTGCCTACCGAAGTTTGCGGTGACGCAAAGTGCAGCACATGGAAGAGAGTCTCCGATGCCCGTCAGTCTGCCTTCCCCAAACGGTCCGACTGACCACCTGAGGGCGTACCACGCCGAAGAGTTTTCGAACGCGCGCGAGAACTATTACGCGCGGGCGAAGTGCGCGAGGAACACTCTCAGCTCCTCTCGGAATCCCAGCAGAATGAGCGGATCTGGCGGATTCGCATTCCCCGCACTCTTACGGACACTGTGGTTTGCCCTGACTGCGATTGGGGCACATAATTCACGCATGGACGCACGCCACTTGGCGGAACAAATCTGCGAGAAACTGCGCGGGGCGGGTTATCAAGCCCTGCTCACGGGCGGATGCGTGCGCGACCTCCTCCTCAAGCGCAATCCCGTGGATTACGACGTAGCGACGGACGCGCGTCCGGAAGAAGTGCTGCATCTTTTTCCGGGGAGCATTGCGGTCGGCGCGCAATTTGGCGTAGTGATTGTCGTCGAAGATGGCCTGCAAGTCGAAGTCGCCACGTTCCGGTCTGATCTGGGGTACGCGGATGGCCGTCACCCCGTGGCCGTAAAATTCTCGGCGACACCTGAGGAAGATGCCCGCCGGCGGGACTTCACCATCAACGGCCTGATGATGGACCCGCGCGACGGGCGCGTACTTGATTTTGTGGGCGGGCAGGCGGACTTAGCAGCGGGCATTGTTCGTGCGATTGGCGATGCCGAACTACGATTCGACGAGGACAAGCTGCGGATGGTTCGCGCGGTGCGCTTTGCGGCGCGTTTTGGCTACGCGATCGAGGCTGCCACGCGAGAGGCCATCGTCAAGCGCGCGGCTGAAGTCGGGCAAGTGTCGCAGGAGCGATTGCGCGACGAACTGACAAAAATGCTCACGGAGGGCGCCGCGAGACGCGCTTTTGAGCTGCTTGATGAAACGGGTCCGCTGCGTGAACTGCTACCGGAGATCTCGCGCATGAAAGGAGTCGCCCAGCCGCCGCAGTTCCATCCCGAAGGAGATGTTTGGATACACACGCTGCTTATGCTCGGGGAGCTTCCGGCCGGATGCTCGCCAACGCTTGCTTGGGGCGTGCTGTTACACGATGTGGGCAAGCCGCCCACGTTCAAGCCACCGGCCGGGCCAAACGACCGGATCCGGTTCGATGAGCACGTAGAGGTGGGAACGCGAATGGCCGAGGAAATCTGCCGACGGCTGCGATTTTCCAATGACGACACTGAGCAGATTGCATTGCTGGTGGCGAATCATCTGCGGTTTAAGGACGTGGCGCGGATGCGCGCATCGACGCTGAAGCGGTTCGTGCGTCTGCCACGATTCGAGGAACATCTGGAACTGCACCGGCTCGATTGCCTTTCCAGCCATCGGGATATGACCTGCTACGATTTCACCCAGCGCTTCCTTGCCGATACACCTCCTGAAGCGGTGCGACCGCCGCGCATACTGACGGGCGAAGATCTGAAAGCAATGGGATATGCGCCCGGGCCAGCGTTCAAGGACATCCTGCGTGCGGTGGAAGATGCGCAGCTGGAAGGTCGAATCACAACGCACCAACAAGCGGTTGAAATGGTGAGAGATACCTTTCCGAAAGGGGATCTAGGGATTTCGGGAGGCAGGAGTGCATCGACATTCTGATTTTGAGGGGCACTGGGTCATCATTAGTAAATTGAAAACAAGCGATTTATGTTTACCTTGAATATCTTAGTCTCTTATGCTAAAGATATCTAACATAAGTAGATTAAGTGGTTGTAACCCTTCCTGTAGTTGCTGCATCGAATAGTTTAGGCTAGGCCCGCGAGGCTTGTTTCCGCGTGGCCGAGAGGGGATAACAATAATGTCCAAACCACAAGCTGCTGTACCTCATGAATTGCCGATATTGCCTCTGCGGGATACCGTGCTTTTTCCCGGCGCAGTGATGCCGTTGACAGTGGGGCGCGAGAGTTCCCTGGCGCTGCTTGACTCGCTACAGGGCGAAGAGAAAATTCTGGGCGTGGTTGCGCAACTGGATCCTCGCATTGAAGACCCGGTCGGCACGGACCTGCACCAGATTGGCGCGCTCGGCAAAGTCCACAAAATGGTGCGCACGCCGAATGGGAATGTAGTTGTGTTTCTCGAAGGATTGACCCGAATTCGCGTGGTTGAAATTCTGGGGCTGAAACCGTTTCTGCGCGCGCGCGTGGAAGAAATGCCGGATGTGGATGACGCGCCCGAAGCGGAACTGACGGCGCTGTTTCGAAACACGCAGGAGCTGTTCCGCGAAGTTGTGGCGCGTTCGGCGCAACTTTCCGATGACCTGCAAGGCGTAGCGTTGAACATGGAGTCTCCGTCGCAACTGGCCGACTTTGTGGCCGGGACGTTGCCGTCGCTGAGCACGCTGGTGCGTCAGGAGCTTTTGGAGACGTCGAGTGTCCGCAAACGCCTGGAATCGCTGATCCGCGAACTGACAAAAGAAAAGGAAGTGCTGGAGCTTCGCGCGAAAATCCACGATCAGGTGCAGGAACAGGTGAACCAGTCGCAGCGCGAATTTCTGCTGCGCGAGCAGCTCAAGGCCATCCAGAAAGAACTTGGCGACACCGACGACACGCAGAGCGAGGTGACCGAACTGCGCGAAAAAGTGGAATCGAGCGGCATGTCGGCGGAGGCGAAAAAAGAGTGCGAGCGTGAATTGAAGCGTCTGGCACGCATGACTCCCGCATCCGCGGAGTACATGGTGTCGCGCACGTATCTCGAATGGATGACTTCGCTGCCTTGGGCAAAAACCTCCGGCGTTGAGGACATCGACATCCCGAAGTCACAGGCGATTCTCGACGAGGATCACTACGACCTGGAGAAGATCAAGCAGCGCATTCTCGATTATCTGGCGGTCAAAAAGCTTCAGCCCGGCATGAAGGGCCCAATTCTTTGCTTTCTCGGGCCTCCGGGAGTGGGCAAGACGTCGCTCGGGAAATCAATTGCCCGCGCGCTGGGCCGCAAATTCGTGCGCATTTCGCTGGGCGGCATGCACGACGAAGCGGAGATCCGCGGCCATCGCCGCACATACATCGGCGCGTTGCCGGGCCAAATCATTCAGGGCATTCGCCGCGCGGAAACGCTGGACCCTGTGTTCATGCTCGACGAAGTCGACAAACTCGGCCGCGATTTCCGGGGCGATCCCTCGGCGGCGTTGATGGAAGTGCTCGACCCGGAGCAGAACCATTCGTTCCGCGATCATTACCTCGATGTGCCGTTCGATTTGTCGAAAGTGCTGTTCGTGGCCACGGCGAACTGGATGGACCCGATTCCAGAGCCGCTGCGGGATCGCATGGAGATTCTCGAGCTTGCGGGTTACACGGAAGAAGAGAAGATCCATATCGCCAAGAGGTTTTTGATTCCGCGGCAATGCAACGAAAACGGGCTTAAGGCCGGCGAGCAAATCGAATTTGCCGACGAGGGCCTGCGCGAGATCATTCACGGCTACACGCGCGAAGCCGGCGTGCGGAGCCTGGAGCGCGAAGTTGCGACTCTGATCCGCAAGCAGGCGCGCCGAATCGCCGAAGGCAAGCTGGAAAAGCTGGTGGTGACGCCCGAAGTGGTTCGCGAAACTCTGGGCGTGCCCAAGGTGCACATCGAAAAAGAGGTGGAAGAACGCGTGTCGCGGCCCGGCGTTTCGGTCGGGCTGGTGTGGACGCCAGCCGGCGGCGACATCGTGTTCATCGAAGCGACGAGCATGCGCGGCGGAAAGCAGTTCACGATGACCGGGCATCTGGGCGAAGTGATGCAGGAGTCCATGCGCGCGGCGCTTTCGTGGGTGCGCGCAAACGCGGAACGCTACGGCATCGATCCGGATTTCTTCCGCAAGCAGGACGTGCACATCCACGTACCGTCAGGCGCGATTCCGAAGGATGGTCCTTCGGCGGGCGTTGCGATGGTTACGGCGCTGGTGAGCCTGTTGAGCGGGCATGCCATTCGTCCGCGCGTGGCGATGACGGGAGAAATCTCTCTGAGCGGCGTGGTGCTGCCGGTCGGGGGCATCAAGGAAAAAGTTCTTGGCGCCAAGCGCGCGGGGATTCGCGAAGTGATTCTGCCCGCGGAGAACGAGCCGAACGTGAAGGAGGATTTGCCTGCGGACTTACTGGAAGGGCTGCAAGTCCACTTCGTGCATTCGGTGGACCAGGCGCTTGAACTGGCGCTGGGCAAAATCGAGCCGTGGCCGCGCGCAGTGGGAGGCGCGGGGCATCGCGAGGAGCGTCCCCCTGTGAGCCCGATTCACTAAAACCGCGAATAGCAACGTGCGACTGTTGTACGAGGGACCCGGCCAACGAGCCGGGCCTTTCCTTTTTGTGACGCGGGCCGCAGTATTTTCGACGCAGGCGTTCGCTGGGAAGTATTATTTCTCCTGATGGTCTCGCTCACTCCAAGACAGGTTGCCGTGCGCGCGCAGGAAGCTGCATCGCAGCTTGTTGCGGCCCTGGATCGCGACGCGCTTGTGCCAAAATTTCTGCGCTGGTATGTGAGCGAGAAAAAACGCCCCGGACGCACATCCGAGCCGCAGCGTTATCGCGATCTTGTCGAAACGATTCGGCGCGAAGCATTGCTTCTTCTCGCGCTGCAAGTTGAGTTTCAAGCTCCACAGAGCCTCGGGATTCGGCCAAGTCAACGAGTCACGCCCGCGCAATCGAGATTGGTGAAATTGTTCCGCGAGGAATTTTATGCCGCGCTTGGCCGCGGCCTGGGTGGGAGCGAAGAAGACTTCGACGATTTTCGCCGTGATATCGAGCTTTTTCGCAAACTCTATGCGGAAGTGCCTCGCGTATCAAAACGCAGCCGGATGCTTGCGGCGCCAAAGGGGCCTTTCGTGGACCGTTGCGGGCTGTTGCTTGATGCGCCGATGCTCGACCAGGCGCGCCATGCCGCCGCGAAATTCGAAGTCGAGCTTGTTGCCACGGCTGCGGCGGTCGTGAAGAAGGTTTTCTCCCGCCGCAAGCAGCCTTAGCCGGTCCTCGAGCAATCATACGCGCGTCCCGAACGCTCCCTGACGAAGCAGTGCTCAAAGCGAATTTCGTCCCGTCTGGGCGGCAAAATCACACGAATGCGATTGGTCAAAATTGGGCATTGTCCTACCCGACTCTTACCTGTCCCAGGGAACAAATAACCATTAGGCATCGCGGCCAGCCTCTCTTGTTCGCCGAGGGCCGTATTCCGTTACTCTTGTGAGGGATGCTGACACTCTTCTACGTTCTGGTCCTACAGCAGATCGTCCAGGGACTTGTGTCGTTATGGGAGGGTTGGAGATGGCTCACTATGGTGCGCCACCGGCTGATTAGCTATCAGGGATTCTATGCGCCTCGGGTTGCCGTGATCTGTCCTTGCAAAGACTCGGAAGCGGGCCTCGAAGGGAATCTTGCGGCGCTATTGAATTTCGACTACCCAGACTATGAGGTTTATTTCGCACTAGCCAGCGCGCTGGATCCGGCGCGCACGGTCATTGATCGTGTGATGGCGGCAAGCAAGAGGCCAGCGCATGTGGTGGTGGCAGGGTCGCCGAGGAACCGCGGCGAAAAGGTGAATAATCTGCGCGCGGCGGTTCAGGAAGTCGCAGACAAATTTGATGTTTTCGTGTTTGTTGATTCGGATGCGCGCGCCGGGCGAAGCTGGCTCTCGCACATGGTCGCTCCGCTGGCGAACGCGAAGCTCGGCGCGGCCACGACCTATCGCTGGTATTTTCCGAACCGAGGAGGATTTGCAAGCGCCATGCTCTCCGCCTGGGACGCGGCGATTGCCACGCAATTCGGCGAGCATAGTCACAATTTCTGCTGGGGCGGCGGCACCGCGATGCGTCGAGAAGTGTTCCAGCGCGTCGAGGTTTTGGAGGCCTGGGAGGGCGCGGTGAGCGACGATTGGGCGCTTACCGGAGCGTTGGAACGCGCAGGCCTTGCGGTTGAATTTGTGCCAGAGTGCCTGGCCCCGACGGTGGGCGACGTCAACCCGGAGCAGTTGCTGGAGTTTACGAATCGCCAGATGATTTTGACGCGCGTTTATTCGCCGCGCCGTTGGATCTACGCCGCGCTGGCGCATTTTTCGTATTGCGTCACAATTCTGTACTCGATTTACGCGATTTTCGCCCGCATGTTCGCGGGATATTCCTGGACGGGAATGTTCCTTCTCGCGATGCTCGTGGTACTGCTGGCCGCGGGGAAGGGTGCGCTGCGCGCGATCGCCGTGCAGGAAATTTTGCGTGAATGGCGCGCGAAATGCGATCAGTGGAGCTGGGCATGGATCGCGCTCGCGCCGGTCGTGCCTTTCCTGTTCCTTTGGAATTTTATAGTGTCGGCGTTCGAGCGCCAGATTCGCTGGCGCGGCATTCGCTACGAGCTCGTCTCCGAAACTCAGACGCGCATTCTCTCGCACTAGTTGATTTCGAGTGAGGCGAGGTCTTTTCTGGAGCTATTTTGTTTGAGACTGGCACTCCGCACGATTCCATTGAATCGTGGCGTAGGCAACGCCTCTCTGTCCGGAATTCCTGTAGATCCTTACATCTTTCCAGTTCTCGGTCGCTCCTTGGCAATCATCTTCCGGCAGGCAGGTGATGTCATCGAACTCGTTGATCCCAGGTTTGCCGCGCTCGCTGGCAGGGACAAGCTCGTCGGCAATTTCCTCTATTAGCTTCTCATCGATTGTGGAATTCCTGGTCTTGATTAACCCGGGAACCTTCGGACTGATAACCATCTCGCATGTTTGACCGCTTTCCCCGTAGCTTGCAGTAACAACAACTCCCGGCCTTACCAAAAACGTTTCAGCAATCGGCGCACCGTACCGCTCGCGGAGAGTCTTGGAATTTCTGCCTGGAAATTGCGTCAGCAAAGCAAAAACCAATAGAATCATGCCGAGCTGTAATCGCATATTTCGCCTCCGGAAACCCCGTAAAGCGTTGTGCCCGGTTCGTCTGATGCACTCTTAGCGCGCAATGCTGCCAAGAAACGGAAAATGCTCAGCAGCGGCCATGAAAAACAACATCGGGAACGACAACCAGAACGCCGTTCGCGACGCGATATTCGAAAATCGCATCATGCGTTCGGCTTGAACGGGAATCGGCAGTCCCTTTTCGGCATTCGCGCGTGTCCACTGAATCAATCGCTTCTGCACGCGCCACACGATTCCCCATACATTGAACAGCATCACGAATCCCAATCCGCCGCCAACGCTGATCGCCAGATGCGCGTTCGACGATTCCGGTCCGGCGTTCAGATCAAGGATCGCCCACGAAGCTGCAATCACAACAATCGCGATTAAAATCGCGCGGACCCAGCCGTTTCCGAGCGGACCGCCAAACGGCATTTGCAATGCGTAAATAATTGCGTACGCCACGACCCACACCAGAAACCATTCGCCGATCCACTTTCCCATCAGCCCGGGCCGCCCGGCATTGTCCGCGTCCGCCTGCAACAGAATCATGTAATAGCGCAAGCCGACGAGCACGGTCACAAGCGCGGACCAGCGGAACCATGTCATCGCGCGCGACATCAGTGCCGGGTAAACCTTTTTGCGCGTTGCGTCATCGAGCGATTTCATCGCCGGCCCGCCAATCAGATTGAAAAAATACAGCAGGCCAATCCAGATGATACCCGAGACGAAATGAACCCAACGCAGCACGATTTCTTCATTGGTCACCGCGCTCTGCGGAAAACTGAAATGCGGCGCGAGATTTGCGAGATGCGTGACGGAATGCAACCAGATAGAGCCAGCTATCATTATGAATCCTCCCAAGAAAACGGAATCGTTCTGTTCCCAAGCGCCGCCGGAGCTACGCTAAGGAATGCGGCGCAGGATGTCAATCAGCGGAAGCGCGGCCGCTACTTTCGTGCTGCAAGCGATCGAGGGACCATTGCGCATGCTGCGCGATGGTTGCGTCGTCGCCGGTTGCTAATTGCTCCAAGCGCCGGATGATGGGGGCATACGCTGGATTTTCAGCAGTGATGCGCGAATTTCCGAGGGCCACGCAGACATTGCGAATCAGTCCGCGCCATTTGGTGCGTTTGACAGGACTGCCTCGGAACATTTTGCGAAATTCTTCTTCATCGAGCCACAGCAACCAATCGAGCACAGGGGCAAAAAGAGAGCCGTCGGCCCTTTCGCTCGACGCAGAGTCTTGATTCGCGGCTGTATCGCAAGCGTTCGCGGTGATTTGTCGCGGCAGAAATTCTGCTATTTGTGTCGCCGGAGCTTTGCGGTTCCACGGGCAAACATCCTGGCAAATGTCGCAACCGAAAACCATGTTGCCCATCGCGGGGCGGAATTCGTGCGGTATCGGCCCGCGAAGCTCAATCGTTAAATACGCAATGCATCGTCGTGCGTCGAGGACGTAAGGCGCGACGATTGCTTCGGTGGGGCACGCGTCAATGCACCGGCGGCAACTGCCACACATATCCGCCGGCGGCGGCGCTCCGCGCGGAAGGCTCGGCGCGAATTCCAGATCCGTCAGAATCACGCCGAGAAACAGCCAAGACCCGAGTTGCTGATTAATCAGGCAGGTATTTTTCGCCAGCCAGCCAAGGCCTGCATATTTCGCCGCGACGCGTTCCAGCACCGGCCCCGTGTCGACATAGGAGCGCGCCTGAAAAGCATCGCCGAATTCCGTGCGCATCCACGCGAGCAGTTCCTCGAGTTTGCTTTTCATCACATCGTGATAGTCGTCGCCCCAGGCATAGCGCGAAATCCAGCCGCGCGGCTTGCGCGCGTTGGCTTCATCAATTTCATCAATTGTCGCCGCAATCGCATCCGTAGCCGTTGAATATGGCAACGCTGCGTTGTAATTCAACGCGCAGACAATCACCGAGCGCGTTCCCGGCAGCACGTTCTCCGCGCTGGCACGCCGCGCATCATGCAAGTAGCGCATTTCGCCTGCGTAGCCGCGTTCGAGCCATTCCGGTAAACGCCGCAGCTCTTCGAATTCTTGAGCGGGTGCAACGCCGCACAATTCAAATCCGATTGAGCGCGCGTGTTCCGCTAATCGACGGGTCTGCAGCGGGTTGACCGTTCTCATGTCATGCGCTCCTGCAAGCACTCATCATGCCTGAAATTTGGCGGGCCGGGAGCAAACGTTACTCGCCGCGCATTTCTCCGAAGTGCGCTGGCATGGCCGCGCCAGCGTTGATACAATCCGAGACATGGCAAACTGGCGGCAAATTCAGGGACGCATTCGCAGGGCGCGCACAAGTACTGATCCGCTCGCGAAGCTCGCGGAATTATTTCAGAAGACGCGCGACGCGATGGTCGCGTTCGAGGCGGCGACGCTCGAAGAGAAGGCTGGGCGAACCGACGAGGCGATCCGCTGGTACACGGTGGCTGCTGAACGTTTCCGCCGCGCCGATTGGCGGTTGAAGGCCGCCGAAGCGCTCACTCGCCTCGGCGCCCCCGTGCCGGAAGTACTGAGCAGTTCGTCTTTATCATCATCGACGGCGTCCACTTCCGATTCCGCTTCTGTTCCAGAGGAAAACGAAATTTCCGGAAATATTGCAGCGCCTGCCGAACGAGAACCGGCTATTGAGGCCGAGGATTCTGGTGAGCCTGGCGGCTCCGCTGATTCAGAAATGGCGGCGGAAATTTCCGCGCCAACTGCGAAGGAAGGCGCTGCGGCTGCACGTCCTGGCGAACGTCACGGCCGTCGTCGAGGACGCCGCGGCGGACGGCGGCACAAGCGCCACGGTGCTGCAGCATCGGCCGGAGCTGCTGCGGCAGCGGCGAAACCGTCAGAGGCACGCTCCGCGATGCCGCGCACGCCAGCGTCGCGTACGCAAGGCACGCCGCACCTGGCCGAGTCTGTTTTCGCAACGCCAAGCCGGCCGGTATCCGAGGCGGAGGTGCGGCCCGAACCGGCAATCGCGCGATTCGTTCCCGAGCCTACCGGCCCACTCGTCGAACGCTCCACTTACATTCGCGCGGGCGATCCCGCGCTTGCGTCACGATTCGCGCAACTCGAATCCATGCTCCGGCGCTTGATTTCTGCGCCGCTCCATCGAGTGGATGAATTGGAAGACGCGCCGGCGGGCCCGGGAGTTTTTCTGCTCTCCGATTCCGATTTGATGACGAACTACTACGTTGAGGCGTGCCAGACTCTGCGCATTGGCACCAGCCAACTCGCGCGCGCGGGACGCGCCGGCCGTGGCGCGCGCACCGAGGGAAAAGCTTCTCTGCGGGCGCAGATGGCCGAGCATCTCTCCATCAACGACACGCAAGTGACCGCGTATCTCGCCAAGCATTGCGTCGTTCGCTGGCTGCAACTGGATGAGGACGCGCCGCATCTCGCACATTTCGCCATTGCGCTTCTTCGTCCCGCCCTCAACGTGGAATAGCCCGCGCCGCTTTCTTTCTATCGAGTCTTTAAAATAAAAAGGGCCCCTGCGATCAGCATCGCAGGGACCCTTGTTGTTTTCAGGCGCACAATTCTCGCCTACGGTTGCGATACTTTAGAACGTCAAATGCAGCGCCATCTGGATGAACCGCGGACTCCCAATCGTGTTTTGAATTAATCCGATCCCTTGGCTCGCGGCCGGGGGATTCTGGTAGCACGGTATTGGGCTAAAGCAGTTATTCAGGCTCACATTGTTGTTCGGAGCGTCGAAACTGGGATGGTTGAACAAATTAAAAAACTGCGCGTCGTACCGCAGCTTGAAACGTTCGCTCAGTTTAAAATCCTTAAAGACGCTGAAGTCGAACCGACTTTGGAAGGGGCCTCTGAAAATATTGCGACCGGTGTTGCCGTATCCGGTTTCGAGATTGTCGCAGATAGTTTGTCCATAGGGTACACCGGTATTGGGATCCACCGCCGGCCCGCACTGAGGCACACCGCTCTGACCCGGATTCAAAAACGGAATCGTGAATGCGTTGGCATCGAAATACGGATTGGCCGGGTTAACGCCTCGCGTGCTCTGGAGTTGTACCTGCGATACAGTTTTCCCCGAGGCGATTGGAAGTATCGGGTTTGTGATGAAGTCGTCGGCGCTGAAGAATATGTTTCCCACCGATCCGGAGAAATCATACACGCTGAATGGCTGACCGCTCTCCAGTACCGTGATTCCGCCGACTCCCCAGCCGTTCACGAAAGCACCGGAGAACCCCGTGAATCGCGACACCGTCGGAAGCTGATACACATAGTTAACGACAAAAACATGCGTGCGGTCGTAGCCGGAATTACCGTACGCCGATTTTGGGTTGAGAGGGTCGTTTCCGTTGTAGAAGAGTTGCAATCCGCTGCCTTCGTCCAGACTGTGAGACCACGTGTAGGAGCCGCCGACTTGCAGGCCGTGGCTCATCCGTTTCGTCACGCTGAGGGCCAGGGCGTTGTAGTGCGAGATGCCCTCGGCTTTGTTGAAGTCAGAGTTGGGGTTGTAGCCGATGAAAGGCACGCGGAGGGCTGTGTTTCCGTCCGAGAAGGGAAACTCCCCAATGCTCGTCTGCACCTGTTCCGTTTGTAACGGGCATGGGGTGAAAAAGTTCGCACTGTTCTCGGTAGGACATGAAGCACTCGAATCCACTGCTTGCATGCCGTATGTAGCGGTTTGCCCGTTGACAGGATTCGTCGGCGTGGCTATAGCGGGCTGGTTGAACGGAATTGGAAGCACTTGGTGCAGTCCGTGGTTTCCCGTGTAGGAGATCGTTGCCACCAGGCTGTTATACGGCTGCCATTGCAAGTCGAGACTCCAGTTCTCCGAATACGGCAAAGTGTTTCTGGGGTCGTAGCCGCCAAACAGGAACGCGAAATTCGCAAATCCCGTCGGCGTGCACGTGGGCGTGACGGGCTCCGCGCATCCGCTAAGTCCAGATTGATTGTGAATCAGTGCAGCGACTCCGGTCAGATTGCTCGGTGGTGGTGGCGGCGGAGTCGTGCCAAAAGGATTATTGCTCAAGCACCCCTGTCCCTTGCAACTCGTGGTCACCGGAACCGTGAATGGTTCCTCGGTTGTGACGCCAAACGGGCCGCTGATGCCCAATCCGGCGCTCGGGGAGAGTTCCGTGAAAAATTCGCCGCGATCGGCATAGAGGCCGAAGCCAGCCCGCACCACCACGTTCTTGAGAGCTGACGGGCTCCAGGCGACTCCGATGCGCGGCTCGATCAGCCACTGACGTCCCGTCAGCGTCGAGTTGCTGACGCAGAAACTGGACTTCGTTCCGCAAAATTGTTTGTTGTTCCCGGCGATAACGAGTCCGATGTTATTGATTGTGTCGGTGCTGAGAGTGTAGGAGTAATTCTGCGGATAGAAATTGGTCAGCAGTCCATTTTTTTCCGCCAGCGGACCATCCCAATCCCATCGCAGGCCCAAATCTACAGTTAAATTCGGCCTCAACTTGAAATCATCCTGTGCGTAAAGGCCTGCCTGCCTCGACCTATAGTATCGGTTTGTCTCTCCATTGAGCAGGCGACCGCTATTCCGGCTACCGTTCAGATCTCCGGTCAGAAAGTTCGCGAAATTGCTAAAGTTAAACGTCGCCACCTGGTTTTCCCGGTTGACGATGTTTAATTGTCCGTAGTCGAATGTCCCACCAAACGAAAAACTATGGCGGCCTACGATCCAATTGAAATTCGAAGCGCCTTCGAACTGATTCTGGAACACGCCGGCGTTGGCGAAGTTATTCGCGGGGCCTATTCTGAGACTGTTGCCGTTCGAGTTGGCCCCGCCCTCGATATTATTAATTGTGAATCCCGGGAAGAAAGTGCTCGTAAAAAGATTCAGTCCGGTGCCACTCGGAGTCAGTATTTGGCTCGTCTTTGCATTCGCAATTTCGCGAATGAAGCCAATGCGCTGCTCCCAGGATGTGTTGGGCGTCAGCGAGGTGGTGTTGTCCAGCGAAAAAACCTGGCTGCCTCCCTGCAACGATTGCGGGAACCCGAGCGTTTGACTGACCGCGAACGGGCTCGTCGAGGGATTTCGCTGATAGTAGTATTTTCCCGACAGCCGGTCTTTCGCGCTGAAGTCGTAATCCACGTTGCCGTTTACTTGATCGGCGTTGAATGTGCTTGGAGGTCCTTGCTCGAGGGCATTTCCGCCTAGCGTGGCGATTTGCGCACCGAAGATATTCTGCGACGGCACGATAAATTGCCCGCTCGCAGTTTTGGCTTGCAAAATGGCCAGAGCCACTTTGTCGCTACTGCCCGGCGCGACACCAGCAAGCGTCTCCAAGGTGGCCTGATCGCGCGTATTTGTCAGCCCATCGGGAACCGTAACCACGTCGGTCGCCCCGTTGAACCCGTCCGTCACGCGCTGTCCCTGGTACGACGTAAAAAAGAACAGTTTATTCCGAACGATCGGGCCTCCAAAAATTCCTCCGAACGTGTTGCGGTGCAGGGGAGGCCGCGAAATGCCCGCCGCGTTCAGGAAGAACGGATTGGCATTCCACCCAGCGGTCTGATGGTATTCATACAGCTGCCCGTGATAATCGTTCGTCCCGGATTTCGTGGTCAGTTCGATGTGCGCGCCGCTATTTGCACCTTGCGACGCATCATACATGGAAGTGTTCACGTGCAATTCTTCAATCGTTTCCGGCGGAGGCGTCGGCAGGCCCTGGCCGATCGCATCGTATACCGAAGTATTCGTCTGAATTTGGCCGCCTGGCAGAAAGTTTTCGTTCGTGTTGAGAACGAATCGACCTTCGCTGACGGAGCTCGAAGATTTTCCGTTGAAAAGGTTATTCGCATTCACGGAATTAAAGCTGATGCTGTTGCTTGTATCTCTCTGACCGTTGGCCCAAATCTCCTGATTGCCAAGACCCGCATTCGTGCCCGAGCCGCTCAGTAAATCAGCATTCACGCCTGGAGCCAAAATCGCCAACTGCGTGAAGCTGCCCGTCCCCAGCGGAGTCGACTGAATCACATCCGACCCCAGCGTGTACCCGTTCGTCGTATCCGTCTGATTGAGCAGCGGCGTGCCCGTCACGGTCACAGTCGAGCTCACCTCGCCCGGTTGCAGCGTTGCGTTCACCGTGGTCGTCAAATTGCCGCGCACCAGAATGTTCGAGTGTACTTCCGTCTTGAACCCTTGCTTCGAGATCGAGACGCTATACGTTCCGATCGGCAAATTCGCGACATTGTACGAGCCGTCATTCTGCGTCGTGATGTTTACCGTGAGACCCGTGCCCAGGTTCTTTACTTGCACTGCCGCCTTGATCACCACGGCGTTTGTTGTGTCCGTCACGGTTCCGTTGATGGAGCCCAGTGTCTGTTGGGCATTCGTCACCAACGGCAAACAGGCGGAAAGAATTAGCAGCAGGAGGATCGAACGGCTAATTTTGTGTGTCATCAGTTTTCCCCACCCCGAAGATTTACCGCTTTTACTATTAGTTGCGAAATGCGTCAAGCCGTCCTGTGGATTTCTCGCTCGTACTTTTGAATTTCAGGAGAATGTTCGCGCCGATGCATTCTTTCGGTGGCGCATTACGAGCGTTTCTCAGTTCCGTTACGGGTCTATGAATCTTGACGAATCTCGATGGCGCGGCTTACTTGTCCAAAACTGCTCACCCCAAGGCGTCCTTTCGCTGCTTGATCCCGCCATTTAACCCCTAAAACAACCGTTTGGATGTTTAGGCTGGACGGGGGTCCCCGAACACTGCAAACTATAGGCGGGTAATAGTTTAGGGGGAGCTGCCCGTTCACCCTCGGTATGCTAAACGGCCGGACGGTAGCTTTCATAGAATTCAGTCGCATTAGATTTTCTTAACTCTGAGGAAATGGAGGTTCGAGCCATGCCCATTACGGTTCGTAACCGCATCTGGAAATCATTTGACTGGGCGCTTTGCAAAGCAGCCACCGTCACTTTTAACGGCATTCAGTATTTCAACAAGCGCAATCCGAATCCCGCGTTCACGCCGAAGTGGTCCGATAAACCCATGCTCAAGTCATGGGAAAAGAGCAAGCCGACGCTCGGCTGGCCGCGTACCACCGATTCTCTTTGTCCGGGCTGCGTGAAAGAGGCCCGCGAAGCCATTATCAGCGGCAAAAAAGATTGGACCGACCTTGTCCACGAGAAAGTCGGCGAGATTAAAGCGCAAATCGTCGAGCGCGACGGCCAGGTGTGGATGGTGAAGGATTGCCCAATCCACGGTGTGTGCGAAGACCTGATGGCCATCGATGCGAAATTCCTCGAGTGGATCGAGAAGAATTTCCCCGGGCGCGATATTCCGGCGCACAACGACGAAGATCTCCATCGCCACGGCTCCAGCACCGTCCGTTACGGCCGCGGCTCCGTGCTCACCGTCGACCTTACCAATCGCTGCAACATGATGTGCGATCCCTGCTTCATGGACGCCGATCAGGTTGGTTACGTTCACGAGCTGAGCTGGGAAGAAATTCAGGAAATCCTCGAAAACGCAACCAAGATCAAGCCGCGCCGTCAGATGTCCGTGCAGTTCTCCGGCGGTGAGCCGACGATGAGTCCTTATTTCCTTGACGCGGTTCGTTACGCCCGCAAAGTGGGCTACAACAGCGTGCAGGCCGCCACCAACGGCATTGAGTTTGCGAAAAGCAAGGAATTCTCGAAGAAGGCATTCGAAGCCGGCCTTCGCTATGCCTATCTGCAATTCGACGGCATCGGCAACGACGCGAACAGCCATCGCCAAGTCGGCAACCTGTTCGACGTGAAGCTGCGCGCCATCGAAAACATGCACGAGGCGGGCATTGAAATCGTCCTCGTCACGACCATCGTCAACAACGTGAACAATGACCAAGTTGGCCCCATTGTCAAATTCGCGATGGAAAATCCCAAGAAAATCGCTTTCGTTTCCTTCCAGCCCGTTTCTTTCACGGGACGCGACGAAGACATCACGCCCGAGCGCCGCATGCGCCAGCGTTACACGCTTTCGCATCTTGCCCAGGACGTCTCCGCGCAAGTCGGCAAAGTCGAGCCTACGCGCGACTGGTTCCCGATTTCCTTCGTCAGCACCTTCGCGGGCTTTTCGGACCTCGTTCACGGCCCCGACTCGCAGTGGGGCGCGCTTTCTTGCGGCTGCCACCCGAATTGCGGCGTTGGCACCGCGCTGATGATCAACAAAAACACGAAAGAGTGGGCGCCGGTTCCGCGCTTCCTCGACGCTCCTCAGCTTGTCAAGGACGTCACCGCCATAACCGACGCGGCTCGCGGCAAGAAATTCTCCAACTTCATGATGGCCATGGCCCTCTTGAAGAATTACGATCCTTTCAACGCACCGCCGAGCCTTAAGCTCAAGGACCTTTTCAAGAAGTTTGACAAGACTTGGGCGCTTACCAAGGACGCCGACAAGAAGTACGGCAAAACGAATCCGGAGCGCACCTACGAAGACGCCATGAAGCGCCGCGCCGAGGATCCGTGGAACTTCCTCTTCGTCGCGGGCATGTGGTTCCAGGATTTGTTCAACTACGATTTCCGGCGCACCGAAATGTGCATCATCCCGTACGCCACGCAGCAGGGCGAAATTTCCTTCTGTGCGTACAACACGGGCATCGGCTGGCGCAAAATCATCGAGAACATGTACAAGAACGCGACTGTCGCGCAGTGGTACAAGGAACACGGGAAGCACGAGATTTACGCGAAGGGCAAGGCGGTCAATCTGGAGCACTACGAGCACTCGCTCAAGGTTGACGCCTCGGATGCCGCGCGCATTCGCCACCTCGAGCACGATATTCCTCTCACCGCAGCCGAGGAAGATCGCGCACGCCGCCGTAAGGCGATGGAAGAGGCCACCAAGGTCCGCGCCATCTATGAGGAAATGGTCCTCAAGAAGCCCAAGGAGGAAGTCGTGCAGATCGGCTCCCTCACGGCTATGAAGACCGCCGTCCCTGGTGCGAAAATCTCGGCTCCGGTGACCATCGCCAACGCACAGCAAAACGGCAACGGCCACAGCAACGGAAACGGGAATGGCTCGAACGGTCACGGCGCCAACGCGAGTAAGCCGGAAGTTGCCGAACCTGAGCACATCGCCGGCGACTAGTCAGTTCGGTTTCGGACTACTCTGTTGTTGTATAACGGCCTCGACTAACCAGCGAGGCCGTTTCTATTTGCTGCGGTCGATTATCGCGTTGCATCCGCTTTTTATATTACACTTCGGCCGACGCCATGAGTTCTCGCCAAACCGCAAAGGAAGCCGCGCGTTTGACCAAGCCGTATCGCGTCACTCGCGGCGACGGCTTTCGCCTTAAAGATTGCGACCCCGCGGATACGGGCGGCATGCACTCGAAGGATGACGCGGAGAAACTTCTCGCCGGCAATGTTGACTTGCTGAGCGACTTGCAGGAAAAGCTCTACGCGCAGGATCGCTGGGCCATTCTTCTGATTTTCCAGGGCGTGGACGCCGCGGGCAAGGACAGCGCGATCAAGCATGTGATGTCCGGCATCAACCCGCAAGGCTGCGACGTTTTTTCCTTCAAAAAGCCGACCGTCGAAGAGCTCGGCCACGATTATCTTTGGCGGACCCACGTGCGCGTCCCGGAACGCGGCAAAATTGGCATCTTCAATCGCTCGTATTACGAGGAAGTTCTGGTTGTACGCGTGCACGCGGACGTGCTGGCCGCGCAGAAATTGCCAGGCTCTCTCGTTACCAAACACATCTGGGATGGGCGCTACGAGGACATCAACGCCTTCGAGCGTTACCTCTCGCGCAACGGCGTCATAATCCGCAAATTTTTTCTGCAGGTCTCGAAGAAAGAGCAGAAGAAAAGATTTCTTGAGCGCTTGGACGATTCAAAGAAAAATTGGAAGATCCAATTGTCCGACGTTGCCGAGAGCCACTTCTGGAAGGATTATCACAAGGCGTACGAAGAAATGATCCGCCGGACGGCGACGCCGCATGCGCCGTGGTATGTGGTGCCCGGCAACAGCAAGTGGTTCGCGCGCCTGGTCGTGTCGTCGGTCACGGTCGAGACGCTTCGTGACCTGAATCTCGCCTTCCCTAAAATCGACAAAGCCAAGAAGAAGGAATTGGAGAAGGTTCGCCGCGACCTACGTTCCTAGACGTCGGATCGCCGCCGTGGAGCCGCATCTGTGCGCTGTCAACTTCAGGTATAATCAGGAAAGCTCAGCGAGGGAATCACACATGCCGATTTACGAATACGTTTGCGACGAATGCAAGTCGCGCTACGAGCGCATCGTGACCAAGAAAAACTCTGCGCCCGCATGTCCGAAATGCGGCAGCGCCCGCTCCACGATTCAATTTTCGACATTTGCGGCGCACACCAGCGACGGAGGATCATCTTCGCGCAGTTCTTCCCCAAGAGCGTCGTCCACTTCTTCCGGCTGCGGCTGCACGCCCCATTCCTGCGGGTGCCAGTAACCAGACCGCCGATGAAGACGCTGCGTGCCCAAGGCCGTCGCCAGTGGCGTGCATGGCTCGAGAAGAATCACGGCAAGTGCAGCGAAATCTGGCTCGTCTACTACAAGAAAAGCTCCGGCAAGCCGCGCATCCCGTATGAAGACGCTGTCGAGGAAGCACTGTGTTTCGGGTGGATCGACGGCAAAACGCGAAGTATCGATGAAGCGTGTTACGCCCAGCGGTTCACTCCGCGAAGGCCGCGCAGCTCGTGGAATCGCGCGAACATCAAGCGCGCCGAGCGGCTGATCGCCGGAGGGAAAATGACGGCAGCAGGCCTCGCAGCTTTCCATTCGGAAAAGCGGCGTGATACGCCGGTGATGCCCACCGAAATGCCCAAGGAACTCGAGGCTAAATTCCGAAAGCAATCCGAGGCCTGGAAGAACTTCGAGAAATTTCCCCCGTACTATCGCCGGATGACGTCCGGCTGGGTGGCTAGCGCGAAGAAGGAGGAAACGCGGCTTAGCCGTCTGGGCAAGCTTATCGAATTCTCCGCGCGCAATGAACGCATAAAGTTTATGTAGGAACGGTGCTCAATCTCAGGCGCGATTGCGCCGAGCATTCGACGCGTTCGCCTCTGGCCTGTTCCGCCCACGCGTGCTAGTCTCCCCGGTTTCGGGTCTCACGCAGAACGATTTCGATCGGGGAGGGTCCTATGCCAAATATTATTCGCGCGCGCGTTCGCAGGAATCTCGCAGCATTTAAAAATCTGTTCACCATTGCCGCGTTAGTGATTTGTTGCGGGGCGCTTGTTGTGCCCGCGGCCGCGGCGCATGAAGAACACGGCACCACTTTCAATGCGCCCGGAGCGACGATCTACTACGAAATGTTCGGTTCGAGCAGCGGCACGCCGCTCTTCGTCGCCAACGGCGGCCCTGGTTTTGACCACCAATACCTTCACGTCTCGGATGCGTGGGACACGCTCGCGCAGACGCGCCGCATTGTCATGTGGGATCAACGCGGCACCGGTCGTTCGGGCCCGCTGAAGTCCGGTCAATCCTGCACCCTCGCCGATCAGATCAATGATCTTGACGCCCTTCGCGCGCATCTCGGCTTCGATAAAATCGATCTGATGGGCCATTCCTGGGGAGGATTTCTCGCCATGGCCTACGCCGCGCGCTATCCCCAACACATCGCCCACCTCATCATTTCTGACTCCGCCGCTCCGCGTTGGAGCGACACTCTCTTTCTTTTCAAGGACGTCTATCCCGATGTGACCGCGCACGAAGATAGCTACGCCTTCGTCTCCAACTTGAACGAAAAAGATTCGTCCGCGGCCAGAGAAGCTTCCACGGAGCTCTATGAGTCGATGCTGTTCTATTCGCCCGAGCGTCGCGACGAGTTCGCGGCCAAAATGGCCAACGACAAGGAATACTACGAAATCAATCGTGCCGTAAATCACGACGTCGCGCGCTTCGACCTCAATCCTGAAATCAAGAAATTCCGCTTTCCGACATTGGTCATGTGCGGGCGCTTCGACATGAACGTCGCGCCGGTGATCGCCTACAAAATTCACCGGGCCATTCCCGGCTCGAAATTCGTGGTCTTCGAAAAAAGCGGCCACATGCCTTTCTTCGAGGAGCCCGCCAAATTCGTCCAAGTTCTCACCGAGTTCTTGTCTTCGCCGGCGACTTCGACGGCTTCGCAATGATTTCGGCGGTTTAATGCTGCATGCAAAGGGGAAAGAAATGGACAATCCCGACGATAAACGCGAATCCTCGCGACGGAGCTTCCTGAAGGGGATTGCGGCAATGCCCCTTGTGGCGCTGACGGGCGGAAAGATTCTGCGTTCTGCCAGCGAACTGCCGCTGCGGGAAACAACGAAGGAGCCCGCGCTGCCGCAGGATTCTGCTGCCGGCAACAAGAAAAAGTTCGTTGCCATCCAAATTGGCGCGCGGTCGTTTGTTGACGAAGGCGTTGAGAAATGCCTGGACACGCTTCAAGAAAAAGGCGGAGTCAACACGCTGATGTCCACGGTATTCACCTATGGGCGAGGCCTGGCGGGCCGTCAAGTGCCAGGCGAGCCTTTGCCGGATCACGGCGTCCAGGAGTACGACCAGGTTCATGGTGGGAGTTACACCAAAGTTCATCCAGAGTTTTACGCCCATTCAGTGATCAAGGATGTTCGAGCGCCGGATTTGGGCGACTTCGACATTCTGGCGGACGTCACGCCGGCGGCCAAGAAGAGAGGAATGCAGACGTACGCTCTGTTTGAAGAAGCGTACAATCCCGCGTTTATGCCCAATTTTGAAAAAATCGCCGAAGTGGATATCAATGGCAGAGTCGGCGGTAGCACGTGCTTCAACAATCCAAATGCGCAGAATTTCCTGGCAGCGCTCGTGGAAGATTGGTTCAAATCCAACGACCTAGACGGCATGATGTGGGAATCGGAGCGCCAGGGTCCACTGAACAATGCTATCGGAGCGCACTTTGGCAGATTCAATGGCCACGCATTCGTCAACTGTTTCTGCGAGTATTGCGTGCGCAAGGCCACGGAGCAAAGCATCAACGTCGCGCGAGTGCGCGAGGCCTACGTAGCTTTGGAAGCGTGGGTGACGGAAACCTTCCAGCAGCCACGGGCAAGCGATGGCGCGTTCCCCACGCTCTGGCGATTGCTCCTCGACTATCCCGAGATATTGGCTTGGGAGCGATTCTGGTTCAAGAGCCAGGAAGAGGTCTACAGGCTTCTATATGATACGGCGAAAAAAATAAATCCCGGGGCCAAGGTCGGCTGGCACATCATGCATCTGGTGACCATGAGCCCTTTTTACAGGGCGGAACAAGATTACGCGCGGCTGGCGCATTTCTCCGACTTTATCAAACCATGTACCTACAACAACTGCGCCGGGCCGCGCCTTGCGCAATACGTCAGGAACGTCCAATCCACGATCTTCCGTGACTCCGAGCCCGAAGAGGTTCTCGAACTTCATTACAATATTCTGGGACTTCAGGGCGAAGCGAGTTTGGATAAGCTGCCGACAACCGGGCTCTCCGCCAACTCCGTCGCGGTTGAGGCGCGGCGCGCGATCGCCGATGTCCGCGGCGCGATACCAATCTATCCGGGCATCGATATTGATATTCCCACCGGTTTAAACGAAAAGCGCACACAGCACGCAGACGTCAAGGCCGCCGTGCTCGCCGCGTTCAATTCCGGAGCACCGGGCGTCGTTTTGTCTCGCAAGTACGCTGAGATGAAACTCACGAACCTGGCGGGCGCTGGAGAAGCGCTGCGCGAATTGGGGTTCGCATTGCCCTTTCTTTCCACCGATCAATTGTGATTGGCAAAATCCGGAGTGGGCGTGCAACGAAGGAGGAGACCATGTTGAGTTTTCGCGAAGGGCGGAGTGGAATGACCATGATTGCCCTGGCGATGGCCGCGGCATTTGCGACGCCGTGTGTCGGCGGCACTAATTTTGCAGCGAGCCATGCATTGCGCGTTATATCGGCATCAGCACAAACAGATAAACTCAATCCCGCAGCGCTGATTTACAAACTGCCAAGCCAGATTCACTGGACCGAGGATCCAATCGGCGCGGAGACCGCGGTGCTTGCGGGCGATCCGTCGAAGCCCGGCCTGTACGTCATGCTGGTAAAGTGGACGCCGCATCACATGAGCCATCCGCACTGGCATCCGAACGACCGCTTCATCACAGTGCTTTCGGGCACATGGTGGGTGGGCACCGGAACGAAATTCGATCCGGATGCCACCGTACCGATGCCGGCGGGCACTTTCGTAAAGCATTTTGCCAAGCAGGTTCACTACGACGGCGCCAAGGACGAAGAGGCTGTGCTTGAAATCGTCGGCGAAGGCCCGGATACAGCCACGCTCGCGAAGGCTAGTGATTAGGCCGCGCGCTTCATTTTCCCTTTGAAGCGGCTTTCAAGACATCAATCATGGGCAATGCTCCATTTGCGCCGCCAATGTAGACGTCGGGCAAATGGCCGTCCCAGTGAGCTTGCATCATTTCGATGGTGCGCAACTGTAGAAGATCGGGTGTAATCTGCGTGCGCTGCACATTCAAAGCTTCTGCTTCCGCCTTGGCCTGAGTAACTTTCTGTTCGGCTTCCACTTGAATGCGCTTCAGGTCGTTCTCCGCCTTCAGTGCATTCTGCGCCGCCGTCACTTTGGCTTCGATCGCGGTATTGAACTGCGTCGAGAAACTGAAATCCGTGATGCTCACGGCGTCGACGTTGATGTGGTGAGCCGCGAGCCGCTGGCGCACGTATCCCTCGATGCCGTCACGAACGACGGGCCGGTTCGCAATCAATTGCTCGGCGTCGAAGTGCGCGGTGTTTGCCTTCACGGCTTCCTGAATTGCGGGCACCACCACGCGCGCCACGGCGTCATTGTTCAGTTCCGACCAAATCGCGGAGACACAACAGGGATCTTGCCAGTAAGCGAGCGTGACCTGCGTGTGCACCTCTTGTAGATCGTGGCTGGAGGCTTCTGAATCCAGTTTTTCGATTTGCACCTGAACGGAAATCGGCTGAACTGCTTCAATCAGCGGAAAAATGAAATGCAAGCCGGGATTCAACACGCGCCCCGTGGTGGCGCCGAAGCGGAGCACAACTCCGCGGGAGCCCGCGTCAACAGTTACGAACGACAAAAAGCACAGGAGCGTAGCGGCTGCCAAAATGAACCAGGGCGTGCCACGCCGCGGCGAGAACTTAACGACGCGGTCGCCGTGTGCATCCTCAAAAAAGTGCACTGCACGAACCAGTCCAACTCCGACGAACGCGACGAATACTAAAATCAGCAATAGCGTCATTTAAAAACCCCCTTTCCTTCGGCGGGGAACGTACGCTGCCGAGTTTGCCGGTGTCAACGGCGAAATTCAAAACACGACTGTGCTAGGGATTGTATTTTGCAAGCCAGGAATGGATTTGCTCGAAGACGTCGCGGCGTTGCTCCCATCGCAGCGGGAAATGCGGCGACCCGGGATAGGTGACCATTTTCACCGTTTTGCCGCGCTCCGCGAGCAGAATGAAATACTCGCGGCCTTGAAATGTGGGGACGCGCGGGTCGGCGGCGCCGTGAAGGATCAACAGCGGTGTCGTGACCTTGTCCGCGTACATGATGGCCGAGAATTTCAGGAATGGCTCGGCGTCGCGCTCCGGCCAGCGCGCGTCGTAATCCACTTGCGCGATGTCGCTGGTGGGAATGAAGCTGAGCCAGTCGGTGATGCCCGCGCCTTCGATGGCGGCGCGATAGCGATTTGTTTGCGTGACGGTCCACGAGGTCATGAACCCCCCGGCGCTCCAGCCGAAAATCGCCAGCTTGTGCGGGTCGGCCCAGCCCTGTGCGATGGCGTAATCGGTGGCGCTGTCAACGTCTTCATAAGCGCGGTCGCCGAAGTGCTGGTAAATCGCGTTCAGAAAATCCGAGCCGTATCCGGTCGAACCGCGATACTCGGGTTGCAGAACGACATAACCAAGGCCGGCGATCATGCGCGAAAAGGAATCCAGGGAGAGCACGTCATTTGCTTCAGGGCCGCCATGCGGCAGCACGAGGAACGGATATTTTTTGCCGGCTTCGTATCCCGCGGGGAAAGTGGCGATACCTTCCAAGTGTATGCCTGCTTTAGATGTCCAGTGGACGACGCGCACGTCGCCCAAAGCAACGTTTGCGGGCACATCGTCGCCTTCACTTGTAAGCTTCTTAAGCGAGCCATTTTCGACGACGGCGAGATTCCTGGTGTGCCTCGGATCAGCGACGGACAAAACCAGAGTGTCTGGCGCTGCGGCAATCTGCGGAGAGATTGGCGTGCCACTGACGATGCCGTCGGGCCAGCGGAACGCGGTCGCGAGTGAATTGTTCTCGAATGAATCCACTTCTGTCTGCACGCCGTGCGCGACGGCGGTCCATACTTTGCCGCGCGCGTCGCCGCCCAAGGCAAGCGCGGAGCCATTGAGCGTTGGCGTGCGGTCCACGGGCGTACCGCCCGCGGCTGGAATCGTCCACACGTGATCGGGCGTCAGCACCTCCGTGGTGGTGCTAAGGAAGACAATTTCCTTGCCGGCGTTCGCCCAGGCGATTCCATTTACCGCGTTGTGAATTTCCGCGAGGCGGCGCGAGCCGTTCGCGCTGCATACGTCTATTGTCGAATGAACGTAGTGAAAACCGATCTTCGGATTTGCGGAGAGTACCGCTAATTGTTGCCCGTCGGGCGACCAAGCGATTGCGGCAACATCCTTGAGCGAGCCGCACCACCACGCGCCGCCGGAGCCGTCCGCGTTCAGCACGTAGACGCTGGTTTGATCATTTTCAACCACCGTGCGGACGTCGGCGAGCGGATCGGGCGTGCGCGGGTCGGCCATCAAGGCGAAGCGCGAGCCGTCGGGAGAAATTTCCGCGTCGCGCACGCCTCCGGGAATGTTTGTGATTGCCTTAGGATTTCCATGTTTCAGGCCGGTTATGGCGAATTGTGCAGGCTTCTTCTTTTGTTCGAGCGTGCCGTATAAATGCGAGCCGTCCTTTGTGAAGCCGCGGGGCGAAAATTCCTTGGGTAGATTGAGCTTTTCGGACTTGGAGCCTGGGGTGTCGATGATTCGCCACTCGGTGTTGGTCGTGCCTTTCTGCCCGCCGAAAGTCACCTCGTAGAGGACCGTCTTGCCGTCCGGGGCCACAGCGACAGGCTGCGCGGAACGCAGCGCGGCCCAATCATCGAAGCCGAATGGATGCTTTGGCGAGGACTTTTGCGGGGGCGTCTTTTGGGCCAGAGCGGGAGTCGTCGCCAGACAAGAAACGAAAAGTATGGCGCTAAAAATTCGCAGAAGCTGCGGTCGCATAGATTTATTCCCTTTCATGGTTTATCGCGCCGCGCGAGTTACGCAGCCGGACATACTTGCATGGCCTTTTAAGGTTTTTGTTACACTTCTTCCAACCTCTGGTGGAGGTTGTGGGCGGAAAAGATATCACAGTTCGGGAAGCCGAAGGGTGGTAACAGGATGGCGATGAACCGAAGCCAGGCTAAAGCCGAGCACACGCAGAAGACAGGGCACGAGCAGTTCACCGAGACGGTGTACGGCGTGCTGTGCGCCGCTTGCCACAATTACATTTTAATCGACCACACGAACTGCCCACCCACTTGCCGCGAACACGAAACCTGCCGGCAGGCGTACGGATCCTAGGTTCCCTGCCGGTTGAAATCCTCCGCCGCGAGTTGCGTTGACTTGGTTCGCGGCCCCGCATAAGATGCAACCAGCTTTTTTTGCCTTTTCCAGGATTTTCTTCGGGGGTAATGATGGCTTTGAGGCGATGGGATTTTTTGACGGCGCTGTTGGCGCTGGCTGTGCTGGTTGTCGTGTCATATTCGCTTCTGCTCCAGGGTCAACGGCTTAGCGTAGCCGCCTCGAATCATCGACTGTCCCGCTCGATGACCGCGGGAACGGATGCCAGACTTACGGGAGCATACCGTTTCACCCGCGGCGGCTGGACTTATGTGCACCTGCAAGGCTCGCCGGAGCAAATCGGCTTTCAGCATGGCTATCTGCTCGCGCCGGAAATTGCGGATGCTTTCGCAGCCGTGAAACTCGAAGACACACATACAACGAAGAAAGACTGGGGGTTTTTCCGGCATGCGGCTCACGACATGCTCTGGCCGCACATCGAGGCCGAGTATCAGGCGGAACTGAAGGGAATCACGGCGGGGCTCAACGCGCACGGCGTAAAAATGAATCTGGATGATGTGGTGGCGCTGAACGCGTTCGAGGAATTGCCTGATTATTACGTGCCGTGGTACGACAAGCGTCACAAAACGAAAAAGGCCGAAAGCGTGGCGGATTTGAAGGTGCAGGGGCATTGCAGCGCGTTTGTGGCCACGGGAAGCTGGACAAAAGACGGGCAAATCGTGATCGCGCACAATAATTGGACGAATTACATGGTCGGCGAGCGCTGGCGAATCATGTTCGACATCGTGCCGCAACACGGCTATCGCATGATCATGGACGGTTTCCCCGGCGTGATCACCAGCGACGACGATTTCGGAATCAACTCCGATGGCTTGATGGTCACGGAGACCACGATTTCAGATTTTCATGGCTGGAATCCCGACGGCATACCGGAATTTGTTCGCTCGCGGAAAGCGTTACAGTATGCGACGTCCATCGACGATTACGTGAAGATCATGCTCGACGGAAACAATGGTGGCTACGCGAACGACTGGCTGCTCGGCGACCGCAAGACGGGCGAGATTGCGCAGTTCGAGTTGGGGTTGAGAGCACACAAGGTGTGGCGCACGAAAGATGGGTACTACGTGGGATCGAACTTCACGAGCGACCCGGAAGTCTTGAAACTCGACACAACTTACAATTTGAATGATCCCACCGAATCGCCGAATGCGCGGCACGTCCGCTGGGACGAGTTGATGAAGGAGAATAAAGGCAAGATTGACGTGCAGCTCGCCGAGAAATTCGAAGGGGACCATTTCGACGCGTACGCGAAAAAGGATGGTCCCGACGTTCGCACATTGTGCGGCCACGGAGACGATTCTCCGAAGGGTGACAAAGGATGGGATGTCGCTCCTTACGATCCCATGGGCGCCGTGCAGGGCAAAGTCACCGACAGCAAGATGGCTGGAGAAATGAGTTTGATCGCGCACACCGGCCATCCGTGCGGAGAAACTTTTTATGCCAAGCCATTCCTCGCCGCGCATCCGCAATATGATTGGCAGGCGCCCGAATTGCGCGACATGACCTCGGATCCATGGACAACTTTCCATTCGGGCGAATCGAAATAGACGCAATCGTGATAACGCGGTTGATTTCTAATTTGTAGATAATCAGATCCTCGAATACGAATTAGCACGAGTTTAGAAACACGTAGCTTCCCCGTTTCCTCTCGACTTCACACCATCGGAAAGCTACACTTCACGCGTCAACCCTTCACGCCAGCCGATACGGAGTTCCTGTGCCCCTGATTGAAAGCCTTCTGCTGCTGCTCATTGTCTCCAGGATGATTGGGGAGATTGTGGAGCGCTTTGGGCAACCGGCGATGATCGGAGAGATCGCGGCAGGCGTACTTCTGGGCCCCTCCGTGCTGAAATTGATCCATTTTACCCCTGAAATCAGGGCGCTGGCGGACCTGGGTGTGCTCCTGCTTGTGTTTCTGGCGGGGATGGAAATGGACCTGGATGTACTGTGGAAATCTTTTCGTGGCCGGGGCGTTTGGGTGGGAGTAGCAGGATTCACGGTTCCGCTGATTATGGGAATCGGCGTGGGAATCGCGTTTGGCATGGACCGAACGCGCGAGATTTTCGTCGGTCTGTGCATCGCGATCACGGCGCTGCCCGTGAGCGTTCGCATTTTGATGGACCTAGGCAAGCTGCAAACGGACATCGGACAGAAGATTATCGGCGCAGCGGTGATGAACGACGTGATTTCGCTGCTCATGCTGGGCGTGATTGTCGACGTCAAGGGCGCCGGTCCTGTGTCGCGGAGCGTGCTTACCTCGTTGGGACTGGCGCTGCTGAAAGCGATCGTGTTCATGGCGGGATTTATTGCCGTTTCGCGCCTGATCAAACGTCATTCGGCCAAGCGATTTGTGCGCTCCCGTAATCTGGTAGACCGCTTGGTCGTCCACCTCAAAGGGAAAGAATCGCTCTTCGCCGTTGTCTTTCTCTTTGTCATGGCGTTCGCAGCGTTTTCCCAAATTCTGGGGCTGGATTTCATCGTGGGGGCATTCTTTGGCTCCATGCTGCTGAGTTACGCCGTTTTGGGGCGCGCGAATTTTGAGGAGGTCCAGAAAACGGCGTCGAACGTGACCATGGGTTTCCTGGGGCCTATTTTTTTCGCCGCAATCGGATTGGAATTCGACGCTTCGAGCTTGAGGAACTGGAAACTGGTCGCGGCTGTGCTGGTGGCCGCGTTTGTCAGCAAGATATTTGGAGGTTACCTGGGCGGCAGGTTGGCGAAGATGCCCAGTAACGAGAGTTGGGCGCTGGGCATTGGCTTGAATGGCCGCGGCATTATGGAGCTGGTAATCGCGAATATCGCGTTGGCAAAGGGTTTTATCGACCAGCAATTGTTTACCGTGCTGATCCTGATGGCGACCGTGACGACGTTCGTCACCCCGTTCTTGCTGAAGCGCGCCTTCAGCCGGCTGCCAGCGGAGCCCGTGGCAATCTCTGACGCATCCACCGCCGCTGACTGAGGGCTTGCCCTCACGAGACCGGAAACCAGACCAACCGGGTCGAGTTTCACCGCCCCTACACGTTCTATTGGGTAGACACACCGGGAGAATCGTTAGAGACTGAGAAGGCAAAGGGAGATTAGTCCAATGCCGACGACAGACGGGCAATCTGGCCGGATGGCCGCAGTAGAGCCACCCGAGAAAACTTCCCAGAGATCTGCGTTTATCTATGCGGCGATGGTCGCCGGGGCCGTGGGCCTCTTCGTGATCATCAAGACAGCAGGGAAGCTCCTGAGCGCTCCCGCACAAAGCGGGCCGGTGCGTTTTGGCAGGATCGCGCAGGCGGCGGCATCGGGCGAGCTCGCGCACGTGCTTCTGGCCCTGGTCATCATCATTGTTTTCGCCCGCGGGCTAGGCGCGGCATTCAAGAAAATCCATCAGCCTGAGGTCGTTGGGGAGGTAATAGCGGGAATCGCGCTTGGTCCTTCGCTGCTTGGGCGGCTCGCGCCCTCGGCATCGAGCTTCATCTTGCCAGTGGCCGTGGCGCCATATCTGAACATCATCGCTTCAGTGGGCGTCATTCTGTACATGTTCCTGGTGGGCGTTGAGCTTGATACGCAACTGCTCCGCCGGAGAACTCACGCATCGGTCGCGATTTCGCATGCCAGCATCATCACTCCGTTTCTGCTCGGATCAGTGCTCGCGCTTTATCTTTATCCCAGGTATTCATCCCGGGACGTTCCGTTCACGGTATTTGCGATGTTCATGGGCGTTTCCATGTCCGTTACGGCATTCCCGGTGCTCGCGCGGATTTTGACCGACCGCGGAATGAACAAGACGCGCATGGGAACCATCGCGCTCGCCTGTGCGGCGGTGGACGATGTGACGGCGTGGTGCCTGTTCGCTCTGGTTGTGAGCATCGCCGCCGCCAAGCCGGGGCGGGTGCTGCTGACCGTCGGGCTGACGGCGTTTTTCATTTTCTGCATTTTCAAGTTTGTTCAGCCGGCCATGAAGTGGCTGGTGCGTAAACGGGTTCGCGACAAGAAGACGACGCAGGGCACCATGGTGATTGTGTTCGCGGCGCTGCTGCTCGCGGCCCTGTCGACCGACGCTATCGGCATCCACGCGCTGTTCGGGGCGTTTCTGCTGGGGGCAGTGATTCCGCATGACTCGGCGCTGGCGCGCGACGTCACGGCAAAAATACACGACCTTGTCGTCGTGCTACTGCTGCCGGCGTTCTTCGCGTTCACGGGGATGCGCACGCAGATCGGCCTGGTAAACGGGCTGAATCAATGGTTGGTTTGCGGCCTGATTATTCTGGTGGCGTCAGTGGGAAAATTTGGCGGCAGCAGCGTTGCGGCAAGGATAACAGGCCTGTCGTGGCGTCAATCCGCGTCGCTCGGCATTCTGATGAACACGCGCGGCTTGATGGAATTGATTGTTCTGAACGTTGCGCTGGACCTGGGAGCGTTGAAGCCTACCCTGTTCACGATGCTAGTTTTGATGGCTGTGGTGACCACTGTGGCGACCACGCCTGTGTTGCATTTGTTGAAAGGAGAAGAAGAGCTCGAAGCTCAGGGGTACCCGGGTCGCGGAGAGCTCAGAAAGGCGATGAAGGACGCGTAGCTCCTCGGCTTGGTCAGTCTTCGGCGGAAGAATTACAAGTGCACAAATTATCCACCGATCTATTTCGGGACTTGGTATTGCGCCATCAAACGCGAGAACTCAGGCATTTTGCGCAGACTGCCGAGTTCCGGGTCGTTTGCCGCATACTGCGCGGGGAAGTGTTTCTGTAATGCTTCTCCGAGCATCTTCAGCGCATCGTTAGACTTGCCAAGTATCGCGTCCACTTGCGCCTCGTCGTAAACATAGCCGACGTTGTTTTTGTCAATCGTTCGTGCACGTCGAATGAAATCACTTGCCTGCTGATTCTTTCCCATCTTGGCGTAATCGAGGCCAAGTTGCGCCAGCACGTCCGCGTTTTGGGGATTCGTTTGCAGTTCCTTATACGCCAGGCTGATGGCTTGCTGATATGTTGCCTGGGCCTTGTCCGTTTGCCCTGACCATCGGTAAGCATCCCCCAGATTACCCATTACCGTTGCATCGTTGGGACTGAGCTGAACGGCCTTCTCGTACATCTGCGCAGCGTTCGTGTACTGCTTCAAATAAAAATATGCCGTCCCCAAATTTGAATAAGTTGACCAGTAAGGCTGCAACTCCAAAGCTTTCTGGTACGCGGGAATGCAAAGTTCGTATTTGCCTTCCTGGCTATATACATCGCCGATGCTTTCGTACCCGACCGCGTTATCGGGTTCGATTTGCGTCACCTGCTGATAAGCGGACAACGCCTTGTCGTATTCGCCAAGCTGGTAGTAAGCATTGCCGAGGGCATTCTGGTTGTACCAGTAATACGGGTTCACCTGCACCGCTTTCAGAAACTCCTGAATCGCCTGTGCGCCCTGTCCGCTTTGCAGCTCCGCTTGCCCCAATCGCCGGTACGCCTCGTCGGAATTGGGCGCCAGGGAAAGTGCGCGTTTCAGCTCGGCGATCGCCTCCGTATATTTTCCTGTATCGCTGTACACGCTTCCCAAGACCACGTGCACTTCCGGCAGCTTGTCATTCAGTTGGTCGGCCTGCTGCGCGGCGCCGAGCGCCTTCTGCGTCCAGAAACTGTCCTTCGTGGCGCCATACATCCTCAGGCTGGCGTCCGCAATCCCCGCGTACGCCAGCGCAAACGTCGAGTCTTTTTTCAATGCCTGCCCGAAGTAGTCGAGGGCCGTTTGGGTGTTTTTTGGGTCCTGCGAATTGCGCAGGGCGCTGCGGCCACGCAAGTAAAGATCATAAGCAGCGACGTTTTCGGTTGGTCGCGCTTCCGCTTTCGCGATCTCGTCGTTCGTCGGGCTGACGTTGAGCGCCGGCACCAAGCGATTGTAAATTTGATCTTCCAGCGTGAACAGGTCGCCTGTGACCCCGTTAAACTCTTCGCTCCACAGACGCTTGCCGTTCGCCACATCCTCCAGGTTCACGATGATCCGGATTTTGTCGCCGGAGCCTTGCAGTACTCCTTGCACCAGCAGGTTCGCGCCCAGGTCTCTTGCGATTTTCGGCAGAGACTGCTTCTGATTTGCCCTGACGGCCGCGTCCGGCGATGTCACGCGAATATCTTTTAACTGAAATAGTTTTGCCGAAAGCGCTTCTTCGATACCTTGCGCCAGATACCCCAGTTGGGTTTGGTCGCCCAACACCTGCAGGGGCAGTACGGCGACAAATCGCCCCTTTGCCAGCGAGGGCACGCCCGGAGGCAGCGCCGATCCCGTGCCGGTTGGCTGGCTTCGGAAGACCATGTGCCGAATCGACGGAACGGCGAAAAGCATAATCAGAACCGCCACCACTCCGGCAGCCACGTACCACCAGCGTTTCCCCAATTCCGGAAGCGCGAGCTGCACGCTGCGCCCCGCCGGCGTGGCCCGTCCCGATTGCAAATCCGCCAGAATTTCTTTCGCGTTCGGATATCGCCGGTCCGGCTCGCGTTCCAGGCAGCGAAGCGTGACGCGCGCCAGATTGTCCGGCACTTCGGGATTTAATTGCTTCGGATTGGGCGGTTTTTCCTTCACGCGGCGATACATGATTTGCAGCGTTGAGTCGCCCTTGAAGGCATCTTCGCCCGTCACCATCTCAAACAGGATCAAGCCCAGCGCATAAAGGTCGGTCCGGTGGTCCACGGTTTTGGCTTCCACCTGCTCGGGAGCCATATAACGCGGCGTGCCCAGAAATTGTCCCGTGCGTGTCATTCCCGCTGTGCTGGATTCGAGCGATTTTGCCAGGCCAAAATCCGAAATGTAGACGTGGTCGTCCTTGCCCATCAAAATGTTTTGCGGTTTCAAATCGCGATGCACGACGCCTTCGGAATGCGCCGCGTCCAGCGCCTCGCAAAGCTGTTCGGCGATTTTCTGCGCCCGCGCCGTGGGCAGCTTGCCCTGTTCGCGAAGCAGATGATGCAGGTCCGGTCCCTCCACATAAGCCATGGAGATGAACTTCACCCCGTCAGCTTCTCCGAGATCGTGAATGCGCAGGATGTTTTTGTGGGAAATGCGGCTGGCCAGCAGCAGCTCTTGCTTGAAACGTTGCATTGCGTTGGGGTCCGAGGTGAGCTCGGGTTGCAGCACTTTCAGCGCGACTGTGCGGTCCAGCGCCCTGTCATAGGCCTTGTAGACCCGGCCCATGCCGCCCTGCCCCAGCAACGCATCGATGTGATAGCGCTCCCCCAGTTCGTCGCCCGGCTCGAGCACCCCGTAAATGCCTACCGAAGAGCGCGCTCCGGTTCTCGATGAGGAAGCAGACCCGGCGCTGCCACGCGTTCCTCGCGGAGAGCCGCTAGGCGTTCGCGGGGTTCTTTCCTCGGCCGCGGATGAAGGCCCCGCCGAATCCATCGTTTGGTCGATGTCGATTTGTAAATCAAGCGACGAGCCACACTTCGAGCAGGACGAAACTTCGTCATCGTTTTCTGTCCGGCAATGGGGACAGATCATGGACTGGGCCTGCTCTCTCTTATAGCTCGCTAGGGTTTCGGAATTATGACTCAGCTCTACCCAGCCTGCAAGCAAACCCATGCCCCGTGCCACGCCAATGACTGATATGATTTCGCTTCGGGCAAGCGGAGGGAATTTGGGTTTCCCGCGTCCAATGTTATATCGGCAATCACAAACTCGCTTTGCTGCATCTAAGAAAACGAAATGCATAAGACAAGAAAATCTCTGCCCTTACTTGCGATTCTTGCTGGCCTTGTCGTAGCCGCCATGCCCGCTCGCGCGCAGATCGCCGGACCGATCGCGCCGCCGCCAAAGTTCGAAGTCAAACGGCTTCCGGCGAAGCCCGATCCCGGCGCTCCTCCGCTTCCCGCCGACGAAATCATTCATCGCTTCACGCAAAACGAGGACTTAATCAAGAAAACGTATGAAGCGGGGAGCATCGACCAGACGGTCAAGGTGGAGGAGTTGGCTGACCATGGCGGACAGTTCACGTTCACCGGCGAGGAATATTCCAAGGCCGACGGGCAGCGCTACGAACGCGTCGTTAAGCCTCCCGAGTCCACTTTGCACTTTACGGAATTTTCGCTCGAGGATGTGAAGACGTTGGGCGGCTTTCCTCTTTTCTTCCTGACGACCGATCAGCTCCCTCTCTACAAACTTTCCTATGAAGGTCAGGAAAAGCTCGACCAGATCAACACGCTGATTTTTCGCGTGCAGCCAAAAACAATCGGCCGTACGCCGCTCTTCGACGGAGTCGTCTGGATCGACAATCAGGATTTCGCCATTGTCAAAAGTTACGGCCAATTCGTCACCGACGCGGGCAACGCGCCGAATGGATTTCCGTTCAGTATGTTCGAAACTTATCGCGAAAATCTCACCGGACGCTTGTGGTTTCCCACGTATATCCGCTCGGATGGTGTAGTAAAAACTCCGAAGGACAGCATTCCCATTCGTCTGATTGTGCGTTCGGAAAATTTCAAAGCGGAGCCGGCAGTCCCATTGCCCGTGCCGCCAAAGCTCGCAAAGCAGCCCGCACAAAACTAATCGCGCGGCGTCCGCCTTACGGGTCAACCTCTGGCGTGATCACGCCGGGCAAATCCAATATCGACGTCAGCAGCACATCCGGCCGCGCCGCGCGAATTCGACGCGCGCTGGGAAACGGCCCGATCACTCCGATGGACCGCACTCCCGCCCGCCGCGCCATTTCAATGTCCTCCGGTGCGTCTCCCACATAAATGCAATGCTCCGCACGTATTTTCATGCAACGCATTGCATATTTGAGCGGCGCGGGATGCGGCTTGCGGCGCGGCGCATCTTCGCCGCAAACACACGCGTTGAATAGCCGGGTAAATTCGAATTGACACAACTGCCGCCGCACGCGTTTTGCGTCGCCGCTCGTCACCAGCCCCAGCACAAAATCGCGCCGCAGCTTCGCAAGCATTTTTCGCACGCCCGGAAGCAATTTTGGATTTTCCTTTTCGTAGGCGCGTCCCCAGAGATGGTCCGCCAGTGCCCACTTTTCACGAGGAATTCGCGCGGCTTCGTAGACGCGATACCAATCTGGAGAATAATGCCGCGTCAAATCGCGCTCGCGCCACGGAATCTCGAGCGCGCTAAACATCGCCTGATAAGCACGAGCATCGGCGCGGAAAGAATCGAGGAGTGTCCCATCCCAGTCGAAGAGAATTGCACGGGCGGAAATTCGGCGTGGTTTCACGGACACCGATAAAAAATCGGAAGAAACTCGCGGCGGAACCTTAATGCGGCTCGGTCAGCGGAATCCGGTCGTCGCGCTGAAAATCGATGTCGTCAAACGATGCAGCGAATCCGCTCCATCCCGGGACTTCGCACCAGTCCATGCGTACCACGTGCGCGGCGGTGCGCAACCGCACGCTGCCGCGGCCGAGCGGCCGTTCAATCAAGGCTACTTCCAACTCAATCGCGGTGCCGGGCTCAATCACCCGCGGCGCCAAAAAATAAATTCCCGTCGAGCTTATGTTTTTTGTCACCAGGGTCACGGGCACCGCCTCGGCGCGCCCGTCGATGCTGGTTAATTGCAGTGGCAGGCAGAGGCATGCCCTGGGACACCGGCGGCGGTCTTCGGCCACACCGATGGCGTGCGTCGGCACGCGCATGAATTTTCGCGCTGGCGGGACTTCATGTATTTTTTCTACGGGAGATGAAACCATGCCGGACGACAACTGCCGCTTCAGATTCGAAATCGCCCCCATCAGTGCCCCCCAAGCCAGCAGGTGCTTTTGCTGGGTAAGGCAATATGCATCGGCCAGCCGCGAGCGTCAACCCTGTCAATAGGCGGCGTGTCCTGTAGTTCAACAACAGCACTCCCCGGGAGATTCCGCCGATTTGGCCTTCGCGGAAGACCCCGTTTTGAATGCAAGAATCGGATAGATATCGCCGCGCGATTGGACTATTTTTGTCTCCGGATTCAATATTGCAGGAGCCGCGAAAGAAAGCACGCGAGCTTCAAAATGGCGCAAACGCACAAAACGAATCGCATTGACACTCTCGGCTACTGGCGCGCCGTGCAAACGCGCCGCTCCGCCGCCGACGGCAGTTTCGTCTACGCCGTGCGCTCGACGAAAATTTATTGCCGCCCTTCGTGCCCGTCGAAGCGCCCGCATCGCGATCGCGTCGTCTTTTTTCATCTTCCCGCAGAGGCCGAAAGCGCCGGATACCGCCCGTGCCGCCGCTGCCGTCCGCAACTCGCGTGGTCTTCGCAAAACGGAAGCGCCGCGGCGCGCCAGGTGCTCGAAATTTGCCGCGGCATTGAGCAGGCGCTCGCCGCCGATCCTGAAAGAAAGCTCACGCTTAACGAACTCGGCCGCGCGTTTCATCTGAGCCCGCACAAAATGGAGCGCCTGTTCCAAAAAACCCTGGGCATCACGCCAAAGCAATTCACGGACGCGCAACGCATGGCGCAACTGAAATCGCAGCTTCGCAAAGGAGACAAAGTGACCACCGCAATGTACGACGCAGGCTACGGCTCCAGCAGCCGTTTGTACGAACGCGCGCCCGCGCAAATGGGCATGACTCCCGCCACCTATCGTCGCGGAGGCGCCGGCATGCTCATCCATTACACAATTGTCCCGTGCCCGCTCGGACGCATCCTCGTCGCCGCCACGCAACGCGGCGTCAGCGCCGTCTATCTGGGCGATTCGGGCGCCCGCTCGGACACGCGCCTGGAAAACGCTCTCGCGCACGAATACCCGCAAGCGGAAATTCATCGCGACTCGAAGGCTCTCGGCCAGTGGGTCCGCGAAATCCTGCGCCACCTGCGCGGCCAGGAGCCGCATATCGACCTGCCTCTCGACGTGCAGGCCACCGCGTTCCAGCGCCGCGTCTGGGACGAGCTGCGCCGCATCCCCTACGGCGCCACGCGTTCTTACACGGAGGTCGCCCGCGCCATCGGCAAGCCCAGAGCCATTCGCGCCGTCGCCCGCGCCTGCGCCACCAACCCTGTCTCCATCGTCGTCCCGTGCCATCGCGTCGTGCGCCAAGACGGCAACCTCGCCGGCTACCGCTGGGGCCTGGAGCGCAAGAACGCGTTGCTTTCGCGGGAGAAACGCCTCGCCCGCTCACCAACCCCTCCCAGAGTAAAACGTCATTTTGCGTTTCTTGATCGGTAATGAATTCAAGTTGTCGCGACACGGCGTTGGTCGTCACCGGACCTGCACAAGCGACGAGAAAAAGCCCCACGCTCACAAACCGAGCATGGGGCACCCGCAAAAGTAGATCCCTGCCTGCCGCAGGTATGCCTCACGGCCGTTCGTAGAGACAGCGGGCGGGACAAGCCCCGCCCCTACGAAAACGTCGCGGGTCTGGATGACAAGCCAAAGGGCGCGCATGGTACAGCTTCGGCAAGAAACGAGGGCTAGGCGGAGGGGCGGACTCTTTGGGTGCCTTTGGGCCAATGGGGTTTGAAACGGGAGTCGGGGATGCTGGCGTTGCGCGTGATGTTGGAATAGCGGACGATGAAGTAATCTTCCGTGCCGGTTTCGAAGAATTTCTGCTGCAGCGGTTCCCACGAAGCTTCGTCCAGCCACAAATGAATTTTCGAAATTTGATTGCGTACTTGCTCCGATTTCGGCGTCAGCTCGAGCAGCGCCGTCTTGTGATGATCGAGCACCGGCTCGCCCAGCAGCGTGATCAAAAATCCTTTTCGCAATTCGTGTCCCGAGGAACCGAATCCCAGCAGCAGGAACTGGTCCACCATTTCGCGGTGCTTTCCCAGGTTGTACTCTTCCACGCGCTGCAATCCGGGATTGTAAATATAAATTGTGTCGCCCGCGCGCAGAATTGTCCGCGGGTCGGGAGTCTTCACCTCGAGGCGCATTTTGTCGCCGTGAACCCAGATCTCGCCAGTCTCGGTGGACTTCACATTGACGACCACGGTGACTTTCGTGCGCTCGATGTCGGCGGTGAGGCTGTGAAAATCCTTTGCCTCGGTGTCGAGGTCATGCAGCACGGAGTCGAGCGTCAGCGCGCTGCGTGTTTGCGGGCGTGTCCGCTCGCTTATAGGCGCAGGCGCCATCGTGGCGACTGCTCCTGTGACGCCGAGCGCGGCGGCGAGAAAAATCCATTCGAATCTGCGAAGCAAAGGCATGTTCACCTGAATAGCCAGCTGAGAATCCTGCGGCGGAACGCATGCAATCATAGCATAGCGATTGAAGCGCCATGTGGAGTCCGCGGCTTTATTGCAAGCGAGTATGCGAAAGAGGAACGGGGCGCTTTGCGGCTAGCGTTTCACGTTCACCTGATAGTACAGGATGGAATTATCGGCGCCGCGGATGGGTTCGATGCTGCGGATCTGGAAAGTATGCGTCTTCAGCTCGTCGACGGACTGGCTGAGAATTTCGTGCGTCTTCCGCTCGAGCTCCGGGCCGCTTTCCAGACTTTTGCTCAGACTCTTGCTCAGGGCCCTGTCCTGCGAAGCTGTCGAGCTTGGGAAAAGTTTCGAGTCGATGCGGTAAGTTTCCGTGCGCGTTGCTTCGTCCTGCGCAATCAGCATCACTCCGGAATCGCCCGCGCCATTCACTTGCGGCTCGTCATGAAACCATTTTCCCGGCGTGAACAGCACGAACAACACAATCAGAACCACCATCAAGTCGTACGGCCAGCTTCCGCGCTCGTACGACCAGAAAATCGTGTTTCGCACTCCGCGCCAGAGTCTTCGCATTTCAGTTAGCGCTCGCGCCGTCGACCACCAGGCCATCGCGCATGTGCAGCACGCGATTTCCGTACGCCGCGGCTTCGGGGTTGTGCGTGATCATGACAATGGTCTGGCCAAGATCTTTGTTGAGTTGGCGCAGGAGGCCCAGGACGTTTTCGGAATTTTTCGTGTCCAGATTTCCCGTGGGCTCGTCGGCCAGCACGATTTTGGGTTCGTTGATGATAGCGCGCGCGATGGCCACGCGCTGCTGTTCGCCGCCGGAAAGTTCGGAGGGCCGGTGATCGAGCCGGTCGGTGAGTCCGAGCATGCGCGTGACCACGTCGAAGCGGTGCGGATCGAAACCGTCGCCGTGGATGTGCTGCGCGAGCGCGATGTTTCCCTTGGCGTTGAGCGTGGGCAGCAGATTGAAACGCTGAAAAACAAATCCGACTTTGTGGCGCCGCAGCAGCGTGCGTCCCGCGTCTCCGAGCGCGGCCAGGTCGTTGCCGTCGAGCAATACGCGGCCGCGCGACGCTTGCGACAGTCCGCCAATCACGTGCAGCAAAGTTGACTTGCCGCATCCGGAGGGGCCCATTACGGACACAAATTCTCCCGGATACACGTCCACGTTGACACCACGCAGTGCCGCAACGTCCAGCCTTCCCGCGCGATATATTTTCCACAAATTCTCAGTTTTAAGTATCGGCTCCAACTCTGCTCCGCGGCAGGAGATGCTTGCTCTTGTGGGTAAAAGTAATTCTATGCGCGAATCGTCTATCTGCATAGCTACATCACAGTGCGGCGAACGATTCCAGAAAGCTATTCGTAAGCGAGCGCTTCCACGGGATCCTTGCGGCTCGCAATCCACGCTGGATACGAAGCGCCCACCAGCCCGCCAATTATGGCAATGGCCGCAGCGCGCAGCAGCCACGACGGCGCAACCACAATGGTGAGGGTGGGAAACGCCGTTAGGAAAAGCCATCGCACGGTATAGCTCATCGCAACTCCCAGGAGAATTCCGGCGAGACACAGCGCAATGGTTTCGCTGAGAATCACGCGCACAATATATCCGCGCGAAGCGCCCAGCGATTTCAGCACGCCGATTTCACGCGTGCGCTCGATGATGGTGGTGTACATCGAGAGCAAAATCACAAGAAAGCCGATTCCGGCGGCCAGCATGATCATGGAGTGAATGAACGTTTGCAGGCCGGGGAGATTCGACGAAGTCATCAGCGACAAATAATCGCGCAGCGGGCGCACTTCGTAATGCGGCAGGAGTTGGCTGATGGCGCCGATCACTTTCGCTGTTTGTTCCGGATGATCGCAGCGAATGAAAAAGACGGAAGCTTTGTCGCGCGCGCCCGATAATTCCTGCAGCGTGGACATCAATACAAACAGCCGCGCGCCTTTTCCGTGCTCGACAATTCCGGCGACGTTAAAATCATGTCCGAGCACGTGCAACGTTTCTCCGACTTTGACCTTGCGTCCCTTTGCATACCAATCGTCCACGAGAATGTCGTTCGCATTTTGCAGATCGCGGCCGTCATGAAAAACAAATCCGCCGGAAACCTCGCGAAAACTTTCCGGGTCGATTCCGTAGATGATGTCAAGACCATTGGTGGAATTAAATTGGAGCAGCACCGGCGCGACAGCGCGGACATTCTTGATTTGCGCGAGCTTCTGGCCAATTTCAATTGGCATGGGCGCGCCGCTGAAGGCCATGAATATGGACGCTGACGGTGGCTGCACCATGATGTCCGCGCCAATTCCTTCAATTCGTTTCGCGGTATCGGACAGCATGCCGGAGGTGAGCCCGACTACAATCAAAACGAGGGTGACTTCGATGGCAACGGCGATGATGGTGATGCACGTTCGCACGGGGCGGTACATCACGTTGCGCAAAATCATGTGACGGATCAAGGCTGCTTCTCCCCGCCGAGTTGGACGAGTTCGGTTCCAGACGGCTGCGCGAGTTGAAATTTATCGCCGGTGATGGGCTGGTTGAGCGTTAATTGCGTGATATGAATGCCGAGTTGGTATTCGTCGGCGGGGCGCGCGAGCAGAATATCTTTTGGATAATTCACGCCGCCAACAGACTGCCAATTGCTTGTGCGAATATCGGAAACCAACTTGCCTCCGTGGCCATAGATTTGAATTCGCGCAATTTGCAGAGTGGCGCGGTCAAACCATATTTTGCGGTCCAACTCCCAACCCTGCGTGCCGCTCATTGCTAGTGTCAGCACATAATACCGGAACGGGAGCGCGTCTGCCTCCTCCAGAAGAACGTTTTCGCTTTGCGGGATCACGGGCCAGACCAAGGCTTCGAAAAGATGTTGCGGGCGCAGATTTTCGATAGGCTTCGCTGCGGTGCGCCGCAAGTTATCAGGACCGACGATGAATCTGTTTTTCGAGGGGATGTAAATCCGGAACGCCTGGCCGTCACTGGCCATGTCGAAGATGTCTTTTGCCACCACGGGCGCCTGGCCAATCACGCGGATTGAGGCGGGCCGGGCCGCTAAGATGTATCCGTTGACTTCATGGTATTGCTCGATGACGCCGCTCAAGACAGAACCAGCGGTTGGAGAGAGGCGCACCGAAGCGTTCAGGGTTTCGACGGCTGACGCTTCACGATTGTATAGAGCAATCAGCTCGGCCTTTGTTGCGGTTTGCGCAGGCTGAATCGCTGCCGGAATAGCGACCTTTTTTCTGCTGACGGCGCATCCGCCGACCAGGAGGAATGCAGAGGCGAGCATCAACACACTTCGAATGCGGCGAATTCTCAGGGAATTCCCCCTTTATGTGGCAAGACGACGAATTTAGCAGCCAGGGTTAGGGGTGTCAACGAAGGTTGAGCGTGTGGTTTCCGGGTACGTTCGTCACTCGGGAGCAACCGCCAGGAAGGTCACGAATCCCCAGAGGTTTGCGCAAGACTGTTCCGAGGAAGAGTTGCGTGCGATTGTGCGAAAGGGCTATTCGTATCTCAGGGCGACCAAGGGATCAACGCGCATTGCGCGCCGCGCCGGGATATAACAGGCCAGCAGCGCGACACTGATCAGAAGAATGGATACGCCGGCGAACGTCAGAGGATCTGTCGGCCTCACGCCGTACAGCAAGCCTGCCATCAAGTGCGACACGATCAGCGCGCCAACAAGCCCGACCGCAGCGCCAGCAATGGCAAGGCTCAATCCCTGGCGCAGAACGATCCGCATGACGTCCCCTCTTTGTGCGCCGAGCGCCAGGCGAATGCCGATCTCATGGGTGCGCTCGCTCACGATGTACGAGATCACTCCGTAAATCCCCAGCGCCGCCAGCAGCAACGCCGTTACCGCGAAGGCCGCCACAATATCCATCGAGAATCGTCTCTGCTCCAGCGACGCCGTCACCGCATCGTTCAGCATCTGCGCCCCGTAAACCGGTAGCTCCGGGTCTACGGACTGCACCATCGCGCGCACCTCTTCCGGTATCGCACTCGCATTCAGGTCTCCACGCAGAAAGATGGCCAGCTCCTTGGGCGTCTCCTGGTACAGGCTCAGATAGATTTGCGGAACGCTCGCGTTCGCCAGCGACTCGGTTCGAGCATCCGCGATCACCCCCACGATCGTGATCCAGGTCTTGATCGCACGTTGGCCAACCCCAGCCCTCCCAGCGCCAAGCCTCAGCCGCTTCCCAAGCGGATTCTCGCCCCGCCAGTAAGTCTCCGCCATCGCCTGGTTGATCACCGCGACCAGTGGCGCATGCTCGTCGTCGCCGTCGTTGAACAGACGGCCCCGCAGCACCGGAATCCCCAGCAAATGAAAATATTCCGGCGTAACTTGCGACCGCTCCACCAAGGGAGTCTGCTTGCTCTGTGTCTGGCGTCCTTCTACGATCAGCGCGCTCCGGTTGCGGTCGTGGTGCAGCGGAATCGACGGCTCCGCTCCCAGCGCCGCCTCCTGCACTCCCGGCAGCAACCGGCTGCGCCGCAGCAATTCGCGCGCAAACACTGCCTCCTGAGCAGCCGTTCCATAAATGTCCGTCTTCGGGTCGTTGGGGCTCGGCAGCCACAACTGAACCGACATCACATGCTGTGGATTGAATCCCAGCGGCACCTTGTACAAATCCCAAAAACTGCGCAGCAGCAGGCCCGCGGCCACCATCAGCACGAGCGACAGCGCAAACTCGGTCACCACCAGCACGCGCCGCGTGCGCGTCTGCTCCGTGGAACCCTTCGACCCACGCCCCTCCACCCTCAGAGTACTTGCCAGATTCAACCGCCCTGCCTGCCTTGCGGGCGCCAGCCCGAAAATTACCCCGGCTGCGATCGAAGCCGCCAGCGCGATCAGCATCACGGTCCAGTTGATCGACAGGTCGTTCAGCCGAGGCAGGCTCTCCGGAATCAGCCGCAGCAAGACCCCCTTCATGCAGAACAGAATCACCAACCCCGCCACTCCGCCCAGCAGCGAAAGCAGCAGGCTCTCCGTCAGCAATTGCCGCACCAGCCGCTTGCTTGCCGCTCCCAGCGCCTGGCGCACGGCCATCTCCTGTGATCGCGCGCTGGCCCGCGCCAGCAGCAGATTCGCTACATTCACGCAGCCGATCACTAGTACCAGCGCCACTGCGCCCAACAGCAGGATCAGCGACTGCCGAACGTTGCCGACCACGTTTTCCTTCAGAGGCACCAACCGCACCGTCCACTTGCTGTCGGCCGGATAATCGTCCGGAAACTGCTCCCGCAACGAAGCAACCAACGCGTCCAGCTGGCTCTGCGCCGCTGCAACCGTCAGCCCCGGCTTCAGGCGCCCGACCGTTTCCAGGGGCAACCGCAAACTGCGATTCGCGGACGAAAAATTCAATGCCGCCCACTGTTCCGTATTCCTCTCGCCCACGGTTCGCCCCGGGTCGTGAAAACCAGGCGGCATCACACCTATTACCCGATACAAATCGTTGTCCGCACGCAAACTTCTTCCCACAATGTGCGGATCGCTCCCGAAAGCCCGCTTCCACAAGCCGTCACTGATCACCACATCCAGTGTGAACCCCGGCGTTTGATCCTGAGGATCGAACGTCTGCCCCAGCTCCGGTTTCACCCCCAGCATCGCAAAATACGCCGGCGACACCCCCTCATACTGCATCCGCGATGGCTGCGATGCACCCGTCAGGTTCGCCGACCCGAAAATCTCCAGCACAACATACTGAAAAATTTCCGAACGCTGCAGATCTTTAAACTCCGGAATCGAGATGCCCGCGTCGGTAGCGCCCGCACCAGGCAGGTCGTCCTCGATGCGTACCAGTTCCTCCGGGTGCGGATAGGGCAGCGGATGCAGCAGCGTCGCATCGACCAGGCTGAAAATCGCCGTGGTCGCTCCGATACCCAAAGCGATGGTCAAGATGGCGATGGCGGTAAAGCCGGGAGATTTGCGAAGTACGCGCAGGCTGTAGCGTATATCCTGGATCAGAGATTCGAGAAAAGTCACACCGCGCGCCTCACGGCATTCCTCTTTCGCTCGCTCGATGCCGCCAAACTCCGTCCGCGCCCGCCGCATCGCTTCTTCGCGGGGAAGGCCCTTGCGGACCAAATCCTCGGCGTATGCCTCGATGTGAAACTTAAGCTCCGCATCCATTTCGCTCTCCATGCGAGAGCGTCGCACAGTTGTTCGCAACCAGGAACGAAAGCGGCTCCAGAGGGTCATACTTCCTCCGGCGTGGTATGCAGGATTCCGGCGATGACGTCGGCCATGGTGTTCCACTTTGCGGCTTCTGTCTGGAGTCTGCGCTTGCCTGCGGCGGTGAGGCGGTAGTACTTTGCTTTGCGGTTATTTTCCGACTCGCCCCATTCACTGGTGATCCAGCCCTGGTGTTCCAAGCGATACAGTGCCGGGTACAAAGAGCCCTGCTGAATTTCTAGGCGATCTTTCGAAATCTGCTGGATGCGTAGCAGAACCCCGTAGCCGTGCAATGGGCCGAGGGACACGGCCTTGAGGATCAGCATATCGAGAGTGCCTTGCAGAAGGTCGAGTGGCTTGTCCACGAAACGGTCTCTCCTAGAATACCTAGGAATATAAGCAGGGATTCCTAGACTGTCAAGGAGAAAGGCGCGCAGAAGGGCCACGCTCTCTCCACATCGCGGACGGGTTGTCGGCCAGTTGGACGCCGAGCAGACAGCTATTCGGCATAGCTCGCAGGATTCCGAATCGGAGGAGAGGCGCAAGTCTAAAGTCCTTCACACGAACTGCGAAAGTGATATCCTTCCTTGACTGGATGCTGTGAAAGGGCTAGAGCATGCCGGATAGAGTCGGTGCAAATTTACGGCTGAGATTCACGGTTGGCCTGCTGGCTGGCTTGACCGTTTCGCTCCCCGTAATGGCGCAGGGACAGCGCAGCCCAATCGTCAGCGCGATGGATCCGAACAGTATCGGTGTACAGCCGACTAATCAGGGAGGGATGGCGACCCTCATGATTTACATCCGGGACGAATACGGCGGCAGCCCGGCGACGCCACCTATTTTTACGGTCAGTTCAGTCACTTTTAATTCCTCGAACGTGGCGCCGCCGCGCCCGCTGGAAGGCGGATGGGTTCTGACGGGGCTTCGGCCGGGGGATGAGTATGACGTTGAAGTGTCCGTATCGGGTTATAAGGTGGCACACCAGGTCGTGATGATCCCAAACGTGAATACGTTCGGTGGAGGGAGTATCACGATCAACGCAATCATTTATATCAAGCCGGAAAATGGCAAAGAGGATTCTCTTTCGCCCCCCAATGATGTGATTCTTGCGCCGCGGGCCGAAAAAGAAGTCCAGCACGCGCTGAAGGACTTGCGCGATGAAAAGCCCGCATCCGCGCAAAAACATTTGGGGAAGGCGCTGGAGATGGCGCCCGCGAATCCGTTCGTAAATTACCTGATGGGAATGTGCTACCTGCGGATGAACAAACTGCCGGAAGCGAAGGCGAGTCTGGAGAAATCCGTATCGATTGACCCCAAGGGTGCGGCCGCGTTGCTTGCTTTAGGAATGCTGCACTACCGCGAATCCGATTATCCGGGAGCAATACAGCTTCTCGGACAAGCCGTGGAACTGGATCCGACTGCGTGGAAAGCGGACTGGATGTTAGCGAGCGCCTACCTGCATCAGGGCAATTTCGAGAAGGCGCGCGACTACTCGGAAAAAGCGCTGAAGACTGGGAAAGATGGCGCCGCACCCGTGGAATTGCTTTTGGGCGAAGCAGAAGGGGGCCTGGGCGAACGGGAGAAGGCGATAGCCGCGTTCGAAGCCTTCCTGAAGGTGTACCCCCGTGATCCAAGCGTGGCGCAGGTGCACGAGTGGATCGACAGCCTAAAGAAAGAACCGATATATTCCGGGAAGACCGCGCCTGCGAACCTGGCAGTACATTCCACATCTTCATCTTCATCTTCGGCGAAAAATCCGCCGGGAGCTCTATCCGCGCCCCTCTCGCCGCTGACGGGTCCGCAACCTGCACCGGCGGTGGAGCTTCCGCCAAAAGAAAATTGGGCGCCGCCGGACATCGACGCGATGAGTCCGCCCGTGGTTTCCGCGCGCGCTTGCTCGCTGCCGAGCCTAATGGCGGCGACCAAAAAGAGCTCGGAGGAATTGGTCAGTGACCTGGCAAAATTTTCCGCAACGGAGGAATACGAATCTGTCGAGATTAAAAGGAACGAACAGTTAGAGACGCCGGAAACACGCGAGTTCAGCTATTTGGTCATGGTGGACAATTCTGGGCAGCGTTTCCCCGAAGTGACGGAATTCCGAACACAGCTGAAAGGTCCCAGTGTGCGGGAAGGATCAATCGAGGACGTCTCGGCTCCAGTGCTTGCGCTGGCTTTCCATCCGGACTTTCGCAACGATTTCAATTGGAAGTGCGAAGGACTTGGAGAGTGGAATAACCAGCCGGCGTGGGTGGTTCATTTCGAGCAACGTTCAGATGTCGCCACGAGCCGCCTTCAAAGCTTTGATGCTCCGACAGGAGCAGCGCTGCTTCCACTGAAGGGCCGCGCATGGATCTCCAAAAGCGGCGGGCATGTGATTCACCTGGAGACGGATCTGGCGAGACCAGTGAAAACGATCGATCTGAAGCGCGAGCATTTTGCAATCGACTACCAGCCTGTCTCGTTTCGCAAACACAAGGTGACCTTGTGGTTGCCTGAGAATGTGGACGTCTACCTTCAATATCAGGGGCATTACCTGCATCACTACCACCACTTCAGTCAGTTCCAACTCTTCTGGGTTGGTGAAACGCAGAAGATTGAGCAGCCGAAGGAAGCCACGCAGCAACCATAAATTCTCGCTGGAGTTTATTCAGGCGGGGAGCGGTAGGCTGTGCGATCTCGGCGCGGCGGCGGCCATGGAAACGAGAAGAGTCCTCAGGCGCCCGCGGTCTTCGAGGTCCATGCCGACCATTTCTACGCCAGCCTGATTGGGCTGCGCGAACCTGACCAGAACATCCAAGTGAATCGGACGTTTGCCAGACGAGATTTGCAGATTGGCCGGTGTTCCCACAGAGAGCTGAAAATCCCCGCTAAGCAAACCACCTTCGAGGCTGAGGATTTGAACGGCAGGCTGATAGGTGCCGCGCTTGGATTGAATCACGGCGGGGACGGGCTGAGTCATCTTGATACGAGGATAGCGGCGATAACGTACGAAGTCGCGGTCGCGGCGCGCGTCGAGGGGCGCGAGGCTGAGCAAGTGAGGATCAAGGCCAGATTCGGCGAGCAAGTTCCGGGCGTGCTCGGGTTCGAGTTTTTCGAGCGCCTGGGCTGCAGCGAGACGCATCTCACTGGGATAGGCCCAGCGCCAGGCGCGACGCCCTTCGATAAAGCGCATGAGGTGCATTGTGGTTTCGGGTGCGCGAAGGCGGCCAAGAGCCTCAATGGCCTTGACGCGCAAAAAATCGGAACTGTTTTTAAGGAGATCGCCGTCGGCGAGACGCACCAGGCCGGCCGCGACGCTGGCATCGCCACACATCCCAATTTCATCGAGCGCCATGGGCAAAATCATTTGATCCATGCGTTCGACGATACTCATTAACATGCGGCCGCGCTCGGGAGCGGCAGCGATCGAAATCTGGCGCAAAGCTTCATCGTGCGTCGCGATCTGGCCCGCTTGGATTTTTCCCGGCAACAATGCTTCGACGCAAGCGGGATTAAGCCGGCTCAACAGGCCTAGAACACGAATGCCGTTTGTCGGCGGAGCGTTTTCGAGCGTGTGACATAAGTATTCCTGAGCTGGTTTGCCCAACGCGCGCGCCATTGCGACCACTTGCTCGCGTTCGCCGGAACGCGTGACGCGCATCAGGCGGCTGGCGAGCTGATCGGCGGCGGCGTGCGGCACATGGCGCAACACTTCGATTAGTTCTGTGCGCAGGACTTCGCTCTTCAATCCCTTTTCGATGAAACCCGGGATGCGGTTCTTAATCCCAATGCGCGGGCGCAGAATGTGCGCCCCGTTTGGTTGCGACTTGTCCAGGACCGCCAATGTGTCAAAAGCCTGACGGAGCGCTGGAAACAGAGTTTGTTCGGCGGCGACCTGACTGAAACGCACGAATGCACCGTTGAGCAAATCGCGCACTTCGGAATCGCGTTCGATGGCTAACTGTTCGCCGAGGATCCGCACAGCTTCGTGCAAACGCGGACCGGACGCGCGGGCGTATTGTTCGGCCATCTGCGTGAGTCCGACGGCGGATTTTTTTCGCGCTTGGGGTTCGCGATTGCTGACACACTTCACATATTGCGTCAGGACTTTATCCGCGGCCGCGAAGTCGGAATTGCGGAAGAAGCCATCAAGCGATTGTTGCACGGACTCAGGCCGCACGCACCAACTGTCCGACGAGAGCAGAACAGCTTGCTTTTCGGATTCGGGAACGGAGAACCAAAAACGGCGGTCGAGAGCATCCCCGGGGGTCTCGGCATGAAAGTTGAGCGAATGTCCAGCCTTCGATGTCTTGCGTTCGCGTGCGTGGAGAATTTCGCGCAGCGGCGCAAGCGGTACCGCGAAGGTTTCCAGCAATGGCCGCACGGCGTTCACTCTCAGATTGCCACGCGCGAGGCTTTCGAGCGCGTAACGAACGGCGAGGCCCTCGGCGAGATGGAGAATCGCGGCAGCGTCCAATTTTTGCGATGGCTGCGCGGCGTGCATCTCCGCGATGGCTTCGCGCAGGACCGCGCGCGACGAGGGAGGAAGATTCGCGATGCGCTGCCTCCATTCAGAAGAATCGGCAGCGCCGGAATGCTTGTGCTTATGCGCAGCCTTGCCGAAATTGGCGGCGAACTGCAGCAGCGAGCGCATTTCCTGTTCGGAGTGCGTATAGGCGAGCGAACTGCTTTCGGAGAGGTGAGTTGTGCCAAGAAGTTCTTCCCCGAAGTGATAACCGGAACTCGAGCCGTTCCCGGAGTGTTCGGCTGCGGCAATCAGTTCGACGAGCTTTCCGGAATCGTGCAGCCAGTCGTGCGAATCTTCGGCGTGATTGCCGGCAATGCGAGCGGCGACGCCAGACGCGGAGAGTTCGGCTTCGCGAGCGATGAAGCGAAGCTGATTGACGCGAATGCCGGACTCGGCACTGTCGCCCAACGCGGATTTCAGGCGCTTGGCAAGATGCGACGGCTTGAGCGACGCCGCCGAGAACGTCTTCACGAAAAGCGAGAACGATCCACGGCTAAGGCCCGGCGTGAAGCCGATACTGGCAATGTTCGCCTTGGTGAGCAATTGCGCGAGGCTATGCTCGGCGGCGGTGGATTCAACCAGAGCGCCGTCGATTAAGAGTTCCGCGCCGGAGACCCCCAGAAGGATCCCCGATGGGCCAGCTGCGTCGAGCGCGGCGTATAAGTCGTTCCAGGCGTATTCCATCTGGGCTGTGGTGCGAGCGTGGTGCAAACCGTAGAGACGAGCGAACTTCAGCAATAGGTTCAAGCTATGAACGAAAGTCCCCGTAACGGGACTCAAAGTGTCGCTAGAGCTGGGCATCCGGACCTCGGAATCTCTGGTTAATATGGTGCGCGTCCGCCCGGCCTATTGGAATGGTACCGGGGTACTGGTTGCCCATTCAGATAAGGGTAGAGCGGAGGACGGATCGTGCTGATTACAGAGAAAATACGGGGCCTCTCAAGTTGAGACCCGGACTTCCACGTTCAAGCTGGCGAGGACTGGACGGGCGCGGCGGACGATCTCGCCGGCCCAAAGCTGGTTGCTCAGAACCACGACCGAGCTATTTTCGAGGTCACAAACAGCACAGAAAAAATAGGCGGGGTAAGCTGTGTGGTAGGCATCAACGCCTCGGCGCGGCAGTTCATTTTCCAGGGCGGGATCTCCTGTCTCGACCGAGCCGCCGGCGCGCATGCCAAAGGTTTCGCGTTCGAACCGTTCGAGAAGCGGGGCTAGGGCATCCGGCGTCAGCGAAGAGAGGACAATCGCGCGTTTTGAGGCTTCGCGATAAGCGACTTTGTGCGCGTCGCAGAATTCCCGAAGCGGCTCGAGATGACTGAAAAAATCGAGCGACCATTTTTGCGCGCCGGCAATCGCGGGAAGCACGCGGCTCCAAATTTGCGCTGCCTCGGGTCCGTGCAAAGGCTCGCGGTCAGGGCCTTCGATTTCGACCAGTTCGACGCCTACCGCCTTGAGGTCCGGGCCGAGGTCCATCGGCTCGGCTTCGAGAACGATCACAATACACTCCGCTATTCAATTTCAGCGCCGGCGACGTCACTCGCGATGTCGTCGGCGTCGCGCTGAGGGAAACGCTGTTGAAATTCTGGCGACTGCTTGCGAACCTCGAGCCAATCGAAAAATGCGTCAGGTTGCTCGAGCCAAACGGCGAACCAGCGCGCGACCTCTTCCTTTTCGCCGCGCTTCGCCGCGTCCACTTTGTGATTGCGCGCGATCATTTCAGCGCGACGCCGGCCGAGACGGGCGACTTCCAAAACGCGCGCTTGCGCCGCATGCTCACCCTCAGTGCCAAATTTCCGCAGGAGCTCGTCGAGGCGCACGAGGCACATTTCCGCATCTTCGAGAGTGGAGAAATGCAGCAGGTCGTGAAATTCCTCTTCGTAGCGGCCCTGCGTATCGCTGCGCGCGGAGAGCACCACGCGCATTCCCGCCTCCGCGAGGACGGTGGCGATATACTCGGCGGAAGTTTTTCCGTGCTCGCCCTTGTCGGCGATCAGTTTGCGCCGGATCTGCTCGATTTCCGCCGGTGTGTACATCATTGCTTTCAGGTCGCGCGCCGCGCTCAAAATCATTTCCTTTTTTGCGGGCGATTTGGCGGGTGTGGCTTTGGTGTGGGTCATCGATGGCTCCCCGGTTTCTTCTTCAAAACGCGCCTGTGACGCGCGTTGCGAGTGCGCGCCGGCTTCTTGTGCTTCGGCGGTGGCGGCGGTTCGGCCGGCAAGCCCTGAAGCAGGCGGCGATAACGTACGACATTTCGATTATGCTCCTCGAGCGTGCTGGCGAAGAAGTGTCCGCCGGAATCGTCGGCGACGAAATAGAGGTAGTGCGTGTGCGCCGGGCTGACAACGGCACGCAGGGATGCATCGCCTGGATTCGCGATAGGCCCAGGCGGAAGGCCACGATGCAAGTACGTATTGTAAGGGGAAGGAACGTGGAGATCCGCAGGCGTCACCTTGAGCGTAGGTTTGCCTGCTAGATCGAGCGCGTATTGAACCGTGGGATCGCATTGCAGCGGCACACCCAGTTTTAAACGATTATAAAAAACGCTTGCGACCATGGGCCGTTCGCTGGGCTGCGGCGTTTCGCGCTCGACGAGCGATGCCAGCGTGACGAGTTGCTCGGGCGAGAGAGGTGGCACGACGGAACCGGCCGCTTGCCGGACAGAATGGCTCTTCGGGATTGGATCTGGCGTGACAGATGGAGGAGCAATCGCCTGTAGCTTGGTCCATTCCTCGCGGAATTGGCGCACCATGGTTTCGGCGATTTCCTCGGGGGTGGCGTTACGCGAAAATTGGTAAGTGGAAGGGAACAAGAATCCTTCGAGGCTGGGCGCGCGCGGCGCGATGTCTCGCACCGGTGAAGGATCACGCGCGACGCGCAGAAAATCCTCCTTGGTCGTCAGTCCCTGGCGAGCAAGCTCGTTGGCAATGTCGAACATCGTCCAGCCTTCCGGTACCACAACAACGTGCACAAAAATGTGGCCGCCGGCGATTTGGTCGAAGACCTGCCGCGGCGCCATGGGTTGATCGAAAAGATACTCGCCTGCCTGCAAGACGCGACGCCGATGGCGAAGGCTGAGAGCGACGAACGCGATGCGGCTGTGAATTACGCCATTCTGCTGCAGGAGGTCGGCGATTTTCCAGCGCGGAGTTCCACGAGGAATATCGACGAAAATCTGGGCTTGCGAATATCCGCGGTAGGGATGTTCGAGTTCGCTGCGGAGCCAGACGCCGAAGGCCCCTGCCAGCAGAATAAGAATCAGAAGCGCGATTGCAACGCGGCGCATGGTGAATTATTCCTCGCCCTTTCTTAAAACAGGCTTTAGCTCGAGAGCGGATTCGCGGCCGCGATGGTCGTCGAGAAAGTCGCGCAAAAGTATGGCGGCGGCAACAGAATCAAGATGCGTTTTTTTGGCCTTGCGTCCGACGTTTTCTTTCAACGTTTGCTCCGCTTCCCAGCTTGTCAGTCTTTCATCTCTCAGCTCGACGGGCAAGCCGAGTTCCTTTTTGATGCGCGAAGCAAAACGAGCGGCCTCCTGGGCCATTTCTCCAGCGTGCCCGGCGAGATGCAGAGGCGAACCAATGATGATGAGAGTGATCTTGTAATTGCGCGCAACTTCGCGAAGGCGGCGAATATCTTTCTGGCGATTTTGTCTTTCGAGCGTGGCAACGGGCACGGCCGTGATTCCGAGTTCGTCGGAGACCGCCAAGCCGATGCGCCGCCGGCCATAGTCAATCGCCAATATGCGCGCAGACTTGGCGGCGGAAGAAGACGGGCTCGGACGAGAGGAAACCATTCCTCAACATTATAGCCCGCATATGACGAAGGACAGATAAGACGTGACTGTGGAATACCGAATCAGATATGCGGCGAATCAGCGCATAACGCGGCTCACGGTTGGCGGCCGCGCTTTCCGTCCACCCATAGAGACCAGAAACCGGTTTCCTTCATTTCTTTTTCGAGGCCAGTCGTTTTGAGCAGGCGTTCGATCTGTTTTCGCGTTTGGCGAGGGCCGAGCCTTTCAGGCAGGTCCGCTACGGCGTACGCAGTGACGGCGGCGATGGCCTCGTTGCGCTTGAGCTGTGCGAAATCGACTTTGTCATACGTATCGGAAGCGGCGTGATAATTCATCATGTAGTCGTCGGGCTCCTGATTGGCGACGAGAGTAGGGACGCCTTCGAGGAGGAAATCGAGATTGTCCGTGCCCATGTCAGAGTCAAATGTATTTTCGAATGGGCCGAATGATGCAAGCGGCCGAAGCGCTTGCGTGACGTTGGCCGCAATGTCTTTTCGGCCGCCGAGAGAATAACCTGTGACCTTGCCGTCGCCGGAATCGAAAATAATTGCCGCGTCCATGTGGTCGAGTTCGGTGCGATGCGCGAGCGCGTAGGCCCATGAGCCCAACATGCCCTGCTCCTCTCCCGTGAAAAGCACGAAGCGAATCGAGCGCTTAGGAATCGAACCCGAAGCGCGGATGGCGCGTGCCGCGTCGATCACCATCGCGGCGTTGCAGCCGTCGTCGAGCGCTCCGGTGCCCAGTTCCCACGAATCGAGGTGCGCGCCGAGGATTACAAATTCGTCAGGCTTTTCGCTGCCGCGAATTTCCGCGATAACATTTTCGGAAGCTGCGTGCTCGGTGATTTTGTTGGGCATGTCGAGATGGACTTTGACGGGCTGGTTCGCGGCAATGAAACGCGCGATGCGCAGGGCGTCTTCGCGCGCGACAACGGCCTGAGGAAGGCGTTCGAGTTCGCCGGTGAGCGAGAGATTATGGCGATAGAGCAGCATGTAAGGCCGCGTCGACATCCAGAGAATTGCCGCAGCGCCCGCGTTTACGGCGCGGTCAATGATGGCCGGCTCGAAATAATACTCGTTCATCAAATCGTCCCAGGTTTTCAAGACGTTGGTGTGCACGAGCACGATGGCGCCTTTCGCTGACTCACCAGCATGCTTGAATCCAGCTTCGTTGCCCATTCCGACGTCCACCACGTTTGCCGTGAGACCGCCGGGCGGCGTGGCGGGCGACCAGCCAATCGAAACCAAGTGCACGGGAAACGGTTGCGGCGCGAGAACTTCGAGACGTGTGCGGCCCTCCGACCAGCCCACGGGCACGGTGAAATTCTCCGTGAGCACCTCGTCAACACCAGCAGCGCGGAAGGCTTGCACCGCCCAGTCGATGGCTTTATCGGCTGCTGGAGAGCCAGTGATGCGGCCGCCAACGACATCGGTCAACTGGCGTAGATTGCTTTCAAGCGGGGACGGGCCGAGAGCTTTCTTGATGATGTCTGGCGCGACCTCGGCGCAAGGCTTATTGATGGTGCAGCCGCCAACGCCTTGCGGCATTTTCGGCTCGAGGGGCTTGGGCGCTGAGGGGAATTGCGCAGCGCCGACGGTGGCAAGAATCGTGCAGCCGAGAAGGATGATTGCGCTGCGAAATGTGATGGTGTGGTACGTCATCGGATGCTCCTTCGTCTGCAAGACTGATTTACTAATCTTAGTGGCATGCCGCGATTTGTGCACATCTCGATTCTATGAATTTTTTCGGGCGGCCTTTGCAATGGCGTCGGCGATTTTGGCGACTTGGGACATTTCGGCGACGTCGTGGACGCGGACGATGTGCGCGCCGCCCAAAATGCTGGCCGCTACGGTGGCGGCGGTGCCCCAGATGCGCTGTTCTGTTGCGACGCTGCCGAGGGCGTGACCGATAAATGCCTTTCGCGATGTGCCGACAAGCAAGGGATAACCGAGGCGCGCGAGTTCGGGCAAACGCGCGAGCAGTTCGAAGTTTTGAGCGTAGTTTTTGCCGAAGCCGATTCCAGGGTCGAGGATAATTTGTGATTTGGCGATGCCGAAACGCTTCGCGTGCACCAAGGCCTCGCGCAAGCCGCGCATCACGTCGCGCAGAACGTCACGCGCGAACGGTCCCTGTTGCATGGTTCGCGGCGCGCCGCGCATGTGCATCAGGATTATCGGCAGGCGACGACGGCGTGCGACTTTCGCGAGTTCGGGATCAGAGCGCAGCGCGCTTACATCGTTAATGATTTCCGCTCCGGCATTGACTGCCGCATCGGCGACTGCGGCTTTTTGAGTGTCAATGGAAATGGGAATTTTCAGGCGTCCGCGCAGTTCGTTGAGCACGGGCAGAACGCGATCGAGTTCCTGCTGGGCGGAAACTCCGCGCGAGCCGGGCCGTGTGGATTCGCCGCCGATGTCGAGAATGTCCGCGCCGGCACGTTCCATTTGAAATGCGTGTTCGATGGCACTGCGCGCATCGAGAAATTGGCCGCCGTCGGAAAAGCTGTCGGGCGTGACGTTGAGAACGCCCATGATAAGCGTGCGCTCGCCGAGCACGAGCTTGCGCGAAGGCAGGCGCAATATGAACTTCTTGCGGCGAATCATGGCACCGATTAAAACACAATCGCCGCCGCGAGCGGAAATCCGGGGCGCAGATGGATGTGCTGGGCAATTGTGCGGACTTTTCGCAAATCGCTCAGATAGGAATTATTGTGAATCGGCGGGCGCGAAGTAGGAAGCGCGATGAACAACACGCACGCTGCCGTGCCCGGCGACTTTGACGCGAAGCGAATGCCAGCCAGGTTTTTGGCCAGCGGGAGGATAGAAGCCGAGCGTGTATTGCGCGCTGAGGTTTTGGACGATATTGCGATAGGCGTCCGCGATCGTGCCCGTTTCGTTCAAAAAATAAAGCCGGCCGCCCGCGCGCCGCACCAATTCAGCGAGAAAATCGGTGTAGGCAGGAATGCCGAGGCTGAGCGCCGCCGGCGTGACAAGCGAAACATTTTGGTGCGCGGCAAGCCACGCGGGCGTCATCACGCGAGGACGATTTTGCGTGGAGATGGCGTAGATCTCGATATTTTGCGACGCGAGGGCTTTTACGACGTCTTCAAAGGTCGCGCGATTTGGCGGGTCGCCACGACGTGGCCGAATACCTTCGCCATCCAGGTTCAGTCCGAGGCCGCTATCCTGCCCGTCCGTAAGCAAGATGATTGCCTTGCGTCCCGTGCGGCCAGGGAAGAGTTCGTTGGCTGCAAGATACACGGAACGATAAATATTCGAGCCGCCGGTGTCCGAAAATAATTTGCGGACATTGACGCCCGCGGCCGCTTTTTCGAGCAGCTTCCTGTCGCGTGAAAAGGGCAGCAAGAGGTACGTGTGTTCGGAGAAATCGACGACGGCAACTTCGTCGACGGGAGAAAGATTTGCGATGAGCTGCTGCGCGGCGAATTTCATGGTGTCGGAATCGGCCAGAACGCTGGGACTCGCGTCGAGGACAAGGGCGATGCTTGCGCCCTCCGCCGACGCATCGAAATGCGTGATGGGTTGCTCAACGCCATCTTCGAAAATGTGGAAGTCAGATTGCGCGAGGCCGCGCGCCGCGGTGCCGTCGGACGCGAAAACGTTGCAACCAACTTCGACGAGATTGACGCGAACGCGAATTGCCGCGCGTATGTCCGGCGCATTGCCGGCGTCCGCGTCACTGGCCACGCGACGAAAAACGAGTTCACCCGTCGCCGGATTGCGCGTGGATTGAACGCCTGCGTCCATTCGGAAGGGCCGAGCGAGCTTTTCCTTTTTCTGCGCCGAGGAAGATGTGGCGAGAAGCAGAGAAATTCCGAAAAGAGAGACGATGGGGGCGCGTGCGCGAGAAAACTTCATGGCCTGAGTGTATGCCGACGAGAGGGTAGCCGGAAGCCCGAGTTCAGTCGAGATCGAAATCGCGAATCGGTTTTTCGACGGGCTTGTCTTTAGCCTTTTTCAAGCCTTCGGCAAATTTTCGCGCGAGCACGTCTTCCTTGTTGCGCTCCGCTTCGACGGACTGCCGGAACTTCGCCTCAACGCGCTCGGCCTGCTCCTTGAGCAAGCGCGCCGTGTCGTCAAGATCAACGGACGGCGGCGGCTTCGGCGGTGGAATGTGCGAGAGCACGGCGCCGAGTTCAGGATCAATCGTGAGCTTGGCCTGGCAACATGGGCAATCGACTTCGATTGAGGAAAGAGGTGTGCGCGCCATGCCGGTATTTTACGACATTCGGCGCAATCAAGCGCGTTTCATATGCGAGGAACCACTCGCCGGAAAAATATTACGCGGGCGCAGGCTTTTCGCCCTTGGCCATGCCCGGCACGGCGCGCGGCTCAGGCCGCAAACTGAGCTGCGGTTCCTTGGATGGCACGGGAGGCGCGGAAGGAGGAGGCGGCAGCGGTTTGTCCGGGAGCGATTTGCCGTCCATCAGGAGCTTGAGTTCATTTGCGTCGAGCACTTCGCGGACGAGGAGAGCCTGCGCCACGCGTTCCAGGGCGTCGCGATGGGTTTCGAGGATATTGCGGGCGCGCGTGTACGCGGCGGTGACGATGCTACGTACTTCATTGTCAATCTTGATTGCCGTGTCCTCAGAATAGTCGCGATGCTGCGCGATTTCGCGGCCCAGGAAAATCGCTTCTTCCTTCTTGCCGAAGGTGAGCGGGCCAAGTGTGCTCATGCCCCATTCGCAGACCATCTGGCGGGCGATTTCCGTGGCGCGCTCAATGTCGTTGCCGGCGCCGGTGGTAACGTGTTGAAGGAAAATTTCCTCGGCGGCGCGCCCACCCATTAAGACGGAGAGCTGACTCTCGAGAAATTCGCGCGTGTAGGTGTGCTTGTCGTCGATGGGAAGCTGCATGGTGACGCCCAGAGCCATGCCGCGCGGAATGATGGTGACTTTGTGGAGCGGATCGGCGCCCGGAGTCATCGCGGCGACCAAGGCATGGCCTGCCTCGTGGTACGCCGTGTTTTTCTTTTCCTCGTCGGAAAGGATCATCGATTTCCGCTCGGCGCCCATCAGGACTTTGTCCTTCGCCATCTCAAAATCTTCCATGATGACGAGCTTGCGGTTCTGCCGCGCGGCCCACAACGCTGCTTCGTTGACTAGGTTGGCGAGGTCGGCGCCCGAGAAGCCGGGCGTGCCGCGAGCGAGAATTGAGAGGTTCACATTTTCGGAGATAGGCACCTTGCGCGTGTGCACGCGAAGGATTTCCTCGCGACCCTTGACGTCAGGACGAGGAACAACAACGCGGCGGTCGAAGCGGCCGGGCCGGAGCAATGCAGGATCGAGCACGTCGGGCCGGTTTGTAGCCGCGATCAATATGACGCCTTCATTGGATTCAAAACCGTCCATTTCGACAAGCAACGCATTCAATGTTTGCTCGCGTTCGTCGTGCCCGCCGCCGAGACCCGCGCCGCGATGGCGTCCGACGGCGTCGATTTCGTCGATGAAGATGATGCAGGGAGCGTTTTTCTTGCCCTGCTCGAACAAATCGCGGACGCGACTGGCGCCCACGCCAACGAACATCTCGACGAAATCAGAACCAGAGATCGAAAAGAACGGGACGTTCGCTTCGCCGGCGATGGCGCGCGCGAGTAAAGTCTTTCCCGTTCCCGGAGGGCCGACAAGGAGTACACCCTTGGGAATGCGGCCGCCGAGACGCTGGAATTTCTGCGGATCTTTCAAGAAGTCGATAATTTCCTGCAACTCTTCCTTGGCCTCTTCGATGCCTGCCACGTCCTTGAATGTGGCTTTCTTCTGTTGGGCGGTCAGCAAACGCGCGCGCGATTTACCGAAGCTCAAGGCTTTATTTCCGCCGGACTGCATTTGCCGCATCATGATGAGGAAAACAACAAGAAGCAGAAGGAAAGGAACGCCATCGATCAGGAAACTGACCCAGTCATTGTTCCGGACTTCCTTGATATTGACATCGACGTTTTTCGCCTGGAGTTCCTTGGTCAGATCGCTGAGGGTTTCCTTGGGGACGGTGACGTGGAATTTTGTTTTTGGCTCGCGGAATTCGCCATCGACTTCGGCGCTGACCGGAGAAAGCATAATTGTGACTTCGCTGACGTTGCCCTTATCCACCTGGGCCTGGAAGTCGGTATAGCTCGGCGTTTGATCGCGCGCCGTCTGACCTCCGGTCGAGGCCATTCGCCAGAGCAGGACGGCGAGAAGGATCATCGCCATCCAGAATAAAATCGTTTTGACTGTTGAGTTCACCGTCTTACCTCACCCTCTGGAGCGCATGATCTTCCAGATTACGATTGTCTTGAACGTCTGGGCTTATGTCGTCCAGCCCGCTTAGGCTCGGCTTGCCGAACCTCGGTTACACTTCCCACATAAGGCAGGTTGCGGTAAAGGCCATCGCGGCCCGCGAGACCGTATCCCACCCAATATTTAGATGCAGAATCAAACCCAACGTATGTAGCCCGCAGGCCCACTTTGCGATCGCGCGGCTTGTCAAACAGCACCGCCAAATTCAGCGAACGGGGCTGGCACTCTTCGATGCGCTTCCACAAGAAATCCTGCGGCACGCCCGTGTGAAGGATAGCATCGACGAGCAAGACGTCGCGTCCTTCCAGCGTGGGAGGCGTCGAGAAGAAAACCTCGGGCCTGCTAAAACCTCCAAGGTCGACCTGGCGCAGTTCCGACCTCACAAAATGACAAACGACAGGCTGTGAAATCTCGCGGACCAAATCAGCCGCGAACAAGAAAGAATTCTCAAGGATCGCCACCACGTGCAGAGTGCGATCGCTGTAATCCTTGGAGATCGTCCGGCCCATTTGGGCCACCCGCGCCGCCAACTGTTTGCGGGAGTACGCGACCTTCACGCCTGCCTCAAAGGACTGTCGACGACAATCCACAGACCGGTTCGCGTGGCGTCACAGGTCGAGAATTCGTCTGCCACAGGCATCCGATCCGCCCAAGCGACCCGACCAGCACTGGTCAGCACAGGCCACAGGGCTCGTTCGGTGACACCCACGCGGCCACGAACGAACATTCGCGCCAACTTGCGCGTTTGGCGCCGGCCAGAGGCTCGATAGGCATCGCCCGGATTCCAATTTCGAAACACCAGAGGCGCGGCCAGCCGTTCCGCGTCCAGGACGACACCCTCATGCCTAGTGTCGCGCTGCGCCGTGGGCCAGTCAATCACTTTCAAAGAGAAGGAGCGCCCGAGTTCCGGGATGGAAATAGCGGTCGAACCGCTTTCCGGCAGCGTTACTTCATACTGATAAGAAGCAATCGCTTGGGAGTTTCTTTTATCGGACGTGAGCCCGTTCGTGCGGTCGGACTGGCGAAAAATCAATCTGCCGAATTCGCGCTCGACCGCGACTCCGCCGGGAAGCTCCAATTTTCGTCCGTTTGAGCCGTGCTCTGCCAGCAGGACTACTTGTTCGACGTGTTTGCGTGTGAGCTGGCCTTCCGTTTGAGCTGCGGCCGCATATAAACGGCGCACGAGTCGTTGCGTCAATGCATGGCAGGGATTGGATGCCGCACCTTTCTGACGGGGCAAACCTTGGATCGGAAAAAGCAGATCATTCACATCCACGGAAAATCCTTTTGAGGTGGGTGAGGCGAGCCGTTGGTGGCGTTCTTCGACGAGCGCGGACCAGAAATCTTCGTCGTCGCGAGCCAGCGACGCCAAATCGCACAGTCGATCCGTGATCGACGGGGAAAAGTTTGTTTGGAGTTCTGGCAGTAACCTGTGGCGCACGCGGGCGCGAAGGCGCTGCGTGTCGCGATTGGTGGCATCTTCACGCCATTCCTGCTGGCGCTCGGCAAGAAAGGAACGAAGATCGTCGCGGCGGATTCCGATAACGGGGCGGATGATTTTTCCGCGGACAGGATGGATGGAAGAAAGACCGGCAAGTCCGGTACCGCGAATGATGCGCGCGAGGATTGTTTCGGCTTGGTCGTCAGCCGTGTGCGCAGTGGCAACCAAGTCCGCCACACCTCGGGAAATAATTGTGTCGAAAAACTGGTAGCGCAGGCGGCGCGCAGCGTCCTCCAGATTCCAGCCACGCTGCTTTGCAATCGCGGCCACGTCGGCAGTTTCAGTGAAGCATTCCATGCTCCGAGCGCCCGCGAGCGATTTCACGAAAGCTTCGTCGGCGCCGGAATCGGTTCCACGAAGCTGATGATTGAAATGCAACACGCACAGCGTGATCCCCAATTCGCTGCGGAGCTCTTCAAAGAGGTGCAGGAGCGCGACTGAATCAGCGCCTCCGGAGACGGCCAAAGCCAGCCTGTCTCCTGAGCGCAACATTCGGTGGCGCTTGATTGTACTTAAGATGGTCCGTTGAATCGAAATTTTCATACAGCGGGATGCAAACTGCTCCTATGAGTATCTTAGCAGGGGGAGGGAGGCGCGTACAGGCGAGCGTCTAGCGGTCGGACATTTGTTGCGCGAGCAAATCACGGCTATACGCGATGCGGCGGTCCAGCGCAACTGCTACGAAATAGGCGCAGCCGGCTCGTTCGCGTTCAGCCCACGAAGTGATGCGCGGAGCGAGCTGGCGCGCGGCCGAACGCACAACGCCCATCATCCAATAATAGACTCCAACGACTTTCAGATCCGTCCGATCATCACCCTTCTGCGGGCACAGGCGGACAAGCTGGACGAGCCGCCCAAATTGATCGCTGTTCACTTCCTGCCCTTCTATTCCCACGACTTCGCGGACTTGCTCGGAAAGCTCCGACTTGCGGTACGCAGCAATGATCGAACGAGAATAGGAGATGAAGAATTGCAGGAACGCTGCAACGGAAATTACGCAAATGAGTGCGGCAATCATGAGTGTTGATGCGCCGCCATTCGCGGTAAGGCCACGCGGGCCGTTTCGAGCCGCGCGTCTTCGGAAATTTTCGTGAAAGTGTAGGCCCAGGCCAGGGGCAGGAACAATCCCGCCATGGGCGGTACCCATTTAAGGAAACTGGGTTCGAGAGCGGGAAAAAGATTGCGAAGGGCATAGCCCGCCGCATCCGCACTAAAGAAAATACCCAACGCCAGCACAAGCTGAATCAGCCGCGTTCTCGTTTCCCGCAACTTCACAACCGCACCCCAAAGCAAATATGTAAGCACTACTCCAACGAAATAGAGGTTCTGGCTCATCTCGACGACGAAACGGCTCGTCAGGTGATGGTTTGGCATTCGGCGAACAATCAAATAGGAAAGCAACGCGGTGCCGGACAGCAGAAGAACTGAGGCCCATCGAACGTACTTGCCGACGCTCATCTGCCGAAAAACCTGGTGATAAAAACTCATAATGACAAAGAAGAGCGAAATCGTCAGGAGGGCATCCGTGTAGTAGTAAACGTATGCGTACAAGGGAGACGAAACCCCGAACTTAAGCAGGACAAAGTCTTGCCCAATCGTGACGCCTACCACACCCAACATATAGATATTAAGAGAGAAATACCGGAGGAAATTCTCTGCAAGGCACAGACGAACCACAACGTAGGCTTCGGTTAACAAGCCGAGCAGCACGAGAACGTAATCAAACGGGCCAAGCATTTAAGTCTTCCCTTGAAGCCTAGCCCGGGATAGTAGCAGCTTCCCTTTTCGGAAGCGAGCTTTAACGCCCGTCTGGCATCACTGGCACGGGATTCGTCGTGCTTGCGGCCAAGGTATCGGGCATCACCGGTACGGGATTGGTCGTGCTCGCAACCTGTTGACCTGAAAATTGATTAGCCGTTAGGTTGCGCAGCCCAACCGCACTCGCCAGTACCAATAGCACCAACACCACCAGCATCATGAACTTGTTCATAGGACCCCCACGTTTTAGAAACGGGGGGATTCTATGTGGTTTGGTGCCGTCAAGGGGTAAAAGTTTAGGCCTTGTGCCTAAACAGTACACCCCTCTCTATCCCTGGGTTTAGCCAGAGCCTCGATTCAATTGTCGAGGCTAGAGTAGCGGCTGCCTTGAAACGTGTAAATGGTACCTTCGTACCCTCCAGAATAGACCGCTGGGCACGCGAGTTATCTGATGGAGACGCCTGATCGATGCGGCGGTTCGCGTCTCAGTGTAGAATGGCGTCCGACCATGGGCCACTCGATGTCCGCTGTCCCGTTGGAGCCTGTCGAAACTGCTGCGCCACGCGTCACGTTGCGAAACGCGTTTGCGCACTCGTACGATTCGGCGATTGCTGCGGCGCGCACATGCTATTCAGCGCGAATTATCGCCGCGGAAGAAATCAGCGAGAAGCAGCGCATAAATATCGGGGCGGCCACGTTTTATAGCGGCCATCACACTGTTTATCAGCACGCGCATTTCGAATTCGGCCTGGAGAATGTCAGCCGCCAATTTGTCTGGTCGTTCCTGCACGCGCACCCTTTTTACAATTCCGAGCAGCAAAGCCAGCGGTACGTGCGTCTCGATCGTGTGCATGCGTATGTGCCGCCTGAAGGTGAGCGCTTCAGCGCAGTTGACCGCACCCTTTATGAGCATGCCATTGCGCGCGCGTGGCTGCATTACCGCGAACTCGCGAGAATATTGGGACCGGAAGCCAGCAAGATCCTGAACGATATTTGGCACGTCGGGCCGATGTCGCATCCGCGGAGGATTGAAAAGATCAAGGGCGCCGCGGGGAAACGCGCGATTGAGATTGCGCGGTACGTTTTGCCCGTCGCTGCATTCACGACGATGGTGCACACGCTTTCAGGCATCGTGCTGCACCGGCTATGGCGAATGCAGGCGGCTTGCGACACGCCGTCCGAGTCGCGGGCGATCCTGCAAGCGATGGTCGAGCGCGTTCATGAAAGTGACCCGCAGTTCTTCGATCGTTTTCAGACCGAGCCGATGGAGGATTTGCCGGAGTGGTCCGCGGCAAGAAATGTTGCGAATGGCGAATCATTCGCGGAGGAATTCGATTCGCAGCTTGGCGGACAAACTTCGAAGCTTGTGGATTATTCGCCGCGCGCGATGCGAGGTGTTGCCGCCGCCTATCGCGCCGTGGTGGGCTTGACGGAAAAAGATTGCCCCGACGCGGAAGCGCTGGACCGCCTTCTGAATCCCGCGCGCAATCCCTATCGCCATGAAACGCTGAATATCGGAGTGCATGCGCCGATGATGCGCGCGCTGCAACACGCGAATTTCACGTTTGCCAAGAAAATCAGCCATACGGCGGATAGCCAGGATCAGCGCCATCGCATGATTCCCGGCTCGCGGCCTATTCTGACGCTGGCCGACACGCGCGCGCCGGACTACATCACGCCTATGCTGATCCGCGACAATTCCCGCGCCCGCGAAATCTACGAAGCCGCAATGGCCGAGGCGTGGAGCGCGAAAAATGAATTACTCGACCGCGGCGTGTCCGCTGAAATCGCGCTGTATCTTTTGCCAAATGCTCAGTCAATCCGGCTGGTCGAATCCGGCTCGCTGCTCCACCTGTTGCACAAATGGACCATGCGCACATGCTTCAACGCGCAGGAAGAAATTTACCAAGCCTCGATGGAAGAGGTGGAGCAGGTCCGAGCTGTGTTTCCCGAACTAGCGCGCTATATCGGGCCGCCCTGCTACCTTCGCGCCGGCATCACAACCCCGATTTGCACCGAAGGCTCACATTTCTGCGGAGTCAAGGTCTGGCAGGATTTTCCCGACATCCAGCGGCGAATATGACGCGTCAAGGAAGCCTGGCATACTACCTGGCCGCGTGGGTTTGCGGCTGCTTTTTTATGAGCTTCACAATCTGGCTTGGGAATGAGCTGCATCCAACAGTCCCGCGGTCCATCCCGTTGCTCTTCTACATTTATTTCATTTCGCTGATTTTTGGCGCGGTCATGTGCTTTTTGTTTGGTTTTGTCGTCCGCTACGCCGCTTCATTGATGACTTGGACCCGGGTTTGGCATTGGCTGTCCGGCGGCGCGATCATTGCGCCGGTACTCACGGGACTGGTGGGCGCGATTTCGGCTTCGCACTTCCTGAAGGGAAGCGGTTGGCGCGCCTGGATATTCGTTTCTCTGATGGGCCCTTACTTGATCACCGGCGGGGGCAGAAGCTGGATGTTGATTCTGACGAGTCCCGCAGGAGCGGCGACAGCGTGGGTGTTGTATCGCGTTCAGCGCGCATTCGCATTCCCGATCGATCGGGCTAGCGAGACTTGAATTTGTAGCTGACGATAGTCCGAATTTCGCATTTCTGTGGCGCATAGCCTGCGGGAACGTCGCCGCTGCAAAGTCGCAGTTGCATCCAGCGTCGATGGATGACTTCGCGGCAGGGTTGTTCTACAATGCCGCCAGCGTTTGACATTCCACTGCCTCCTGCCGCGCGGGCAGTAACGAGGCAGAAACGTGAATCTCAGCAGGGCCGAAGACATCCAAAGGGGAATGAATTTGTTCCGAATTGTCTCCGCAGATTGGGTGGAGAAGCATCTCGAGTCGCCGGATTTTCTGGTGCTCGACCCGCGCTCGGCAGTGCGCTACATGGCAGGGCATCCGAGGAATGCGGTGAATCTTTCGGTGGCGAAGCTGCGCGACGCGCAAGGGAGTTTGCTGCCGGACGATATTTTGGCGCAGCGGATTGGGAAGGCCGGGCTCGACGGGAATCGCGCGCCGGTGATTTACGACAATGCAGATGGACGCAACGCGGCGTTTCTGGCGTGGATCTTGATTTATCTGGGGCGCGAGGATGTGCATGTGATGGAAAGTTTTTGGGAGCAGTGGAGCGGCGACGGGCGGGAAGTGTTTTACCGTCCGGTGCAGACAACGGCGCGCGAATTTGAGGCCAAGCCGCGGCGCGAGCTGCGAATAAGTTTGACGGAAATGCAGGACGCAGCAGGAGCGAAGCGAATTGATTTTCGCGGAGTGGATGAATTTTCAGGCAGAACGGATGTGGACGAGCGGCCGGGACACATCCCCGGCGCGGTGAATTTGCCATGCGGAGAAATCGGAACGGCGGGACGGTTGTTGAAGGCGGACGAGGAGCTCCGGGAATTATTTGCATCGCGCGAGATTTCCGCGAATGGCATTTCACCGGCCGATATTTCCGGGAACGGGCGTGCGATTGCGTATTGCCGCACGGGAGTGCGCGCGGGGCTGGGATTTCTGGCGATGGCACGGCTTGGAATCACCGCGTCGCTTTATGACGGATCGTACGTGGAATGGGCCGGCAGCGGTTTGCCGGTGGAAAATACAATTGAGGAAAACGAAAAGGGAGATCGCGCTCATGGCTGAAACGAAATTGTTTCCGGTGACGGTGGTGGGAAGCTGGCCGCGGCCGGCGTATTTGATTCAAGCGCTGCGCAAACGGCAGTCGGGCGACAGCACGGAACAGGAATTCCAAGCGGTAGCGGACCGGGCGGTGATCGAATGCCTGAACGCGCAAGAACAGGCCGGCGTTGACATTCCATCGGACGGCGAACAGCGGCGCGACAATTTTTATTCGTTCGTGGTGGAAAAGCTCGGCGGGATGCGGCTGATGAAAGTGTCCGAGCTGATGGACTACATGAAGGATCGCGCGCGTTACGAGGAAGTGCTGCGCGCGTTGGACGTGCCGGCGTTCGCGATCAAGAGCCCGATTGTGGTCGAGCGGCTGACGGAGAAGAATGGGCTGGCGCAGGATGAAGTGGACTTCGCGAAGAAGCACACGTCGCGGCCGCTGAAAGTGCCGCTGCCGGGGCCGTATATGCTGACGCGGTCGAGCTGGTTCGAGGGGCTGTCGAATAAAGTGTATCCTCAGCCGGAAGACCTCGCTAAGGATGTGGTGCGCATTCTGCGCAAGGAGGTGCTGGCGCTGAAGGCGAAGGGCGTGGAATTCATTCAGTTTGACGAGCCGATTTTGAGCCAGGTGGTTTACGGCGCGGAAAGCACGGAGACGTTTATGTGCGCGGCGCTGCCGAATCGGCGCGACCCGACGGACGAACTGGAGTTGGCGGTGAGGCTGATGAACGAAACGGTCGCGGGAATGGACGGCGTGAGATTCGGCGTGCACGTTTGCCGCGGGAACTGGAGCCGGCGCGAAGAAGTGCTGCTGAAGGGAAATTACGGGCCGATGCTGCCTTATCTGATGCAGATGAATATTCATCAACTGGTGCTAGAATTCGCGACGCCGCGCGCGGGAGAGTTGGAAGTGTTCAAGGAGTACAAAAACGAAAAGGAAATCGGGCTGGGCGTGGTGAATCCGCGAACGGACGAGATTGAAACGCCGGCGCAGATTGTGGCACGCGTGAAGGAGCTGGCGAAATTCTACGACCCGGAGAAAATATTCCTGAATCCGGATTGCGGTTTCGGGACGTTTGCGGAACGCAACGTGAACACCGCGGAGATCGCGACGCGCAAGATGGCGACAATCGCCGAAGCGGCCAAGCAGCTTCGCGAGGAATTCCAGGGCAGAGCGGCAGGACAGTAGACGGAAAAATAAGGAGGAGAATTATGACGGAGCCGAAAATGTCCGAAGAAACACTGAACGGCCTGCACCCGGAGAAGCTGAAGGGTATTCTGGAATCGCTGAAGCAGCCCGATGTTCTCGCGGGCGTCAGCGGGCCGTGGAAATCGCGCGTTGTTTGGCAGGGAGGCTTTCACGCGAAGGCGTATATGCGCACTCACGCTGTCGAAATGGATGAGCCCGCCGGCCTCGATGCCTGCGATCTGGCCGCCAGCGCGCACGAGCAGCTTCTCTCCGCCATGGGTGCGTGCATGACTGTGGGCTTCGTGCTGAATGCGACAAAACGCGGCGTGAAGATTCATGACATGGAAATTACGCTCGAAGGAAATTTTGACAATATTCTGAAATGGGCAGGCCTCGACGATTCGGGAAACCCCGGGTACCGCGGCGTCAAAGCGAAATTGTTTGTGCGCGCGGATGCAGACGAGGCGATGTTGAAGGAACTTTGGAAGCTTGCCGTCGAGGGATCCCCGGTGACGCAGTCAGTGATACGCGGCACGCCGGTGACGACTGAATTTCAGATGGTTTAGCAGAGCGGGGGACTGTTTGTAAAACAGAAATTCCAGGAGCGGAAAGATGAAAACAGCAGCGGGATTCCTGGTAGTGGCAGTGGGGTTTCTGGCATTCGCTGTTACAGCACCGGCCCAACAGAAGAAGCCCGCCGCCGCGCCGCCAACGATCGCGTCGGTGATGAACACGCAACTCGGAATCGTGGAACACGAATTTGTGTCGGCGGCCGAGGCGATGCCGGACGATAAGTACTCGTTCGCGCCAACAAATGGAGATTTCAAGGGCGTGCGGACGTTCGCACAAGAAGTGAAGCATGTCGCGACGGTGAACTTTGCGTTTTACAGCGCGATTCTCGGCCAGGCTCCGCCGCCGGGCGTGAGCGCCAATGAGCAGATGAACGGGCCCGACGATATCCAGACCAGAGAGCAGATCGTGAAATATTTGAAGGATTCGTTCGCGCTGGGGCACAAGGCGTTTGAGACGATCACGGCGCGGAATGCGGTGACACCGCTGCCGAAGCCGCCGATTCCGTTCCTGAGCACGCGGCTGGCGCTGGCCGGCTTCGGCTGCACGCATGCGTTCGACCACTATGGGCAAATGGTGGAATACTTGCGGATGAATGGAATTGTTCCGCCGGCGAGCAAAGGCCAGCCGCCAGCGAATCCGTCATCAAAGTGAAGAGCGTTGATGGGTTTCGTTCGCGACGCCGGCTTCCAACATTCGACAGCCGCGTTAAGGGGAAGTCTTGTGAAACACCTTGCGGCGAATGTCCGGCCAGAATTCCTTCATTTCGTTGGACACGCCGTCCCACATAATCAGCATTCCCCACGTGCCTAAATTTCGCGAGAGCGTGCGGTCTTCCGGTGCGTGGTAAATATTGGAGATTCCCGCGGCAGCCGCATTGCCGACAATTTCCGAATAATTGAATCGCGAATGCCCTGAATCCGTGCGCGCCACAAATAACCGATTAAGCGAATAGTACGCGCGATGCGAGAAGCCGCCTTTTTTCATCTGGTAGTAGCGCGGATCTTCATGCAGCAAACTTGGAAAAATGGCCGTGGTCATGTAAGTGCCGATTCCGTTGTCGGCGTAGGACGCTCCGTAGCGTTTCCCATAAGCGCCCCAGCCTTGTCCCCACGATTTGGGAGAATCGTTTGCCTGGTCCAGGGCGGCGAGAAAACCGATGAACGGGTACGTGAAGTAGTCGGTCACTCCGGCAGTAGCGAGCCTGAACTTCTGGCCGCTTGAAATGGGCGGAAGCGTGGTGGCGCTTTCGACAGTGCCGTAATTTGGCATCACTTCGAATATGCGGTCGTTGACGGTTCCGGTTTCCTTCTCCAAGTCGCTCTTCTTTTTTTTCTCCTGATCACCGGTCGGAGTTTGCATTTTAGGGGTTTGCTGAGCGGATGGAAGGGACGAACGCGGGTGCTGTTGTTGCGCCCTTGCGGAAGGAGCCAGCAACAACGGCGCGATCAGAATCAGAAGGAATGTCTGGACTAATCTGTAGCGTCGATCGTTCATTCGCGAGTTCGAGTGAACGCCCATTCTCGCAATTTTCGAGCAAAAATCTAAGGGATATTGACGCACAGTTTCCAAAGAAGACAAATGACCAGGGGCAGCTCGACTTGCCTTCCGGTTCCAATGCATTCCCACGCTCTTTCTGATGGACCATTTTAGCGCCCCATCGCACTCAGGCTTGGTAAACGATTTTGCCAGCGACGATTGTCGCTACTGGGCCGCCGCGGAAATTGCGGCCGTCGAAGGGCGTGTTGCGCGAACGGCTGGGGGATTCAGTCGCGCGGTAAGTCCAGGCGCGGTCCGTGGAAAAAATTGTGATGTCAGCGGCACTGCCTTCGGCGAGTTTGCACTCCGTTTTTTGGCTGAGGCCAAGGACGCGCGCTGGGCCGGTGGTAAATAATTCCACCATGCGCATTAGCGAAATGCGATTTGCGTGGACGAGCTGTTCGAGAGTGATAGCAATGGCGGTTTCAAATCCGGTGATGCCGAAGGGCGCGCGGTCGAATTCGACGTCTTTACTTGCAGGATGATGCGGCGCGTGATCCGTGGCGATGGCGTCCACGGTGCCGTCGGCGAGGCCTTCGAGGAGCGCGTCGCGATCGTCGCGCGAAGCGAGCGGCGGATTCATCTTGAAGCGCGAATCATATTGGACGTCTTCGTCGATGAGGGTGAAATGATGTGGCGTCACCTCGCAAGTAACAGCGAGGCCCCGGCGCTTGGCTGCGCGAACATGTTCGAGCGAGCCGCGCGTCGAGAGATGCGCGATGTGCAGCCGCGCGCCGGTAAGTGCGGCGATTTCGATGTCGCGGCCTGCGCAAATGGATTCGGCGGCGGCGGGCATGCCTTTCAGGCCTAGGCGAATGGAACGCGGACCTTCGCGCATCACGCCACCGGCAGCCAGAGAAGAATCCTCGCAGTGGTCAATGACTGTCAAATCTAGCGGGCCGCAATAATCCATCACTTGCCGCAACAGGCGCGCGGTGGCGACGGGGCGGCCGTCGTCGCTGACAGCGACGGCACCGGCTTGTTGCATCGCGGCGATGTCGGCGAGTTGCTCGCCTTTGCTCTCCTTCGAGGCAGCGCCGATGGGCCACACGCGAACAGGCGAGATGGCCGCGGCGCGTTCCATGATGGAGCGCGTCACGGAAGCATTGTCGTTAACGGGCTGCGTGTTGGGCATGGGGCAAATCGCGGTGAACCCTCCGCGCGCTGCGGATTGTGCGCCGGATTCGATTGTCTCGGAAACCTCCTGGCCCGGCTCGCGCAGATGGCAATGGAGGTCGATGAAACCGGGTGCGACAACGCAATTCGCAGCGTCGAGAACGAGAGCGTCAGCAGCGGAAATTCCGGCGGCGAGTTTCGCGATGCGGCCTTTGTCGATCAGGACGTCGAGGCGTGCGTCCGTCTTCGAGGCAGGGTCGAGAACGCGGCCGTTTTTAATGAGCAGCATGCGGGGAATCCTTTGCTTGTTCTTGCGGCTCGGCGGAGCCGGCAATCAGTTCGAAAAGAATGGCCATGCGGATGGCGAGGCCGTTGGTTACCTGCTCAAGAATGCAAGATTGGAGGCTATCGGCGACAACAGGATCGATTTCGAGACCGCGAATCATCGGGCCAGGATGTAAAACGATGGCGTTCGATTTCGCAAGGCGAACGCGCGAGGGCGTGAGTTGATAGCGGAGAATATATTCGTCCGCTGAAAGTGAAGGCTCGTGGAGCCGTTCCTGCTGGATGCGCAGAGCCATGATGACGTCGGCGCCGTCGAGTGCCTCTTCGAGGCGCGGAACACGGCGAATGCCGGGTGCGAGGGAATCAAGTTCGCGCGGCAGCCACATGGCCGGGCCGCACAGCGTGATGTGCGCGCCGAATTTCGAGAGAAGGTGAACGTTGGAGCGCGCGACGCGGCTGTGCAGGATGTCTCCGATTATGGTGATGTTGCAATTGTCGAAACTGCGAGAGCGATCGCGGATAGTGAGCGCATCGAGGAGCGCCTGCGTGGGATGCTCGTGCGTGCCGTCGCCTGCGTTGATGACGGGGACGTCGACGCGATGCGAAATGAATTCCGCCGCGCCGGAGGAGCCGTGGCGAATCACGATGGCGTCGGGTTTCATGGCTTCAAGTGTGAGGACCGTGTCGCTGAGCGACTCGCCTTTCTTCAGGCTAGACGATTCGGCTTGCAAATTCATTTGGTCGGCACCTAGGCGAGACGCGGCGGTCGAAAAACTGATGCGCGTGCGCGTGGAATTCTCAAAAAAAGCGAGAGCGACGGTCTTGCCGCGCAGAGTAGCGAGTTTCTTCAAAGGATAGCGCTGGAATTCCTGAAAAGGCTTCGCCTGATCGAGAAGGAAGGTTATCTGCTCGCGGGTTAGCGGCTCAATGGCCAGCAAATGGCGGAAGCGATGCGACACAGTCTCCCTCGGATGTGAATTCGCCGCGTCTCAATCCACACGGTCCATAACCATAACGCGCTCTTCTTTGTCGATCTCGTTCAGGCGGACTTCGATAATTTCGGCGTCCGTTGTTTCGACCGTGCGGCCGATGAAACTGGCTTCGACGGGCAATTCGCGATGGCCGCGGTCAATCAACACGCAAAGCCTGATGCGGCGCGGGCGGCCCAAGTCGAAGAGGCCATTCATGGCGGCGCGCACGGTGCGGCCGGTATAGAGAACGTCGTCGACGAGAAGAATGTCTCGATCGTCGACGGGGAACGGAATTTCGCTGGACTGGACGACGGGCTGAGGCGCAACGGTGGAAAGATCGTCGCGATAGAGAGTGATGTCCAGCGTGCCCACGGGGATTTCCGCTTTGGAGGACGCGCGAATGGATTTCGCGAGGCGCTCGGCAAGCGGAATGCCACGGCGCCGAACGCCGATAAGCGCGAGGTCCTTGGCACCGCCGGTGTTTTCAACGATTTCATGCGCCAAACGTTCTAGGGTGCGGCGAATTTCGTCCGCGGACATGAGCTGGCGCTTCTCAATGATGCGCATAGGGCGACCTATCGTAACACAGAGGCAGAAACCACGAGAGCCGAGCCGACGCGTATGGACGCCACGGAGTGAAACTGGCATGGTTGGTGTTTGCGTGGTAGACTCTTTTGCGGTGAGCCTGCCTGCAAGCGTCCGGCGGCCCACGGACGTTGACCTCAGCGTCCGTATCGGATCCCTCCTTCTTTCCAACCCTGTAATCGCTGCCAGCGGCACTTTTGGCTACGGAGTTGAGTTTGCCCATTTGGTCGATTTGAATTCCCTCGGCGGGATCGTGGTGAAGGGGCTGTCCGCGCAGCCCTTGGCAGGAGCGCCCGCGCCGAGACTTTGCGAGACGGCAGGCGGAATGCTCAATGCCGTGGGCCTGCAGAACATTGGGGTGCACACGTTTGTTGCCGAGAAGCTGCCTGAGTTACGCAAATACCGCACGGCGGTGATCGCGAACGTTTTCGGACACACGATTGCCGAATACGTGGAAGTAATTCGCGTGCTGGAGGACGCGGAAGGTCTTGCCGCTTATGAGTTGAACATTTCCTGCCCGAACGTGGATCACGGAGGAGCAGAGTTTGGCTTGGATCCAGTTTCGACTACAGAAGTCGTAACTGCCGCACGGCAGGCAGCGAAACGGCCATTATGGGTGAAGCTGGCCCCCAACGCCGACGTTAAGGCAATAGCGCAGGCGGCGGAAGCGTCGGGGGCAGATGCGCTTACCGTTGCCAATACGTACCCAGCCATGAGTATTGATCCCTTGTCCGGAAGGTCAAGATTGGGTCGTCGGACAGGGGGGCTGTCGGGTCCAGCGATAAAGCCGCTGACGCTGAGGCTGGTCCACGAAGTTAGCCGGGCGGTAAAGCTGCCTGTGATTGGTCTAGGGGGTATCCAAACGGCCGCTGACGCTGTGGAGTACATCATAGCCGGAGCCACTGCAATTCAGGTGGGAACGGCTCACTTCGCCGATCCAAAGACGTCGGAAAGCGTGGTGGAGGGTTTACGGCACCACTGTAATGAGTTAAGTCTATATAAAATCAATGATTTACGGAGGACGCTCGAGTAAAATTGTCGCTGGATTCAAGGAAGATATGTATTGAGGCACTCGCCGGGTTGATGTAGAATAGTTATTGATTTTCAAGGGGTTACAACAGTATGAGGTCAAAACGAACATTAATCCGGCAAGCGGCCTTGATCGCGGTTGCAGCGCTCGTTTTTGTCCCAGCGATGAAGGCGCCTGCTCGTTCAGCGAATGCGGAAACTATGTCAGCGGGCAACTACGCCGCGATGAACCCCGCCCTGGCAAACCCCAATCCTCGATTACAGCCAAAGCCGCTGAAGACATGGGTGTGCCTGTCCAGTTGGTACGGGGGGGACTTCGACGGACAGGTGACGGCGAATGGCGAAATCTATGATATGTATGCCCAGACGGCGGCCCACCCTAGCCTTCCGCTAGGATCCGTGGTAAGAGTAGAGAATCTGCGCACGCACAAGAGCGCCATTGTGAGGATTAATGACCGGGGCCCATACGTACCGGGGCGCTCCTTGGATGTCTCGTATCAGGTAGCACGGGAGCTGGGGTTTGCACATCGCGGGATCGCTCGTGTAAGAGTTGAGTTGTTAAAGGTGCCGCCATCGAAGACACTGCACGAAGGCAACTGATTGTCGCTCTAGACTTTCCCCGTCTTTCTGAAGCTATTCAACTTATCCGCAAATTAAAAGGCCGCATTGGTTTGGCCAAGATTGGCAGCCAGCTCTTCACGGCCGAAGGCCCGGAGGCTGTAAAACGCATCGCGCGACTCGTCCCCGGCATATTCCTCGACCTGAAATTCTGCGACATTCCAAACACCGTGGCGGGAGCAGTTGCCGCAGCGGCCAAACTGCCCAAGGTGCAAATGCTAACGCTCCACACTACTGGCGGTCTGGAGATGATGCATGCTGCCAAGGATGCACTTAAGGGAGCCAAGAACGCTCCCACGTTGCTTGGCGTGACCATTCTCACAAGCCTCGATGATACAGCCTTAGGCCGTATAGGACTTGCAGGTCCGGCTGAGAGCCGGGTTGTGGTCTTGGCCCTTCTTGCTCAAGAAGCCGGCATGGGCGGGATTGTTGCGTCGGCGCGCGAGGCCGCAGCGGTTCGCATGGCAGTCGGGCCGAAGATGCGAATCGTGGTCCCGGGGGTGCGTCCCGCAATGTCCGACGGAAAAGATAAGGCAGATGACCAGGCACGAGTTGCTACTCCAGGGAATGCGGTACGTTCTGGCGCTGATTATCTAGTCGTCGGACGGCCAATTACCGGAGCGGCTAATCCGGCGAGGGCTGCCGATGCAATTCTTCTCGAAATGAAAGCCGCGAGAAAATCCCGATCCTAACAATATTCTCCGTCGTTTTTGGTTTCTTGAGCCTCGTATAGATTTCGCGAGTTTGACCAACCGCAGCGGGTCGGCTAGCCTACATCTGCGCGAAGTGTATCCGCGCGCGCCCGAGTCATGGTCAAACACATCATCGTTGGAACGGCTGGACATATCGACCACGGCAAATCGGCGTTGGTTGAAGCGCTGACCGGCACTCATCCAGACCGTTTGGAGGAGGAGAAGCGGCGCGGAATCACCATTGACCTGGGATTTGCGTTTCTCGATTTCGCCGATGTGCGCCTGGGATTTGTGGACGTGCCGGGACACGAGCGGTTCGTCCGGAACATGTTGGCGGGCGCAGGCGGCATCGACGTGGTGCTGTTGGTAGTCGCAGCAGATGAGTCGATCAAGCCGCAGACGCGCGAGCATTTCGATATTTGCCGACTGCTGGGCATTAAGCGCGGAATCGTCGCAGTCACAAAAATGGATTTGGTCGCACCAGATGTTTTGGGGCTGGTGAAACTGGAAGTCGAGGAATTTGTTCGCGGGTCCTTTCTCGAGGGCGCGCCGATCTTGGGAGTGAGCGCCAAAACGGGTGCGGGCATCGAGGAATTAAAGCGGGAACTAATCGAGGGTGCCGCTACAGTTTTGGGAAGGGACGCTTCGCGGCATGTGAGATTGCCGATTGACCGCGCGTTTGCCATGAAGGGGTTTGGCACAGTGGTTACAGGGACGCTGATTTCGGGCACGCTGCGAACCGGGGATGAGGTGGAGCTGTTTCCGACAGGACGCCGGCTACGCGTGCGCGGGTTGCACTCGGGTGGCCATGCTGAATCTAAGGCGGAAGCAGGACAAAGAACCGCGGTGAATCTGGCGGACATAGAGGCGGGAGAAATTGAGCGTGGGATGGTGTTGGCCACGCCGGGAATCTTTCAGTCGACGAAACGAATCGATGCGCGGATGACGCTGCTGCCCTCGGCGCGGGCGCTGAAGAACCAAACGCGCGTGCATTTCCACCACGGGACCGCAGAGACCGTGGCGAGCGTCAGCTTGCAAGGACAAGGAGCGCTCGTGGCCGGCCAAACGGCACTCGCGCAACTCCGGCTAGATGATGAAATTTTGGCGCTGCCGGGCGACCGGTTCATTTTGCGGCAATTTTCACCGCTGGTGACAATTGGTGGAGGGGTGGTGCTCGATGCATTGGCGTCGCGTCACAAAAAAGCCGATGCCAGGGCGGCGAGGTTGCTCGACGCATGGGAAGGCGGCAAGCGCGACGAGATTCTGGCGGCGCTGGCTTTGGAGGATGTTCGCGGGCTGGAACTTGCGAGGATTATTGCGCGCACCGGATGGCTCGAAGGCGAAGCGCGTGCGACGATTCAAGAACTGGCCAAAGCAAAGCGGATTCGCGTCGTTAGTGAGCACCCACTGATGGTGGTTTCGGCGGAAGGATTTGACAGGCTCCTGCGCGACATCGAGCAGGAGCTCGGTGAATTTCACAAACAGAATCCGCTCGTACAGGGAATTGCCAAAGAACGTCTGCGCGGAAGGGTGGCCGCGAAAGTGAGGCCAGAGGTTTTTCGCACGGCACTCGACGAGCTGGCCGCGCAGCAAAAAATCGTGATTGCGGGCGACCTCGTGCAGCGGGCCGGCCGCGAGATCGCGCTTTCGGCGGAGGAATCGCGCGCGAAGGAGCAAATCGCGCAAGAGTTCGAGCGCGCGGGGCTTACGGCTCCGGCGGTGAATGAGGTGCTCGGGAAATTGCCCGTGGACACGCGGCGCGCGCAGAAACTGCTACAAATCCTGATTCGCGAAAAAACGCTGGTGAAAGTGAACGAGGAGCTGGTATTTCACCAGAGCGCGGTCGAACGCCTGAGGGCGCTGCTTGCTTCATACAAGAAGAAGAACGGCGAACGGCTGCCGATTGCCGCGTTCAAAGAGCTGACCCAGGTGACCCGGAAATACGCGATACCTCTGCTCGAATACCTCGACCGCGAGCGGTTGACGCGCCGCGTGGGCAATGAGCGTGTTATACTTTGAAGCAGATAGCTTTGTCGCAGAAGTGGCAAGTGTGGACGCCCGCTGCAGAAACGGGTGTTGTAAGGAGGCTTTATGGAACTTAGCCCGATGCATTTGCTGTTGATCCTGATTATCGTGGTGATTTTGTTCGGCGGGCGCAGGATCCCGGAACTGATGCGCGGCTTGGGGACGGGCATCAAGGAATTCAAGCAAGGAATGCGCGACGAGCCTTCAACAACGCCTCCTCCGCCTCCACCACCCGTGACGCCGGCGCCACCGCCTTACGACGAGAAAAAGTAAGCGGCACAAATCGTTTCAGACTTTATCGCCCACGGCAGCCAGTTTGGCTGCCGTTTGTTTTTCAGGTTACGGCTCGCCGCTCTTCTACCGCGCATCTTTGTTCAAGTCGCGAAGAGTGGCGTAAAGGCGCGCGAGCGGCAAACCCATCACGTTGAAGTAGCAGCCTTCAATGCGCGAAATAAATTTTCCGCCCTGGCCCTGGATGGCGTAGGCCCCTGCTTTGTCGCATGGCTCGCCGGTTGCGATGTAGCCCTCGATTTCCTTTTCGCTAAGGGCAGCGAATGTCACACGCGTTGTTTCCACGGCGGTGCGAATGGCGGCGCCGTTTCCCTGCAGAACTGCCAATCCGGTGTAAACCTCATGCGTTTTGCCGCTGAGGCGGCGGAGCATTTCGCGCGCGTTCGCCGCCGACGAGGGCTTGCCGAAGATATCGCTGCCGATGACAACCACTGTGTCCGCGGCGATGATGAACGTGGAATCGCCGACGGCATCTTTCGCGAGTTGCCGCGCGACAATGCGAGCTTTTTCTTCCGCGAGCCGGCGAACGTGATCCGTGGCGGCTTCGTTCGGGCGGAGCGATTCGTCCGCGTGGGCGGGTACAACTTCGAAATCGAAGCCTGCATTGCGCAAAATCTCAGCGCGTCGAGGAGAAGCGGAGGCGAGAATGAGTTTGGATTTGCGAGCCACGGAAATGAGCCTAAATGACGACGGATTCCTGGTATTCGCCGAAGGCGCGGCGGAGCGCATCCGAGATTTCGCCAAGGGTAGCGTAGGATTCGACGGCCGATAGGATGGCGGGCATCAGATTTTCGGTGGAACGCGCGCGGCGTTCGACTTCGGCGAGAGCCGCCTGCGCTTTGGCGCTGTCGCGACGCGCGCGCAAGGCATTCAAGCGCGCCACTTGCGAGCTTTCGACTTCCGCATTGATGCGCATCGTGGGGATAGGCTTGCCCTCATTTTCGGTGAAGCGGTTGACGCCCACGACGACAACTTCGCCGCGCTCGACCGCCTGTTGATACTCATAGGCCGCCTGTTGCACTTCGGATTGCACGAAGCCCGTTTCAATGGCGCGAAGCATGCCGCCGAGCGCGTCGATTTTGGCAATGTAATCGGAAGCGCCGCGCTCGATTTCGTTGGTCAGGTTCTCGATAGCGTAGGAGCCGGCAAAGGGATCAATCGTGTTCGTCACGCCGGTTTCGTGAGCGATGAGCTGCTGCGTGCGAAGGGCAAGGAGCGCGGATTGTTCGGTGGGCAGCGCAAGAGCCTCGTCCAGGCTGTTCGTATGGAGCGACTGGCAGCCTCCGAGAACGGCGGCGAGCGCCTGTAATGCGACGCGCACGAGATTATTTTCCGGCTGCTGCGCGGTGAGAGTGGAACCACCTGTCTGCGCGTGAAAACGGAGAAGCATTGAGCGTTCGTCCCGAGCGTGGAAGCGGTCGCGCATCACGCGCGCCCACAGCCGGCGAGCGGCGCGAAATTTCGCCACTTCGTCCAGCAGACCATTGTGCGAGTTGAAGAAAAAAGAAAGCTGTGGCGCGAAATCGTCCACTTTCAGACCTGCGGTCAATGCTGCGTCGACGTAAGCGATGGCGTTCGCCAGTGTGAAAGCGACCTCCTGCACGGCGGTTGAGCCGGCTTCGCGAATGTGATAGCCAGAAATGGAAATCGCGTTCCAATTGGGAATTTCCGCGCGGCACCACGCGAAAATATCGGTGACGATACGCATCGCGGGACGGATGGGATAGATGTACGTCCCGCGCGCGATGTATTCCTTGAGGATGTCGTTCTGCACCGTGCCGGAGAGGCGGCGAAGGTCCGCGCCCTGCTTTTTCGCGACGGCGACGTACAGCGCGAGCAGAATCGCAGCGGTGGAATTGATGGTCATGGACGTGGAGACGCGGTCGAGCGGGATGCCGTCGAAAAGAGTTTCCATGTCGTCCAGCGAATCGATGGCCACGCCCACTTTGCCGACTTCGCCGCAGGCGAGCGCGTGGTCGGAATCCATGCCGATTTGCGTGGGAAGATCGAAGGCCACGGAAAGTCCGGTCTGGCCCTGCGAGAGCAAATAGCGGTAGCGCTGGTTGGATTCGGCGGCCGTGCCAAAGCCGGCGTACTGGCGCATGGTCCAGAAGCGTCCGCGATACATCGTAGGATAAATGCCGCGCGTGAATGGAAACTGGCCAGGGAAGCCCAAGTCGGCTTCGGCATCCCAGCCTTGAAGATGTTCGGGCGTGACCACCACGTCGATCGGCAGCGCAGCGGGATAGTCTCTTGGCAATTCCTGTGGCGCTTCCTCTTGTTTCTTCCCGGTGCCCGCTTCAGTGTTTGTGGGAATCTTATTCATTTGTCTGGGCGATTCAGCGCACGCGGCGCGCATTGCGGAAAGACGAAAACGAAAACCAAGTCATCATGACAGCGTAGCCCAGAGCGAATGCGCTGATCCACTGGCCACCCGGTTGATGGCCTTGCTTCCACGCGGCTGTACCGGCGTATAACGCGAATAGAGCAAACAGCGTCCCAGTAGCTTCATGGAAAAGTTGACGGGTCAGCTTCCAAAAGGCGCGAAACATGGCCGAGCCGCCGCGCCAAAGCGCCAAAACCCAATTGGGGCCGGAACGCGAATATCCACTTGCGCTCATGCCCCCATTCTAATACATAGGGCTGGCCAAAGGTGCAGTGGCAGGTGGCGCACTTGTGCTTGTATCCTTGCGGCTGCCGCCATAAAATCGGATTTAGAGCGAGGAGGACGACCTTGCGGCTCGATGACAACCTAAAAGCTTTGCTCCGCGAACTCGGACATGCAATCAACGATTCCGTGGCAGATTCGGAGAAGATTGCCGAAGCCATTGCCAATGTGCGCTCGGCCGGCTACGACATTGTGCTGAAGCTGGACGCGACGATTGGCTTGGCGCAGCGGCCCGCGCAAGAATCGAAGATGACGACGACGGACCGGCGCTTCCTCGAGTCGCTGCACATTCGCGTGGACGAAGAAGTGCTCGACGAACGCACGGAGGAAGCAAAAGTCGATATCACGCCGCAGGACATCAAATTTCTGAAGTCGCTCAAAATCTCCCTGGACGAAAATGTCGAAGATGTCTAGACGAACCGGCCTGCTGTTTTTTTTCGCGGTGTTGCTCGGCGCTGTGGCGTCAGGGCTTGCGGTGTCTTCCGCGTCCGCGCAAGTGACCACCAGCAAGACCGTCACCGTTAAGGCGAAGACCGTAAAGCCACCCAAGGTGAAGCTCGATATTTTCAAGGGTGAAGTAATCCGCATGGACACGGTTTCGATCATGGTGCGCGATCCGAAGAATTCCTATATTGTGCGCACGTTCACGTTTTCTCCGGACGTGGCGAAGAAGCTGCAACCGCTGATCGACAAGGGCGGCTATCAATCCGGCGACCGTGTCACGATTAGGTACGCTCCGGGAAGCACGGTGGCGCAGTCAATCACAGGCAAGGCCTCCAAAGCGTTCTAAGACCGCAGCAGCCACGAAATCGCAGTACAATCCCACCGGAAGGCTTTCATGATTCGCCCCGCCGCTGTTTCTGGACGTTTTTATCCCGCTGACGCCGGAATGTTGCTTCGCCAAATCGACGGCTGCATTTCCGTCGCTTCCCAAAAGATCCGCGCGCGGGGTTGCATCGTACCGCATGCCGGATACATGTATTCGGGACATGTAGCCGGAACAGTGTATGGAACGCTCGACTTGCCCTCGCGATTCATCCTGCTCGGTCCGCGGCATTATCCACACGGCGAGCGGATGGCGATCCTCTCGGAAGGTGCGTGGACCACTCCCCTGGGAGACGCGAAAATTGACGCGCCGCTTGCGGACGCTCTGAAAGACGCATTTCCCCCGTTGCGCGAGGATGCGGTGGCTCATTCGCTGGAGCATTCGCTCGAAGTGCAGTTGCCATTCCTGCAGAGACTCGCGGGCGA
>DAHUXN010000086.1 GCA_027307115.1 Acidobacteriota bacterium
GAGATCCCAAGCAGCATTCCACGCGCGATCTCGTCGCGCGCATTCGCCAAGCATCCCATGGCTGACGAGCGCTTTCTCATACTCCGCATGAGCGCGCTCGGAGACATCGTGCACACGCTTCCCGCCGTCGCCGCGCTGCGCGAATCTTTTCCGCGTTCGCAAATCGACTGGCTCGTCGATTCCAAATGGTCACCGATTCTCGAAGGCAATCCTGACGCCACGAAAATAATTCCCATCGACCGCCGCAATTGGCGCAACGTGCTCGCCACCGTTCGTCAACTGCGCGCTGCGCGCTACACCATCGCGCTCGACTTTCAGTCTCTTTATCGCTCCGCGATTCTCGCGCGACTTTCCGGGGCGCCGCGTCGCGTCGGCTTCGACGCGCGTTATGCGCGCGAGGGAGCCGCAGCTCTCTTCTACACGGAAAAAGTCACGCCGCGTCGCCAGCACAAGGTCGAGCACAATCTCGAACTCGTCGAAAGCGTCGGCGCGCACGTAAGCGAAATTCGTTTTTGGCTGCCCACTGCGCGCGAAGCCCGCGAACACATCGATCGCGTGTTGGCCGCGCACGGCGTCAATGATTTTTTCGTTCTTTCGCCGGGAGGCGGATGGGCCTCGAAATGCTGGCCCGCCGAACGTTACGGCGAGCTCCATCGCGCGCTGGTTGAACGTTACGGCTGGCGCGGCGTCATCAGCTTCGGCCCCGGCGAACGCAATCTCGCGGAAATTGTCCAGTACTCGGCAGGCTCGCCGGAACCTCTCGTCGAATTATTCGATCTGCCGCAACTGATCGCGCTTCTGCGCCGCGCCAAATTCCTCGTCGCCGCGGATACTGGCCCGTTGCATCTCGCATCTGCGTTGGGCACGCCCGTCGTCGGCCTGTACGGTCCCACCGACCCCACTCGCAACGGCCCTTTTTCGAAACACGATGTCGTTGTCCGCAACGCGTCCGCCGCGGAAACGACGTACCGCCGCGACAAAACTCCCGCTCCGTCCATGCTCTCCATTACCGTCGAGCAAGTCCTCGACGCAATCGCGCGCCGCCTGCAAACTCCATGACGCCCGCCGCCACAAATTTCTGGATTCGCTGGCGCGTCCGCATCGGCTATCCCGTAGCGCTCGCATATTTGGTTTTGGCGCGGCCCACTCCGCGATCTCTCGCGATCGGCGCTCTGGTGGGAGCGCTCGGAATCGTCGTACGCGCATGGGCCGCCGGCTATCTCCGCAAACATGAAGCGCTCGCCGTCAACGGTCCGTATGCTTTCACGCGCAATCCACTTTATTTCGGCAGCGTGATTTTGGCCGCGGGATTCGCCGTCGCTGGAGATTCGCTCTGGGCCGCCATCATTGTCGCCGCCTATCTCGCTCTGTTTTATCCGGCGGTGATGAAGCGCGAGGAAGGCGAACTGCGCGCGCATTACGGCGACGCGTTCGTCGGCTACGCCGCTCGCGTCCCGCTCTTCTGGCCGCGCCTTCGTCCCGCGCCGCCCCCTCGCGAAACACAACCCGCCCCTCGCGACAGCCAATTGGCTCCCAGCGAAATGCCCTCCGCTGCGCGCGAAAACGAGTCTGCGCCGCGCGAAACGCATCCCGCTGGGCGCGAAAGCGAATTTGCTCCCGGCGAACTCCCCGCACCTGTTCGCTTTTCTTCGCAACTCTATCGACGCAACCGCGAGTATCAAGCCGCCCTCGGCTTCCTCGTCGGCCTTGCCCTCCTCTGCGCCAAAATGCTTTTGCTCCCTCATTTCCCCCGCTAGCCGTCTTCGCTTTCGCCTATCGTAGAGGCGTTGCTTGTCGTTCGCTGGATTGCCTTCGTAGGGGCGGGGTTTACCCCCGCCTGCGGCGCGCGTGCGCGGCGGCTTTTGTGCTGCGCCCGTTTCCCCCTTTTGCCTGTCATCCCGAGGAGCCATGCGACGAGGCATCTGCTTCTGCCTTTGCTTTTGTCCCTGTTGAGTGAGGGCCTGAGCGCATCGACGGGCCCGTTCGGCGTTATCGGGCCGAGGGTGTGCGCCGCACGCCTCTGCGGGTGCGCAGCGGTTGCTTGGCGAGCGGCGGTAACGTAGGCTGTGAGAAGATGCGTAAATTTGAACCTCTGGGACTGTTGCGCAATCCTCACCTGATGACGCTCGCTGCGGCGTTTTGGCCGCGGACGTTCCCTCATTTGCCTCCCACGCAGGCGCGATTATTCGAGACGGAGCCAGGAACGCGCGTGCGCGCCGACTGTCACTGGCAAAGCGAGCCTTCGCGGCATCCGGCGCTGGTGCTGTTGCACGGACTGGAAGGCTCGAGCGATTCGAGTTACATGCAGGGCACGGCGGACAAGGCGTTCGAGGCGGGATTCAGCGCGCTGCGACTGAACCAGCGAAATTGCGGCGCGACGGAGGATTTGACGCCGACGCTTTACAACTCCGGGTTGAGCTGCGATGTGCGCGCGGTGGTGATGGAGCTGATCGAAAAAGATCGCGTGCCGGAAGTTTTCGTCGTGGGATTTTCGATGGGCGGGAATCTGGTGTTGAAAATGGCGGCGGAATTTGGGGGTGCCGCGCCGTCGGAGTTGCGCGCGGTGGTGGGCATTTGCCCGTCGGTCGATTTGGGTGCGTGCGCGGACGCGATTGATTTGCCGAAGAATCGTATCTACGAACATCATTTCGTGAAACATCTAAAGCGGCGGATGCGCGCGAAGGCGGCGCTGTTTCCGGGGAAATTTCCGTTGAATGGAATGGAACGCGTGCGCACGGTGCGCGAATTCGACGACGCGATCACGGCGAAGTTCTGCGGGTTCCGCGACGCGGCCGATTATTACGAGAGGTCGAGCGCGCTCGGGCGGCTGGGCGAAATTCGCGTGCCGGCGCTGCTGCTGACTTCGCAGGATGATCCGATGATTCCCTTTCGGTCGTTCGAGGCCGCGGATCTGAATGCAAATCCTCATTTGGAATTTGAAGCGACGCGCTATGGCGGCCATTGCGCGTTCATCTCGCGCGAACGCGGCGAGCAGCGTTTTTGGGCCGAGGCGCGCATCGTGGACTTTTGCCGCCAACATTTGAAAGAAGCAGCGGCGAGCGACCAGTGACGAGTGAAAAGTGAAAAGAAGAGGCGCGAAAATACACAGCAGAGGCACGCAGAGGAAAGAGAAAAACGAAGAGAGAGAAGCGAGCGGAATCGTCAGTGGAAATGGGAAATGAGAACCGCGCCCGCGGAGGTGGCGCCGCGCGCGAGAAGGAGTTGTTTGCCATCCGGCGACCAGGTGAACGACCAAATGTGCAAGGCGGTGAAATTCGTCACTTGTTTCGGCAGTTCCGGCTTGCTGCCCGGTGCGCCAATCGGCTGCTCCCAAAGATTCGATATGCCGGAAACCGGGTCATCTTTGATGTAGACAATGCCGCGGCCATCCGGGGACCACGCCATGCGCGTCTGGCCTTCACCGAGGGTGAGCGATCCGCCCATGGGGATGGTGGACTGGACCGCGCCAGTGGCCGCGTCCAAAATAATGAGATCCACGCTTTCCCTTGCGTCCTCCCAATCGTAGACCGCCACGCGACGGCCATCCGGGGAAATTTCTGGTGCGTTGTAATGCTTATCGCCGACTTGAACGGCATTCTGCCCGTCGAGTCCCATGCGCCACAGCATGGATTTGCCTTGATCGATATGGTTGTAGAAAACCGTCTTGCCGTCAGGAGAACACGCGGGGAATACATTTCCGGAGCCGCTGGTTAGTTGCTTCAGGCTGCCGCCGTCATCGTCGGCGCGCCAAACCTGATCGCGCACAGAAAATACAAACAGGTTTGTGCCGCCGCAAGCAGAAGGGCCGGCGTTGAAGTTCGAGCCGGTATTTAGGTCCTGCGAACTGCCCGTGGCAACTGAAAGTTTCGCGAGTCCCACTTGGCCGGACGTGTAATAACCATAAATGATGTCGCCCTTGGGGGTCCACGCAGCGCCCATGAAACCGTCAGCGCGCTCGGGATCCGAAGTGATTTCGCGCGGCGATGCCTTCGTCAATTTCGATATTTTTCCAGGCATGAGCCAGAGGCTGGAACGAAATACGGCCTGGATGGTGACGAGGCCAGTGCCATCAGCGGTGACGCTGGTGTCGACATAGAAATTGAGGTCGTTGGTGATTCTGCGTTCCTGCGCGCCGGGATAGGAAACTTGCCAGACTTGCGAGTTGAAAGTCGATTCGCCCGCCTTGGAGCCGGCGAAGACAACTGCCGAGCCGTCGGGTAACCACGCGATCTGACGCAACTGGTTCCATTTCGAATTTCCCAGCGGCGTTGCCTTGCCGTCCGCGACAGCAACGGTTTCCAGCGTTGCGTGCTGCAGAAAGCCATTGCCTAAGAAGCCGATGGCGATGCGCTTGCCGTCGGAAGACCACGCGGGCCCTTCGGTGCTGAACGTGGCGGGATTGTGAACTGTTGCGAGGTTGCGAATATTGGAGCCGTCGGAATCGGCGAGCATGAGCGACGACGTTGCGGCCTGTCCTGAATCACGGACGAAAACAAATTGATTTCCGTCAGGGGAAAAACTGATGGGGCTGTCGATGTCAGAAAGAATCTGTTGCGGCTCGCCGCCGAGGGAGGGAACCCTTTCAAGGATCCCCTTGCGGTTGCCTTGTAATTGCACAACGCAATACAGGTAATTTCCGTCGTGAGAGAAAGTCACGTCGCCGTCATTGTAATTGGCGGAGCCCGGCGGCAAAACTTGCGCGGTGCTGCCTGTGGCGAGTTGGCGAACCCAGTGACTCTGCTGCTTTGCGTTGACGACGTAGGCGAGCCATTTACCGTCGGGAGAAATCGTGGCGGGCCCGACGTCGCCGGAAGTGGTGAGGCGCGAAATTGTCATTTGCTCGAACGAAGCCGTGGCTGTTGGCTGCGGCTGCATCGTCATCCGGGGCATGTTGCGGTGATAGAGATGCATGGCACCCGCGCCGAGCGCGATCGCGACAAGAATTACGACGATGATCGCGGGCCATTTGTAGGCGTGAGATTTGCGCGGAGGCGGGGCCGTGATCAATTGCGCGGAAGAAGCGGCGGCGGGGATTTGCGTGGAAGATTTGCGCGAAAAGCCGCCACTTGATTGTTGGGGGGCGGAACTGGCGGAAGCAGGGCCGCCAGAACCAGAAACGATCACGCGCTGTGAACCGCTCCCCGGCGGGGCGACGCGCGCAGAATCCGTGTCGCGCTTCAATCGCTTCAGGTCCCCGCGCATTTCGGCGGCGGTCTGATAGCGGAGGTCGCGGTCTTTTTCGAGCGACTTGCCGATGATTTCCTCGAGCTTGGGCGGCAGATTCGGATTCAGTTCGCTGGGCGCGGCGGGCATGCGATTCAAAATGTTGTCAAAAATCACAGCGGGAGTGTTGCCGGGAAAGGCGGGCTGACCGGTGGCCATTTCGTAAAGAATCGCGCCGAAGCTGAACAAATCGGAGCGGGTGTCGAGCTCGCCGCCGCGGGCCTGTTCGGGCGACATGTAGGAGACGGTGCCGAGCGTGGAGCCGGGAGTAGTGAGCATGTTGTCGGTGGTGACTTCGGCTGTCGCCATATTCGGAACGGAGCCGACGGCACCGACGGCGCGTCCGAGGGATTGCTTGGCGAGACCGAAGTCCAGAATTTTCGCCTGGCCGCGCGTGGTGACAAAAACATTCGCGGGCTTCAAATCGCGATGAACTATGCCGCGCGAATGTGCCGTGTCGAGCGCGTCGGCAATTTGAATGGCGAGGTCGAGGAGTACGTCATTCGGCAGCGGTTTGACAGCGATGCGTTCGCGGAGCGTTTGTCCGTCGAGCAATTCCATAACGAGAAAGCGCTGGCCTTCGTGTTCGCCGATATCGTAGAGCACGCAAACGCCCGGATGATTCAGTGCAGAGACAGCGCGAGCCTCACGCTCGAAGCGTTCGAGGGAAAGGGGATCGCGGCGCAGATCGTCAGAGAGAAATTTGAGGGCGACCATGCGGCCGAGGCGCGTGTCTTCGGCGCGGTAGACGTCGCCCATGCCGCCGGAGCCTAGTTTTTCGATGATGCGATAGTGAGAGATATTTTGGCCGAGCATTTTGTTTTTGTGCCCTGAATTATTGGCGCGAAATTTAGGGAGCTATCGTAAGTTAAGCGGTTGCGCAAAGGCAAGCGCGAGCGGTACAGGGCGGGATTGTCCTAGCGAAGCGCTCCGATTGCTTCTGGTCACGCAAAAGGAAGAGGGAAAAGGCGCCCGATCCCTGGAACCTGCTACAGCATCTCCAGCGCGCCGCGGCGTTTGGCGATTCCTGCACCATTGGACGCGCTCTGCGTTGTTGTTACAGACTTTCCAAGGGCGATGTTGCATGGACAGTGGCGCGGAAGGGGAGTAGAGTGGCGTCGCTTTTACTGATGGACAATTCCAGCCGAGGAGGGCAAACGATGGCGAGGCGCAGATTCCTGGCGCAATTGGCGGCTCTACCGTTTCTTGCACTCAGCACCAAGGCAGAAGAATCCAAGAAGCCGCTGAACATCATGATGAAAGGGGCGTGGGGACCCGACGACCCGACGAGAGCAGCGTTTCCGTTTGCGCACGGCTTGGTGCTGGCGGAAGCTGGGCACCGCGTACAGATTTTTCTTCTGGCGGATGCCACGACGCTGATGCGGAGAGTCACGGCGAATGCGATCCTGCCTGTAGGCTGGCCACCTCTGAGCGAAACACTCACCAAAGTAGTGGTGAAACACATTCCCATTTTTGCTTGAGGAGCCTGCTCCCGGGCCCGTGGGGTCACGGAAAGCGACTTGGATCAATGGGGAGCGAAGTTTGGGAGTCCGGCAACGTTCGTTTCTCTGGTGGAATGGGCGGACCGGATTATCGTAGAGTGATCCTTCAAACCTTTTGACATCTCAAACCATTCTAGTCTCGCAGAGAAAAACCCCCATGCTCACAACACGAGCATGGGGCACCCGCAAAAACCAAACTCCAGAGCCAGCAAGCCAGCGACACTCGACGGCCAAGCTTACTTCGGGGGACAAAGTCCATTAAACCAACCGTTCACACGGCAGAGCTGAAGCCTGCCTGCAGCAGGCAGGCTCCGACCCTCTGAAACCATTCATAAGAAAGCTTGGTGGCCGGGAGACGCGGGCCGCTAGGGATTAGTTTCTGCTTAGTTCATGTTGGGTGCGCTGGCCGGGGCGCAGGACGGGGAATACTTCCTTTGGTGCGCGGCCTTTCGGGGACTTCGGGAGATTCGCGCGGCGCTGGCCGACCTTGATCGACGCCTTGAGAATTGTTGCGACGGGGATTACGCTGGCGAGTTTGTGAGCGCCCACAGAGGCAAGACCCATGGAGGCGAAGCATCCGCAACGCGAGCAGTCCGGACGACCGCCGAATTGGCAGGGAGTGATCCGCGTTTGGAGGTCGGCCGACACGGTTGTGGTTGTGAGCGCGAAAATGCAATCTTCGGGACGGCTGGGCGGCGAGGAGAATTGGCGGATGACGACTTCGGGCATGTCCAGCTCGGGATATTGCTTTCTCAATTGCAGCATATCGGCAATTGCCTGGGCGCGTTCAACGGGCGTGAGGATTTCGGGCAGGTCATCGCCGATTTGGGGAGTAAACATGCTGAACCACACTTTTTTGATTTCCGGACGAGGCGTCCAGAATTCCAGAAACTCCCGTAAGTAGCCCGAGCGTTTCATCATTTGACCGGTGATCGTGCAATGAATGGTGATTTTTTGTTTCGCGATATTTTTTAGAATGCGATCGTAAGTCGCGGGGGCGCGGCGAGCGTCGTGTTCGGGTTGCAGGCCATCAATGGAAACGACGATGTGCAGGCGCGGCATGGCGGACCATCCGGCGTTCAAGGGACGGAAAGCGCTGGTGACGATCTGCACGTGGATTCCGCGACCGAGCAATTGGGGAACGAGCGACTCGAGCTCGCGATAACGAACCAGGGGATCGCCGCCGACGAGAGATAAGTGCAAAGGCTTGAGACGATCGACGATTTCGAGGACGCCGTCCACGAGGGATTGGCCGCGGCGATCGTTCAAGTCGCGCAATGTTTGTCCGCCGCCCAGATGCGCGGGATCGTACGCATAGCAGCCGGGGCATTTCAAAGGACATTCGCGGGTGATTTCCAGGGAGAGAGACGGACGCTGGCCCCTGAGAATTTTTCCCCATGCCTGAATAATTTGAGAAGTATGCATGATGAATGATGGCCCTTTCCAACCAAGGTAATGGACGCGATTTCGAATACAGCGCTAGCCGGCAAGATCCCGCATGGGGAGGGGCATATTGCTGCGATGCGTGGGGAAGCCTGCGAGATGGCCGTGGAGTTTTGGGCAGCCCGAACAGGCAAGGCAAACAGGCTAAAGCCTGCGCCACGCGCACGGAACATAGGGCGGAGGAGCTTGTCGTTTGAGGCTTAACGTTTGCGAGAAGGGGCGCGAGGAATTCTCGTGGAAACGTTTTGAATGCTGCGATGATGTCGAAATGAGCGCTAATTCTGGCGGCGAACGAGTGCATAGCTGGAACAGAGTCGATGGAATTGACGTGCTGCGAGGGCTCGCGATTCTTTTTGTGTTGCTGAATCACGTCAACATGCGGCTGGTGATCGCGGGGATCCCGTACGGCGAGATGCTGCCACACAGGCTGCTCAATGACTTCGTTTGGAACGGGCAGCGCGGCGTGCAGATATTTTTTGCGGTGTCGGGATTTCTGATTACCTCGACGACGCTGCGGCGATGGGGAACTCTGTCGAGTGTGCAAGTGCGCGACTTTTATTTGCTGCGGTTCGCGCGCATCGCACCGTTGCTGTTATTCCTGCTCGGCGTGTTAAGCACCCTCGATCTCACGCACGCCACGAACTACATCGTGCCGGGCGGTTTGGGCCCTGCGCTGTTCGCGGCGCTGACGTTCCGCATGAATCTACTGCTACGAGCGCACAACGGACACTTTCCGGGCAGTTGGTACGTGCTGTGGTCGCTCTCCGTCGAAGAGACTTTTTATTTTTTCTTTCCGCTGGTTTGCCGATGGCTGGGGCGCTGGAAATTGCTGGTCGCGCTGCTCGGGACGTTCATTGTGCTGGGGCCGTTTGCGCGAACGATATTCGCTCAGGGTAATGCGGCGTGGTCGGAAGTTTCCTATCTGGGAGGCATGGACGCGATCGCGCTTGGTTGCTTGACGGCGATTCTGCTTCCGAAGTTGCGATTCGGACGCCGAGGGTTGCTTTTGATGCAAATGAGCGGCGCGATGCTGATGATTTGGGTGCTGGGGTTTGCGAACCGCGTGTTGGGACGCACAGGGCTGGACATGAGCGTGCTGGCGTTGGGGACGTGCATGGTGATTGTCGCGGTCGCGCAAACACGACGCAAAGGCCCATGGATAGCGCGCCCCGTTCTGTGGCTGGGACAGAGGAGCTATGAGGTTTACCTGACGCACATGTTTGTGGTGTACGGGCTGTTCGAGATTTTTATGGCGTACGGGAAGCCGTCTCGCGGCATACCGGCGCTTTTTATTGTGACCGTGATTCTCGCGGGGATTCTTGGGGAACTTGTGGCGCGATTTTTCTCTGAACCTATGAATCGCTGGCTGCGGGAACGGTGGGGCGAAGGGCCGAATCGAGTTGGAGCAGTGATCAACAATACAGAACAGAAGGCCGCGGTGAGTGCGTAGGGAGCGGCGTGATTCAGAGGAGACTTTGCGGAGTTTTTCGGCTTTAACGCAAGGGAAGAAGGTGGTATCCATAGGCTAACCCCGCTCCCAATCCGTTCCAGGAGGGAGAATCCATGAGGATTTTGATCGCAGCGGTCGCCCTAAGTTTTGCTCTCGCTTTCACTGCCGCGCAATTTGCAGACGCGCCCACAGGCTTCGACAACAAAACCAACGGCATGGTGGATGATGCAACGCATCAGGCCGATCAAACCAAATTCGACGAAACCGAGCAGTTAAGCGACGGGCTCGGGCCGCTGTACAACGCGCAGTCTTGCCGAGAGTGCCACCAGAATCCTGTGTCAGGCGCCGCGTCTCAGGTGACAGAGTTGCGCGTGGGCCATCTGGGACCGGATGGGCATTTTCGCACTCCGGACATTCCGATCGCGCACGGAGCCGAGGTGATCAGCGGCCGCTCGCTGGTGAATGATCGCGCGATTTGTCCCAATGCGGCTTTTCCCGCCGAGGAAATTCAGGAGCGTGTCCCTGAGACTGAGACGATTCGCACGTTTCGCATTTCCGTGAATCTTTTGGGTGACGGTTTCGTCGAGGCGATTCCCGATCAAACGCTGATTGAGCTTTCCAAGCAACAATGCAAGTCATCACATAGGAAAATCTGCGGGCAAGTTCTCTATGTGCCCATCGTGGAAGCGCCCGGACAGATGGGAGTAGGCCGCTTCGGCTGGAAGGATGTGCATACCAGCCTCTTATCGTTCGCGGCAGATGCGTACCTGAACGAAATGGGCGTCACGAGCCGTCTGCAACCCGATGAGGTGACCAAGCTGTGCAACACTGTTTCCGAGCCGAATGACACGCCGGGCCCGGACGGGCTCTCCGACATCGATCACTTTGCGCGCTTCATTCGCGCCACGAAAGCGCCTGCACGCGATGCGGAGCTGGCCAAGAGCGCGGCCGCGAACAAGGGCCAAGCGCTGTTCGACAAAATCGGATGCGCGACGTGTCACGTCGCCACGCTGACGACGGCTCCGGCGGGAACGAAGATCAATGGCGGAACGTTTACGATTCCCGCGGCGCTCGGCTCCGTCACATTTCATCCCTATGGCGATTTCCTGATGCACGATGTGGGCACGGGCGACGGAATCCTGCAGGCGACGCCGGAGCACTATGGGCGTCGAGTTTTTCAGAGGATGGCTGGTTACCTGTCGAAACAAGATTTCGAGAGCAGCCGGAACAAGATTCGCACCGCTCCGCTGTGGGGAGTGCGGATGCGTCCGCGATTGATGCACGACGGCGCTTCGCTGACGTTTGTTGACGCGATCGCGCGACATCAGGGCGAGGCAAGTCACGTTACGCAGAAATTCGAGAAACTGAAACGCTCCGAGCAGGAGGAGATCATCGAATTTTTGAAGTCTCTGTGAAGGCTTCACGGACATGGTCGTGCTTACAGATGCAAAAGCGCCCCCCCACCCTCCGCACAAGACGGGAAGGATGGGGCACCAAAAGAGGTAGGGCACATAGGCCGCAAGAGCACCAGCGCTTTACTGCGCGTCGCGGTGGTGGGGCATGTAAGTTACGTTGAGCGGTTGGTTGAGGCGAAAATCGAGCCTCGTTTCGGACGGGATGCGAAGCGGTTTGACTTTTGATACGCCCTGATAGACGCCGCCGCCTGCTCCGCCAACGCCCGCGCCAATGGCCGCGCCTTTTCCGCCTCCGGCGATCGCGCCTATGATGGCGCCGATGGCCGCGCCGCCGCCAACTTTTTCCGCAGTATTTTTGCCGCGCGACTTTCCGGCTTCGATGTATGGATCCGAGGCGACAGCGTACTGGCGGCCACGGAATTCCAGGCGCACCAGCTGAAGCTGCAATTCGTTGCGGCCTTTATATTGGCCGGAGGATTGCGCTTCGGTGAGGCGCATATAGACGTTGGTACCGGCAGGAACCACAACGACGCCGGCGGAAGTCAGCGGCTGGGCAAGGGTGGCTTGGAATTCATCACCAACATGATTGGTAGCGGTGTCGACGGGATCGACGGTTTGAACTTCGACGGTAGTGCCGGGAGGAAAAGTGGCGGTAAGAGGTTGCGGGGAAGGGGGCGGAGCGGGAGCCGCGACAGGCGCCGCCTGGACAGGAGGCTGGGCTGATTGCTGGGTGTCTCTCTGAGCGTCCGCCGAGGATTGAGCTTGATGCTGACTCTGGTTGCGGCGCTCGGCGTCGCGCGCGTCTGCGCTGCGTGCGGCCGACTGACGGGTCTCAGCTTCGCGATGCCGACGGGCGTTCGCTTCGCGAGCGCGTTCAGCGCGTTCACGGCGAGTGTCACGCGAACTGCGATGCTCTGGGGCGGCGACGGGAGGCGTGGCTTCGGCGGTTTGCGTGGGCGGCGCGGGAGCTTGCACAATTGTTTGGTCATCTACTTTCGTGACCCCGGGAGTCGTGGTGGCGAGTTTATACGCTTCGTAACGGGCCGCATCACTGGAGACCGTGCCGGAGAGCGTGACGACGCCATCTTTGACGGCGACCTGCAGGCCGGAATCCTTGGTTTGCGGGTCAGAGAACATCTCCGCCTTGATAGTGGTGGCCAGTTGCGCGTCGTTGGATTTTTGGGCGCAGCCCATGGCGAAGACGGCGACTGTGCCCAAGGAAATCAAAAAAGCGGTTCGCGTTCTGCGCATCTTCATTCCCCCCTACATCATTTTCCGCATTCCGTGGCATGGATGCAACCAAATCCGAAGGGATGGTGGTTGCTCGTTTATTGAGGTGCGAAGGCCTGTACATTTTTTTGATGCTGCGTTGGAGGGTAGGGCTGCTTTTTGTACGCAACTTTTCGGGCGGCCATGTGTTTGATGAAAAAGCGAGTCCTCTGAACCTGGATTGTTCTCGCAGAAGGCCTCATTTGGGCGTGTGTTTTTCAGGGCGTACAGCGTTTCGTTCGCGGTTTTTCGTTCTGGGGTGTAACTAGGAGAAAAGGGATGCGAATCCATAAGAGTATGGGTGTGTTCGTTGCAGGGATTTTGCTGATTGTGATGAGCGGATGTAGCGCGGGTTCGATGAACACGACGCCTCCGCCGCCTCAGATGGGCAATGTGTTTTCGATTGGTACGGACGCACCAGCCTCGCTGCCGAGCGTGGTTTCGTTTCAAGTGATGATTACGGGTGTGACGGTGAATAATTCGGGAGGGTCGTTGTCGCTTTTGACGAATCCCGTGAGCATGGACTTCGCGAAGCTCGACGGATTGCACGACTTAATCGATCTGGACAGTGTGCCGTTGGGTTCGTATACGAGCGTGACGATTACCGGGTCGACTCCGGTGATCGGATTTCTGGATACAGCGCAGTCGCCCACGGCGTTGAATTCGATCAACGCGACGCCGACGACTTTTTCCGTGACGGTGCCGTTGGCGAAGCCGCTGGTCGTGGATCAAGGCGATCTGGTTGGACTGTTGATTGATCTGGATTTGCGGCAGACGATTCAAACCACGAACGGGCAAGTGACCGGTACGGTCAATCCGACGTTTGATGTGCGTGGATTGACGGCGGATGACTCAGAAGCGGAAATCGACGACTTTCGCGCGGGAGTAATGAGCGTGGACACGAGTTCCTCGGCCTTTACGGCGCAGGGAATTCACAGCCGGCAGTGGAACGTGACGACAAACGCCCAGACGCAATGGGATGACGGCGGGTCGTTGTCGGATTTGACTACGAATTCGATCGTGGAAATCTCCGGGAAGATCGATCCCGTGACGCACGGGATCGATGCGGACGAAGTCGAAATCATTTCGCAGGATCATTTCTTCCTTGGCGGGTTGATCACGTTCGTGAACCCGGCGAGCCCGAGCCCGGCGACGCAAATTGATGTGTACACGCGAACGGAGCTGCCAGACCTATCAGCCACAGCGCCCATAGGGCAAATCAATCCGCTGGCGCTGAACGGTTCGGAAAACTATTACATCGCGGACTTCCACAATCCGCTGACGGCGCTTTTGTTCAGTAATACGACTCTGGCGCCGGGGCAGCGCGTGGGAATCGGCGGCGCGTTGAACGGGACGGGGAATTCGCAGACGCTGACCGTGCATCGCGTGGTGCTTGAACGGCAAGGGCAGCAGGGCTCGTGGGTTCCGGGAAGTACCAAAATACAGTCCGGGAACGCGGGAAGTTTCCAGTTCGATGATGATTTCCTCGCGGGAGTGCTGCTGCCACAGCCGGTGACGGTGATCACGACGAACTTCACGAACTTCGTCAACTTGAGCGGACTCTCGGCGCTGACGGGGACGCAGCCGTTGAAATTGCGGGTGGTGGGGTTCATTTTGGTGGGTCAACAAACAAATCAGCCGGAAATCGTGGCGCGCCGAGTGGAGCTGCTAACGCCGGCGACAGAATAAGAAAGAATCACGAATCGATTGGAAAATTGATCGTTCGATCGCGAACCGCTCCGCCGGAGAAATGCTGGCGGAGCGGCTTTTATTTTGAGTAAGTATAGAAATGCCGCGAATAAATTTCAGGACTTGGCGGGCGCGGGGCGACGAGTTCAGGGGAAGAGGGACATGACTTTGCGGCGCGCGGCGGCGGTTTTTGTTTCCGTGCCGAGAGCGAGAAGATACGCGACGAGCGTGGCGGCAGCAGTGATCAGGAGCGCGTAAACAAAATGAACGAAGGTGGGATTCCAAGCGCGCGAGCCAATGATGCGTGAACGGAGCAGGAAAACTATGGGAAAGTGCGTTAAGTACAGGGTGTAAGAAAAACCGGCGAAGAGGCGCGCGGGTTTGGCATAAGGCGCAGACATGGATTTCTCAGGGGCTTCGACGGTGGCGTAAATCCACAAACCAAATGCGAGCGCGACAATTGCGTCCATCAGAAACGGAGAATTCAATGGATGCGCGACGCTGAGTCCGAGGATCAAAACAAATGGAATGACGGTGGCGGCTATGGCTCCTGAGAAGCGAATGGGTGACCATTTGACGGCACGGGAAATCGCGATAGCGCCTCCCAAGAGCCAAACCAGAAAGTACGACGCGATGGTGTAGCCGACGAACCACGTGACGACAATCGCCAACACGAGATAAGCAACGCGGGCAGAGGTACGGTAGCGCCTGACGAGCGCGCAGAGGGCCAGCGGAAAAATGATGTAATACCAGAATTCGTAACTCAAGCTCCAGAGAGGCGCGTTGGAGCCGAATGGCTGAACCAGAATTCCCTGAAGATAGAATAGATTTCCGACGAAATTGCGGAAGGTCTCGAGACTGGCAATGCTGCTGGTGAAGAGGTTCGCGACGGGATGCCGGTAAAGAGGGGCGGTGGCGGCCATTGTCAGGCCGATGCGATCGAGGATCCAGCAGAGAATCAGCGAGGGAATCAAAACGAGGCTGAGACGCGTGATGCGGTTCACCAGATAGGCGGTCCATGACCATTTGCTTTGCTCGAATGAGTCGGCGATGCTTGAGACGATGAAAAATCCGCTGAGAACGAAGAAAACGACCACGGCTTGATGCCCTAGAGCCGTCACGGCGTAAAACGCGGAGACGAGCGGCGAATGCTGGGGAAGACCGTGATACTCGACGAAGAAAAGCCCGCGGACGTGGCCGACGAGGACGGCGAGAGCGGCGACGCCGCGAGCCATGTCCAGATGGACGGAGGCGCGCTCGGTGAGGCGCGATTTTCTGGTGCCGGGCAACATTTGGCGGCTTCGTTTTCCATCAGCGCGCACGTGAGACGGGGCGATGCCGGGCGCGCAGGGCGCAGGCGATTATGGCCTAGGAACGTTCATCGAGCAAACTGGTGAGCAGGAGTAATTCTGTCTTCTGTCAGAAATACCTTGGCCAAGTATCGGTCGACCTCAAGGTTTGAAACCGCTGATTTTCACGATCTTTCGGCACGGCCAAAGCCGCGCCCTAACGAAGGCCGTTTATGAGATGACTTTGACTCGATTACTGCTTTTCGGCGCGGGAGGCGATGACTTGGCTGCCGTTGATTTGAATCTCGATGGCGAGGGGTGGGCGGATTCCCGTGCCGGCGACGATGGCTCCGCGAACGAGGCCGTTGGGTCCGCTGCCATATTTGGCAAGGTCATAAAGGGTGTGGCTGCAGGGGTCAACGATCATGGGGTGGGCGGCGGGAAAATGGTATTTGCTGCGCAGTTTTTCGGTGTCGGTGACGAATTCCAGATCACATGTGCCGTAGGGAGAACGAAGCGAGAAGGCCCAGTATGCGTTGCCCGGAAGCCGGACGACCATTGCCGGGAAGCTATCGTTGGGCGTGTTGCGATACACAAATCTTTGCGTCGACCAGGGGCGCGACAACTGGTCCGTGGTGGCTACTTGTCCCGGAGCCACGGGCAATACCGGGGTCAATGCGACAGGCTGAACGACTGGAGCCGTGCTCACGGGCACATCGGCGATGGGATCGGAATGCGCCGCACGCGTTGAAGCGCGCGCCCACCAAATTGCCACGACGAGCAGGATTACAAGCGAAGCGCCGCCTGTTGCCAGCGCGTAAAGTTTTTGCCGCTGCGCGGCGGCGGCGGTTTTTGTGCGCGGAACGCCGGGGATTTCCGGCTGCGCGACCGCGAAGGGAGTGGGTTTCGTTACGGTGCTGGGCGCTTTGTCGTTTATTTTCCCGGGCATTTTGCTGGGCCTGCCAAAGACCGGTGAAATTTGAATGCGATGTGTTGAGCTTGCGCCAGGGAGGCGCGAAAAGCAAGGTGCTGGGTACAGAGAGTAAACGGGGAGGGCAAAGGCGAAAAACGACCTTTTTCGTCAGGGGAGGAACGCGAAGAACGAAAACCGAAACTTGTCCGGACACAACAGCGTTCCACTCCTGTGCCAGGGTAAACGGCATGCGGAAGCCGCAAGGAAACGAAAGTCAAAAACCCCACCCTCCGCACAAGACGCGGAGGATGGGGCACCCGTAAAATCCGCTCCGAATGAGGACGAGGGCACCTTGCAACCAAGAAATTTGTGTCACGCAAGAAAATGCGCTAGTGGACCCATTTTACGCGGAGGGAATGGTGGGAGATGTAGTCCTGAAGATTGGCGAGACAAAGAAGGATTTCGAGGACTTTTTCGTTGTCAGCGGGATCGCGATCGAATTGGCTCTTGGCGAGCGCGTGGACGGTATGCGGCGCATCGGCGAGAAGCCAGGCGAGGATTTCTTCGTCAACGAGACCTGCTTCGATGCATCGGGCGCGCACTTGATCCGCGCGTTCAATCACCATTTCAAGAAAGTGATCGAGACAGACGCCGTCAGCCGTCAAGGCAGGAAGGATTTCTTTTCCGCAGCCGTCAACATTGCAGCGACGAGCCATCGCGTTTCTGCTTTCCTTGCCCGCGAGGGAGACGGGTAAGGTGGAGAGAATCATACTCCTGTTTTGGCGTTGCGTGTGCAGGGGGTGTGCTCGGAGAGCAAACAGGGTCGAAGAGATAGTTTTTCAGTTAATAGTTGAGAGCCGAGCGTCAAAAGGGGCGGCAAATTGAGAGAGAGCGGCAGGGCGGCGAAGAGAGACCCGCCGTCCCGCCGGGGGTTACAGGTGAAGATTCACCTTGCGCTAGCGTGATTCGATGCGAATCGTGCCGGAGCTGGTGCGCAAATCGACGGTTGGGCCGCCGGAGCCAACCGTGGCGTGGATCTCGCGCGGGTTGATTCTGCCCTGCAAGGTAATAGGGAACGTCGAATTGATGCTGCCGGAACTGGTGCGCGCGTACAGCTCGAACGAAGTTTTCTGCGGGAGCTGGACTGTCAAATCGCCCGAGCCGGTGTGGAGAAGCCAATTGCCTGTCGGCGTGCCCTGCGCGCGAATATTTCCGCTGCCAGTACCAACGTGGACCGCTCCCTTCACGCCATTGATTTCAACGGTGCCGGAGCCGCTCGACGCTTGAACGTCGCCTGAGCCCGTTTGCGAAAGAATGATGTCGCCCGAGCCGGTGGAAGCGTTCATGCCGCCGGTCACGCCGTCTGCGTGAATCGCGCCGCTGCCGCTGGCGGCGCGCACGTTGCCTTTCACGTTGGAGAGCGTGACGTCGCCCGAACCTGCGCGCGCCGTGGCGTCACTGCCAATGCTGGAAAGCTTCACGTCGCCCGAACCCGTGGTGGATTCAACCGGCCCCGCCACGCCGTCGACCGTCTGATTACCGGAGCCGGTGGCGGAATGAAGGCGCGTCTGCGCTGGCGTAACGATTTCGTAGCTGATGGAAATGTTGCGCATCAAGTCGCGGTCGTTTTCATGGCCGATGGTGATGGTGTTGCCGTTCTGTTCGACCGGAGGATGCTGCTCGATGTATTGGATGCGCGATTCGGCGTCGCGTCCGGCGGAGAACCAGTTATCGTTGGCGTGGATGCGCGCGTGGATTTCCACTTTGCCGGAATCGCCGGTGCGCACGGTGATGTTTCCCGAACCGGTGGCGACATCCATGTCCACGGGCCCGTTCACGGTGAGAGTCTTGTCGAAATGGCCGTCGGCGGCCGCGTGCGCCGGCGCTGGAGCCATTACTGCCAAAGTTGCAAGCGCGAATGCCGCGCTCGCGAGTTGCAAATTTCTCGTCAGCTTCATATCGGATTCACCCCTCCTGAATTTAATGGGCCTGTGTATGGAACGCAAATTCGCCGCTAAAAGTTCAGACGCACGGCTGGGCAAAGGGTAAGCAAGAAGGCAGTTTGTCCCGACCGGTCAAATCAGATTCGGTTCTGGGTCAGGAATTGCGGCCGCAGCATTTTTTGTATTTTTTGCCTGAGCCGCAGGGGCAAAGGTCGTTGCGGCCGATTTTGGCGCCGGTGCGGACTTGCTTGGGGGCTTCGGCCTTTTCGGAGCCGGTCTGCAATTGCAAGTCCTGCTGGGCGCGGCGTTGGCGGCGCTCGATCTGCTTGGCTTCCTCTTCCGGGCGAGCGGGCTGCATCAAGTAGAGGAAGCGAACGGTTTCCGTGTCGATGCGTCCCATCATTTCCTCGAAGAGCTTGAAGCCTTCCTTTTTGAATTCGACGAGAGGGTCAACCTGGCCGTAGCCGCGGAGGCCGATGCCCTCCTTCAAGTGATCGAGGGTGAGGAGGTGGTCCTTCCACTGCGCGTCGACGATATCGAGCATGATGTGGCGCTCAAGCCAGCGCATCATTTGCGTGCCGAACAGCTTTTCCTTTTCCTCGTAGCGCAATCGCGCCTTGGTGATGAGTTCGTCGAGAAGCGTGTCGTGATCCATCTGCAGCGGATCGATTCCAAGAGCTTTGATATCGAGGCCGAATTGCTTGAGGATTTCGCCGGAGAATTGCGCGATGTTCCACTGATCGGCGTGCTGCTCGCGCGGGCAATACGTGTCGACGAGATCGGCGAGCAATTCCTCGGTGAGCGCGAGAATTTCGTCCTTCTGGTCTTTCCCTTCGAGGACGGCGCGGCGAATGGAATAAATTGTTTCGCGCTGCTTGTTCATCACATCGTCGTATTCGAGGAGGTGCTTGCGGGCTTCGAAGTTCTGGGCTTCGACGGCCTTCTGCGCGTTCTCAATGCGCTTGGAAATTAGGCGCGACTCGATGGGGATGCCTTCTTTCATGCCGAGCATGTACATGAATTTCTGGACGCGTTCGCCGCCGAAGATGCGGAGCAGATCGTCTTCGAGCGAAAGATAAAATCGCGAGGAGCCGGGGTCGCCCTGGCGTCCGGCGCGTCCACGCAACTGATTGTCGATGCGGCGGGCCTCGTGACGTTCGGTGCCGAGAATATGCAGACCGCCCAGAGCGACGACTTCATCGTGTTCCGTCTTGCATTGCGCGGCATACTGATCGTACAGCGGCTTCCATTGCTCGAGTGGGACTTGGAAGATTTTGCCTTCCTGCTGGAAGAGGACCATGGCGACATTGCCTACGCCGTTTCCTCCGGCCGATGCTTCTTGCGGAATCTCCTTTGGAGTTTCGCTTGCGCCCGGAGGCTCGTCGCCATTGCCGATGACGGCGCTCGCGGGCGCGTAGGGAATCGCAAGCTTGTTCTTCAGGCAATAATCGCGCGTCATGGCTTCGGGATTGCCGCCAAGTAAAATGTCGGTTCCGCGGCCGGCCATGTTGGTGGAGACGGTGACGGCACCCTTGCGTCCGGCCTGCGCGATGATTTTCGCCTCGCGCTCGTGTTGCTTGGCGTTCAAGACTTGGTGCGGGATGCCGTGTTTCTTGAGCAGTTCGGCGATTTTTTCGGATTTCTCAATCGAGATGCTGCCGATGAGCACGGGCTGGCCGCTCTCATGCAATTGCCGGACGCCGCTCACGTGAGAGCCGTCTTCCTGGACGATGCCGTTGACGACGGCTTCGAATTTCTCGAGTTCGGTGCGATAGACCACGTCGGGATTTTCGAGACGAATCAGCGTGCGGTTCGTGGGAATCACCACCACGTCGAGGCCGTAAATTTTATTGAACTCTTTCGCTTCCGTTTCCGCGGTACCCGTCATGCCAGAAAGTTTCTTGTACATGCGGAAATAATTCTGGAAGGTGACGGTGGCGAGAGTCTGATTTTCGCGCTCGATCTTCACCGTTTCCTTGGCTTCGATGGCCTGATGCAAACCGTCGGACCAGCGGCGTCCGGGCATTTGGCGGCCCGTGAATTCATCGACGATGATGACTTCGCCTTCTTTCACCACGTAATCGACGTCACGCGTGAAGAGCGAATGCGCCCGGAGGCCCTGATAAACGTGGTGAATCAGCTCGAGGTTTTGCGGGTCGTACATGTTGGGCAAATCGAGCAGGCGCTCGCATTTCGCCACGCCTTCCTCGGTGAGTGTCGCGGTTTTGTGCTTTTCGTCGAGAGTGTAGTCGATGTCCTTGATGAGTTTGGGAATAATTTTGTCGATGCGGTAATACTTGTCGGTGGATTCCTCGGCGGGGCCGGAAATGATGAGCGGCGTACGCGCCTCGTCGATCAAGATGGAATCGACTTCGTCAACGATACCGAAATGATGGCCGCGCTGGACGCAATCGGCGAGATCGTACTTCATGTTGTCGCGCAGATAATCGAAGCCGAATTCGTTGTTGGTGCCGTACGTGATGTCAGCGGCATAGGCGGCGCGGCGCTGCACGTCGTCGAGGTCATGGACGATGACGCCGACGGTGAGACCGAGCGTTTTGTAAATGGGGCTCATCCACTCCGCGTCGCGCCGGGCAAGATAATCGTTGACCGTGACGATGTGGACGCCGCGTCCCGCAAGCGCATTCAAATACGCGGGAAGAGTGGCAACCAGCGTTTTTCCTTCGCCGGTTTTCATCTCGGCGATTTTTCCTTCGTGCAGCACCATGCCGCCGATCAGCTGCACGTCGAAGTGGCGCATGCTGAGCTTGCGGCGGCCGACTTCGCGCACCAGCGCGAACGCCGGCACCAGAACAGGCGCAAAGGCTTCCTGCATTTTCGCGCGGTATTCAGGATCTTTTATGTCCACGCCTTCGAGCTTCGACGTGACCTGCATTTTCAATTCGGCGGTTTTGATGCGGAAATCGTCGTCGGCGAGCTTCTGCATCTCGGGCTCGAGCGCATTGATCTGCGCGACGAGCGGCTCGAGCTTCTTGATGTCGCGCTCGTGCTTCGTCCCGACGAAAAACGCAATTATATTTTCAACAAACCTATCGGCATCCATGCTTTTCCGTTGGATGCTTGCCTTCGAGCAAGCGTCGCAAACCTCTTCTTGTGGCCGTTTCGGGAGCAGTGCAACCGGGAGTGAACCTCCACTGGACGTTCCCCTCAGCCGCCCGCGGACGGGTACACAGTCTATTCTAACCTGTTCGCCGCACTGGGCGCAAAGCGGGGTGATTGCGCGAGTTGCTAGGGCAGGAGGAGCGTTCTATGATGAAAGTGTTGAGAGTTGCGGCGGCGCGTTGCTGTACTACTGAGTGCGAAAGGCGGGAACTGAATGGCGGGGAATCCGTTAACGGAAGGCGTGGTATACGAGGCGCTGCGGACGGTCGAGGATCCGGAGCATCATCGCAGCATATTGTCGCTGAACATGGTGCGGAGCCTGGTGGTGCGCGAGGGCGACATTTCTCTGGTGATGTCCCTGCTGCGGCCGGAGCCTGCGTATCGCGACACGCTCGAACGCGGGATACGCGCAGCAGTCGCGCGCTTGCAAGGCGTGCGGTCGTTCGATTTGAAATTCGACGCGAGCGCTCCCGGCGGACGGCGCTTGCCGGAGAAAGAACCAATTCGCGGCGTGAAACATCTGGTCGCGGTCGCGAGCGGCAAAGGTGGCGTAGGAAAAACTACCGTCGCCGTGAATCTGGCGATTGCGCTGCAGAAAATGGGTTCGAAAGTTGGATTGATGGACGCGGACGTCTACGGACCGAACGTTCCGCTGATGCTCGGGACAACGGAACAGCCGGGCGCCGTCGCGGAAAACGTGATTATTCCCGTCGAAGCTTACGGGCTGAAAGTGATTTCGATGGGGCTGCTGAATCCGGGCGACCGTCCGTTGATTTGGCGCGGG